>CALEUL010000018.1 GCA_937921035.1 uncultured Porphyromonadaceae bacterium
GAAGCCGCTTTTTGACCACTTTGGTGTTTAGGGTGACGCAATGACGAAGTCAGGATGGAGCGATACAGAACGATGGCTATAATGTTTATAACGAATTTGAGAATGTGCCCGGAATAACGGTTCTGGCATGCATGGCTCACATAGGCCGCAAGTTTGTCGACGCGCAGAAATCCAATCCGCTTGCTGCAGAAGCGGTGAAGCATATCGCCACATTATACACGCTTGAAGAGAACCTGAAAGGCGCCGGCGTCACGGCGGACGAGATCCGCTCCGAACGTCAGCGCCTTGCAGTGCCGCTTCTGAACGGTCATGAAGTATGGATGCAGACCGCCTTATTGACCTGTACTCCCAAAGAACCTCTTGCCGTTGCCATAAAATACGCCCTCTCACTCTGGCCACTGGTCAGACGTTATACAGAAAACGGACATTATCTTATCGACAGCAATCCGGTCGAGCAGGGACAGCGCCCGTCAGTGCTGGGACGCAAAAATTACCTGTTCTCTCAGAATGACCGCGGAGCTGAGGACAACGCCATCTTCTACACCTTCATCATCTCATGTGAAAACCTGGGAATCAATCCCCGGAAATGGCTCGAACATACCCTTGACAATATCGGACCCGAAATGGATGAAGAGCAGCTGGTAAAGCTGCTGCCATATAATTTTTGAAGAATAAGCTAAAAGCCGACTTAAAATGGAAAATCAAGCCGGCTTTTTTCGGACGGATACACCTGTTAGACTGAATACATGCTGGGCGAACATAAAAAAGGAGACCGAAGTCTCCCTGAGATTAACTATCTTTGTTTTGTCATGAACTACAAACAATTAACCTCGCAGCAAAGGTCGCAAATTTTCGCCTTACTGCAAAGAAAAACTCCGAGAAAAGAAATCGCCCTGATTGTAGGGTGCAGTCAGTCAACGCTTTGCCGTGAGCTAAAACGCAACTCAACGGCAAAAGGTAATTATCTATGGGATAAGGCTCATGCGAAAGCTGTTGAACGCAGAAAGCGCACCACCTCCAACAGGAAGCTCGACAATACCCTGGTATGGCGGATAAAGCAGATGATCATTGACCATCAATGGTCGCCTGAACAGATTCGTGGCGTATTGGGCAAAGACGGTATATCTGTTTCAATCCAGTCCATATACAATATCATAAAGGCAGATGAAAGCGGAGAACTGCGCCGGAACTGCCGCCATCCGAATTTCAAACGACGCCCTGTTGCTGAACGCAGGCCGACCAAAGCCACCAACATAGCCAACCGGACAAGCATACACGACCGGCCCGCGGAAGCTGACGGAAAACGTTTCGGAGACTTTGAAATGGATCTGATTGTTGACGCATACGGTCACGCCATACTCGTTCTGGTAGAACGCATGACCAACTTCGTGATGATGGAGAAACTGCCTCACGGCAAAAAAGCATCCCCGCTGGCACGTACTGTTGTCAGAATGCTTTACGGCTACCGCAAGTATCTGAAAACCATTACAACTGACAATGGCAGCGAATTCGCCGCCCATCTCGAAATCACGGCCGGACTGAGAATGCGTGGAATGGACGATGTGACGGTTTATTTCGCTGACAGCTATTGTTCCTGGCAGAAAGGCGCGGTCGAACACGAGAACAAACTTATTCGTCAGTACATCCCTAAAAAATCCAATTTCAATAACTTTTCTGATAATTTCGTCCGCAATGTAGGTCGTAAGCTAAATATGAGACCGCATAAAAAACTCAACTTCTCAACTCCTAAAACTGAATTCTTCAAACAAATCGCTAATTTTGCACTTGCCAGTTGAACCTGCAGAGATAACACGGGGAGCTTACCGCAACCTTTTAGTATAAGTTTCTCATTATAAGGAGAAAACGCAGACTCCCCCAAAATACCGCGTTCCTTAATTAGTTCGTTTTCTTTTTCAAACTGCCGTTCATATGATTTAGGTGAGATGCGATCTCTGCCACCACCTTTTATGGGGGCGTATATTCTGACGGTAGAAATCAAGAAAATCGACATTTTCAATGAACTCCGGAAATGTTTGATTCTTAATTATCTCCTCTATTTCTTAAAAATCGTACATTGAAGAGGCTTAGAACCGTTATTACGAGCAAGTAAATACTTGATAAATTAAAAAGTCAGATACTGAATAATATGACTGGGTATTATCTCGCCAATATACAACTTTTAATTTGGTCGACTATATAGCGGACGTGGTCATCTGTCACCCAAGGACCGGCAGGGAGACATATGCCGACTTTGAAGAGGGATTCGCTGACTCCGTTGGTGTAAGCGGGAGCATTCTTGTAGACTGGTTGCTTGTGCATAGGTTTCCACAGTGGGCGTGACTCGATTCCGGCAGCATCAAGAGCCATGCGGAGAGCTTCAACGTTGTCATTTGGCTGGCAGTCTGTCGTGGCTGTCCTGGTAGTGTGAGTAACTCCAGCTGCTCCTCCGACAGCTCCAGTGATTACCTGCTTGTAGGCATTCTCCTGGCCTTTGATTTGGAGGTCGGGATCAAGCGTGGCTGTGCAAAGCCAATAGTTCGAGTCATATTCGGGCGACGGGGCCGTGTGCATCGTGATGCCCTTGACGTCTTTTAGAAGTTCCTCGTAAAGCGCCTGCACATGGCGGTGATGGGCTATATGCTCATCAAGGACAGTCATCTGAGCTCGACCGATACATGCTGAAATATTACTTAGACGATAATTGTAGCCAACAACTTCATGTTGATAGTAAGGATAACTTTCACGGGCTTGGGTTGCATACCACATTATTGTCTTGCGAGTTTCCGCGTCCGGACAAATCAACGCACCTCCGCCAGATGTCGTGATCATCTTGTTGCCGTTGAACGACAAGGCTCCGAAATGTCCGAAAGTTCCGAGTACTTGTCCTTTGTAACGAGAGCCGAATCCTTCAGCGGCATCCTCGATAACGGGAATTCCATATTTATTGGCAACATTCAAGATTTTTTCTATCTTATACGGCATTCCATAAAGAGCAACGGGGATAATGGCTTTCGGCTTCTTACCCGTCATCTTGATGCGGTCGGCAATCGCCTGATCAAGCAGTCCTGGATCCATATTCCATGTATCCCTTTCTGAATCCACAAAGACAGGGGTTGCTCCGAGATATGCTATGGGATTAGTGGACGCGCAGAACGTGAAAGACTGAACAAGGACTTCGTCGCTGGGTTTAACGCCACTGGCAATGAGAGCTAAATGCAAAGCGGCAGTGCCAGAGACAAGTGCTGCCACCTTTTTATTTTGACCAACAAAATCCTCCAACTCATGTTCGAAGGCGTCGCAGTCTGGACCGAGAGGCACAGCCCAATCTTCTGCAAGAGCAGCCTTGATGAAATCAATCTCACGCCCACTCATCTTCGGTTTACAAAGCAGAATTCGTTCGCGCTTCATCAGTTCATCATGTCTTCGGGTGTGAGCGGAGTGTACGGTCCATCCTTGACTTCGAAGATGGCGGAAGGTTCGATGACCTCTACTGTGTGCCACTGGCCTTGGGAGATTTGAACGCCGTAATTACCGATAGTTGGATCGAGAAGGAAGCGTTCCGTTTGCCCTCCAAGGTCATCGTAGAAAACCATGAACAACTTGCCGCGTACTATCATAGTTGTCTCTGAAGTTTCGCGATGCCGATGGATAGGCACAACCGTTCCCGGAAGAAGGACATTTAGCATACGCTGCGATTTATCTTCGCAGGAGTTTCGTAAGTCCATGTTCATTCGAAAACGCGGGCTTCCCTTCGCCTCTGTCATTACTTTATCAAGTAGTTCATTATTTATAATCATACCAAGTTTCAAATATGATAATGAGTCAAAACATCGAGTGGTTCCCATCCAAGTTCTCGTTTGGCCTTTTCATTACTCCAAGTGTCATCGGATATGATTTTCTCTAATCGAGTTGTATTTATTGGGAAAAACGAGAAAAAATTACCAATCTTTGCAAGACACTTTGCAAACCACAAAGGAATTGAAATCGGTTTTCTTTTCCCAAGTTGATTTGCAATAACTTCCGACAATTCCCCAAAAGAAGGATTATGGTCGTCGCAAACATTATATATACCACCTTTTTCAGCAACTAATGGTACCAAATGAGCAATGTCTTCAGCCATCAATATGCTTTTTCTTGCTTTTCCACCATCGATATTGAGATAGGCGCCACTTCGTATACCATTAACCATAGCACCCAAATTGCCAGGAGCGTTATGCCCTGCTAAAAGAGATGGCCTTAAAATTCCTAATGTGACGTTATATTTTCTACACCAATCTGTCAGATATTTTTCTGCCATTATTTTGCTTTCAGCATAAGGCGAGTCACCTCTTAAAGGTGTATCCTCGGTATTAAGACTACCATGAACATCTCCGTAGACGCTCATTGTAGAGATAAAGATTAGTGCATCAGGAACACCAACCTTTTCTAAGGCCTTGCATAGGTTTACGGTGCCTTGATAGTTGACATCGTAGAAAACTTTTTTTTCAGCTTCCGTCTTAGGAATGGAATGTGCTTTCCCACAAGCATGTAATACAATATCATACCGTTCTGGTAACACCGGGATTTCTGCTGCAAGATTAGACTTAATCTGGTCTGCCTGTGATATTCCACATGTAGTTACAATATATTTCTTTTCTAGTATAGGCCTTGTGTTATTGCCCAAAAAGCCAGTGCCACCAGTAAACAATAAACTTTTCATTATAAAGAGATTAAGCCTTTTTCATTATAGAGAATATCCCAATATTTACGGAGTAGTTTCGTTCCGTACTTTATGTCAATATCTGGCAGCGGTTCTCCGAGGAGCTGTTTCACACGCAGATATGGTAGATTCAAACCGGCACCGGCATAGAGAACGATTGTTGCAGTGATACGCGGATTTAGGTCTGTCAGCCAAGGAGTGTCGTTCTCGTCAAGCATGAGGTCGAAGCCCACGTTACCATCAAGTTTGAGATACTTTACTATATCCTCGCATATCTGATAAGCCTCTTCCTTTTTCTCTACAACGCTTGTCTGAGCTATGCTGAGATTGCTTGTTGTATTTCTACGACCAGCTATATAAAGCGTCTTTCCTTTGTCAGCGAGTAAGTCTACAGTGAACTCAACACCAGGGAAATATTCCATTGCCATCATTTCAGGCACAGGATTACATTCATCGATGATAGAACACATTTCATCTAATGTTACAAACATAGACGATGGTTTCTGATGCATGAAAAGGTTGGATTTAGATAAGTCTGCCCGAACTATACGAACACCACGGCTGCCACTGTTTTCGGTCATTTTTACAACTACCGGTTTTGCCGGGTAGCCGAGTTCGGAGATTCTTTTTCGGAGTGTCTCGCTTGAATCAACAAGAAAATAACCGGGGACCTTCAGCCCTTTTTCTTTCATGAAATTATAAAGCTGAAGTTTGCTGTTGGCGATTTTCAGTGCATCAAGATCCGGCATTGAGACTTTTACGCCCAACTTGTTGAAATCATCAATACGAGCCGCTATGAATGGCAGCTCCATCGATATATGGGGAAAGAAAATATCGACTTGTTCATTACGACAAATTTCGAGTACGGCATCTACATAGTTATTTGCAGTATAAGGAGGTACTTGATAATATTTGTCGACAAGCAGCTCCATTGCCACACTATCGTCACTCATATCTATACCGACAATGCGAATATCCCGTTCGCAATTGTTTTTTAGACATTTGAAAAAGCCCGGCATGAAAAATGCGCCACATGCCGAGCTTAGAACTGTTATAGGTTTAAGCATAAGATGTTTAGAAATCGAATTTGAATTTTGCAAAGACATCATCGAAAGTTTCGGCCCTCATAATTTCTTCTGTCGTTCCGTCTGTTTTCAGAACATACATGGCACTTTGAGGTTTGATAAACTGAGGCTTTGAGACTATGGAGTAACCACCGACATTATTGAAAACAAGGATATCACCTTCGGCCAAAGGGCGGTCAAATTGTGGATACATGAGGTCTTGTTCAAGACAGGTAAAGCCCATGATATCAAGATTTGGGAATGATTCTTGTTTTCTTCCTCCGGGAATAATGCTGACCGGTAATTGTTTCATGGTGCAGATTTCGCCAAGGTTATGATAATCTCCATCCATGTTGGCTATGTGACGATTCCTAATTTCCTTTATACTCAAGATCTTGCTTGCGAAGTTCAGATACCTTGCAACAACTGTTGTTCCCGGTTCGGTGAACAACATTGGTTTTTTCTCTGAATTCTTGTAATGTTCAGCGAAAGGCTTAATAGCTACGTCGGCATAATCCGAGTATGTCGGGACAGATGAACCGCCGAATTGTTCTTTTAAAAACTCAGGCATATCGGCGAACATGCCACTGCCAAGACTCATGTACTCAGGGATACCATCTATATATTTGTCGGCGATGTCAAGCATAATTCCGGCACGTTTCGCCCAAGCATCCAAACCTCTGTGCCTACTGATGTGGCAATGTAGACCTACCAGATTTAGATTAGGTGTGGATTTAATCATGGCTACGGCATTGTCGATATCATCATTAGATGTCGAGAGCCCAAAGCGGCTGACAAAGTTGCTACCTAAATCCATATTGATACGCAGACCACAAGAATAAGTTTTGTCGGGATGGGTCGTGCAATACTCCACTATTCGGGCAGCTTCATCAAGTGAATCGATATTTAGAATGCCGTTATTTTCAAGATGTTCGAATGCGAGAGGGCCTTTGCTCGGTCCGTTATAAACAATATGGCGGTTTTCATACCCGAGTCTTTTTGCCAAAGTATACTCCATGTCACTTACAACTTCAGCATATCCTCCTAATTTTTTGACAAGATTGCAGATATAGGGTGTATAATTTGTCTTATACGAATATGAAATCTGATAGGCAGGATATACGGCTCTAAAAGTATCATTCAACAAATTATAGTTTTCGATAAAACCTTGTTCATCGAAAACGTAGAATGGAGTATCAATTTTCTTGCTTAAATCAAGGACAGTTTTTTCTATGGAATTCATTGCCGGCATAGTCATTATTTTGTGTTCATGTCTTTACGATAAACATTGAGGTGCGGTCGCTCACAAGTGCCATAATCATCTTCTACACGCTGGAACAGTATCTTGAAAGTAGTTAGAATCACTCTAATGTCAAGAAACAGAGATATATTGTCCACATAGTCACATTCATACCTGAATTGTTCCTCATAGGAAGTCAGAGCTTTACCGCTGAGGCTATCCGGTGGAATAAGACCTCCGCGAACAGTGTGTCGTTTTCGTTCAGCGGGCAGGAAATATGGCGAATAATACGTGGGCATCGGGCGCGGACCGACAAAAGACATTTTCCCGGTGAATATCGACCATAGTTCCGGCAGTTCGTCAAGAGAACTGTTGCGAAGCAGAATTCCTGCCTTTGTGAGGCGTTGCCTTTCTGGCAGAAGATTACCGTTCGCATTTTTTTTATTAGTCATAGAACGGAATTTATAGAGCTTAAATGGTTTTTCATCTTTACCAATTCGCTCTTGCCCGAAAAATACCGGCCACCCCATTGTAAATCCAACGTATAGGCTGATAATCAAGAATAATGGAGACAGCAATATCATAGCCGTCAAAGAAATGACAATGTCTAAGAATCGCTTGAAGAATCGTTTATACATATTATTCCGCTCTAAGGACGATTTCAAAACTTTCGCAGTAGTTCAAGCCCCACTGACTGCCGCGCACAGCGGCGAGACCTTTGATATATTCAGCACTGCGGGGATGAGGATATGGACGCATCACACCACGATACATGCCAAGTGCCTTGATTTTAGCATCGACAGCATCTTCGCCAACTTCGACATAACATGTAGGTCTAAACATATTCATAGCACTGTTGATAGCCCATTCGGTGCATGAAGGTACTTCCATATACCAGAACTCCTTGATACGTTTCACCTCCGGCCTACGCTGATGAAGGCGCACAGCCTCCTGGCATGCCATCGAGGTTTGGAGATGGTCATTATTCGTATCAGCAGGATGATGGGTGATGACAATATCAGGCTGGCTCTCCTTGATTGCTGATTCGATAAACTGCACTAATTTGAGGTGAGGAACAGTGTTCATCTCGATGTTTGGGAATGTAGCCTCGAACTTGCGACCAACGCCAAGGAATTTTGTCGATGCATTCATGTCATCATCCAGTTCGTTATCCTCGGGACGGAATGCACGAGCTTTAGCTTCGGTGCACATAATGGCAACATCTACGCTTTCGCCCTCGTGCGTCCATTTATATATCGAAGCTCCGGCACCCAACACCTCATCATCAGGATGGGCTACTACTAAGAGGTATTTCATATGATGTCACAGAATTTATTTAGTATAATTTCCTTTGAATATCTCTGCTCGGCAAGTTTGCGAGCTCGTACTCCCATTTCGTTTAACTGCTCTTTGCTTACGGTTGACAAAAAATGAATTATGCCATTGTTATCGGATGGGAGAAAACAGAAACCGATATTGTATTCTTCAACCATCAGCCATATTTCAGTATTTTTTTCCCCAATATATAATATTGGCTTGCCTGCAGCTAAGATGTTGTAAGACTTAGAAGGTGTTCCTAATCCATACATACCTTCAACCAAAGTAACGATGGCGATATCGCAGTGAGAAAGAACCCTATCCTGCTCACTTCGTAAATATGTCCCCTTTAAAGAAACCTTTTCGGATAAGTTATAAGAAACGATTTTTTCCTTAACATTATCTATGACACTACCATTACCCCATACCTCAAAAATTAATTTAGGGTTGTTTGCATCCTTAATAAAATCAACAATATTAGAAACACCTTGTGCTTTACCGATATTCCCTGCATATTGTATAACTATTTTATCGTTAAAATTGGATGATTGAGGACGTGGATGAATGTTGGTAATATCTGCCCAATTTTCTATAATAGAAATACTTGTACGTCCCTTGGTTTTTATGGACAAAATTTCTTTCATGTCACGTCCAATTGCAATCAATTGATCGGCTGTTGCATAAGAACGATTAAACAGGGATGATAAAATTAAATTGAAGAAACGTGGTATTTTTATATCGGTATATAAACTTTCAGGAAATACATCATGGACAAGCATATTTAAATTGAAATTTCGTCTTGTCCTCAAATAGGCCATAAAGAGAATCAGAGGAAATGGATTGGAGACCATCAGAACATTATCGCCTTTTTGAATATTTTTATTTGCGACACAATACAGTCTCCGACTCATCAATAAGAATTTTCTGATACGCGAAAACTTATTGTTTTTGTCCTCTTTAATACCATTAACTCTTATTACGTCTAAGGATGAATTTGTAGCTGCGGCATTACCTTTCTTTGAAGAATCATAAATTTCTGGGCCGCATATAACTTTTACATCATATTTAGATGTCATTGCATTAGCAATTTCCCCCATGATATATGCTGTTGATGTTTCTTCAGGAGGAAAAAGTTCTGAAATAATCCAAAGACGAGGCTTGGCTGAATCCATATATAGGTTAATTGTCATTTGCGCCAGACCATTTTGTTGACGACTGTTACGTAGGACTGGATTATTTTGACGACGATGTTGCTGACGTTCTCGCCGACGTATACGTCGACAGGCGTGCCGTCGTCGTGGTTGCGGTTCATCGATATAGCGGTGTCGACGGCCTGAAGGAGGCTCTTTTCGTCAATTCCGGCGAGGATAAAGCCTGCGTTGTCAAGCGATTCAGGACGTTCGGTGGAGGTACGGATGCAGACGGCGGGGAACGGATGGCCAACGGAAGTGAAGAATGAGTATTCTTCGGGAAGTGTGCCGGAGTCGGAAATTACGGCTGCTGCGTTCATCTGCAGGCAGTTGTAGTCATGGAATCCGAGCGGTTCGTGCTGTATTACAAGCGGATGAAGCTTGAAGCCGGACTGTTCCAGACGCTTGCGGCTGCGCGGGTGGCAGCTGTAGAGGATCGGCATCTGATACTTCTCAGATATGGCGTTGATGGCGTTGAAGAGGCTCAGGAAGTTCTTCTCGGTGTCGATGTTCTCTTCGCGATGGGCGCTAAGCAGGATGTATTTGCCTTTTTCGAGACCAAGACGTGTGTGGATGTCGCTTGCCTCGATGTCGGCGAGGTTCTGATGAAGGACTTCAGCCATTGGCGAGCCGGTTACGTAGGTGCGCTCTTTGGGCAGACCGCAGTCGGCGAGATAACGACGTGCATGTTCCGAATAACAGAGGTTTACATCGGAGATGATGTCGACGATGCGGCGGTTGGTTTCTTCGGGCAGACACTCGTCCTTGCAGCGATTGCCGGCCTCCATGTGGAAGATGGGGATATGCAGGCGCTTGGCGGCGATTGCGCTCAGACAAGAATTGGTATCGCCGAGGATGAGCAACGCATCGGGTTTGATGTCGACCATCAGTTTATAGGAGCAATTGATGATGTTGCCGACTGTTGCTCCGAGGTCATCGCCTACTGCATCCATATATACTTCCGGATCAGCGAGTTTGAGGTCTTTAAAGAATACGCCGTTGAGGTTGTAGTCGTAATTCTGGCCCGTATGAGCGAGAATAACGTCGAAATATTTGCGGCACTTGTTGATTGTAGCCGCCAAGCGGATAATCTCAGGACGTGTACCGACAATGATCAGCAGCTTCAACTTGCCATTGTCAGCAAAATGTATGTCTTTATAATCGGTTTTCATATTTGGATAGTGGGCAATTCAATCATACTTAATGCTAAGAGAACTTGCAATCTTTAAACAAATTGATGCTTTATTGAACCTCGTTTTTACTGAACAAAATTCCCTGCTCCTGTAAGCTCGTTTTGAATGTATTCCAATGAAGCAATTTTATCCTTGGTCTCCTCAACATTGAGTTGTCGTGTGTTGTTGGAGTTGAATTCCTCTATCATCACACGCTTTTCATCACCCTCTTTGAAGAATTTATCGTAATTGAGGTCTCGGTTGTCAGCAGGTACACGATAAAAATTACCCATGTCTTCTGCCTTGGCACATTCTTCTTTGGTCAATAACGTTTCGTACATTTTCTCACCATGACGAATCCCTATGACCTTAATATCCTCCTTCTTACCCCCAAAGAGTTCACATACTGCCTCGGCTTGAGTGCCTATGGTACATGCCGGAGCCTTCTGCACAAGAATGTCACCATTCTGACCATGCTCAAAAGCGAAAAGAACAAGGTCGACAGCCTCGTCAAGGCTCATGATGAAGCGTGTCATCGATGGTTCTGTTAGTGTAATGGGGTTACCAGAACGTATCTGTTCAATCCACAAAGGAATGACAGAACCGCGGGAACACATTACATTGCCGTAACGTGTACAACAGATCTTTGTCTTGCCTGAAAAACGGCTTTTTGCAACTGCCACTTTTTCTTCTATCGCTTTCGAGATACCCATAGCATTGATTGGATACGCAGCTTTGTCTGTCGACAGGCATATCACAGCTCCGACTCCAGCTTCGATTGCAGCAGTTAAAACATTATCAGTGCCAATGATGTTAGTCTTCACAGCCTCCATGGGAAAGAATTCACATGATGGCACTTGTTTCAAGGCTGCGGCGTGGAAAATATAGTCCACTCCAGGCATAACGCTTCGGCAACTCTCGAGAGAACGTACATCGCCTATGAAAAATTTGATTTTATTGGCGACTTCTGGATATCGTACCTGATATTCATGACGCATGTCATCCTGTTTCTTCTCATCTCTTGAGAAAATACGGATTTCTTTGATGTCGCTTTCTAAAAAACGACGAAGGACGGCATTGCCGAAACTGCCTGTACCACCTGTAATTAACAGGACTTTGTCTTTGAAAATTGACATTTTATTAGTTTATTTAGTTTATTCAATTATTTAATGATAGCTTTTGTGAAACCAATGTTTTTATATCATTGATATCGAAATGTCCATAGTAAAGTACTGACGTACCGATGCTTGCATATTCATATGCTAATGTACTATCGTAACTTATAAGCAAATCGACAGCAGGTAAAGATGTTTCTAGCCCAGCAATAAAATTGAACTGATATTTAGATCTCATATCATCGTACAAAGAATTTGCATGAGATGGATGATTCTTCAAAAATATCTCGATATCAAGATTTTGTAATTGCCGTATAATAGATTCTTCAATTTTTCCATAAGAATAGTAATTCGACACTATTAATATGGATTTTTTATTAGGCTTAAAAGAAGGCTCAAATCCATAATTAATATGGATAAATTTGGGATTGTTAGCAATTACCGAGTTAGATAGAGCCCATTCATCTGTTGCTGTGAAACAATAAACTTTAGACCATGAACTACGATATAACGAAGTCCAAATATAAAAACCTTTCTCAGGCTTATATTTTAAATATGGATGATTGTTGGTATTATTACCAAAATGCATGGTTCCATGTTGCACTAGGGTCTTCTTTCTATGAGGCAATTTATCTATTAAAATTGCATTTCTATCGCAAATATAACTATGAATAAGTTCGATCTCTTCTGGAATATTTCGCAAAGCATAATCTATCATACACCATTTAAAAGCTTTATATGACAAGAAGTATGTGTTATATCCCAAATTTTTAATAGCAAGGGCATGTATAATTATTGATTGATATGCACTTTTTATTATTTGATACGGTGTAATAAAATCAAGAATATCTGCTTGCCATTTTTCTTTTGGAATAATAAAATTGTCATCTAGAAGACGCAACCAAACATCATCATTTTTAGGCAATTTTATTCTTTCAGAGATAGTGTATAATCTTCTATCATGACCAATAAATAATCGTTTAAAATTACATTCCTTTTTTTTACGAAAAATAACAACAACGATATATTTTATTGGCATAATAATATCAGCGCACAACATCAACAATGGAAGAATCAAGTTAATCCCTACTCTAAAGAGAAAATTATTCCAATGTTTTTTAAATGCCTTTTTGCCAGCAGCTATCTGATCCCATTTAACCATACGGTCTGCTGATTTAGCATTAAGAATTATATCATTCGACAATGTCTTCATGAATGAAGCACGCTGTTCTTTAATTGTGTAATGTTGCATGTTAAATGCTTTTCAACGTTGTTTCATATCCTCGGGCCATGCTTTCAAGAGAAAACTCACGTAAGAATCTATTTCTTGATTGCATTTTTTGAGTTTTAGATATGATGTTTGAGTTAATTATCGTGTTTATTATATCCCTTATGTTTTCTGGATCTCTCGTACAAATGACTCCACATCCTTCTGAACATAATTCTACATTTCCTCCCGTATCAGTCAGTATCAAATACAGACCAGCTCGCATCGCCTCAATTGCACTCATTGGCAAACCTTCAACCAGACTCGGCATAATAAACACATCCTTACCCTCCAGTATTTCTGAAACATCATCACGTCTGCCGGTCAATGTTATATAATCACTTAAATTATATAATGCAACCAATGATTTCATTTTTTCAAACTCCGGACCATCCCCAACCATAGTAACATGGAGTTTTTTTAAAGAATCTTTCGGCATTATTTTAAGAGCTTCTATAATTTTATCTTGTCCTTTTCTGCCAGCAAATGATCCAACACATACGAATTGAATCAAATCATTTTTATTTTCATCAAAGTTATATTCAATATCTGGAGAACCATTATATACAAACGCTCGTTTAGAAATTGGCAGAATACTATTATTATATGCTTTTTGAGAAATATAAATTACTTTATTTACATGAGAATAAACGAAGTCTCGTCGTTTATTAAATCTACGTTGCATGTCTTTTCTGCCTATTCCTTCAAAGCGGTTAATCAACATACTGCCACTGTCATCTTCTGAATGGATAACAAGTGCAGTACTTGGCCTCTTCTTGTTATATATATT
This sequence comes from uncultured Porphyromonadaceae bacterium, assembly GCA_937921035.1. Classification (GTDB taxonomy): domain Bacteria; phylum Bacteroidota; class Bacteroidia; order Bacteroidales; family Muribaculaceae; genus CAG-873. Next base: position 13,855 of record CALEUL010000018.1, read on the forward strand.
ATCAACAAGTTTGAAGTAATAATATGCGCAACCAATCTCTTGGAATATAATATAATCCGCTTGATTATTCTCATTTAAAAAATTCTTTGCGGATAGATATGAATTATGAAAAAAATTCAATTCATAACGCAATAATGCAAAAGGATAGAATTTGTCTGTAAGAAATTTTCGTAGGAATGACCTAACTCCAGTGCGTATGGCATACTCTGTTGTCTTTGAGTCAGAACCAATCGGCATGCTCTCTCCTTCATCAATATTTAGAGTCTGTATGGATGAATATACTCTATCAACTCTTATGCTTCGGAAATATTTATTACATTCAATGAATGATTTAATAAAATAGTTGACGCCTTGAACTTGCCGTAACTCACTACCCGTAACTATAGAGACACGTTCCATTATTTCAAATATGTTTTATGAATAAATCTTGATTCATCTAGATTCTGTAATAAAGATTTTTTCTTTTCATGTGATAATCCATATGAACCAATGTTATATCTATTATTTCTTGCAAGATATTCGTCTATTGTACAAATGATACGGGCTGGATTACCTGCGACAACTACCCTAGATGGGACACTTTTTGTCACAACTGATCCTGATGCTACCAACACTTGATCTCCTATTGTGACCCCAGGCATTATTAATGAATTGTTCCCTATATAACACCAGTTACCAATTTTTACTTTACCAAACACATCAAAGTCTGAAATATGGCAGCGTACTGCATTTCCCCCTCCATGAGTAAATATTCGGACTCCAGAAGTGATCTGACAGTGGTCTCCTACACTTATTAAATATGGTTCAGATGACCAACAGTCTTTATCTGGCACAAAACAATTAGACCCTATATTCACGCCAATTCTTTTTGCGTATATATATGGAGATGTAATCTTCTTTTTTATTATGGCTTTAAAAGTACGGATGTACTTATATAAATTTATCATGTTAATCTAAATGATGATTGTGGTCTTCTGAAAAAATAGTATAATACAGAGATTAAAATAATTGCGTAAAGCATATCATGTATAGGGAAATCCCATTGCTGCCGAACAAAATAGATAGCATTAGAGACCATATAGATGTAAAAGACTAGAATCCATATATTGTACCTTCTTTCAGCTGTTAATCTTATATAGGATCTTGATACAGCATAGCCCAATAAATACATGAAAATAATTACAAATGGAAGTTTTGCATTATAATAAAGGTCTCCGACAAGAGATGTACCTAATCCTGTACCTTCCCACGCGGCCAGATTGTCAGTAGTTATATATGTGGATTGAGAGGAAAAATCCCATCCCAAAGTATTTACTATTAAAGGTCCCACATAGGGAATGCCTGAAAGTATACTTGCAGGTAATGTTTCAAATAAATGTAAATTACCATCATCAGTATATTTAATAAGAAAGTCGCAATTAATCTGAACCAAGCTAAAATCCTTTGTGGTTGAATATATATTCATTTCTCTGCTAGAAAAGGCCCTACCTTGTCGAGCTACACCAGAATAAACCATCATGGCAAATCCGACAATAATACCTATAAGAATTACTTTATTTGGAATCGGCTTTATAAATACTGAATACGCAACTATCGCAGGTAAACATATTAATAACATCTCATTGCGATTTCCTGAAAGAATCAGTAATGTTGACACAAATATGATTTCCAATAAATATAATTTATTAATCTTTACAATAGTTTTTTTGAATGTAGATACTCCAATCCTCGCAAGTCTTGTGAACTCAACAATAGTAGATATAAGACATATAGCTTCAATACGTCCTATACCTCTATTCCTTTCTTCATCGGACAATCCGATTTCATAGGAAAACCATGTTGAAAAGTTTTCATTGATATAGTTCATAATCAGTTCTAATACCAATAAAATGGATAAAACTCGAATCATTAAGCGATAATCTACATGCATATATTTAGTGGGGAATTGCCACCTATCAGATGCATTCTTCTTTTGTTTATTTCCTTTAATACAGCCGAGCAAAAAAAGGAGCAATGCAATCATCCGCACGAGTTGAGATTTTTGTATGACTACACTGTTTGTAATTGTATTTGAAAACGCGCCACCTATTCCACCACCTTCAACATAGCTTATAAATGACAAGACAATATCTGAATAAAAAGATGCAAGAATAAAAATTGGCAGAAACAATAATTCAAAACATAATATATTATACCTACGGTATTGCCAAAAATACCATAACGAACATCCAATCGCTATAGTCAAATCTAATGTTGTAGAATTTGAAAATACTACAGCATCAAAAATGATTAAAGAAATGTATTCAATCAAATATAAGAGAAATAGTAAGATTAACACGTATTGAAGTATTCTACTTCTCCCTATATATTGTTTGCGTTTATGCATAATGGCTTCGAATTATTAATGATTGGAAATGCTCCGAAACATTAATTCCCAATTATCAATTATACGATTGGGGGCAAATCTTTTAATATCCTCAATCGCTTTTAACCCTAAATCTTGTCTTAAATTAGTATTCTCCAATAATCTTCTTAAACCATCAGCTAGTGCTGCTGTATTTTGGTCTTCAACAATAATACCATCTAAGCCATCAATAATAATTTCTCTTGGACCAGTAACTATATCAAAACTAATTGCGGCCATGCCCATAGAGAGTGCTTCTGAAAGAACATTAGGGAAACCTTCATGTTGAGAACATAGACAAAATACAGAATGCTGCTTCATTACCTTATCCATGTCTTTATGGAAACCAATAAACTTAATTCTATCTTCCAGGCCATATTGTTTTACAAGTTCCTTTAGATGCGTTGAATATGTGCTATGTTGCATATCCTGACCAGCAATATGGACTTCCCAATCTGGAAAATCAGGAGCTATTATAGAGAACGCGTCTATCAATTTGTCAAATCCTTTGTCTTTGACAAGACGACCACACGCAAGTATATGTTTTCTTTTAGAGAAATTATCTAAATATTCTTCCTTTGAAATTGGAGTATAACTTAACGGATTATGCATTACAAAAACTTTCTTATACCTATTCTTTAAGAAAGCTTTATCATAATATGTCATTGTTGTAACCGCCTTCCCACAATGATACCATATATTTTTGCAAATTCTATCATTAAATGAATTATAATTCCAATCAAATGTGTTTCTTTCAGAAAATATAAGTGGCGTATTCTTTCTACATATTAACGACAATTGCCAAGCCCAATTTTGTAAGAAACATATTACAACATCAGGTTTTATTGTCTTAATGAATTTCTTAAAAAATAAATAGTCTCGAAATCTATTCGCGATTTTATTATAGTATCTTTTAATAATTGAGCCACTTGAAGTGTCTTTTCCAAAAGACAAGGCATCAATTTGATAAACATTCTCATTAATTTTATATACTTGCCATCGAAAATCATGCACAATATAAACTTCGTGTCCTCTATCTGCCAAATTATTGCAAACAGTTGCTAAGACATGTTCAGCGCCACCCCCTTGTAGGGAGCCTATAACAAATAATAATTTCATTCGAGTAAAAGAAATAAAAACCTTTTATGGAATAAACTTTAATAAAGCCTTATGCTCGCCAATAAAACTCTCTGCTATATCACGATATGACAAATGTGTTATCCAACATAACAAATAGTAAATCAAACAGAAAATGGACACTGTGATAGTAAGCGATAACCATTCATTTAAATGTGATAAATAATAATGCACTGAAATGGGTATTATTGAGGCTATTATTGACAAGAGTGTTGTTTTAAGCATAGTTTTATGTGGTATCAAAACATTTGTTGGTATTCCAATACTACGTTTCACAATTGCGAATTGATATATTACCTTCCCAAAGGAACTCAAAATATACGCTACACCAATCATATAGACTGGTACTCCAATTTTCACTAAGATGAACTCAAACAGCAAAAGAAAAATCGCAAAAATCATTTGTGCTGAAGAGTACTCTTTTGTTTTTCCTAATGCCGTTAAGATCGGATAAAATGGAATTACGAAGAAAAAACCTTCAATACTTTTTATTGAAAAAAATATATCTGATGAAGTATATTTAGACCCATAAAAACATGTCATTACTACATCAGAAAAAATAACGCAATAAATTGTTATTGGATATATTAACTTTACTGTTTTATTCAATGCAGCCTGCCAAATAGGGCCAATTGCGTTTTTATCCCTAACAGCATATTCAGAAAATAACGGTGCCAGTACAGCTGCCACAGAATTGACAATCATGGTTATTAATGGGAATTCAGTAAAACCATTAGAAAACTCTGCAAAAGCTGAATTTCCATAATATCGACTAACAAAAAACTGATTCGTAGAATGATATAACATTATCCAAAGAGAAGCCGAAAGGAGCGGTAATGAGAATGAAAATATTTCCTTATGAGACACGTGCGTCCTCTGCTTTTCAACTTTACTGGTTGGTAAGTATTTGAGATAATGGGCTAATATGCATGTAAAAAAAGAAGCTATATCAAATCCAATTATAGACTGAAGATAATCTCCTTTAAAGAGTAAAACAGGAATTATCGTACAAATAAGAATAAATATCCTTGATGCCAAGGAAAACAAAGCGATATGCTTTGCTCTCTTATACGATGCAAGAATGGCCTCCAGACCCATTGTGGGCAATAAAAACAATGGAGTCGGAGAGAAATATTTGATGGCTAAATCAAGATCCGGATTATGAAGTAAATTTGCAATGAAACCCGAGCCAATGTAAAGAAACAATGAAAATATGACTCCAATAATTGTAAACAGTCTTGATATTTTTTTTATGACATCTTTGGATTCTTGCAAGCTTACTCTTGGAATAAAATAGGAATATGCCTTAGGCAACCCCATAGTAAATACAATCAGCAATGTGTTATATACATACATTACTTGTTTGTAAGTACCATAGTCTGCAACTGAGAAATATCGACTAAGAATCATTGGCCCAATGATTCCTATTGCATAAGCCGCAAACTGACCTACGGCAACCCACATCACTTGATTTGAATTGCTCGTTTTTGTCATATTGCAGAAACTTGAATTCCCATTTATTTTATAATTAAAATGCTTGACAACATCTTTTTGTCACTCATAGAAGAGAATTAAACGGTATTTATTCAATAATATCAAACGAAATCCGATCGCCTAATTTTAAATCAATTTTTACCTTATGTCCTAAAATTTCATTTAAGTGACGTGGATGAAGGCTTAATCCAGGCCGTACACATCTAATATTATCTCGCGTTAATGTCTCACCTGCCTTTATATCTTTACTTACATATAAAGAGCGCCCAGATTTACGAGCTCTTTCAATTTTTGGCGATAATTCGAAAGATGAAGATCCAAGAGAACTTTCTGCAAGTCTTATATCTTTGACAAGCTGAGCGAATTCATCTTTATTCATAGAAAACCCGGATGGAAAAGGCGCGTGCGTTTGACCCCTTCGGGCACGCGGGATTTGACCCCTCGGG
>CALEUL010000019.1 GCA_937921035.1 uncultured Porphyromonadaceae bacterium
GAAGCCGCTTTTTGACCACTTTGGTGTTTAGGGTGACGCAATGACGAAGTCAGGAAATAACCGCGGACGCTTGCCGTCCGTGGAGCAACCAATAACTTGATATACAGCCCCGGAGGCGGCTGGACACACTATTTTTCGTGTACAACCTTGCCAAGGTTGCGTTTCATATTGATGTTTTTTGGATTTTCCTGTAATTTTTGCCAGAGATTCGCGTCTAATAAGACAAACCTCTAAATCTCTGTAATATGGAAATACTTGGAATGCCTTGGTATTATTTTATCATTTACGCCGGAATAGGCGCACTCATACTTTGGTTTTTCGACAAATTCCAGATTATAAAATCGAAAGCGTTACGCTTCCTCATCGTTTTCTTCGTATATACCCTCATCTGGTGGCTAATCTATGACTTTGTCATCGCCCCGGAATAAAACAACAGTAAATCAAACTTCTTTTGCGAATCCTGTGTTTTAATCTATTATTAATTCAAAAATATAGGAATGGCAACTGGGTATTTTCTCATAGTAATTACAGCAATGATAGGCACATTTACAGGTGTCGGCATTGCTGATTCGGGGTGGCTCAAAAAAAAGAATAACTCATCACTTTTTACGCTATCTTATCGGATTGATTATCGCGATAGCCATCCTCTGCCCCTTTTATTTCGGCGTCTGATCTCACAAAAAGCGCCAACGGAATGACTGGAGGCATGCCGGGAGTTTAGCAACACCTTCTACACTCAGCATCAGATAGCGAGGCATGCCGTAAGGTATGCCAATGCGGTCGTAGACCGCTCCCAACCCCGAAATAAGACTTCAGGCGTTTTCGGGGAGAGGCTACAAACACCCAGTATTTTCCCAAAGGGAATAAACTGACCGGCTATGCGTTTAGACTATCATCGGTTATTCTACGCAGCACTATCAGATCGCTCAGATGGTCAGTGTATTTCCCACGGAAAAATTTGATTATTAGCTACTAACCCTGGAAACGCTACGCTTATTCCAGGGTTAGTAGCGGTCTGCGACCGCATCGGCTTGCCTCCGGCAAGCTTTCTCACTTCAGCAGGTCGGGGCGAAGGCGGCGGGTACGCTCGAGGGCCTGTTCGTGCTGCCACTCGTCTATCTTGGCGGCGTGGCCGCTGAGAAGTATTGGCGGTACGTCCCAACCGTTGTAGCTTGCGGGACGAGTGTAAACGGGCGGCTCAAGCAGATTATCCTGGAATGAATCAGTAAGGGCGCTCTGTTCGTCGCCGATAGCGCCGGGAATAAGTCGCACAATCGCGTCGGTAATGATTGCCGCAGGCATTTCGCCGCCGGTAAGCACATAATCACCTATGGAAATCTCGCGTGTTATCAGATGCTCGCGTATGCGATAGTCGATACCTTTGTAATGGCCGCAGAGGATGATGATATTATCCAGCATCGACATATCATTGGCCATGCGCTGGTTGAAAATTTCGCCGTCGGGAGCGGTAAATATCACCTCGTCATAGTGGCGCTCGGCTTTCAGGGCGCTTATGCACCTGTCCACCGGCTCCACCTGGATTACCATACCAGCATCGCCGCCAAAAGGATAATCATCCACCTTGCGGTAGCGGTTGGTGGTGTAGTCGCGCAGGTTATGGACGTGAATCTCGCACAATCCCTTGTCCTGCGCGCGCTTCACAATGGAACAGCCCAAGGGCGATTCCAGCATCTCGGGCATTACCGTAATGATATCGATGCGCATGGCTTATCCACGGGGCAAAACTTTCACGGTGAGCGCGTCGTAGGCACGCTCAACCTTCGCACTCGCCTCCTCCAGGGTGTCGGCAGTGGCAAGCAGCACGCCCATGCGTCGGTGGCCTTTGATTTCGGGCTTTCCGAATATGCGCATCTGCACACCGGGTTCGGCAAGCACAGCTTCCAGGTTCTCCATCACAATCTTGTCGGTGTCGCCCTCTACAACGATAGCCTTGGATGCCGACGGGCCATAGAAACGGATTGCAGGAACGGGGAGACCGAGGAGCGCGCGGGCATGCAGGGCGAACTCGCTCATGTCCTGCGATATCATTGTAACCATACCTGTATCGTGCGGACGGGGAGAAACCTCGCTGAAGATAACATTGTCGCCCTTTATGAAAAGCTCTACGCCGAAGATACCGTAGCCACCGAGTGCGTCGGTAATAGCCTTGGCATATTCGCGCGCCTGCTCGAGAGCCTTGGCACTCATGGGCTGGGGCTGCCAGGAAATGCGGTAGTCGCCGTTCACCTGTATATGGCCGACGGGCTCGCAGAACGTTGTGCCGCTGACGCTACGCACCGTAAGAAGTGTAATTTCATAGTCGAAATCCACAAAGCCCTCTACTATCACACGGCCTGCGCCTGCGCGGCCGCCTTCCTGAGCTTCGTGCCATGCGGCTTCGATGTCCTCGGCACGGCGTATTGTCGACTGGCCGTGTCCTGACGAGCTCATAACGGGCTTAACGACAACGGGAAGGCCGATTTCGTCTATTGCTTTGCGGAATTCTTCGTAATCGGATGCAAAACGATAGGGCGACGTTGCAAGTCCAAGTTCTTCAGCAGCCAGGCGACGGATACCCTCGCGGTTCATAGTAAGGCGGGCAGCACGTGCCGTTGGGGTTACGTGATATCCTTTTTTCTCAAGCTCCACAAGCATGGGGGTGGCGATAGCCTCTATCTCGGGGATAATATGGTCGGGTTTCTCAAGCTCAACGATTTCCGCGAGTTTGTCGCCGTCGAGCATATTGAAAATATAGCTGCGGTGTGCAACCTGCATAGCAGGTGCATTGGGATATTTGTCGCATGCCACAACCTCTACGCCAAAGCGCTGAAGTTCAATTGCCACTTCTTTACCTAATTCGCCGCTACCAAGCAAGAGTGCCTTGCGGCCTACGGGGGTCATTACTGATCCTATTGATGCCATATCGGTTTATATATTTAATGTATATTCAAAAAGTTCAAAGCGTTCTGCGATGTCGCTGAGGCCACAAAAGGCACAGGCCGGTCAAGCGCCTGGGCTATGCGGTCCACTATCTGGGGTATATACGCGCTCTCGTTACGCTGCCCGCGGTGCGGAACCGGCGCAAGATAAGGAGAATCTGTTTCTGTGAGTATTCGGTCGAGACCAATTGCCGGAAGAACGGATGCAAGACGTGAATTCTTGAACGTTACTATTCCGTTGATACCGAAATAGTAATCTCCTTGGCGGCGTATGCGCTCCACATCGTCGGCAGTGCCGCCGAAGCTGTGGAACACGGCACGCGCGGCAGGATATGGCTCCATAACCTCCAGAACCTGGTCGAGGCCCTCGCGGCAATGTATCAGCAGCGGCATATCAAGCTCGCAGGAAACGCGTACCTGCTCCTCGAATACTGTCATCTGTTCTTTTTCGAAGGTCCGGTCCCAGTAAAGGTCGATTCCCACCTCTCCTACAGCCACATATTCACTACTATCGTTGTGAAGCAAATCCATAAAATAGTCGAGTTCATCGCGCCAGTTTTCCCGCACTTCGGTAGGGTGCAGCCCCATCGCCACATATGTGTTATCGGGAAAAAGGCGATGAAGCGTCATCATCGGAGCGACTGTAGAACGGTCCACATTCGGGAACACGAGCCTGTCTACTCCGGCGGCAAGAGCGCGCTGCAGTGTGGCGCTCTGTCCCTCAATGCTCCCCTCCGGCTGCCCTTCTATCGAAAACTCGGGCAGATATATGTGGGTATGGGTATCTACCATATCAATGCTGACGGGTGGATGCCTGACGGGCGAGGCTTTCGAAGAAATTTCGGGCTTCCACATCCATGTCCACCTTGGCAAGATACTCGATTGCACGGCAACTGTATCCGGCGGCAAGACTGTTGCAACGCTCGTCTAACTGCAGGTGTTCGTAAACACGGCGCACCTGACGTATCAGTTCGGCATCCTCTAAATCCTCTGCCAGAATAGCCGACAGTTCATCCGAAGCCTCGGACAGGCCCGTTATCAGGAGCCATGTCTTCTTTCGGTTGATGATATCGCCGCCTATTTCCTTTCCGAATACGGCTGGATCGCCGAAAGTATCGAGCCAGTCGTCGCGCAGCTGGAAAGCAAGGCCAAGAGCTTCGCCGTAGCGCGCGATAGCATCGCACGTCTCTTCTGACGCTCCTGCCATAATCGCACCCAAACGGCATGCGCCAGCCAGAAGAACGGATGTTTTAAGACGAATCATCTCAATGTATTCCTCTACGGTAACATTGTTCCGCTTTTCAAACTCCATATCAAGCTGCTGGCCTTCATAAACCTCCATTGCTGTGCTGTTGAAACACTCGCTCAGCGCCGCAAGTCTGTCGCCGGCGCCCTTGCACAGGTACTGTCCCGCAAGGGTGAGCATGGCGTCGCCCGAAAGAATGGCTACGTTGTCGTTCCATTTACAGTGTACTGTCGGACGACCGCGACGCACCTCGGCACGATCCATCACATCGTCGTGCAACAGCGTAAAATTGTGATACAGCTCTATTGCAAGGGCCTGATTGACGGCATCCGCTGCCGGCTTGTGCGACAGCGCCTCATAAACGGCGAGCGTAAGCGTAGGGCGCAGACGTTTGCCTCCGCTGGCAAGAGTGTACTCTATCGGCTCGAAAAGCCGCGGCGCCGTTTTGGGATATTCGATGTTTTTCACGGCATCTTCAATGATGCCCGTAAATTTGTCAGAATCAAAAGCCATATCAATGTGTTTTATTCCGCAAATTTAGCGAATTTTATCGTAGAAAGCAAACGGCGCGCCCCTTCTTAGTTCAGCAGAACCGGATTCACCACATCTTCATCGGTAATGGCTATGTCCAGCACCTGACGCACATTCTCAACATAGTGGAACCTTATACCCTCCACGTATGCTGCAGGAATATCCTCTATATCGCGGCGGTTGGCCTCGGAGATTATAATATCGGTTATGCCGGCGCGCTTGGCCGCAAGAATTTTCTCGCGTATACCGCCCACGGGCAGCACTTTGCCGCGTAGGGTCATCTCGCCGGTCATGGCAATGCGCGGCGCAACACGTTTTTGTTTGAAAGTGCTGACAATCGACGTTACAATCGTTATACCTGCCGACGGGCCGTCCTTAGGCACAGCGCCCTCGGGGAAGTGGATATGCAGCGAATAGTGTTCGAACAGGTCTGAGGATATGCCTAAGTCGGCGGCATGAGCGCGCACCCACTGATAGGCTATAGTGGCCGATTCCTTCATTACATCGCCAAGCTTTCCGGTAAGTGTAAGCGCCGGCGTCTTGGCAGGCATAACCGACGATTCGGCCATGAGTATCTCACCGCCAACCTCGGTCCAGGCCAGGCCCGTAACAACTCCGGCAAACTCGTTGCCCTCGTACAGGTCGTGGATATGAGGTGCCAGGCCAAGCAGCTTATACAGATGCTCCGGCAACACCTCGGCGGGGAACTCCTCGCCGCGCATCTTTGCAAGCACAAACTTGCGGGCGACCGCGCTGAGTTTCTTTTCCAGACCGCGGACGCCGCTCTCGGATGTATAGCTGCGGATAATCTCGGTAAGAGCTTCATCGGATATCTTCAGCTCGTCGGCCTTGATATTGTTCTGCGCGCAGATCCGCGGCAACAGGTGGCGTCGTGCAATCTCTATTTTTTCCTCAACCAGATAACCAGCAATGTCGATTATTTCCATACGGTCCAGCAACGGGCGTGCTATGGTCTGGAGCGTATTGGCGGTGGCGATGAACAGAACATTGGACAGATCGTAGTCCACATCGATGTAATTGTCATGGAAATGACAGTTCTGTTCAGGGTCCAGTACTTCCAGAAGCGCTGCGGCAGGATCGCCTTTATAATCTGCGCCTATTTTGTCGAGCTCGTCGAGCAGAAGCACGGGATTGTTCACCTTGGCGCGCTTCATGGCGTCGATAATGCGGCCCGGCATGGCACCTATATAAGTGCGGCGATGACCGCGAATTTCGGCTTCGTCGTGCAGGCCGCCGAACGACACACGTTCGTATTTTCTGCCGAGGGCACGCGCCACCGAACGGCCTATAGACGTTTTTCCCACACCGGGAGCGCCTACAAGGCAGATTATGGGCGAGCGACCGCCGGGATTGTTCATTATCAGCGCCATCTGCTCAAGGATTCTCTCTTTCACCTTCTCGAGACCGTAGTGGTCGTTCTCAAGAATCTCCTGAGCCTTGGCGAAATCAGTATTCACTTCCGTCCGGGCTTTCCAGGGAATGTTAAGTAGCGTATCAAGATAGGAGTAGAGAACGGAATAGTCGGGCGACGACGGGTTGTAGCGGCGCAGCTTGTCGGCCTCTTTTCTGAAAAGAGTAAGAACGTCCGACGGCATATCAAGTTTCTCAGCTTTCGCAAGCAGTTCGTCCACCTCGTCGTTATCACCGTACAGCGTCTCGCGTATGGATTCCATCTCCTGCTGTAGGAAAGCGTTCTTCTGATTTTCGGAAAGCGATCTTTTGGTACGTCGCAGAATTTCCTCCTTCAGGTTCTTCTTCTCGCTCATTACGTACAGTTCGGAAAGAAGAGCCATAGCGCGGTCCTGCAGACGCGATTTGCTCAGCATCGCCTCTTTTTCGGGAATCTCGATGGGCACGTTGGTACACAGAAAGTTAATAAGAGCCTCGTTGTCGGTAATCTGCCCCACGGCACCCATAACTTCCTTAGGCTTGGAGGCATAGATTACATCGTTGGCAACCTTGCGCAGCTCTTCGCATGTAGCGATAAGCATCTGATCGGCAGAATCATATACATCCTCCAGCAGCTTAACGCGCGCGCACAGCTGATTCCGGCGTCCGGAGTTTCCCTTGCCGAGTACCCGGAAACGTCCACGGCTGCGCACAAGGGCACACTTAACGCCATCCGGCCGGTCGAACAGACTTATCACATCGGCCACCACGCCATATTTATACAGACCCGTGGTTAACGATGGCTCGTTCTCGTCGGAATTAATCTGACAGATTATGCCTATAGGCATCGCGTTCTTGTTCGCCTCTATGGCGAGTTCGAGCGACGACGGGCGTCCGAGTTCGAAACTCACCGTAGTATCGGGGAACATAACAAGGTTGCGTGTAGGCAGAATGGGCAGCGCGTTAAGATCCGGTTCGTTCACAAAACGGCTGAAATCTATCTCGAAACTCTGAATACCCACTTCTATGCCGTCCGGTGCCGGCATCATATCATTATCTTTGGAATTGTCCATTTTCTTTTCTTTGCATTCACTGCATTACGCAGCAAAATGAGTGCCAAAATTAGTGAAAATCGCGCAAACGGCACAATTACACATCATAAATATATTTAACATACCCCTAAAACAAACCCGGACGCAAAAAAGGTGTCGGGAAAGTGTATTTTTATGTTGTCAAACATAATAATGGCATGCCGTTTCACGAAAAAATTTTTATAAATTGCGAGCCGAAACCGAAAGCCCCCCTTTCTCGTTTCAAACACGATAATGAATTAAACCCGATAGCATGAAAACTTATCAGACTAAAGAAATCAAAAACATCGCCCTGCTCGGTAGCAAGGGCTCCGGTAAAACCACACTCGCAGAAGCTATGCTCTACGAATGTGGTATTATAAAACGTCGCGGCACCGTAGACGCCAAAAATACCGTCTGTGACTATTTTCCCGTCGAAAAAGAATACGGATACTCCGTTTTCTCAACAGTATTCTATGCAGAATTCCTAAATAAAAAACTGAACGTTATCGACTGCCCCGGCGCCGAAGACTTTGTTGGCAGCGCAATCACGGCACTAAACGTTACCGATACAGGCATAATCCTTGTCAACGCCCAGTACGGTGTTGAAGTTGGCACGCAGAACATCTTCCGCACTTGTTCTTCGCTCGACAAACCCGTTATCTTCGCTATCAACCAGCTCGACGGCGAAAAAGCCGACTACGACAACGTGCTCGAGCAGATGAGAGAATCTTTCGGCTCCAAAATCGTTCCCATCCAGTATCCTCTGGCAAGCGGCCCCGGATTCAACTCGATGATCGACGTGCTTCTGATGAAAAAATACTCCTGGGGCCCCGAAGGCGGCACACCCACAATCGAAGATATTCCCGCCGACCAGATGGACCGCGCCAAGGAACTCCATCGCGCACTCGTAGAAGCCGCCGCTGAAAACGACGAATCGCTCATGGAAAAATTCTTCGAGGAAGAACATCTTTCCGAAGACGAGCTGCGTCTTGGCATCCGTAAAGGCCTTATCGACCGCTCCATCTGCCCAGTATTCTGCGTCAGCGCCGAAAAAGACATGGGCGTGCGCCGAATGATGGAATTCCTGGGTAACGTCGTTCCGTTCGTAGACGATATGCCCGCACCTGTAGACACCGCAGGCAACGAAGTGAAGCCCGATTCCGACGGTCCGCTCAGCCTCTTCGTCTTCAAGACCACTGTTGAACCGCACATCGGCGAAGTAAGCTATTTCAAGGTTATGTCCGGCACACTGAAAGCCGGTGCCGACGTAGAAAACATTACCCGCGGCGGCAAAGAACGCCTCGCTCAGATATTCTGCGTATGCGGCCAGATCCGTACAGCGGTAGACGAACTCAAGGCCGGTGATATCGGCGCAGCCGTTAAACTGAAAGACGTCCGCACAGGCAACACCCTCGACGAAAAGGGATGCGACATTACTTTCGATTTCATCAAATATCCGGCTCCCAAATATCAGCGTGCAATCCGTCCCGCAACCGAGAGTGATGCCGAGAAACTCGCCGCCATTCTCACCCGCATGCACGAGGAAGATCCAACATGGATTGTTGAGCAGAGCAAGGAACTCAAGCAGACCATCCTGAAAGGTCAGGGTGAATTCCATCTCCGCACACTCAAATGGCGTGTGGAAAACAACGACAAACTGCCCATCGTATTCGACGAACCCAAGATTCCCTATCGCGAGACTATCACCAAGGCTGCCCGCGCCGACTATCGCCACAAAAAACAGTCTGGCGGTTCAGGTCAGTTCGGCGAAGTACATCTGATTATCGAACCATACACCGAAGGCATGCCTGCTCCTACAAGCTACAAGTTCGGCAATCAGGAATACGTCATGAAGGTTCGCGACACTCAGGAAATACCTCTGGAATGGGGCGGCAAACTCGTTGTTTGCGATTGTATTGTGGGTGGTGCTATCGACGCCCGCTTTATCCCCGCTATCGTAAAGGGCCTTATGGACCGCATGGAGCAGGGTCCGCTTACCGGCAGCTACTCACGCGACGTACGCGTATGTATCTACGACGGCAAGATGCACCCTGTAGACTCCAACGAAATCTCCTTCCGTCTGGCTGGCCGCAACGCTTTCAGCGAAGCCTTCCGCAACGCCAACCCCAAGGTTCTCGAACCTGTATACGATGTTGAAGTACTCGTTCCTTCCGACGTTATGGGCGACGTTATGAGCGACCTGCAGGGACGCCGCGGCATCCTTATGGGTATGGAACACGACAACGGCTTCGAGAAAATCTGCGCAAAAGTTCCTCTGAAGGAAATGTCCAACTACTCCACCGCCCTCAGCTCCATCACTGGCGGACGTTCGTCCTTCTCCATGAAGTTTGCTTCCTACGAACTTGTTCCCTCCGACGTTCAGGAAAAACTCCTCAAGGAATACGCCGAAAAGAACACCGAAGAATAACAAACCACACAAAAATAGCAGAGGCTGCGCATTGCGCAGCCTCTTTTTATGTCTTTACAAAAAATCCTGTGTACCGATAATTATTTTTTATCTTCCGTGGTCTGGGTCTGCTCCTCGATGAGTTTTGAGATTAGAACAGCCTGATAGGCACCCTGCATGTAAGCACGGATCAGGCCGCGGCGTCCGTCGCGGAAGCCTTGCTTGAACAGGTACGATTTGAGGAAAAACCACACAGGGCGATATATTAGCGCTCCCATACCCCAGCCTTTGGAACGGCGACGTTCAAGCTCGCGGTCGGTATAGCGGTTAAGTTTATCGACGCGCTCCTGCATGCTGCCGTCGGCAAGATGGAGAAAATGCACGCCTGCGAGGCACGAGGGTATTTTTTCCGTGCGACCGTCAATCTGCACCTGGCTGTGTATTGTCGGGGGCCACGTGGCCTTGTCCTTGCGGAAGAAACGTACGTGATAGTCGGGCGACGTCTTGCTGAACTTACCCATGAATCTGTTTATCATCGGCACATTCAGTGCCTCGGGACAATCGTCGCGGCGCACGCGGATATAAAGATACTCACTCAGTTCGGGCGTTACAATCTCGTCAGCGTCAACGACCAGCACCCAGGGATTGGTCGCAGACTGTATGGCAAAGTTACGCGCCGGCTCCACGATGGTTATATCGCCCTTGGGGAATGTTACTATCTTACACCCGTGGGCTCGCGCAATCTCCAAAGTACGGTCGGTGCTTTCCATATCGCACACCACGATTTCGTCGAAAGGCTTGAGGGCTGTCAGTACTTCATCAAGATATTTTTCGGCATTGTAAGTGTTCACCACTGCCGAAATACGTTCGTTTTTGTCCATTATAATACGTTGTGTTTACAGATAAAAGCCGTTCAGTCCACCGAGGCACCTTCGGCCACGGAAAGCATTTCATCGTAAGCGGCCCATTCTGGGTCATTCTCGGCATATATCTCCAACGGCAGAAGCGGCAGCTTCGCGAGAGCCCGGTTGAGATAGGACCCGAAAACATCGGTACTGAAGGTATAGAATACCCAGTCGCGCTGCCCGGCGCCAGTAAAAATACCGGTCATCAATGCGGTTGTCTTTCCTTTCAGCTCGGCCTGCATTGCATCTGTGGCCTGTTCGAGCAGCCCGGCAGTATCATCGTCAGGGAAACCGAACTCACCTGCGCTTTTGTATTTCATGGACACCTCCACACGGATACAGTTCTTGGGTTTAGCGCGGTAGGCATCTACGTCGAGACGGCCTGTAACGATAATTGTCTTTCCCTGTTCGTTTACTGCAGGAACTGTAAACCAGTTGTTTTTGCTTGCCATGATAGAATGTCGATGTGCCGGCGGATGCGGCGGATTATAAAAGAAAGCATGGTCGGAGTATAAGCCGGGTTATGTAGCGCGGTCACTTTCCCGAAGGAGTTAACCGGCGCCGTCCGTCATTTATCTGACGCAGCCTACCCCCCGGCAATGGACGAGCAGCCCTTGAATGCCGGTATACTTGGCTTTGCAACCCATAAGGCATGCGGCGCGCCGTGTTGCCACGGTGCCCGGTGAGCTCTTACCTCACCTTTTCACCCTTACCTCCGCACAAGGCGGAGGCGGTTATTTTCTGTCACACTACTCTACCGTTACCGATAGCTTCCCGTTAGGAAATATGGTGCTCTGTGTTGCCCGGACTTTCCTCCCGTCCCGAAAGACGAGCGACGGACCCTCCGGCCATGCTTGTATATGTTTCAGACGCCTTTGTAGCAACGCACCAGACCTCGCTCGGCGTGGCGTACAAAGTCTACTATAATATCGCGCTCGGGCGTCGGCGGGAATGTCTGTTCTACGTATTCGGCGGCATCGGTGATGGTGCGTCCGCTGTTGTAGATAACGCGGTAGATTCCGGCTATTTCGTCGATAGTCTGTGCCGAGAATCCGCGACGGCGAAGTCCCACTACATTTATTCCGGTATACGTAAGCGGTTCGCGACCGACCATAGAATACGGCGGAACATCTTTGTTCACCAAAGCGCCGCCCTGCATCATCACATGGGTGCCGATATGGCAGAACTGATGTATTAGGCTGCCGCCTCCGATTATCGCGAAATCGTCGATCTGCACTTCGCCGGCAATCTGGCTGGCGTTGCTCACTATCACGTTATCGCCCACAACGCAGTCGTGCGCGATGTGGCTGTAAGCCATAATGAGACAACCGCTGCCTACAACGGTCTTACCCTTGGCTGCAGTGCCTCGGTTGATGGTAACGCACTCGCGCAGCACGGTGTTGTCGCCGATAACCGCTACAGTGTCCTCGCCTCGGAACTTAAGGTCCTGAGGAATGGCGGAAATCACGGCTCCGGGGAAAATAGTAACATTTTTGCCGATACGTGCGCCGGAAAGAATGGTTACATTGCTTCCTATGCGGCATCCCTCGCCTATCTCAACGTTGGCGTCGATGGTGGTGAAAGGACCAATCTGCACGTCTGCGGCAATTTTAGCCGACGGATTTATTGATACAAATGGCTGTGCCATATCTTATTTGTTCTTTACGATTTGAGCCATGAACTCACATTCACACACCACTTTCTCGCCAACGAAAGCGCGGCCTTTCATAACGGCCATGCCGCGGCGCATAGGAGTGATAAAGGATACATGGAATATTAATGTGTCGCCGGGCACCACTTTCTGACGGAACTTCACGTTGTCTATCTTCATGAAGTATGTGCTGTAACGCTCGGGGTCCGGAACCGTGCTGAGCACAAGCAGACCGCCGGTCTGTGCCATAGCCTCTACCAGCAGAACACCGGGCATAACGGGTTCCTGTGGGAAGTGGCCAAGGAAGAAAGGCTCGTTGGTGGTAACGTTCTTCACGCCCACGATGTAGTTGTCCGACTTGTCTATGATCTTGTCCACAAGCAGCATGGGATAGCGGTGGGGCAAGTGTGCGCGGATATCGTTGTTGTCCATCAGCGGAGCCACATTAGGATTGTAGTACGGTGGCTGCACATCCTGACGCTTGATATCGGCGCGAAGAGCCTTTGTGAGCTTGCTGTTGATGGTGTGGCCCGGTTTTGTTGCTATAACACGACCCTTGAGGGGACGGCCAATCAGGGCGATATCGCCGATAAGATCCATCAGCTTGTGGCGCGCAGGCTCGTTGGGAGCATGCAGGGGAATGGTGTTGAGGAAGCCGAGGTCGCCGGCATCGTGATGCGGAACACCCATCAGGTCGGCCAGCTTGTCAAGTTCCTCCTGAGTCTTGGCATTCTCGTAAATCACAATAGCGTTCTCAAGGTCGCCACCGCGGATAAGGCCGGCGTGGAGAAGATTCTCAATGTCGCGGACAAACACGAATGTGCGGGCCCATGCCACTTCGTTCTCGAAATCGGTTATGTGGTCCAGTGTGGCATACTGGTTGGCGAGGACAGCGGAGTCGAAGTTAACCTTGACGTCAACGCTGAATTCATCGTCGGGCAGAAGCATGAGCTTGGAACCTGTCTCGGGATCTATAACCTCAACCTTATGTTTAACATAGTAGAAATCCTTGTCGGAATTCTGTTCCTCGATACCTACGGATTTGATGCCCTCGAAGAACGGTTTAGCGCTGCCGTCGAGTATGGGAATCTCAGGACCGTCGACGCGGATAAGGCAGTTGTCGATGCCGGAGGCATACAGAGCGGCCATAGCGTGCTCGATGGTGCTGACAGTAACGTCGCCCTTGCCGATTACAGTGCCGCGCTGGGTACCCACGATGTTCTCGGCCACTGCGTCGATAACAGGCTCGCCTTCAACGTCGGTTCGCTGAATCTTGTAGCCGTGTCCGTCCGGTGCCGGACAGAATGTCGCTGAGATGCGTGCACCGGTATGCAGGCCTTTGCCTTCGAGGGTGAATTCGCCCTTCAGTGTTGTCTGCTTCATTGCTCAGAAGTGTGATTTATATCGTTATTGTTTGTTTTTCTTTTGTTCTTTTTCGAGAGCGTCTACTGTCCGCAAAACCTGCGGCAGACGCTTTACAGCCGCCGACTGGCGCATAAAATCCATCGCCGGCACGGCAGGAGTACCGAGATAGCTTCCCGCATTCTTGATACTCGAAGGAACGCCGGCTTGCGCGCCAATCTGCACGCCGTCGGCAATGCTGATATGCCCGGCAAGGCCCACCTGGCCACCGAACATGCAGTTTGCACCCACGTGTGTAGAGCCGGCAATGCCTACCTGCGATGCCATTACAGTATCATGCCCAACGGTAACGTTGTGGGCAATCTGGATAAGGTTATCCAGCTTAACACCGTGCGAGATAAGCGTAAAGCCCATAGTGGAACGGTCGATGGTGGTGTTCGCGCCAATCTCTACGTCATCCTCGAGCACAACTATGCCAATCTGCTCTATTTTGTGGTACACGCCGTCCTTGTCGGGAGCGAAACCGAAACCGTCGGAACCGATAACGGCACCGGCATGAATCACACAACGGCGGCCAATGCGGCAGCCGTAGTATATTTTGGCACCCGGATAAACAACGGTATCGTCGCCAATCTCGACACCGTCGCCGATATAAGCCTGCGGATAAATTTTGACGTTCCTGCCAATGCGGGCACCGTCGGCGATATAAGCGAAAGCGCCTACATAGCAGCCCTCGCCTATAGTGGCGCTGGCAGCGATATGGCAGCCTTCCTCGATACCCGTGTGTCTGGGCTTGATGTACTGCCCTACCAGCGACAGGAGTTCGGCCAGCGCACCGTAGGGATCGTCTACCTTGACAAGCGTTGCGGCAACGGGATGCTCGGGTTCAAAATCGCGGCGCACCAATACAATGCTTGCCGCCGTATTATATATATAGTGTGTATATTTGGGATTTGCCAGGAAGGTGATGGTGCCTGCGGTAGCATCCTCTATCTTTGCAAAGGAACTGACGGTTACATCACCGCGACCTATTATCTCGCCTCCCAAATGACTGGCTATTAGTTCTGCTGTAAACTCCATAGTATAGTTGATGAGCTCTTTCAAGCTGCAAATTTCGTTAAATTTTTCCATATATGCCAACTCTGCCCTATTAAAATGTGCTTAAAAAGGCCTCCGGCAGTTCAAAAACAGGTAAAAACATCTAAAAAGGACATAATCTTCCGCTTTTTCGCCACACGCCGCAACATACGACCGCCGTTATAACACACAATGTCTTTTATCAATTTGTAAACTTAAAAAAGATTTTTTGCCCGTGATTTGGTCTAAAAATGGCCATTTTTACGAATATTTAATAGATAATTTTGCCATTACAGACAAAATTTGTAATTTTGCTGCTATATAACACTGTCGTACGGCAGATATCTACGATTGCAAATGATAAAGTCCACACTGGAGAAAGTAATAAACGAGGATATGGCCGAGATTTGGTCGATTCTCAAACCCGACGAAAAAAGAGTAGTGGCCGACAACCTTCAGATTCATTCTTTCAAAAAGAACCAGCTTATCTATGCCGAAGGCGAGGAACCGGAATTCCTCTGGTGTCTCCTTAAAGGCAAAGTAAAAAAAACTAAGGAAGGCGTTGGTGGCCGAGTGCAGATTCTTCGTCTTATGCGCCCCGTACAGTATTTCGGCTACCGAGCATATTTCGCCAATGAAAAATATGTATCCAGTGCGCTGGCTTTCGAACCTTCCACTGTTGGCTCCATTCCGCTGGAACTCGTTACCAAACTGATTC
The DNA here is from genome assembly GCA_937921035.1 of uncultured Porphyromonadaceae bacterium. Taxonomy (GTDB): domain Bacteria; phylum Bacteroidota; class Bacteroidia; order Bacteroidales; family Muribaculaceae; genus CAG-873. Next base: position 15,320 of record CALEUL010000019.1, read on the forward strand.
GTCAGAACTCCGATCTGGCAATGTTTTTTATCCACGAGCTGGCAAGCAACCTCGGCGGTTCGGACACACGCATTGTCAACCTTACACAGAAACATATACGCGGCCGCCTGGCAGAAGCCCTGATAGTACTGCTGGACAATTACGGTTACGAAGACGATAACTCCACACTGAAAATATATATGTCGCGCGAGGATCTCGCCAACCTCTCCAACATGACTACCTCCAACGCAATCCGCACCCTTTCGTCTTTCGTTACAGAGAAACTGCTCATTGTGGACGGTCGGCGCATCAAAATCATAAACGAAGCCCAGCTACGCAAAATCAGTAAATTCGGATAAACACTTCACAACACATAACACGAAAGCCACCCGCGGGTGGCTTTTTGAGTATATTATAATGCGATAGTCTCCTGACTTACAGAGACCTGTGTTGTTAAAACAAAAAAAATTATCCGTCATCCCGACGAATAATCTTTTCACCTTAAATCTAATACCATGAAAAACTGATGCAAAGTTATACACTTTATGTTATACAGCATAATTTTTAGGCAGAAAAATGCTCGTCTTTAAACACATTTAACATTTCTTTGTCAAATCAGACTTAAATACACCCAAAATACCGACATCCACCCAATAAAATAGACAAAAGCACTCACCCGGAGCTATCGGTGCAGCAAAATGACAGCCCAACCCGATTTAATCATGATAACATGATGGCAAAACACATTACCCATGCTATTCCGGCTGGACGGTATGGCCTCGAGAATGGAAGATAACAGAAAAGACAACAAAAATATGAGGCTGTTTACAGCTGTTATTATCCGCGCGTTTGTATTTATGAAGGGAATTCACTAAATTTGCGCGAATTTTTTTGTATCAAATCTGTAAACTGAATTTCAGTGGAAACAAAATACATTTTCGTCACTGGAGGTGTGGTATCTTCGTTGGGCAAAGGAATTATTTCCTCGTCTATCGCCTGCCTCCTGAAAGCACGTGGTTTCAGGGTAACAATTCAGAAGTTCGACCCATACCTCAACATCGACCCCGGTACACTTAACCCCTACGAGCACGGCGAGTGCTATGTTACCGAAGACGGCCGCGAAACCGACCTCGACCTCGGACACTACGAGCGGTTCACAAACGTCCGCACTTCCAAAGCCAACAACGTTACAACGGGCCGCATATATCAGTCCGTAATCAACAAAGAACGCCGAGGCGACTATCTTGGCAAGACAGTACAGATTGTACCCCATATCACCGACGAAATCAAGCGTCGCGTAAAATTCCTCGGAACAACGGGCGACTATGATTTTGTAATCACCGAGATAGGCGGCGTGGTAGGCGACATAGAATCGTTGCCCTTCCTCGAGGCAGTGCGACAGCTGCGGTGGGAACTCGGCCGCAACAGCCTGAGCGTACACCTCACATACGTACCCTACATCGCCGCAGCAAAAGAACTTAAAACCAAGCCGACTCAGCACAGCGTAAAAGCACTGCAGGAACTCGGCATACAGCCCGACGTGCTTGTGCTACGCTCCGAAAAAGACATCACCCCCGAGGCTCGGCGCAAGATTGCCCTTTTCTGCAATGTGGCTCCGGATGCCGTGATACAGTCCAAAGACGTCAATTCCATCTACAAGGTGCCTCTGACAATGCATGCGCAGCACCTCGACGAGATTGTACTGCGCCTCACCGATACCCCGTCCATCCACGAACCACACATGGAGCCCTGGATGAATTTCATCCATAAGTTCGACAACGCCACCGAGACGGTACGCATCGGTCTGGTAGGAAAATACGTCGAGCTTCAGGACGCATACAAATCCATCAGCGAGGCCTTGCTGCACACCGCCACATACGCCGACCGCAAACTGGATCTTGTCTACATCCACTCCGAAAAAATAAACGAAGAAAATGTAGACAGCCGCCTCGCCGATCTCGACGGCGTCATAATCGCACCCGGATTCGGTCAGCGCGGTATCGCCGGTAAATTCGTAGCCCTGAAATGGTGCCGCGAGCACAATGTGCCCACATTCGGCATCTGCCTTGGCATGCAGTGCATGGTTATAGAATATGCCCGCAACGTTCTCGGACTTGAGGATGCCAACTCCACCGAAATGGATCCATACACGCCTCACAGCGTTATCGACCTTATGGAGGAGCAGAAAAACATATCCAACCTCGGCGGAACTATGCGTTTGGGCGCCTACGACTGTCATCTGCGCGAAGGCTCGCTCGCAGCCAAGGCATACGGCACGCTCGACATCCGCGAACGCCACCGCCACCGTTTTGAATTTAACGAGCACTACCGCAAAGATTTCGAGGACGCCGGCATGCAGTGTGTAGGCGAGAACCCTGGTTCACACCTCGTTGAGGTTGTTGAAGTACCCTCGCTGCGCTGGTATGTAGGCACACAGTATCATCCTGAATACTCCAGCACAATACTCTCTCCGAGTCCTATTTTCGCATCCTTCATGAACGCGGCCATCGAATATCACAGCGAGAAAGCCGCAAAACAAGCATAAGCAATTTATACAATGGATAAAAACACAGTTACAGGCCTTATTCTTATGGCTGTGGTGATGTTCGGCTTCATGTGGCTGAGCATGCCCGACAAGAACGAGACTCAGGCCGGCAAACCGCAGACAGAACAGACAAAGACAGGCGACACGCAAAAAGAAACTGCCCCAGTGCCCACCGCTGCCGACAGCGTAGCCCTTGCTGAAGCAGTGCAGGCAGCCGGCCAGAAGACCGGAGGCATGTACACCTTCACAAAAGACGGCCTCACCCTGCAATACGACAGCATATCCGGCCTCAGCGGCACTTACACCGAAGGCTCTGCCAGTACGGCTCTCTCCGAAATTTTCGCAGGCAAATCCACTCTGACAGCCTCGCAGAGCAAGCGCGCTATGGAGGCCATCAAAAAGGTTGTGGACAATGCCGCACGCTACGAAGGCTTCGCCCCCTATCTCGGCGGCGAGGAAACCGAACAGGTGCTCGAAAACGACCTTGTTAAAATCACCCTTGCCAGCCGCGGGGCTATGGTAAAACAGGTAGAACTGAAGAAATACAAGACCGAGCGCGGCCCCGAACCGGAGAATATCCTTCTGTTCCGCGGCGATAACGACGGCTACGGCTTCCGTTTCTTCACCGCCGAGCAGCGCATAGATACGCGCGACTTCAACTTTAAGACACGCGTAGACGCCGACAGCAGCGTTTTCATGTATATGGAACCTGCTCCGGGCGCATACTGGGGCATACGATACCGACTGAATCCCCAGGGCTACAATGTTTCCATGAACATAGAACAGAAAGGCATGGAAGCCATTCTGCCCCCCAACACATCAAGCATGGAATTCGGATGGCACCAGCGTATGGCGCGCAACGAGGTGGGACGCACCTTCGAGGAACGCAACAGCGCAATTTACTATAAATACGTAGGCGAAGGTGTCGACGACATCGATGCCAACAAGGACGACAGCGAATCGCTCAACGGACGTCTGCGCTGGATTGCGTTCAAGAATCAGTTCTTCTCCAGCGTCATCATTGCCCGCAACGACTTCAGCTCCGCCGAAGTGGAACAGAAAAACATCAAATCCGAGAACTTCCTCAAAGACATGAACATGACGGCCTCCGTACCCTACACCAACGCCGACGGAAACGCCGCAAGTTTCGACTTCTATTTCGGTCCCAATGACTATCCACTGCTGAGCAGCCTCGACGAGACCCTCGGCTATGAGGACGACAACCTCTCGCTCACTCGTCTGATTCCCCTTGGCTGGACCCTCTTCCGCTGGATCAACACAATCATCGTTATTCCGGTGTTCACCTTCCTCGGCTCTTTCATCAGCAACTACGGCATAATTATCCTGCTGCTCACAATCTTCATCAAGCTGATAATCTTCCCCTTCTCGTTCAAGAGTTTCAAGAGCCAGGCAAAGATGCGCGTGCTTGCTCCCGAGATTAAGGAAATCAACGAAAAATATCCCGACCAGGCCGACGCCATGAAGCGCCAGCAGGAAACAATGGCCCTGTACAGCCGCGTCGACGCAAGCCCCTTCGCCGGATGCCTGCCCATGCTGCTGCAGATGCCCGTGCTAATTGCCATGTTCTCGTTCTTCCCCTCGGCAATTGAACTGCGCGGCCAGTCGTTCCTGTGGGCTCACGACCTCTCGGCACCCGACTATATCTTCTCGCTGCCTTTCAGCATTCCCTTCTACGGCGACCACGTGAGTCTGTTCTGCCTCCTGATGACAATTATAAACGTCATATACATGAAGGTGAGCATGCAGAGCCAGCCTCAGAGCGGAAATATGCCGGGCATGAAAATAATGACATATATGATGCCGGTAATGTTCCTGTTCTTCTTCAACGATTACGCTTCCGGCCTCAGCTACTACTACCTGCTGTCGCTCCTTATCACCATCGTGCAGACCTACATTTTCCGTAAGTGCATCGACGAGAAGAAAGTGCGCGAACAGCTTCTTGCCAACGCCCGCAAGCCCAAGAAAAAGAGCGGCTTCATGGCTCGTCTGGAAGCAGCACAGCGCGAAGCTCTTGCAGCACAGCGCGCACAGCAGCAACAACAGAACAAACGCCGTAAATAATTCTTCCGATAATTTATAACCGGTACCGCCATCATGTACAAATTGATGACGGTACTTTTTTTATTCAGGAAAGTCTTGTACCAGCTAAAGCACCTGTATCAGGACACATTACTTGTTCCGTGCCGTCATTACCGCCGGAAAGCTACCGTGCCGGAAGTAGAAACACTGTCGTAAACTTTTTGCACTACATACATAACTGTTAATTAAATTTAACCTCAAATTTTGGAGCCGCCAGAATCAAATACCATTTTTTTTGATTAATTTTGTGGCTTAAAACCAGAATTTTATTTAGACAGATAACCAAACAAAAACGTTATGAGTAAAGAGAAAAAATTCTTGACTTGCGACGGTAACCAGGCAGCAGCACACATAAGCTACATGTTTACGGAAGTTGCCGCCATTTACCCCATCACCCCGTCGTCGACTATGGCAGAATACGTTGACGAATGGTCGGCAGCAGGTCGTAAGAACATTTTCGGCGAGACAGTACTCGTTCAGGAAATGCAGTCGGAAGGCGGCGCCGCAGGTGCCGTGCACGGCTCGCTTCAGGCTGGTGCCCTCACAACCACCTACACCGCATCGCAGGGCCTCCTGCTGATGATTCCGAACATGTACAAGATTGCAGGCGAACTACTTCCCACAGTATTCCATGTTTCGGCCCGTACAATCGCATCGCACGCCCTCTCCATCTTCGGCGACCATCAGGACGTGATGTCCGTACGCCAGACCGGCTTCGCCATGCTTGCCGAAGGCTCCGTTCAGGAAGTTATGGACCTCGCCGGTGTAGCTCACCTGGCAACCATCAAGGCACGCGTGCCTTTCGTAAACTTCTTCGACGGTTTCCGCACATCGCACGAAATCCAGAAAATCGAGGCAATGGACCAGGAAGACCTCGCTCCGCTTATCGACAAGGAAGCACTGGCCCAGTTCCGCAAAGACGCTCTCACCCCCGATGCTCCCGTAGCTCGTGGTCTTGCCGAAAACGGCGACGTTTTCTTCCAGCACCGCGAGGCATGCAACGAACACTATAACGCCGTTCCCGAAATCGTTGAAAGCTACATGGCCGAAATCGGCAAGATTACAGGCCGCGAATACCACCTGTTCAACTACTACGGCGCACCCGATGCAGAACGCGTAATCATCGCAATGGGCTCTGTTACACAGGCAGCCCAGGAAGCTATCGACAGCCTCACCGCAAAGGGCGAGAAAGTTGGCCTCGTATCGGTTCACCTGTATCGTCCTTTCTCCGCCAAGCACCTCCTCGCAGCCGTTCCCGCAACTGCAAAGCGCATTGCCGTGCTCGACCGCACAAAAGAACCCGGTGCTAACGGCGAGCCCCTGTATCTCGACGTAAAAGAAGTGTTCTACGGCCGCGAAAACGCCCCCATCATCGTTGGTGGCCGCTACGGTCTGGCCTCGAAGGACACTACACCATCGCAGATTCTCAGCATATTCGAAAACCTCGCTCTGCCAATGCCCAAGGACCACTTCACCGTTGGCATTGTAGACGATGTAACATTTACCTCGCTGCCCCTCCTGCCCGAAGTTGCTCTCGGCGACGCCGGCACATTCGAAGCCAAATTCTTCGGTCTCGGCGCCGACGGTACTGTCGGTGCAAACAAGAACTCCGTAAAGATTATCGGCGACAACACCAACAAATACTGCCAGGCATATTTCGCATACGACTCCAAGAAGTCCGGCGGCTTCACATGCTCGCACCTGCGTTTCGGCGACAAGCCCATCCGCTCAACCTACCTTGTGAACACCCCCAACTTCGTCGCATGCCACGTACAGGCATACCTGCATATGTACGACGTTACACGAGGCCTGCGCGACGGCGGCACATTCCTTCTCAACACCATATGGGAAGGCGAAGAGCTTGCCAAGAACCTGCCCAACAACGTAAAACGTTACTTTGCCGAGCACAACATCACCGTTTATTACATCAACGCCACCAAGATTGCTCAGGAAATCGGACTTGGCAACCGCACCAACACAATTCTGCAGAGTGCCTTCTTCCGTATCACCGAAGTTATCCCCGTCGACCTTGCCATCGAGCAGATGAAGAAATTCATCGTAAAGAGCTACGGTAAAAAAGGCCAGGACGTTGTAGACAAGAACAACCAGGCTGTTGACCGCGGCGGTGAATACCACACACTCGCTGTAGACCCCGCTTGGGCTACCCTCCCCGAGGACTCTAACGCTGCCAACAACGATCCCGAGTTCATCAACAAACTCGTACGTCCCATCAACGCGCAGGACGGCGACCTCCTCAAGGTTTCCGATTTCAAGGCTATTCCCGACGGCACCTGGGAACAGGGTACCGCTGCCTACGAGAAACGCGGCGTAGCTGCTTTCGTTCCCGAGTGGGACAAAGACAACTGCATCCAGTGCAACAAGTGCGCCTATGTATGCCCCCACGCTGCAATCCGTCCCTTCGTCCTCACCGACGCCGAGGCTCAGGCAGCTCCCTTCGGCACAGAAGGCACAATTCCCGCACTCGGTCCCTCGTTCAAGGGTATGCACTTCATCCAGGCCGTAGACGTTCTCGACTGCCTCGGATGCAGCAACTGCGTTGACGTATGCCCCGGCAAGAAGGGCGTGAAAGCACTCGCCATGAAGCCTCTGGAGACACAGCTCAACATTCAGAAAGACTGGGACTACTGCGTAACAAGCGTAGAATCAAAACAGAACCTTGTGGATATCAAGGCCAACGTAAAGAACAGCCAGTTCGCCACCCCGCTCTTCGAGTTCTCCGGCGCTTGCTCTGGCTGCGGCGAGACACCTTACGTAAAACTCATCAGCCAGCTCTACGGCGACCACGAAATGGTAGCCAATGCAACCGGTTGCTCGTCCATCTACTCCGGTTCCGTTCCCTCCACTCCTTACACCACCAACGCCAAGGGATACGGTCCCGCATGGGCAAACTCGCTGTTCGAGGACTTCGCTGAATTCGGCCTCGGCATGAAGATTGCCACCAACAAGATGCGCGAGCGTGTAGCCGAGGTGATGAATCAGATTATCGCCTGCGACTGCTGCAACGAGGAAATGAAGGAACTGGCCAAGAAATGGCTCGCCACTCCCAACGATGCCGCAGCAACACGCGAAGTGGCAGAGAAACTTGTTCCTCTGTGCGAGAAGTGCAACTGCGAGACATGCGGTAAGCTGCTCACCCTCAAGGGCTACATCGCTGCACGTTCGCAGTGGATCATCGCCGGCGACGGTGCCGCATACGATATCGGCTTCGGTGGTCTCGACCACGTACTCGCAACTGGCGAGAACGTAAACGTACTCGTTGTCGACACCGAGGTATACTCCAACACCGGCGGCCAGTCGTCCAAGGCTACACCGCTCGGTGCCATCGCCAAGTTTGCATCCGCTGGCAAGCGTATCCGCAAGAAAGACCTCGGTCTTATCGCAACAACCTACGGCTATGTATATGTGGCACAGGTGGCTATGGGCGCCGACCAGGCTCAGACACTCAAGGCTATCCGCGAGGCTGAGGCATACGACGGTCCTTCGCTGATTATCGCTTACGCACCCTGTATCAACCACGGCATCAAGGCAGGCATGGGCCGCTCGCAGGCCGAGGAAGCCAAGGCTGTCGCTTGCGGCTACTGGCACCTGTGGCGCTACAACCCCGCGGCAGAAGAAGCCGGACAGAATCCCTTCACTCTGGACAGCAAAGCTCCCAACTGGGACGAGTTCGAAAACTTCCTGCTTGGCGAAGTACGCTATGCAACCGTGCAGAAACAGTACCCCGCCGAAGCTGCCGAACTGTTCGCTGCCGCAAAGGCAAACGCACAGTGGCGCTACAACAACTATGTACGCCTCTCGCAGCAGTCGTGGGGAACAGATCCAATCATCGAACCCCTCGAAAAGAAAAACGAACAGCTCTAAAATAAGCTGAAATCAATACAAGGACAGGGACGCCCGCGCGCCCCTGTCTTTTTTTATCCTCACAGAACCAATTATGTCTATCGTAATGCAAGAAATACAAAATAAAATATTAATTTTGCAGTGCCAACTGAAGCTTAAATATTGTCGGGTGTCCGTAAGGGCACGCGGTGCCGAAGGGTAGCCACCGAAAGGTGGCTTTTTTTAGTATTCAAATATCTAATTCCAAAATCCCATTGCCTCCGCTGATACCATTTCTAAATAGCCTTTATTATTGTTTCCCATAATTTTGCGGGCTATCGGCGCTTTTTTAAGATTATTTTATTAATTTTGAAGCCACGAAAGATAATTTTTCGGCCAGAAAAACACACAACAAACCTTAAAAAGCTATATTATAACACATTTAAATCTTAAACAATGACCAATCCGGTATTTTGGCTCGTGCCGTTTTCGGCAATCGTCGCCCTGTTTCTTGCCTGGTATTTCTATCGCCAGATGATGAAAGAAAGCGAGGGCACCGACACAATGCAACGAATCGCGTCGCACGTACGCAAGGGCGCGATGTCCTATCTGAAACAACAGTACAAAATCGTAGGCATCGTTTTCCTGTGCCTTGTTGTGCTTTTCTCAATCATGGCCTACGGCTTCCAGATGCAGAATCCCTGGGTACCCGTCGCCTTCCTCACCGGTGGCTTCTTCTCCGGCCTCTCCGGATTCTTAGGCATGAAGACGGCCACATACGCCTCGGCCCGCACTGCAAACGCCGCACGCAACTCGCTTAACGCAGGCCTGCGAGTAGCTTTCCGCTCAGGCGCCGTGATGGGTCTTGTTGTCGTAGGTCTCGGCCTCATCGATATCTCCTTCTGGTATCTTCTGCTCGACTGGCTGGTAGATCTGCCCGGAACAGCCAAACTCGCCATGATTACCACCACCATGCTCACCTTCGGCATGGGCGCCTCCACGCAGGCGCTGTTCGCACGCGTTGGCGGCGGTATCTACACCAAGGCTGCCGACGTCGGCGCCGACCTTGTAGGCAAGGTTGAAGCAGGAATACCCGAGGACGACCCCCGCAACCCCGCCACCATCGCCGATAACGTGGGCGACAACGTGGGCGACGTAGCAGGCATGGGCGCCGACCTGTACGAATCGTACTGCGGCTCCATTCTCGCCACCTCGGCCCTCGGTGCCGCCGCATACCTGCTGGAAGGCGATACCGTAATGCAGTACAAGGCCGTGATTGCCCCCATGCTTATCGCCGCAGTGGGTATACTGCTGTCTATCATAGGCATATTCTCGGTACGCACCAAAGAGGACGCCTCCATGAAGAATCTGTTGGGCGCTCTGTCGCTTGGTACAAACCTCAGCTCGGTTCTGATTGTGGCAGCCACATTCCTTATTCTGTGGCTACTCGGTATAAACAACTGGTGGATGATCGGCTGCTCGGTTGTTACGGGTCTGATAGTAGGAATCGTAATAGGCCGTTCAACAGAATATTACACTTCCCAGTCCTATAAACCTACCAAAAAGCTTGCCGAAAGCGGCACTACCGGCCCCGCCACCGTCATCATCTCCGGCGTAGGCCTCGGCATGGTTTCCACCGCCATTCCCGTTATCGCCGTTGTGGCCGGTATCATCCTCAGCTACTGGTTCGCCTCGGGCTTCGACTTCAGTAACGTGGCTATGGGTCTCTACGGCATCGGTATAGCCGCCGTAGGCATGCTGTCGACCCTCGGCATAACACTCGCAACCGACGCATACGGCCCCATCGCCGACAATGCCGGCGGCAACGCCGAAATGAGCGGCCTCGGCGAAGAAGTGCGCCGACGCACCGACGCCCTCGACTCCCTCGGCAACACCACCGCCGCCACAGGCAAGGGCTTCGCCATAGGCTCGGCCGCTCTTACAGGCCTTGCCCTGCTTGCATCGTACATAGAGGAAATACGCATCGGCCTGGAACGCCTCGGCCAGACAACCATACAGCTTGGCGACCGCGCAGTTGATATACATCAGATGTCTTTCGTAGATTTCATGACCTTCTACGAAGTTAACCTGATGAGCCCCAAAGTCCTCTCCGGCATGTTTATCGGCGCGATGATGGCCTTCCTGTTCTGCGGTCTTACAATGAATGCCGTAGGTCGCGCCGCATCGCACATGGTAGACGAGGTACGCCGCCAGTTCCGCGAGATAAAGGGTATCCTCGAAGGAAAAGCCGAACCCGATTACGCACGCTGCGTACAGATTTCCACCAAGGGCGCCCAGCGCGAAATGATATTCCCCTCGGTTCTGGCAATCGTAGCTCCCATCGTTACCGGTCTCATTTTCGGTGTTCCCGGTGTTCTCGGTCTGCTTGTCGGTGGCCTCTCGGCCGGCTTCGTTCTGGCTATTTTCATGGCCAACTCGGGCGGTGCCTGGGATAACGCGAAGAAATACATCGAAGAAGGACACTTCGGCGGCAAAGGCAGCGAAGTACACAAGGCTACCGTCGTAGGCGATACCGTAGGCGATCCCTTCAAAGACACCTCCGGCCCGTCGCTCAACATCCTCATAAAACTCATGTCGATGGTATCTATCGTAATGGCCGGTCTCACAGTAAGCTGGAGCCTGTTCTGATACAGATATTACATAACATAGAAAAGCTGCGCCGGTGGCGCAGCTTTTTTTATTCTTCATTTTTTTGCGCCACACAATATTGTGTCAGAATTTTGTTATCTTTGTAATATGAAAAAGATTTGGATAGCACTGGGCATAGTTGCGGCGGTGGCGCTTGCTGGCGGCATTGCTGTAAAGATGCTTTATATTGGCTCATACGAATACGAAGCCACACGAGTGAACATTCCTGCCGGAGCAACGGCAGACAGTATAGGCAAGATAATGACCGACGCACTCGGCAAGGATTTCGGCAACAAGGTGAAACGTGTGTGGAAACTGCGCGGAGGTTCGCCCGAGGGCAGCCACGGCTCGTATCTTATCGAACCCGGCACATCGGCCCTTCGCGCCGGCAACAATATAGCCAAAGGGCGCCAGACACCCGTGCGCTTCACCTTCAATAACGTACATACAATAGGCGAGCTGGCTGCTCGGGTTGCGGCGCAAATGGAAGTCGATTCCGCCGCTTTCCACGCTGCCGCCGATTCCATCCTTTCTGCCGAAGGGTTCACCGCCGCGCAACAGCCGGCTGCCTTTATTCCGGACACCCACGAATTCTACTGGACCGCTTCGGCTACAAACATCGTGAACCGGCTCTTTGACGAACGTCAGAAATTCTGGAACGAAGAGCGCAAAGCCCAGGCCAAGGCACTCGGTCTCACGCCCGAAGATATCCATACCCTTGCTTCAATTGTGGAAGGTGAGACAAACAAGGCCGACGAACGAGGTATGGTGGCCCGTCTGTATCTTAACCGTCTGCAAAAAGATATGCCTCTGCAGGCCGACCCGACGGTAAAATTCGCCGTAGGCGACCGCACTCTGCGCCGCATCACCGGAAAACACCTGAAAGTGGAATCGCCCTACAACACCTATATCAACCGTGGTCTCCCTCCCGGCCCTATCGCCATTCCGGAAAGCGCTACCCTCGAAGCCGTGCTTGATGCGCCGCAGCACAACTACCTGTACATGTGCGCTAAATCCGATTTTTCAGGCTATCACGACTTTGCTGCCGACTATGGACGGCACCGCATCAACGCCGCACGGTATCATCGCAAGCTCGCCGAAAGAGGAATTGAATAATTTGAAAATGACACAGGAAATTGCTATCTTTGTAAAACATACAACAAAACAATGAAAAGCAATAGGTTACGCAAATATGTCTTCTATTTTGCCGTATGCTCGCTGCTGTCGGCATCCGCCGCACCGATAGACCAGGCAAAAAGGTACTACCGAGACGGCCAGTACAATAAAGCCCTGAAAGAACTGCGCGTACTTGCAAAGCGCACTCCTCGCGACGGCACTGTAAACTACTATCTCGGCGCCACTCTGCTCGCCCTCGGACACAATAACGAAGCCGTCGCTCCGCTGGAGAAGGCGGTGGACCGCGGCGTTACCGACGCTTCGCGCCTGCTGGCTCTAAACGCACTGGAACAATACCGTGCCGACGACGCAGCCGATTACCTCGCCACATGGGAAGAGAAACTGAAAAAAAACAAGAAAGACATACCTGAACAGTTCAACGAGCTTAACCGCAGGGCAATATCGCTGCGTAACATGCTCGAGAGAGTGGAAAAAATCGAAATACTGGACACTATAACCGTCGACAAGATCGACTTTTTCTCGGCCATAAGGCTTAGCGCCGGTGCTGGTAGCATACTCCCGCCCGAAAGCATTCGAAGCATGGGCGCCGGAACACCGGGAGCAGCCCTGTCTACTGCATATCTGCCACAGAGCCGCAACCGCATTATATGGTCCGAGACAGACACCGCCGGCGTTTATGAACTATATGGAGCTGATATCCTCGACAACGGCGATATTGAAATGATTCAGCCGTTGGGACAACACCTCGGTCAGGGCGGCGACGCCCGTTTCCCCTTCCTGATGGCCGACGGCATAACGCTGTACTTTGCCAACAACGGCGAGAACTCGCTGGGTGGATACGATATTTTCATGACCCGCCAGAACGAGGAAGGGGAGTTCCTGTCGCCGCAGAATATGGGCATGCCATACAATTCGACGGCTAACGACTATCTGCTCGCCATAGACGAATCCGCTGAACTCGGCTGGCTCGTTTCCGACCGCAACGCCCCCGAAGGAAAGGTTACGATATATGTTTTCTCGCCGTCGCACGTGCGCCGCAACGTGGAGGCCGGCGACGACAATCTGCTCTCACTCGCCAGACTGGACGACATATCCCTTACACGTAATCCGGAGACCGACTACAAAAGCCTCCTGCACGAGCGCATGCCGGCCGAAATCAAGACCGACACAGACGGCAATGTAGCCATCATGCTCGACCTGGGCAACGGAAAAATCTACACAAGCCTTAACGACTTCCACAGCAACGCCGCCCGTGCCGAAATGATAAAACTGCTCGCCGCACAACTGGAGCTGGACAAACATATCGCCGCCGAAGAAAAAATGCGCGAGACATATCGTTCCAGGCCCGGCGAAAGCCTTGCGGGACGCATTCTTGAGTCCGAGCGCCAGACCGACGCCATGCGCAAGAAAATACAGACGCTCCGGAACCGTGCCGTGCGTCTCGAAACAAAGCGGTAACACCGGCCGCATGTCTGTCAGATTATAAACCAACATCACATAAATCATGGAAATAACCGTAATCCTGCTCATAGCCCTGTGCGTTGTTCTCGTAGCAGTATTTTTCTACTACTGCCCCTTCTTTCTGTGGATATCGGCCCGTGTAAGCGGTGTGCGCATATCGCTGTTGCAGCTTGTGCTGATGCGTATACGTCAGGTTCCCGCAAGCGTGATTGTCCGCGCTCTAATCGAGGCCCACAAAGCCGGTCTGAAAGACGTTACCCGCGACGATCTCGAAGCCCACTATCTTGCCGGCGGTAACGTGGAACGCGTCGTTCACGCCCTCGTATCCGCATCCAAAGCCAATATCGACCTCGGTTTCAAGATGGCCACAGCAATCGATCTTGCAGGCCGCGATGTATTCCAGGCCGTGCAGATGAGCGTAAACCCCAAGGTTATCGACACTCCACCTGTAACTGCCGTCGCAAAAGACGGTATCCAGCTTATCGCCAAGGCCCGTGTTACCGTGCGCGCCAATATCCGCCAGCTTGTCGGCGGCGCAGGCGAAGATACGGTGCTTGCCCGAGTAGGCGAAGGCATCGTTTCGTCTATCGGTTCCTCCGAGAGCCACAAACAGGTGCTGGAGAATCCCGACTCCATTTCCAAACTCGTACTCCGCAAAGGGCTTGACTCCGGCACAGCCTTCGAGATTCTGTCCATCGACATCGCCGATATCGATATCGGCCGTAACATCGGAGCAACACTGCAGATAGACCAGGCCCAGGCCGACAAGAATATAGCCCAGGCAAAAGCCGAGGAACGCAGGGCAATGGCTATCGCACGCGAACAGGAAATGAAAGCTCTCGCGCAGGAAGCGCGCGCAAAGGTTATCGAAGCCGAATGCGAGCTGCCTAAGGCTATGGCTCAGGCATTCCTTAGCGGAAACCTCGGCATTATGGACTACTACCGCATGAAAAATATGGAGGCCGACACCAACATGCGCCAGTCTCTTGGCCAAAGTTCAACCTCTCTACCTGAAATAAAAGAATGACAGCACTGCTAATCTCCCTCGCCGTCCTCGTCGGAGGATACTTCATCTACGGCCTTGTCGTAGAAAAAATATTCGGTGTGGATTCATCACGCCTTATGCCCGCCGCCACAAGATACGACGGCATAGACTACGTGGAAATGCCGACATGGAAAGTTTTCCTTATCCAGTTCCTGAACATAGCTGGCCTTGGCCCTATTTTCGGAGCAATAATGGGCGTTATGTTCGGTCCTGCGGCATTCCTTTGGATAGTACTCGGCACGATATTCGGAGGAGCTGTCCACGATTTCATATCGGCAATGATGTCGGTGCGCAGCGGCGGCGACTCGCTGCCCGAACTCGTCGGCCGCGAACTCGGGCCTGTTATCAAGCAGGTTATCCGTATCGTATCCACAGTTCTTCTGATACTGGTGGGCGCTGTTTTCATCCTCACTCCCGCCGGACTGCTCGCAGGCATGACACCGGGCTGGATGAACGTCAACTTCTGGATTGCGGCAATCTTCATCTATTATCTTCTGGCCACCCTTCTGCCAATCGATAAACTTATCGGACGAATCTATCCCCTCTTTGGCGGCGCACTGCTATTTATGGCCCTCGGTCTGCTGTACGTGCTTATCTTCAAGGGCCATCCCATACCCGACGGCTTCTCCGACGGTCTCTTCAACCGCCATCCGGCAGCCGACTCCCATCCGCTGTTCCCGATGATGTTTGTAAGCATCGCATGCGGCGCCATATCCGGATTCCATGCAACACAGTCGCCCATGATGGTGCGCTGCCTCAAGAACGAGAAACTTGCCCGCCCCGTATTCTACGGCGCAATGGTGGCCGAAGGTATCGTGGCACTGATATGGGCGGCTGCAGCCATAACCTTCACCGGCGGTTACAGCCAGCTCGCCGATTACATGACCACCCACACGACCGGCGATATGGTGCATAATATCTCCGTTGAATGGTTAGGCACCTTCGGAGGCATTTTAGCCCTACTCGGCGTCATTGCCGCTCCTATAACCACCGGCGATACGGCTCTGCGTTCGGCTCGCCTCACCGTGGCCGACTTCCTGCATATCAGTCAGAAAAAATTCATCAAACGAATCCTGGTGTCGCTGCCGCTTTTCGCCGCCACATTCACCCTGATGATGATAGATTTCGACGTGCTGTGGCGCTACTTCGCATGGACAAACCAGACCCTTGCGGCATTCACGCTGTGGGCTGCCACCGTTTACCTTGCGCGCCACCGCCGCTTCTTCTACATCTGCCTCATTCCCGCTCTGTACATGACGATGGTTGTGGTAACATACATTCTGGTGGCTCCCACTCCCGAGGGGTTCGGCATGCCGTTCAATTATGCAGTACTCTCTGCTGCTGCAGTCGACTTCATATGCCTGACAATGTTCATCCGCTATCTGGTCCTGAGCCGCAGCGGCCGCCTTGTCCACGATGTTGCATACTAAATCTGTTTTATGGACTTCAAGAAGATAATTTCTTCAACACGTAACTATAATTTTCACAGCCACACGCAGTTCTGCGACGGACACGCGCCAATTGCAACGATGGCGGCAGCCGCAGTGGCATGCGGCATGCGCCACTATGGGTTTACGCCTCACAGTCCGCTGCCGTTAGAGTCGCCATGCAACATGCCGACCAATACGGTAGACGATTTCATAACCGAGGTACGCACACTGCAACAGAATCCGGCGCTCTCCGCTTGCCGCTTCTACATAGGAATGGAAATCGACTATTTAGGACCGCAGTTCGGTCCCGCGAGCGATTATTTCAAACACCTGCCCTTAGACTACCGCATAGGCTCTGTGCATTTCATACCATCGCAGGACGGCGAATACCTCGATATCGACGGTAGCCCCGACCGCTTTAAACAACGAATGGCCGAAAAATTCCACAAAGACATAGAATATGTGGTAGACACCTTCTACCGCCAGTCGCTGGACATGGTACGCACCGGAGGCTTCGATATTCTGGGGCACTTCGACAAAATCGGCCACAACGCTTCGGAATATGCTCCGGGCATTGCCGACAGCAGTTTTTACGCACAGTGCATAGAGCCTCTGCTGGCATATATCTGCGAGCACAGACTCACTGTAGAGCTGAACACAAAAGCACGCACGCAGTACGGCTATTTCTTTCCCAGCGAAAGCTATCTGCCTCGCCTTATGGAAAGCGGCGTAACTATTACCGTTAACAGCGACGCACACTACCCCGACCGCATAACGGCATCGCGCGACGAAGCCTTCGCTATTTTAGACAGCATTTATCCCGACTATGAACGCAGAAACTCTTGAGTTGCTCGCGCCGGCACGCGACGCCGCTACCGGCCGCACTGCAATCCTTGCGGGAGCCGATGCCGTATATATCGGAGCTCCTGCTTTCGGTGCCCGCGCCTCTGCGGGCAACAGCGTGGACGATATTGCCGAACTTGTGCGTTTTGCACACATGTTCCGTGCCCGCGTGTATGTTACAATGAACACCATCCTGTTCGACAACGAGCTCGAGGAAGCGCGCAGCCTTGTATGGCAGCTGTATGCCGCCGGTGTAGACGCTCTGATAGTCCAGGACATGGCCTATCTGGAGATGGACCTCCCGCCGATTGCGTTACATGCCAGCACACAGTGCGACATCCGTACCCCCGAAAAAGCTGCAAGACTTGCACACGCAGGTTTTTCTCAGCTTGTGCTTCCGCGCGAGTTCACGCTGGAGGAAATTTCGGCTGCGCGACACGCGGCAGGTGTTCCGGTAGAGGTATTCGTACACGGTGCTCTGTGTGTAAGCTACAGCGGCGACTGCCAGGCAGGCTTCGCTGCCATGAACCGCAGTGCCAACCGAGGGGTATGCCCGCAGATGTGCCGCCTGCCATACGCGCTTGTCGACAAGGACGGCAAGGTTCTGGCGCCGGAGAAACATTATCTTTCGCTGCGCGACCTCAACCAGTATGCAAACCTTGAAAAATTGGTTGATGCCGGTGCGTCGTCGTTCAAAATAGAAGGTAGGCTTAAGGATGCCCGCTATGTAGCAAACGTTACCGCGGCATATTCCGCACGCCTCAACGAGATTGTCTCGGCGTCGCAGGGACGATACCGGCGCAGTTCGTACGGCTATGCCGAATGCAGTTTCAGACCCGACCTGAGGCGCACCTTCAACCGCGGCTACACAACATACTTCCTGACGTCTAAGCCTGAGAGAATGGCCTCGCTCGACACTCCTAAATGGGCCGGAATGCCTGTTGGAACCGTTGCTTCGCCGCTCGACCGTCGCTCGGCGTCGTTCCGAATCAAGACCACCGAAAAACTTTCCAACGGCGACGGGCTCGGATTTTTCGATGCCGACGGACGTTTCTGCGGTTTCAGACTAAACCGTGTCGAAGGCGATATCCTCTACCCTGCCCGCCCTGTGCCCGACATTCCGCGCGGAACCATGCTCTACCGCAACAACGACAAAACGTTCTTCGATATTCTCGACCGCCCCGACGCTTCATGCACCCGTCATATTCCGGTGGATGTCGAACTGTGGACCGTAGACGCAAACCGCATTGCACTTGCAGCGCACGATGTACGCGGCTGCTCGGCAGAAATCATTGTCGACGTCCCGGAAACTGTCGCCCGCACACCTCAACAGGAGCAGCGCCGCAAGGTTTTGGAAAAAACGGGCGACACCATATACAGTCTCCGCAATCTTGACGACCGTTTAGGCGACCGCTTTGTGGCTGCATCGGTTCTTACAGCCGCACGCCGCCGCCTGCTTGGAACATTAGACGCTGTCGCCGAAGCGACATACGTCTATGACAGACGAAAGGACACGGCTCTCGCATCCGACGAGTACGCCGGACAGAAATCCACAACCTACCACGACAATATCGCCAACAGATTGGCAGAGAAGCACTATGGCTCACACGGCGCACGCGTAACAGAAAAAGCCATAGAGGTGCGTAAGCCGGCCGGCGAGGTTCAGGTTATGTCCACACGCTACTGCATACGCCGCGAACTTGGTGCATGCCTGCGCACTGCAGGTGGCTCCAGATACCCATCGCCCCTATTCTTGCGTAATGATTCCGGCCTGTACAGGCTCGATTTCGACTGCCGTAATTGCGGCATGAGCGTTATCAAGTGCATCTGAACGCAATATTTTTCCGGACATATCCGTTATACAGATATGTCCGGAAAAACACAAAAACCACAAATTGTAGCAGACATACGGCGCCCTAAAGCCGCCGAACTGAATCCTGCCGACTACGCCGGAAGGCTATCTGTTTCGGTGGTAGTGTATTACGCCGACGTCGCTGAGCTCTCGCGCTGCCTCGACTGCTTCAAGACGCCTGTGGTCTCCGACATTGTCATCTGGGACAACAGTTCCATACCCGACACAAGGACATTTCTGCGGAAGCATTATCCAAACGTAAAATATATCGCAAGCGAAAATATCGGCTATGGACCGGGCCACAACCGCGCCTACGCCGCTGTCGACGGCAATGCGCCCTACCATTTGGTTGTGAATTCAGATATCGAGTTCGACCCGGCAATCCTTACGGAACTTGTGGCGGTGATGGACAAGAATCCGTCCATAAACCTTATACACCCCATGCTTGTGGGCTTGAAAGGCTACAGACAATACTCGGTGCGCAAGCTGCCCACTCCTGCCGACCTGCTGATGCGGCGCTTCATCCCCGACACGTGGTTCCGCCGCCAACGCAAGGATTATCTGTTGTGCGACCTCGATACAAGCCGGGCGTGGCATCTGCCTTACGTGCAGGGCAGCTTCATGCTTCTGCGATGCAGCAAATTCGAGGAAGCGGGCCTCTTCGACGAGCGTTTCTTCATGTATCCCGAGGACATAGACCTGTCGCGCCGCCTGTTCCCGCACGGCGGAATAGTATACTATCCTTTTGTGAAAGCCATGCACGTGCATCGCCATCAGAGCTATTCATCGGGGCGACTGTTGCGCGTGCACATCCGCAACATGATAAAGTATTTCAACAAATGGGGCTGGTTCTTCGATTCCGAGAGACGTGTTATCAACCGGAGCATCGACGAAGAAGTGCGCGCCTTCCGCAAAACGCCAGGCTTCCGTCCGGCAACATACCACCACTGGTAATCAGTCTAAAAACATATCCCGGATAATGGCGTCGGCAAGAAGCCACGACACCTCGGGGATATAAAAAGCCTCGCATGTGCTGCGCAGATGTCCGCTGTCGATCCATCTGGCGGCATTTTTTGTTATCTGACTTAGCGCGCCAAAATCCAGAAACGATTTTTCGAGCCCCTCGGCAGTACGCATGCGAATCATTATAGTATCGTTAATCACGTCTGTACCGCTCTCGTAGTCGTCCTGCGCGATATCGCCGTTTTTGGCAATGTATCCCTTTATATCGGGCGGATTGAAACGACGCAGCCCCGAAGCGGTAAGGCTGTGGGCGCCAGGTCCGAGACCAAGATAGGGAACCCCGTGCCAGTACGCCGAGTTGTGGCGCGACCGACAGCCAGGAAGCGCGAAATTCGAAATTTCGTAATGTTCGAAACCACGTGCGGCAAGTTCACGGCAAAGAATACCGTACATCTCCTCGATAAGTTCCTCCGAAGCCTGTTCTATCAGCCCTTGTTCCAGCCGGCGCGTAAGCAGAGTTCCGGGTTCGAAGCTGAGGCAATAAGCCGAAATGTGCGTAACACCTGCATCAGCCAGCTTCCTCACAGACTGCGTCCATGTCGCTGCAGTCTGCCCCGGCAGACCATAGATGAGATCGGCGCTGATGTTCGTTATACCAACACTGCGAAGGGTTTCTATAGCTTCGAGTGCGCGTGTAGCCGAATGGCGCCTGTTAACAGCCTTCAGTTCTGCATCGTCGAGCGACTGCACGCCAATGCTCACACGGTTCACACCGGCATCTTTCCATGCCCTGACACGATCGGCATCCACATCCTCGGGGTTTACCTCGATCGTGAATTCCTCTGTTTCGGACTTGCGTAGCAGCTGCGCCAATTTCCGGAATACATCCACAGGCAAAATGGATGGAGTTCCGCCCCCAAAATAGAGCGTATTCACAGGTTCACCGGCCAATTCGCCGCAGCGCAAGGAATATTCGGAGGATACGGCACAGGCGTAGGATTCGGCCAACGACGGACGCGCCACGGAATAGAAGTCGCAGTAGGCGCATTTCGCATGGCAGAAAGGTACGTGCAGATAAATCCCTGCCATATAGCTACTTTTTCATGCGCCCGCACAGCGATGCGAAATTGCAATACTCGCACACGTCGAAGTCGTCGGTCTGGTAAAACGGAACATCATTAGCATCGAAAATCTCGTGAAACAGCCTGTGCAGTTCCGGACGGAACCGGTCGCGGATATCCTTGTAATCAGTAACCGGGACCTTGCTTATACGCACGTCCGGGATAACGTCTTTCTTCACCAGCTCGCGCATAGGATGGATGAAAGGCCGGATGCTGACATCCGCATCTACCATCGACAGATAAGCCTCGCAATATGTCAGCACCTGAAACAAACCACGCTTGGCAGACATTCCGCGGGCAAAAAGTGATTCGATAAATTCCGAAGAAGTATCCTCCTCGCCGGTCTTGAAATCGATAAACCGCAATTCTTTGGCCGAAGTGCGGTCGACGCGGTCGATAGACATGGTGAAGTTTACCGCCAGGTCATCGTCTATTTCCCATACGCCGTATTTCTCCGATTTCACACAAAATTCATTGTCCACAAACACAAAATCAGGATTGCAGTATTTTTTGCGCTCTGCTATAAGATTACTTCGTACGATATGTGCTATGGCCTCCAGAGCAATACTTTCCTCGGAATCGAGTTTTGGCTGCGCTCCGGCATGGCGGCGCACGGTAAGGAGCTGATCGGTTATTATTTCCTCTATCATTGTGTTGTCGGCCGCAAGCCATTTATCGTAGTCGGCTGCCGTTATCACACAATTCCTCATCGGGGCAAACACCTTTTCGATTGTGTTGTGCACCACAGTACCGTAGTTGGCACTTGTAAGATACTCCACCATATCGTCGTTGCCCCGCATACTGCGCACAAACTGAAGATAGAACGAAAACGGGCACGCCATATATTGCTTCAGCGCGGCAGTAGACATTCGCAGATCTCCACCGGATTTGAAACGTTCCAGTTCGGCAAGCACCGACGGAGTCTTCGATACCTCGAAAACATTTTTGGCCACCGCAGTAGAGCCTACAATCATCTGGCGCTGACGTATCTTAAGCCCGGGCATCAGATATTTCATCTGCCGCAAATAGCGCGAAGGCTCGCCTTTGCCCTTTCCGTCGGCACGGGCATCGTAGAATATCGCCACATTCTTCGCCCGTGCCAGCAGTCGGAAAAAGGCGTAGGAATACGTCCATTCCTGACTCTCGAAATCCGGAAGGGAATAGCCCTTGCGCAAATTGTTCGGAATCATCGTGCGGGCATACTGCTTGCGCGGGAACACGCCATCGTTCATGGAAAGGATTATCACATTGTCGAAATCGAGTGCGCGTGTTTCCAGAACGCCCATAACCTGAAGCCCTTGCAACGGCTTGCCGTTGAGCGACAGAGCACGGGCTCCTAAAACGCGCTCGAACAGTTGCAGGAAAGTATGGTTGGCCATCGTCACGTTGTGCTCCTTTACAAGTGCCGATATATTCTGTAGCTCTGAACGGAAATACGTGATTGCGTCAAGCTCGAACGACGGGCGCGGGCCACCGGAGAGCGACAGTTCCTGCTCAAGCCAGTTGAGCAGCGACACAAGATATTCTTCTACCTGAACGACATTATTCTGCTCGCGAAGCGGCGCGAACACCTTCTGCAAGCCCGGCGCTATGGATGCCACTTCCGTTGCGGGCAGATTATATATGCGCTGCTCGGTGATATAGTCGCTCACCGTCCTGGCGGCATCGGCAGCAACAGCCTGGATGTGCGGATGCTGAAGCACCTCTATCACATCCTTGAAATAGAAAGTATATATGCCGTTGCGCATGCGGGCACGCATGTGCATGGATATTATCGAATGCAGGAGCGTGGCAAACGTTGTCGTACGGTAGGCAAGCCCCATTGTTATGTTCACCGCAGGTACGCACGGCGGTATGGCCATGAGCAGTGGCAGAAGCAGCCCCTGGTCGGGAAGGACAATAGCGGTGGCGAGCTGTCTCGACGGGTCGATTGTTCCGTCCTTCACCCATTCGTCCAAAACAATGCCTGCTGCCTTTGCCTGCGCCACATTCGAAGGCACGGCGGTAACGGTAACAGCAGGCATTCCGGCAGGAGCGTTTAGCTCGAACCCCTCGGGCATTCTGAAATGCACGGCAAGCCGGGATAGACGCTGAAGCGACGCCGGCAGTTCTATATTCGCAGGAAATAGCTTGAAAGCAGCAGTATCCCAGAAGAAACATGCGCGACGGCTTCTGTTGAGGCGCTCAAGGATAAGTGTTTCGGCATGCGTAAGGTCGTTGAAACCCACGAAAGCATAGCGTGTGCCGTCGTCGTCGCCCTCGCACATAGCCCGCACGCCGTCTACGGCAGCCTTGTATTCCTCCCCTTCCGACGCAATGCCGTTCTTATCCGACAGCCGGTGGAATTCGTTATAGATATCCGCCATAATTTCCCACAGATACAGAAATTTGGCGCTTACGCTCTGTTCCGGGGCATCCGCAGAAAGATGTGCCCAGAATTCAGTAACACTTGTGGTGAGGCGGCTCTCGCCCCATATCTGACGTATTACCTCCTTCTGCTCCTCGTTAAGATAATCGGCAAGTATTTCCTTTGTATCTTTCAGATTTTTGAAAAGCCCGTCGGCGCGCACAAACGATTTGTCTATTTCGTTGAAATCGTTCAGCATCATGTCGCCCCAGAACACAAACGCGTCGAATTCGCGCGTTGCCCCTCCTCGTCCGCGGCTGCTCAGTACATTTCGGTAGGCATCGTACAGCAGAAACAGCAGTTTCATGTCCGTTCCGGAAGCCTTGGGCGAGAAGCGGCCGAGAAAGGAGCGCATGGTCATAAACCGGGGCAGCATAGCTGCACTCTGCATTCTGTCGCGCACATATTTTTTAAGGAAAAGCACGGCACGCTTGTTGGGCAGCACAAAGGCAATGTCGGCAGGATCGCAACCGGCACCGCCGTACATGCAGAATTGCGCCACCCGAGAAAGGAAATAGTGGTCGTTATTCATTTTCGGCGGATATACATGATGGTGCGCACAGCAAGATCGAACATAATAATCTTGGCGTTTGCATTAGCGGCGATATCGCGGCGCGAGCGGTCGAAAAGCTCGATAAGGTCTTCCACGTTCTTCTCGTTGATGAACGGATGGAACTTCTGCACGAATGCCCTCTCGGCATCGCTCATCGCGAGCAATGCATCAACATGCAGGTGGCTTATAAAGCTCTCGCGGATCATGCGGCAGCAATAGTCTATGAACTGCATTACGGGTTCTCGGCCCATGCCGGCCACCTCCACACTCCACTGGCGCAGTTCGCCCACCTTACGGGCATATGCAAGGCGCATAAGCCGAACGAAAAGGTCGAAATATGTGTCGGTCTGTTCGCTTGTCGCGGAAAGCCGGAGTGCCAGATTCATGTCGCCCTCGGCTATGCGGGCGGCATCGGCAGCCTTGGCTGGCGCTACACCGCGGCCCACAAGATACAGAGCCACCTCGGCATCGGTATACCTCGGCACTGTAATCCGCTGCGTGCGGGAGTATATTGTTGGCAGCACATTGCGCGGCTTATCGCTGCACATTATAAAAATAGTGTCGTTAACCGGTTCCTCCACAAGTTTTAGCAACTTATTGGCAGTGTCCTCGTTCATTCGTTCGGGCATCCACATCAGCACAATCTTGTAACGGGCGCTGCGGGTCATGAACGAGAGGCGGCGCAGCAGCTCGGCGCCCTCGTCAACATATATCTGCGGCCGGGCGTTTATGTTGCCCAGTTTCTGAAGCCACAGATCGAAGTCCATGAAGGGCGACTCGGCCATAAGTTCCTTGAAATCGTCGAAGAAATCGTCGCTCAGCGCCGGAGATCCGCTCTTTTTCTTGATGACGGGAAACGAGAATATTGTATCTATATGACTGAAACTATCATACTGCTGGCACGAACGGCACTGTCCGCAAGGCTCACCATCGGGCGTGCGGTTTCGGCAGTTCACATATTGCGCCATAGCGCGTGCAAGGGCGAATTTTCCACAGCCCGAAGGACCTTCGAGCATCAGGGCGTGCGGAATACGGTCGCTGTCGGCCATCTGCCTCAGACGGGCCTTCACCTGCTCCTGACCTGGTATATCGGAAAATTTCATTTCTTACGCTGTGCGATGGTGCCGTGTTCGGCAACGTACTCGCGTACCTCCTGAAACAGATGGGTAGCGAACACAAAGCTGTTCAGGGCCTCGTTGTCGGTGTTGTATATCTGCGACATGTCGCCCACCCAATCACGGTAGCCCTTGTTGATGAATATGATGTTCTCGCCTATGCCGAGCACACTGTTCATATCGTGTGTGTTAATCACTGTGGTGATTCCGTATTCGTGGGTGATGTCGCTCAGCAGTTCGTCGATAAGGATGGATGTCTTGGGGTCGAGACCACTGTTAGGCTCGTCGCAGAACAGATAGCGGGGATTCAGGGCTATGGCACGGGCAATGGCCACACGCTTCTGCATGCCGCCGGAAATCTCGGAGGGATATTTGTTTTCGGCTCCCAACAGATTCACACGCTCCAGACAGAACATGGCGCGCTCTTTAATCTCGGCGCGGCTCTGCCGGGTGAACATTATCAGCGGGAACATTACGTTACCGAGAACTGTCTCGCTGTCGAACAGCGCCGAGCCCTGGAAAAGCATGCCTATTTCTTTGCGCAGCGACGCAACTTCCTCACGGTTCATGGACAGAAGATTGCGGCCGTCGAAAAGTATCTCGCCGGAGTCTGGCGTAAGAAGGCCTACGAGCGATTTCATCAGCACTGTCTTGCCGGAACCGCTCTGGCCTATGATAAGGTTTGTCTTGCCTGTGTAGAATGTAGCGTCCACGTTGTGGAGCACCGTACGGTCGTCGAACGACTTTGTAAGGTTCTTAACTTCGATCATTGCAGCAGAAGTTTGGTTAGGATAACATCAAACAGCAGGATAAAAATGCTGCTGCATACAACACCGTCGGTGCTTGCCTTTCCTACCTCGAGTGCGCCGCCCTTGACGTAGTAGCCATAGAACGAGGCGGTGGAGGCGATGATAAAGGCGAATACAAGCGACTTGATAAGACCGTACCATACGTACCACTCATTGAAATACGCAGTGATGCCGTAGACAAATTTCGTGGTAGTGATGATATCCGTGAACAGCGCTACGCCGTAACCGCCTACCATACTCATAAACATGCAGAACACAACCAACACCGGCATGAATGCCACAAATGCCACGATTTTGGGAAGCGCCAGAAAATTGGCGGAATTGATACCCATAATCTCGAGGGCGTCGATCTGTTCGGTAACGCGCATAGTGCCTATCTCCGAGGCTATATTGGAGCCGACCTTGCCGGCAAGGATAAGACACAGGATTGAGTTGGAGAACTCCAGAAGGACAATATCTCGCGTAGCCAGTCCGACGGAATAAGCCGGTATAAGCGGCGATGTTGTGTTAAGCTCCATCTGGATGCAGATAACGGCACCGATAAACAGCGATATAATCAGTACAAGAGGGATGGAATCAATGCCGAGTTTGTGAATTTCCTGAAATGTACGCTTGCCGAACTGCGACCAGCGGTCGGGGACGGCGAATACTCGTTTCAGGAACAGGCAGTAGCGGCCAAAGGTGGCCAGAGAATCTGTTAGGGTCATGCTGTCAACTTTAATGCGGCATTCGGTGCAGGTTTTGCACGCCGCATTGCAAAATTAGCAAAAATTTTCCGTTCCCGGCAACCGACACGGCAATATGGGACAATTTTTTGTCGAATAAGCATTATGAATTCTTCATTTTTAATTCATAATTCCTCTCCACCCTCCGCTAAAAACGAAAAAGCCACCCCTTATGCGGGATGGCCTTTCAGATTTTTCTGCGCGCTGATTATTTGCGGATGCCGAGTTCTTTCTGGGCAATGATGGCGCGGTAGCGGTTGATGTCTTTGCGGGCTACATAGTCCAGCAGACGGCGACGCTTGCCTACCAGCATTTTCAGAGCGCGTTCTGTCGTATGATCTTTGTGATTTGACTTCAGGTGCTGAGTCAAATGAGCGATACGGACCGAGAATAATGCAATCTGTGCTTCAGGCGAGCCAGTGTCAGTCTTGCTCTTACCGTACTTCTCGAAGATCTGAGCTTTTTCTTCAGAATTTAAGTGCATTCTTTGAAAATTTAGGTGTTAATAAAAGATTTATATGGACTGCGCATGGCAATCCGGGCGCAAAATTAGCCAAAATCCGTGAGTTGGCAAATTGCGTTAACATTATTTAATGTTTAAGACCGCTGTAATTGCGGCTGTAGCGCAGCATCTGGTCGGCATAGCCCTCGGTGTAGTCCAGTTTCACATCGGTTATGCGGCCTTCCTTGTCGCGAACGGCTGTATAAACGGGATTTACGAAGCCTTTGTAGGGTGCTATGTCCAGTTTGGCATAACGGTCGAGAACTTCCTTGTGCAGTTCGGGATCTACTTTCACTGCATATTTTTCTATCAGCTCTACGGCAGCGGGATAGTCGCCGGTGGAGCGGATGCGCTGAATCTCGGCAAGGAGTTCGCCGAACAAACCACGCAGAGCCTCGTAGTCGTTGATTTTAATATACGTCTTGCCGTTCTGCTTCACCATTTCGATAACATTGGCGGCTTTGCCATGCTCGTACGCCCACTCGGCGATGAGCTTGCGGTTGCGCATGTGCGCTTCCTCTACGTCCTTACCAGGCTCGATGCGCATCAGCTGCGTCATCATGCCGTTGAGGATATACTTGTAGTATTCGGCCTTGTAGGCGTCCGGGTTGTCGAGCAGACCGATTTCAAGCAGCTTTGGATCGGCGAGGTAATAGAGTGCGAACAGGTCGGCGCGTGCCTCCTCGATGGTTGAACCATGCTCCTTGATTGCGTCGGGGTCTACGCCGGGCAGCAGTTTGCCGGAGCCGTGGCCAAGACATTCGTGAAGGTCGGTATGCAGGTTGTCGGTGATGAACAGATACTGGTCGAGCAGGTCGCGGGTGGGCTGGTCTATAACGAATTCCTCGTTGAAACCATTGCCGTGCGAGGCTGCATCGTAGGCCTGGGTGATGTTTTCGAGCGTTACCGACTTGGAGCCGTGTGCCGCGCGAATCCAGTTGGCGTTAGGCAGGTTGATGCCTATGGGCGTTGCTGGATAGGCATCGCCGGCGAGAATGGCGGCTGTGATAACCTTTGCCGATACGCCCTTCACCGTCTCTTTCTTGAAAGCCGAATCAACGGGAGAGTTGTTCTCGAACCACTGAGCATTAGACGAAAGAGTCTCTGTACGCTCGCTGGCCGGAATATTCTTGAAGTTTACGATTGATTCCCACGAGCCGGTCATGCCCAGCGGATCGCCGTAGCTCTCGATAAAGCCGTTGATAAAGTCTACCTGGCTGTCGGTGTCCTCGGCCCACAGGATGGAGTAATCGTCGAAGGTCTTGAGATCGCCGGTGGTGTAATATTCAATCAGCTTGGCGATGATGGCACGCTGGGCGTCATTCTCGGCGTAGGCGGCTGCGCTGTCGAGGTTGGCCACGATATGGCTGATGGCGTCGGAGTACAGGCCGCCTATGCGGTACTGCTCCTCAACGATTTTGCCGTCTACCTTCTTGAGCCGTGTGTTAAGACCGTAAGAAACGGGAGTGAGGTCCTTCGGGTTCTTGATACCCTTGAAGTACTCCTCTACGTCGGCCTGGGTAAGCCCCGACTCGTAGAAGTTGCATGCGCTGGTGGCCACAAGGTCGGCGCCGGCGGCCTGGTTCACGCGCTTGGCGGCGATAGCGGGATTGAATATAACCTCGACAAGCTCGGCGGAGTTGGCAGGGGCCGAGCCCTCGGGAAGTGCTGCAATCTGCTGTTCGAGGAAATCTCGGCTGAAAGCTGGCACAAACTTATCGGTGGAATAATGGTGATGGATGCCGTTGCCGAACCACACCTGCTTGATGTAAGTGTCGAAACCTTTGAAATCGGCGCTGTTGCGGTCGCCCTGATAGTTGGTGTACACGGCCTCGAGAAGGTCGCGGATAGCCAGGTTGTTGGCATAGTTCTGGTCCCACAGAATGTCGCGGCCCCACAGAGCCGCCTCCTGGAGGTAATACACAAGGATTTTCTGGTTCAGCGAAAGGCTGTCGAAATCGGGCACTTTGTAACGGAGCACCTCGATATCGGCGAAACGGTCGACAGTATAGTCGAAATCGCCGTCGGTGTCGCGCTGGGCTGTCTTAGAGCAGGATGCTGCCATCAAAAGAGAACACATTGCTGCTGCGATGATTGATTTTTTCATTAAAGTATATTGAGAGTTCAAGGCACAAAGTTACAAAATTCAGATGAAACTCGCACTATATCATTCAATTTCATCGAAAAAAGCGCATGCTTATTGTACGTATCGTGTATGCTTGTACTGGCTTTATATCTCTTTCAAACATATTTAATAAATCAGCAAAAATCTAATATCAGGTCTTACGGAGAATTTCCACTAAATTTAATGAGTAAATTTAGCAGACTAAACAGTTAAATAAAAAAAGAAAATCCTCTATGCGACGAGTGTAAATATTATACTTTTCTTCTGCGAAATGTCAACATTCCAATTGCGTTATTGCTTATTGGAGGCATTCCACTTCGCTCCACATTTTTTTAATTTTGCTTTTGACATTTTGGTACAATTAAAGTGAATTTATTCGGAAACCCTATTGAAGCGGCTTATGCGTTCGTTTACAATGCGGACATAGTTGCGTCTCAGTTTGTCTGTGAGAAAACTGTGGTCAACAAGTCGCTTTGCTTCTTCAGGGAATCCGATATATTTGTTTAGAATTCTATCAATACGTCTATTTACCAAGCCAATTTTGTTGCCGAATCTCTCGAAGTCGAGGCGGCAGGGATGGCCGGTTATGTCGTACACGTCGCTCTTTTCTATATCAGATGACAGCCCTCCGTCGAGCCCGAAGTCATCGCCATTGACATGTAAACTGGTATTGATGAGGTCATAAGCCGGTGCCAGACGGTAATCGTACCCGGTCAGAATCAACGAGAAATTTTTAAAGTGGTCATCGCCATTGGCATAAATGTAATTGAAAACCACGAGTTCAAAGAATCTCTCCATATCAACCATCCACGCGGCGACATTTGCCCTAATCGCTTTGGCAATATCCTCATAGCAACCGTTGTATTTGAACTGAAGTCCGGCGGTCTGCTCATTCTTGCCTATTATCGAAGCGAAATCTTCCATAGGTAGTTTTGACCCGTCGGGGAGAATGTCGAAACGGCGGGTAATATATACAGGTTGTCCTTGGGGCGTAAAACAGAGACCATTAGCTGCGGTCTGTATTCCGTAAATCTGTGAGGCAATCTGCATTGTAAGATGCTCGTTGGCGGGAATCAACTTGCGGTCACGAAGAGTATTGTCCCACGGTGCAGGTTTCAATATATGTGTCGAACGTTCATTGTCGCCTGCTATATTGATTGTATCGGCATTTATTATAGCCGGGAATTTCTCCTGCACGCCTGAAACCGATATGCGGTGCATGGCATCCGCAATCTCGCTGACATTTCGGAACTCGTCAATGTCAAATCCAAGTATCGGATTCACTTTTGTTTTACCAAATAGTAATTTGGCGGATTTCGGGCTATAAGTGTCAAATCCTTCCACAAGAGAAGAAGGACAGTTCTTTATTTCAATCATTGGTAATCCTCCTGACATTAACGGCTCCAATAAAATCTCTGTCGGCCATCGCCTCAAGCAGTCCGAAAAAATCCTGTTCATCAATTTTCAACGAACGGCAAATCACGCGCCTGTTTGCTCCCTCCGGAATCATATTGGAGAAGAAAGGAAACAGATGCTCAGAACAAAAAGCATCTGTTCTCTTGGGTAACGTCGGGGAAATAGGGGGCATGGGAGAGTCAAGATAATCTTTACGATATTGGAAAGAATATCCCATTCCCGGATGCTGCTCCGTCAATATCCCAGCCTTTGTATTATTGAAATATATCTCAAGCTGTTTCATACAGTCTGTCTTATACGATATTCAATCTCAATGCCAAGAACATCAAGAATTTTCTTCACAGTGCTAAGTGAAGGATTACCCTTGCCACGCTCAATATCCTTGACAGTAGCAAGACCCACTTGCGACATTTCAGCAAGATCCTGTTGGGTGAGGGAGAGTGTTTCCCTACGCTGTTTCATTATATCCATTAGTTCCATAGTCTGACATAATAAACTTTTTCCGCAAAAATAATGAGAATTCCTAAAAACACCAAACAGAAGTATAATAAATCATACTTTTGACTGCTGTATCATCATTAGTTTTGAAATTGGCTGCATGAAGTATGATATATAGTACTTTTTCGCTCTATTCTCTTCCAAGGTTGGGTTTTGTGGTAAAAAATGAGTACCTTTGCAGTCCCAAATTAGCGAAACTTAAAAATAATATAAACCAAAACGATATATGGCACTTCAATGCGGCATTGTCGGACTGCCTAACGTAGGCAAATCCACCCTTTTCAACTGTCTCTCCAACGCAAAAGCCCAGTCGGCCAACTTTCCTTTCTGCACCATCGAGCCCAATGTGGGCGTTATCACGGTGCCCGACGAGCGTCTTAACAAACTTGTCGAGATGTGCCATCCGCGCTCTATCGTTCCCGCCACTGTCGAGATTGTGGACATCGCCGGTCTTGTGAAAGGTGCCTCCAAGGGCGAGGGCCTCGGCAACAAATTTCTGGCGAATATCCGCGAAACAGATGCGATAATACATGTGCTCCGCTGCTTCGACGACGACAACATCACCCACGTGGACGGTTCTGTAGACCCCGTACGCGACAAGGAGATTATCGACTACGAGCTGCAGCTGAAGGACCTCGAGACTGTTGAATCGCGCATGGCACGCACACTCAAGCAGGCTCAGGCCGGCGACAAGGCTGCCAAATTGCAGTACGATGTTCTCAGCCGTCTGCAGGAGGCTCTTTCCAAAGGGCAGCCGGCACGTTCGGTGTCGTTCGACTCGGTAGACGAGCAGAAATTTGCCCGCGAGCTGTTCCTGCTCACGGCCAAACCGGTGCTCTACGTGTGCAACGTAGACGATGCCTCGGCTGTTTCCGGCAACAAGTACGTGGACGCCGTTGCAGAAGCCATCAAGAACGAAGGCGCACAGATGCTGATTGTGGCAGCCGCTACCGAGAGCGACATCGCCGAGCTGGACACCTTCGAGGAGCGTCAGGAATTCCTTGCCGAGATAGGCCTTGAGGAATCGGGCGTGTCGCGCCTTATCCGCGCCGCCTATGCGCTGTTGGACCTGCAGACGTTCTTCACCGCCGGCGAAGACGAGGTGCGTGCATGGACGTTCCGCCGCGGCAGCAAGGCCCCCAAATGCGCCGGTGTTATACACACCGACTTCGAAAAAGGCTTTATCCGCGCCGAAGTAATAAAATACGACGACTACGTGAACCTCGGCGGCGAAGTGGCTGTCCGCGAGGCCGGAAAGATGGCCGTGGAGGGCAAGGAGTACGTTGTTTGCGACGGCGACATAATGCACTTCCGCTTCAACGTCTGAAGCCCGTACCCGAGTGCTTGCTACCTCGTTAAAAACAAGAAAAATGAAAGAAAATACAATCTACAAAACATCCGGGGGCATATCGACCCTGTTCCTACTGCTGACAGTGCTGTTCTGCGTCTGTCTTATCGTCAGCAATCTAATGGAAATCAAAACGGTAGACCTCGGTTTCACAACCATAACAGCCGGGGTTATCGTTTTTCCGATATCATATATCCTCAACGACTGCATTGTGGAAGTCTATGGCTTCCGCAAGGCACGTCTTGTAATATGGCTTGGCTTCGGCGCCAATCTGTTGGTGTCGTTGCTACTGCAATTGGGCATTCTGCTGCCGGGAACGCCGGAGTGGCACGGTCAGGCAGCGATGGAGCTGATTTTCGACGCCGTGCCACGCATCCTTCTGGCAAGTTTCACGGCATTTGTGTGCGGTTCGATGGTAAACGCCTATGTGATGAGCCGCATGAAGCTCAATTCGGGCGAACGGGGATTCTCGGCGCGAGCGATAGTGTCCACGCTGTTCGGCGAGAGCGTGGATTCCGCCGTGTTCTTCCCCGTGGCCTTCGCCGGCAACCTCCCCTGGAGCCTTATCTTCACACTTATGATAACACAGGTTATCCTAAAGACCCTGTACGAAATCATCGTGCTGCCTGTAACTCTCGCGGCAGTGAAAAAACTGCGCGACATCGAACGCACCGACCCCGAACAGGACCGCGGCATATCCTACAAATGGTGGAAAATTAATGAAATATAACGGCAACGACATACAGTGGGTATGGTTCGACCTGGACGATACCATTATAGATTTCACAAGCAACTCCAAGGCCGCCCTTGCCAAACTGTATGTGGAGGCTGGGCTGGACAGATGGTTTGCCGACGCGGCAACATGGACCGAACGCTACGAAGGACACAACCATCCGCTGTGGGACAGCCTCGCACGCGGCGAGATAACGACAGCATTCCTGCGCATGGAGCGCTTCCGCCGTCCGCTTGCCGATGCCGGATGCGGCGACGACGAGGCCCGCAGGCTATCCGTTGAACTCGACCCTATGTATCTGGACCTTCTGGCGCAGGAACGCGGTCTTGTGCCAGGCGCAAAGGAAATACTGAGAAAGGTTCGCGAGGCTGGAGTGCATACTGGCATCCTGAGCAACGGATTCAAGGATGTGCAGCACCGCAAGATTGAACGAGCAGGACTATCGGAGCTGATAGACCTTACCGTGCTGTCCGACGACATAGACGTGCAAAAACCCGACATACGCCTGTACACCTACGCGATGGAACGAGCCGGAATCACCGACCCCTCGGCACACCTGATGATAGGCGACAATCCCGACACAGATATCGCCGGCGCCATCAACGCCGGCTGGCACGCCATACTGCTGCAACCACAGCACCCGGGCAAAGCCCCGAAGCCAGTCCCCGCAGGCGCCGCATCGGCAGCCACCCTCGCAGACGCAACGGAAATGCTGGAAATGTGATAGATAAATGCGCAGAGACGGCATTGCGGAACCTGGGAATGGCCGGAGGCCAGAGATTTAATTAAGCCACTTCCGGGGCTGTATACCAGGTGTTTGACCATCCGAGGGCACAAGTGCCAGCGGTTAAATATATTTATGGCCTCCGGCCATTTTAATGTATTTTATATGTTAGTTTCAAAATTATTTGTACTTTTGTACACTGATAATTAAAAACCACATACTATGAAACTACGACTCCTCGCATTCGCATCTCTCCTTGCGGTTCTGCTGTGTTCCTGCGGCAACTCCCAACCCTCACCTCTGATTGCACAGGCCGACCGTCTCAACGGCGATTTCGCCGCCTTGGCAGAAGAAAGCCCGATGTTCCTCGATTCCATATGCGTAAACTATGCCGACGCCACTCTCGGTGTTAAAATCGCTTTGGCCGATCCCTCATACACCACCGCCGAATTCACCGAACCTTTAGTACAGTTTGCAACGGCACTGTACATGAAAAGCCATACAGGAGCCAACCTCGATGAAATTGCCAACACACTTACCAAGGAGGAAGGCAAACTTGCCATAACGATACAGGACCGCACCGGCGCTACCGTTACCTACGACATTCCCGCCGCTCGCATCCGTCAGCTTATCAAGCTGAAACCTATGGAGCTGAACTACAACGACGCCCGCGCCGCTGCTCTTGCAATAATGGAAAAACGCGCTGCATCCCTGTGCGAGGACGCCAAAGCCGAATCCTGCGATTTCGCCGTTGCAAACGGTTTCGCACAGTACACATTCACCTTCCCCAACGCCAATAACTACGCGCGCATGAAACAGGCTCAGCTCACGGGCCGCTATGTTGGCATCCTCAAACCAATATACGATAACTTCGGCGAATGCCGCACGTTTGTGGAAGACCTGCTGAAATCGTTCAGCATCGACGGCTACCGCATCGTTTTCGAAAATAAAAAGGACAAATATGTGCTTAAGGCTTCCATTCCCTGGCGCACATTCGACTTAAACGTAAATATCCCTGAAAAATGAATCTCGTCGACCGATTCCTCCAGTACGTTAAGTTCGACACTCAGAGCGACGAACTTACGAACATGACTCCCTCCACCCCCGGGCAGATGATTTTTGCAGAACATCTGCGCGACGAACTTCAGGCTATGGGCCTGAAAGACATATCTCTTGACGATAACGGCTACCTTATGGCAACCGTGCCCTCCAACCTCCCCGCTGGGCAGGAAGCCCCGGTTGTTGGATTTATCGCCCACCTCGATACAAGCCCCGACATGTCGGGACGCCATGTCTCGCCTAAAATTATAGAGAAATACGAAGGCGGCGATATTGTGCTGAACAAGGCCGAA
This sequence comes from uncultured Porphyromonadaceae bacterium, assembly GCA_937921035.1. Classification (GTDB taxonomy): domain Bacteria; phylum Bacteroidota; class Bacteroidia; order Bacteroidales; family Muribaculaceae; genus CAG-873. Next base: position 50,592 of record CALEUL010000019.1, read on the forward strand.
AATATCGTACTGTCGCCAGCAGAGTTTCCTGAATTAGAGAAATATATTGGCCAGCAGCTTATCGTTACAGACGGCACCACCCTGCTCGGCGCCGACGACAAAGCCGGCGTTGCTGAGATTATCAGTGCCGCCGACTATCTGCTGAAGCATCCCGAAATAAAGCACGGCGACATCCGCATTGCTTTCAACCCCGACGAAGAAATAGGTCAGGGAGCACACAAATTCGATGTTGAGCGCTTTGGCGCCGACTGGGCCTATACGATGGACGGCGGCGAAGTGGGCGAGCTGGAATACGAGAACTTCAACGCCGCCGTAGCACGCGTTACTTTCGCTGGACGCAACGTACATCCCGGCTATGCAAAGCACAAGATGATAAACTCCATGCGCATCGCAAACCAGTTTGTCATCATGCTCCCCCGCTGGGAAACTCCCGAGCATACCGAGGACTACGAAGGCTTCTACCACCTTGTATCGATGGAAGGCACTGTAGAGAAAACAGTGCTTACATATATTATCCGCGACCATGACCGCGACCGTTTCGAACGCCGCAAAAAAGAACTGGAACACCTCGCACGCAAGATAAACAACGAGTTCCCCAACTGCTGCTCGATAGAGATCAAGGACCAGTACTACAACATGCGCGAGAAAATCGAACCGGTGAAATACATTGTCGATATCGCCGAGGAAGCCATGCGCCTTGCCGGAGTAACGCCCAAAGTACAGCCCATACGCGGCGGCACAGACGGTGCGCAGCTGTCGTTCAAGGGTCTGCCCTGCCCCAACATCTTTGCCGGTGGCCTCAATTTCCACGGCCGCTACGAATACGTTCCCGTTCCATCGATGGAAAAAGCAATGCAGGTAATCATCGAGATTGCCCGCCTTGTGGCACAGCGCAGCAAATAACGCATGAACAGGCTGTTGGCAGTCGTTACCGGGCCCACTGCATCGGGCAAGACCGCCCTGGCCATAGATCTTGCACAGCGCTATTCCACCGAGATTATATCCGCTGACTCTCGTCAGATTTTCAAAGACTTGCCAATAGGCACGGCTGCGCCCACTCCCGAGGAACGCAGTCGTGCCTTTCATCATCTTATAGGCACACACAGCCTCGACAGCTACTACAGCGCCGCTTGCTTCGAGCGCGACGCTCTCGAAATTCTGCCGGGAATCTGGGGTAAAAGCCCGGTGGCAATAGTCTGCGGTGGATCGCAGATGTATGTGGACGCATTAGTGAACGGCATAGACGAAATGCCGACAGTGAGCGATGCCACCCGGGCATACGTTCTCGGATTGCTCGAACACCACGGGCTGCAGGGAGTGTTGGCTCAGCTCGAAATTTGCGACCCCGACTATTTCCGCGAGGTAGACCGTGCAAACACGCGCCGCGTGGTGCACGCCGTAGAAGTGAGCCTCGAAGCCGGAGCGCCATATTCTTCGTTCCGCACCGGCCGCGCGCGCAAACGCGACTTTGAAGTACTCAAGATGGCTATCGATATGCCGCGCGAAGTGCTGTTCGGACGGATAAACGCCCGTGTGGACGCAATGATGGAAGCGGGCCTGGAAGATGAGGCCAGGCGTGCTTTCGCCAAGGGCGATTTCAACTCGCTCAACACTGTGGGATATAAAGAGATGCGCGCCATGTTCAATGGCGACATGGACCGCGATACCGCCGTGGCTCGCATAGCCAAAAACACGCGCGTGTATGCAAAAAAACAGCTCACATGGCTCAGGCGCGACCCATCGGTGCGATGGATTTCATCAACCGCCGAAGCCGTCGTCCTCGTCGATGCGAAACTGCTCGAAATGGGTATAACTCAGAAGTTATAGCCCAGAATAACAGATACCGAACTCCGGTAAATCCTTATTTTTTTGTCCCGGTCGCCAAACTTGGCGAGTGGCGTAAAACTTATGTCGCCGCCGATACCAACATAATAACTGTGGGCGAAAGTGGTACCCAGCTTAATGTTCCAGCCCCCGTCCACATGCTTCCAGCCGTGGTCGAACAGACTGATTTTCTGATTCGGCACGTGTACGGTAGCACCGAAGTTAGGGTCGAGCTTCTGCCGCGCCGCAACATTCACATTCAGATACGGCCCGGTGCTCACGGCAATGCTCATATTGTCGTTAATATCGAAAGTGTAACCCAGATCCACAGGGATATGGATTGTATATACACGCGCCGAACCTTCGTACAGCTCATAGTCGAACAATGCGAGATTTTTCGAAGGCATCGAGGCATATCGGAACATCAGGCCCGGTTCTATAAAGAAACTACGTTTAAGCGGTATGTTCGCCACGCCGCCAAGAGTGAAGCCGGAGCCGGTGCTATAGGCATTGTTCGCGTTTATCGGGAAAGTAACGTCATACGACAGCCGCGCGCCAAACTGCATCTGCCCCAGCGCCGCCGCAGGCAACAGGACAAATACAAGAACAATGAAAAAACAGATATTTTTACTTGACATATTTTTTCTCCTTATAGATATTATACATCCTGCGCGACCGATTGTTCACCGCCACAGCTGTCAAATCCTCGCGAAAAATTTGATTATTTGTCGATTGGCTATCTTTGCTACAGGTAAGACGGATTTGATGTATCGGAATTCGAGGACTCGGCCGTAATGGCCCGAGCGCGCCCAAACTACCATCACCGCAAGAGCATATATATAGACCTGAAACGCCTGTAAAATAGCCATTAAACAAGGCTGTTTGTCGGCGGAATGGGGGCGTTTGTCGATTTTCGCTTTGTTATTCATCGGTGAAAAGCGTATATTTGCACATATTAGCTATGGCAGCACTCGATTTACAGACAAGCAAGCGCAAATTCATGGGCTTTCTGTCCCACGCTTTGCTGATTATCATCATTTTTATCCTTCCGGAAGTGGTGATGGCAATAACGATGCCCCGGCGGCATGCGTTCAATCTCAATATGGCCTTCTACGTAAAGACTGCCATATATATCGCCGCGTTCTATATAAACTATTTCGTGATAATAGACCACACGCTTGCCAAAGACATGAGCAAACGACGTGTGCTACGCTTTATACTGCTGAATCTGATAGTTCTGGCTGTCGGCATAGGAATATGCTATCTCATATCGTTCCACTATTACCAGCCTCGCGGCCACAGAAGGGCGCACCTGCCGCCGCCAACATTCTGGCAGTCGGTAATACATCTTTCGGGCTTCATCCTGCGCGACTCCGTAATGATGATTCTCACAATCGCCCTCGCTCTGGCGCTGCGTCTGTCGGCCAAGTGGAAGGATCTGCAGGAACAGCGGCGCGAGCTACTCAGCGAACAGAGAGCCACCGAACTGGACAGCCTCAAAAGCCAGCTTAATCCGCACTTTCTTTTCAATACCCTCAACACTATATACGCCCTTATCGCTATAGACAGCAAGAAGGCCCAGAACGCGGTACACAGGCTGTCGAGCCTGCTGCGATACATGCTGTACGAGGACACCGGACAGGTTCCGCTGATAAAGGAGTGCGATTTCATAGAGGATTATGTATCGCTCATGCGCGAACGTATAGCAAGCCGCGAAATAAACGTGAGCATAAACGCCGGGCGCCACGCCAACACTCAGGTGCCGGCTCTGCTGTTTATACCGCTGATAGAAAATGCTTTCAAATACGGCATAACAGCCACCGACAATACTCCGATATGCATTATGATAAATGCCGGAGAGAAGGAACTTACGTGTATGACCGTCAACGGCTTCACTCCGGTACCGGAAAACGACGAATCCGAGTCGCGCAAGCGTAATTCCGGAATCGGACTGGCGAATCTGAGCCGACGCATAAAACTGATATACGGCCACCGTGCTTCGTTAACCACAAATATCTCCGACAACACCTTCACCGCAACGCTCAACATTCCCCTATGAACGACAACGACGACAGCCAGAAGATAAAATGCCTTGTAGTTGACGACGAACCACTTGCAGCAGCTCTTATAAGCTCGTATGTGAACAATACGCCGTTTCTATCGCTTGCCGGAGAGGCGCATTCCGCCGAGGAGGCTCTCGACCGCGTCGGACGCGGCGACATACAGCTGGTGTTCTTAGACATACGAATGCCACGCCTCGACGGAGTTCAGCTTGCACGCATCCTGCCCAAAGATACTTTAGTGGTGTTCACTACCGCCTACTCCGACCATGCAGTGGAAGGTTTCCGCGTCAATGCACTGGACTATCTGCTCAAACCCGTGAGTTACGACGAGTTCATCGAGGCCGCTATGCGAGCCCGCGACAGGCTATTGCCAGAAACCCGTACGGTACAGCAGCCACAACCCGTGCAGAAGAAAACACATCTCCTCGTCAAGAGCGAATATAAGCTGCTGCGCCTCGAAATTTCCAGAATTTTGTATATCGAGGGGCTGAAAGACTACGTAAAGATTGTCATGGCCGACGAAAAAGAACCCGTACTTTCGCTTATGAGTATAAAAAGGCTGGAAGAGGAACTGCCCGACAATTTCATGCGTATCCACCGCTCCTTTATAGTGAATATAGATAAAGTGAGGGTGGTGGAGAAAAACTGCGTCAACATACGCGGCCAGGCAATACCTATTTCCGAGAGCTACCGCAGCAGCTTCCTGCAGCGCTTGCAAGAATAAGCTGCGCTACTGTTCCGTCATGGAATCGGCACAGCTCCGTAGCTATTCTTTGACTTGCTTGCTGAGGTCCTGGCGGCTTTTGCTTACCGTTACCAGATATACGCCGCCAAAAATCAGCGCCACGGCAAAGCCCTTGGTAATATTAAACGTGTCCATGCCCAGATAGACGGCCACAATACATGCCACTATAGGCTGAATATAATTGTACATGCCAGCTACTGTGGGGCGTAGCGCTTTCTGCCCTACAACGATGAGCATATAGCTCAGGAATGTGGCACACACGACAATATATGCTATTCCGCCGGTCATCGGAACTGACAGGTCTTGCCAACGGACATCCGAAAGAGCGTTGTACGAGAATGGCAGAATGCATATAAACGAATATGTAAACAGCCATTTCATTATCGTAACCAAAGAATATTTATTTACAAAATCCTTGTAATACACCAGATAAAAGGCATAGCACAACTGGGCGAACAGAACCAGCAGATCTCCAGCCACCGCCATGTTACTGTCTGACGACACCGCTGATTGGCCTGAACGGCTGCCAACGATAAGCAATAACGCTCCGCCGGCGCCACATGCTATACCAAGCACTTTTTTGCCCGTTATCGGTTCTTTGAGAATATAGGCGGCAAGTATCATCGCCCACAGCGGCATGCTGGTGGTGATTATAGAGGCATCAGCAGGCGAGGTAAGGCTGACACCGAAGATAAAGCTACCCTGATTCAGCACTATAGCGAACAGAGAGGCGAAGAACAGCGAAATCATGTCCTTGCTGCTCACATGCTCCTGCTTGCCGAACAGCGACGCTATCCAGAAAAGAATCATGGCGCCTCCCACTCGCAGATTAGTCAGCACCAAAGGGCTTATCAGACCGCCAGCCATTACCCACTTGGAGGCCGGCGACATCAGACCCCACATAACATTTGCCCCGAGCATGGAGGCATGTCCTTTCAGATTAAACTTTCCCATAAGCATTCCAAAAAACGGTGCAAAGTTAGCCAATATAGCAATAAACAACAAACGTGAGGCTACGCAGGCAGCCTCACGTTTGTTGTTTATCGGGATATTATTCGACACCTTCGCGAACGAAGCACCAGTGCGTGGAACCGGCAGCCCAGTCGGGGTCGCACAAAATGGGGGTGTCTATATACTGGATCAGCACCATCTCGTCGGCCGAGAGGACAGCGATTTCAAAATCGCGTCGTGCCGGTCCGGCACCCCATTCAAGATTTCCGTTTGGTACAGTTGTGCCCGAAATAGTGATGGTCCCCAGCCAGCCCTGCCCGGTAGGCTCGCCGTTGCGGAAACAAGGTTCGAGAGCGGCGCGGTCGGACGACACACTCTTGTTGAATGAGAAACTGCCCTTTTCCTCGGTGCCGTCGTGGCGATGAAGCGTTATATTCGCTCCTCCGTTGAGATCGAACACCATATATTCATCGGCATATATGCCATCGTCGCCAACGTTGACGCCTCCCCAGTTGGGTACGTCGGGCGACCATCCATAACCGCCGGCACCATAGCAGCCACTGCCTCCACGGCCGGGATTAGGATCCCACACCCATTTCTTGGAACCGTTCTCGCCGGCAAAAAGCACATACCACGGATCTATTTCATAATCGAAACGTTCTACCGTTACGGTTTTCTTGATTGTCTGCGATACACCGCCGCCGCACAGGGCCGAGAACTCAACGGTGAACTCGCCCGTAAAGGGTGCTATGATGGTGTCGCAGGCTCGGGTAGATTTTCCTATCGGAGTAGTCCAGTACGGTATAACGCCTGGAGTTTTGCATGTCATTATAATCTTATTGGAACCCGGCTTATCTGTAGTTACAGTGATATCGAGCTCTTCCGGCGAGAGAACTTCACCCATAGGGTCTTCGGTTACATGTGCCTGAAGGCACGATGTAAGGGTAAGCGACAGAGCCACTGCCGAATATAATAGTATCTTGTTCATGATATCTGAATTATTACAAGGTTTTTAATAAGCGCACGAAGCATCCGTCCAGCCGGCGTTCTGCTTGAAGATATTGCCCGATTTCTCTATTTCCTGCTGCGGAATGGGCAGGAAACCGCGTGTTTCGGTACGGAAAGGAATGGAAATAACAGTTTCTACACCGGCATTGAGCACACGGCAGTTGGAGCGGTTTGCAGTAAGCTGGGCCTCGTCGTGCCAGCGCAGCACGTCGTAGTAGCGGATGCCTTCGAAAGCAAGTTCCCAGCGACGTTCTTTCTTGATGTTGTCGAGAGTAGCCGGTACGGAGTTGAGGCCTACACGGGCACGCACGCGGTCCATATACTGTTGTGCGTTGGGGCCTCCGAGTTCGGCACCCATCAGAAGGATGTCGGCAAAGCGGAGCATCATGTAGTCCACCAGATTGTTTACCTGGAAATCGGTCTCGGTATATCCGGGATAGAGTACGAGAGCCATAGCGCAGTAGCCGGTACCGCCGGTAAGAGCTTCGTTGTCGCTGTGTACGTTAATGGGTGTGTACTTTTTGATAAAGAGATGGGTATCGTGGCACTGCCCGGAAGCATTGTCGGTGTATGTGAGGCCTTCCGACGGGTCGTCGACATTGATAATGGAACCCTGACGGCGGATATCATTGGAAGCAAACGAATTATAGATGCTTTCCGTTACAGTTCCAGCGCCCCAGCCTGCGCCGAACGGCCATACGCCATCGTCGCCGTAGCCGGCGCCTTCATCCTGATAGCGCAGACCGTAGTCGAGCACCGCCAGATTGTGGCCGTAGTTACCCCAGTCGGGATTATTCCACACACCGTGATGGCATACGAACACTGCCTCTGGATTGGAACCATCGTCGGTAACCCACTGTAGGTTGTTTTCATCGCGATAGGCATATCCTTCGGCGTACGAATAGGCCCACAGATTACGGAAATCGCTCACGAGATCGTGTCCGGAGTTGGCGATGCAGTCGTCAACGTATGCGATAACGTCGGCCTTGGTAATAGAGCCGGTCGCACCATCGCCCGACGCAAGCGGCATGCTATCCTTGTTATAGAATCCTGTGTAGAACAGCCATGCGCGTGCAAGCATGCCTTCGGCAGCTCAGCGGGTCGCACGCCCCAGATTGGTTGCATTCCATGCCACATCGAACTTGCGGGCCGGTAGCAGGTCGCACGCCATCTTGAAGTCGGCGCCGATCTGTGCATACAGCTCGTCGGGCGTTGCCTGAGGATTGTTTGCCGGTTCTGGCGACAGTACAACAGGAACGTTCTCGAAAGCGCGGGCAAGGTCGAAATAATACATGCCGCGCAGGAAGTGGCACTCACCAAGGAACTGATTGCGCTGTTCGTCGGACATCTCAATCTGATCGGCAACAGAGAAAAGGAAATTACAGCGGTAGATACCTTCGTAGCGGCGACGCCAGAATGTGGCGTACATGTTAACGTCGATACGCTTGTACGAACCTATCGCGTGGAAGATACGGTCGTCCGTGCCACCTCCGGGGAAACAGTCGTCCGACATAACGGTTGCCACAAAGTCGGTGTTGCCTGCCGGTTCGTCCCACTGCCCCATCAGAGGCTCGTAGCACGATGTTAGTACTTCCTGAGCTTCGGCATAGCTCAGAGGAAAGTTGGTATTGTCTTTGCCGGTAAGATTGTCGGTATCGAGAAAGCTGTCGGAGCATCCGCACGCCGCAAGGGCGAGAACCGGCAGAAATAATTTATATATTTTTTTCATGTGAGGGAACTGTGTTGATGGTATTAGAAAGAGATATTTGCGCCAAGAAGGAATGTACGGCTTACAGGATAGCGGCCTGTATCGACACCTGTAGCCCAGCTGTCGCCGCCGAATCCAACTTCGGGGTCGGTGCCGGAATACTTGGTGAATGTGCAGAGGTTCTGTATTGTGGCATATGCGCGCAGACGCTGGAACGGGCAGTTTTTCCAGATATTCTTGAAATCATAACCAAGAGTGATGTTGGAAATGCGGAAATAATCGCCGTTCTCTACATAGATATCGGAGATGCGGTTCCAGTTGTTCTCGGACGGAGCGAGCGACAGACGCGGATAGCGGTCCGACGAGCCTTCGCCATGCCAGCGATTCTTGATAACGTCCATTGTATAGGAGTCTTTGCCCTTGTCGGAAAAGTCGCGGTACGATTTTGCTATCTGCTGACCGAAGGCACCTACTCCGGAGATAGCGAGGTCAAAGCCCTTGTACCCGAAGTTAAGATTGATACCGAGGTTCACATCCGGGTGAGGATTGCCTATTTCCACACGGTCGGCATCGGAGATGCTGCCGTCGCCGTTTGTATCTACAAACCGCAGGTCGCCGGGTACGGCCCCAGGACAGATAAGACCTCCGTCGGCGTTACGGTATGCGTTGATTTCTGCCTCGTTCTGGAATACGCCGTCGGTTTTGTAGCCATAGAAGAAGCCTATGGGATGTCCTACCTCTACGCGCGAGATATAGTCGGTACGGCTGGAAAGAATCTCGGTGGAACCGTTGATAATGCCTTCGTCGTTGGCAAGGCGCGTAACCTCGTTCTTGTTATAGCCCAGGTTTACGGATGCGCCATAGGTGAAATCACCTACATGGTCGTTCCATGTAAGGGCGAGCTCAACACCGCTGTTACGGACGTCGCCGCCGTTGATATATGGGGCTCCTGTGCCGTACGAGGCAAGGATAGGTGCTACAACAAGCCAGTCCTTTGTGGTCTTGATATAGTAGTCGAAGATTACACCCAAACGGCCATGCAGGAAGCGCGAATCAAAACCGACGTCGAACTGTTCGGATTTCTCCCAGGTTATGTCGGTGTTGGCGAGCTTGTCGGGATAGGAGCCCGTAACCTTATCGAGGTGGTTGCTGCCGAAGAAATAGTTGGCGCCGCCAATGGCGATTGTAGTAAGATACTGGAAATTATCGATATTGCAGTTACCGTTGCGGCCCCAGGAGAGGCGGAGCTTGAACTGGTCGAGCCAGTTGCGCTGCGATTCCATGAATTTCTCGCTTGCAAGGTTCCAGCCTGCGCTCACCGATGGGAAGTAACCCCAGCGGTGGCCCGGAGCGAAGTTGGAGCTGCCGTCGGCACGGAGGGTGAAGGTTGCCATGTAGCGCCCGTCGAAGTCGTAGTTGGCGCGGCCGAAGTAACTTACCAGAGATCCTTTACCGGAAGGACTGCCCCACATGGTTGTATTTGTGGGATAGATGGTGGGATTGTTGCTCAGCCATGCATGTTTGAAATCGGAGAAAGCAGAATTGATGTTCGTACCGCCTGTGCCTTCGCCGTAGCCCCAGCGTTCTGCCGTCATGCCGATCATCGCGCTGATGTTGTGGAGATTATTTACTGTGAAAGAATATGTGAGCGTGTTGTCCCAGCTCCACGAATAATCGGAACCGGCCGACTGGGAGGTCTGGTCGTTGGCGTTCTGTGCCAGAGGACCATAGTTGTAAGCCGCACGGAACGACCGGCTGGTATAACTATTGTATCCTATGCCGAACTGCGAACGGAAGATAAGGTTTTTGATAGGTTGGATGTTGATGTAGAAGTTGCCGCGTGCAGCATAGTTCTTGTCATCCTGGTCGCGGCCCTGCAGCAGGAGCATCATCACAGGATTTACACGCATATTCGACCACGACAGAATGCCGGGATTGAAATCGCTGCCATCCTCGTTCATTAGGTCCATGATTGGATATGCCTCCATCGCGTTGCGCAGGTGGTTCCAGTACGGACCGTCCTGGGCAAGTCCCAGACCCGAATTCTTTATAAACGACATGGTGAAGTTCTCGCCTATCTTGATGGCGTCGAAATCCTTTATGCGCAGGATTGTATATTCGGAGTTCATGCGTGCGTTATAGCGCTCGTACTTCGAGGTGAAGTACTGACGGCCTACAAGCGATTCCTGCGACGTATAACCGATAGACATGGAGTATACCGAGTTGGCGCTGCCGCCGTTGACTCCAAGAGTGTAGTTTTGCACGGGAGCATTCTTGCCGGTGATGGCGTCAATCCAGTTTGTTCCCTTGTCGGCTCCCGACATATAGGCATCATACTTCTCCTGGCTCATATAGTCTGTCCAGTTGTAGAAACCGAGTCCGTCGTTGACGGCTGCCTCGTCCATTGCGGCCATATACTCGCGTGCGGTGAGCGTCTGTGGCTTCTTGCCCATGTTCTGCCAGCCGTAGTAAACATCAAGGTTCACTGTGGGGCGACCTTCCTGGCCGTGGCGGGTCGTTACTATTATCACACCATTGGCAGCGCGTGCGCCGTAGATTGCCGTGGAGGCAGCATCCTTTAGAATGTCGATGGATTCGATATCGTTGGGGTTTATGGCGTTAAGATCGCCGCCAACAAGACCGTCGATAATATAAAGCGGCGAGGCATCGCCCGTAGTACCGATACCGCGGATTGTTACGGCAAAGCCGTCGCCGGGCTTACCGGAGTTGCTCTTTATCTGAACGCCGGGGGTCATGCTCTGCAGCGCGGTGAACGCGCTAACGTTGGACGTGCGGGATATGTCGGCTCCTTTTACCTGTACAGTAGATCCGGTTACAAGTTTCTTTTTCTGTGTGCCGTAACCTATTGCCACTACCTCGTTGAGGCTGACAACATCTTCTTTAATGACTATACGGACATTGGTCTCGCCCGCATTGATTCTTTTGACAGCCGGCTCATAGCCTATGAAGCTGACGGTAATGTTCTGGCCCACTGGCACCGAGAGTACGAATTTACCGTCGATATCGGTGGTTGTGGCCTTTTTGGAATCTGACTGAAGGCTCACAAGAGCCCCGGGGACGGGTTCGTCCGCCTGGTCGACTACTGTGCCGCTGACAGTAAGCTACTGGGCGATGAGCTGCATGGAGCAGATCAATACGCAAATCAGCAATGTTAAACGTTTTTTCATAATAAAATGTATTAGATTGATATTGGTTGTGTCTTTTTATTGATGTTCCATCCGGATATTTCAAGAACGGCGTCGCCGGAGATATTTCCGGCACGGGATATGTCGGATGTTATTGTCCTTGTTTCCCCCGGTGCCAGAGAAATATAGTTGTCCTCCCAGAATACCGGACATCCGAGTTCGCCGGCATCGTTTTTAAGAGCGAGGCGCACGAAGAATGCGACTTTGTTGCCGGGATTCTCAAGAGTAACCACGACCTTCCTGTCATTTACGGTAGCCGATTTTATATTACATTCCACAGCGGGCAAAGAGGCCAGATCACTGAAATCAGCAGGTTTTGCAAGAGGAACACGCATCCAGTCGCCTTTCTTCCAGTCGTGTACATCGTCACTTGCGGGCAGGCAATAGTTGTTGCGGGCAATCTTGTTGCCTTCGGCGTCGGTAATGGCAAGGAAAAGAAAGGAGGTGCCGTTTGAGGCCGGCTTGTCAAAGACTTTCACTGCGGTGTAGGGGCTGACGGTAACAGTCTTTTTATCAACCGAGTTGTTGCCTTCGAGGTCGTAGACCGACATTGAAGCATTTACAGTTGACTCGTCGGCGCTCTCATTCACTGCATATACGGCATGGTCGCCGTAATTATATATAAGCTGCACGGGACGGTTGGCATTCTTCACGGAATAATATGCCGCCGTGGGCTGTAGATAGTAGTCGTACAGCTGCCAGTAGAGCGACGGCCATGCAGAGTTTTGCATCCACTGAATCACGCCGGTAGCCTTGGGCACATTCACCCTGAAAGCCTCGAACATGGCACGGGTGCCGTCGTAGTTGAGCAGGTCGGCCTTGCGGAGGAAATCGTCGAGGTTCTTGGCCTCGCCGTAGCGCTGTGCCATCACGTCCTTCAGTACGTCAAGCGAATGCATGGCCTCGCCTGCCGTGGTGCAATGGTAGTCCCATGCCTTGCCGGCAGGCCACAGGCTGTCGGCGGGAATCATGCGGCGTATGGATTCCTCGACGGGCAGTTGCGCCCCTATGCCGGTTTCGGTATTGAAACCGAAGGCGCCGCCGGGAGCGTTTTTGTCGTACCAGTAGCCGGGGGCGACATAATCATACGGACCGGCCATTTTCATTCCCGTCGGACCTGTCAGTTCGCTCGTAAGTTCCTTCGCGGCACCCACATATGGGCGGTTGTCTATTTCCGGGAGGAATTCGAGGTACTTCTTTTCAAGTTCCGGGCGAGGCAGTTTGTCGCTGCCAACAAACCATGCGATTATCGACGGATGATTGCGGAGCCACAGTATCTGGTCGCGCAACGATTTGGCCGTAAGGTCGATATTTCGCTCCGAAATTATGCAGCCGAACTCATCGTCAGGTATGCCCATATAACCTTCCCATTCCCAGAAGCAGCTCCATCCTGCCAGAGCAAGCAGTCCGTAGCGGTCGCAGAGGTCGTAGATGTTCTGCGATGTGCCCCAGAAATTCTCGAAACGGATTGCGTTAAGATTCATATCGCACACATACTGTATTTCTGTTTCGTTGCGTTCTGGCGTATTGCGCAGGAAAATATCGTCGGTCCATCCCGCACCGCGGACAAGTACGTTTTTGCCGTTTAGCTTGAAGCCCCGATACCCTTCTGGAGTGAAATACTCGTCTATCTGACGGATACCGAAGTCTACGTCCTCAACGTCGGACACCTTCCCGTCGATAACAAAATCAAGTTTCATATTGTACATTTCCGGACTGCCCATATTGCGGCACCACCACAGCCGGGGATTTTTTACATGAAGTGCGTGTTCGCCCTCTCCTGTAATTATAACTTCCTTGGTCTCTCCAGGAAAAAAACTCAACGGAGCACTGAATGTACCGTTCTCGAAACTGCCCTGAAGAACGCCCTCAACCGGATGATCCGACCGGTTTACAACGTCAGCCACAATAGTAAGCCATGCCTCATCAAGCGTTTCGGTATTTACCTTTGTGCGTACGGCGAGGTGCTTTATATCCACAGCGCCGGTGGTGGAAAGAATCACCGGACGGAAGATACCCATACTTTCGTCGGCGGGACGCGGATTCCAGTCCACGAAGCCGATATTGGGATCACCCGGCTGTGCGCGGTAAACGTCGATATCGAGTTTGCCCGTTTTGCCGGCGTAAGGTGTTATGTCGAATTCGAACTGTCGGAACGGCCCGTAGAGAGTATCGCGCGAGGCAATCTTCTCGCCGTCCATATAGATGTCCGCACCCCAGCCAAGTCCCTCGAAACCAAGGATTGCATGACCGTCGGCCGGCAGTGAAGGCACCTCGATGGTTCGGCTGTAGCGCCAGAGCGAATCGAATACCGTTTTGTCGATTTTCGAATAGTTGTCGCCTTCCAGAACATCCTTGTAAAGCCCGTTTTCTGTAAGAACACCCATTACCGTAGACGGCACAGTAGCCGTGTACTGCTCTGCGCCCGAACTGAGCGTCCAGCCGTCCGAAAGAACAGTTTTCGACGGAAATTTGTCCTGACTGCCGCACGATACTTCCAGCAGCGTCAGGAAACACACCCCTATCTCTGATAAATGTGATAAATGTTTCATTGGTTATTATGTAGTTATAATTATTGTCTGATATTAGAGTCTACCAAAGCCGATGCTCCGAGGATTGCAGTATCCCCTCCTCCTGCCCTACATATCCTCAGCTTGCCGAGTGTGGCATGATACGGGTAATTCTGTAGTTCGGCGCGCATGCTATTTTCGAAGAATGGGAAGGCGGCGGCGATGCTGCCCCCGAATGTTATGGCCTCCGGCGCATAGGCGAACATAACTGCCGTGATAAATTTTCCAAGGTGCAGCCCAAACTCGTTCCATATCTGCAACGCACGTTCATCGCCCTCTCCGGCAAGCACACTGGCCTCTTTGCCGCTCAATCCGTGGCAACGGGTAAAAAATGTGCTGCTGCAGTAATGTTCGTAATCCGAGTCGAGATACGGAATGGCACTCATCTCGCCGGCACTGGCATTCACGCCGTTGTAAAGCTGGCCGTTTATAATTATGCCCATGCCAACACCGGTTCCCAATGTTATGCCCACTACATCGCGGAAATCACGGCAGCTGCCGAAACGTGCCTCGCCCAGAGCGAAACAGTTGGCGTCGTTGTTGATGAACGCCGGTATGCCGAATCGGTTTTCAAGATAGTCCTTCAGGTGCACTTCCTTCCACGAAGGTATGTTGCACACATCATATACAATTCCTTTGTCCACATCCACAGCCGAAGGCACACCGATGCCGATTCCTCTCACTTCCGGAGAAAAGATACCGGATATAAGATTTCCAAGACTATCGAGTACTTCGCCAGCTGGACGGTCGGAGGGACATGGGGCCACATTTTTGACCACCACAGAGTCACCCTCTATAAGGCCAACACGAATGTTGGTTCCTCCCAAATCAACTCCTATTTTCATAATATTAGATTTTTTACGCAAATTTAAGAGCCAATAACTGTCGGCACAAAATTATTCGCGTAATTATTTCTTCATTTTGCGCAAACCAAAGCATCCATCTTCCAAAAACGAACAGCACGTTTGCGCAACCGGATATTTGTTCGTATATTTGCGCAAAACTCACATCTATTTGCGCTGAAATGATAAAAATATTACTTCTGATAGACTATTCAAGCGATTACGACCGACGTCTCCTACGTGGTCTCGTTAGATACTCCGAGGAAAACGGCCCCTGGATGTTCTATCGCCTCCCGTTCTACTTCATCGAGATGTACGGCATGGAGGGCGTGCTGCAATGGGCTAAAAAATGGAACCCGGATGCCATTATCGGCAAACTGGAAAGCAATACCATCGACCTGCACAAAGAGCTGAACGTACCGGTTGTACTTCTTAATTTTCATTGGCGCAGCACAAAATATTCCAATCTCACAGGCGACTATCACGAAGAAGGACGCATAGCTGCGGGATTTTTCAAAGAGAAACTGTTCAACGATTTCGCCTTCTTCGGTTTACGCGACGTTGTTTGGTCTGAAGAACGGATGGAAGGATTCGAGCAGGAAGTGAGGGACTGCGGCGGTGGCTTCTACAGCTTCCTTACACCAACTGTAGACGACGAAATGCGCGTGGAACTCGCGCAATGGCTCCGTCAGTTACCCAAACCGCTGGCTCTCTTCTGTTGCGACGACGAGCGCGCACTCTTTGTATCGGAAACTTGCAAGATGTGTAACATTGCCATTCCCGAGGAAATTTCTTTGCTTGGTGTGGACAACGACGAGCTGATGTGCTCCATTTCCGACCCTCCGATTTCATCGATTCCTCTGCGCGTAGAGGAAGGAGGATACACTATGGCAAAACTTATAGAACAGCAGATTCTTGGCAAGAACAACGAGATGTTCAACCTCAAGGTACTGCCGGGGAAAATCATTGAACGCGGCTCCACCGACCGATACAATATCCGCGACGAGTACGTTCTCAAGGTTGTGAAATATATCAACGACAACTACATGACTGAACTCGATACCGAAAAACTTCTGCAGCTTGTGCCAATGTCGCGACGTAATCTTGAAACCAAATTCAAGAGTGCGATGGGAGTTTCCATCTATCAGTATATTCTCGACCGTCGGTGCGACAAGCTGGCGAATCTGTTGGCAAATACAGATCTCGTCCTTGCCGACGCGGCTCACGAGGCCGGCTTTACCAACTACGGCAACCTGTCCCGGATATTCAAAAAGCGCAAAGGACTATCGCCGTCGGAGTACCGCCAGAAGTTCGGAAAACCCTGAAAAAACGATGGCCGGAGGCCATAAATTTAGTTAAGAGGCTGTCTAACAACCAAAGTTAGGCAGTCTCTATTTTATACACAAAATCAG
>CALEUL010000020.1 GCA_937921035.1 uncultured Porphyromonadaceae bacterium
AACACGAAAGCAGGAGATAAACACCTGCGATTAGTGTTTACCTCCTACTCGATTTTTTCAGGCAGAGAGGGGCAAGAAGTTGGTGTGTTAGATTTTTTGTGTATATTTGCATTCATATATTTTCTTATATGAACCATCTAATCCAGTTTGTATGAAGTATCTTAAGTTTATGGCCCTCGTTTTTGTCATGGCAGCGTTTGTTGTCAGGGCAGAGAGAGGCATTGTAGTAGTACTGGCCGACGGATCTCAACAGGAATACGCTTTCGACGAATTTCTGCGTGTGGATGTAGGAAAAACCTCTGTAACCGTTCATGGCAACGGCGGCTCTGTGGAAATGCCGTATTCGTCAGTCGACCGTATCGCAATCGGCTCGGAGGTTTCGGCGGTTGCATCTGTTCTCGAAAAGGGTTCTTTCGCCGTGTGGCCTACCCCTACAACCGGTATTGTGAATGTTGCAGGCGCAAGCGGCGAGGTTGCTGTGTATGGTATCTCGGGCGACCGTATTGCTGTAGCCGAATGTGTTGATGGCGCAGCCAGAATGGACATTACATCCGCCCCTGCCGGTGTCTATATTGTGAGTGCGGGTAATAAATCAGTAAAAATTATCAAGAAATAAAGTATGCTAAAGAAATTAATGGCTGCCGCATTCGCGTTGGCAGTTGCTGCAACAGCCTCAGCCGAGTATGATACAATGTATGTTATCAAGGATTCCCGGGTAGTGGGTAAATTTGCTACGGAGAATGTCGATTATATCTCGTTCACCAAGCCCGAAGGTGTTGAGGAGGGCAATATCTGGCTCACTGTCAACGATAAGGGTAAAAATACGGTTACTTATACCGTCAATACCATAAATCCTACCGTAGCTTATGCGCATAATGTACTCTCGTACTACGACGTGAATTATAACGCCTTATCCTACGAAGGCGATATGTTCGACAATCTGCCCGACGAAGCAAAAATCTATATTCTGAAACTGACGTTGCAGACTTCGGCTTATGTTGCCGCCGGTTCAAATACATTTACTCAGCGCGACCACGAGTATGACGGCACACCAAGCGCCCTTCCTTATTTCAGTGTTGTTCCCGGCACGCGTCATTTCCTGTGTGCATGGGAGCTTGACGCCTCCACACAGAGCCCTAAGGATAATTTTGTGTACACAGAATTCACCACCGATCAGCCCGGCGAGAGCGACTGCGACGTGAATTTCACCTTCAAGCGCATGAACAAGCATGGCATTGCCTTCGATGTTACAGGAAGCAATGTGTACTATATGCGCACCACATGGGGGCTGCGCGACGTGATGGATGCCTATGTGGAAGCATACGGCAAGGATTTCCTGATGGGTACTTTCGGCGAAGTGTACGACCTTGAATTCCTTCAGGGCACCGGTGATTTTGCCGAAGACATCGAGAATGCCACATGGCCTACCGACGGCTCGGGTGATTATGTGCTGTTTGTACGCGCCTACGATACCGAAGGCAACATGACTGAGAAACGTTTCGATTTTAAGGTGGAAGAAACTGCCGAGCAGGGTCCGGATATCCGTATTTTCAGCAAGGATAAAGGCGACGGCTTTGTGAACATCAACTTTGAGATTGCTCCGAGCAATGTTGAGGAGGCATACGTGCGTCTCTGCCAGGAAGATTTTGTGCTCGACCGCCTCAATATGGGTTACGAACTCCACGAGATAGCCTGCGGCGGCGATGCAACCGACATCACTTCCGCAATCAACAGCACCGGCGAATACACCTTCAAGGCCAGCGGTCTTGAGAGCGAATGGAAGGCTCTGCTGATTTATGCTAAGGACGAAAAAGGCCACAGAACCACGCTTCGTGTAAACTTCTTCCCCGATACCCAGACGGAGTGGGCTATCTACAAGCCCGTGTACAAGGCGTCCAAACGCCCGGCACCGCGCCGCGTGCTTGCAAAGGGCGCGCCCGTGATCGGGCGATAACACGTTGCTGCGGAAAAGTATAAAAACCACCGCAGCGACGCTTCACAGAGTCGCTGCGGTGGTATAAACCAATCATTATCACATTTCTTTGATATTATAACGCCGGTGTTCGCCGTTTGGTTCGGACAACCGGTGTTTTTTTCGAAAAAAATTTTTTTCCTGAACTTATTAAGGCTCGAATGCTTTTTATAATTATCTTTGTAATTGAATCTGAAACTGCAATAATATGAATTCGAAATCTGCCCTGATAATCAGTGCGGCTATTCTTGCCGCCGGCATCGTGCTTTTAGGTTCCTGCCTTAAGAGCGGAATCGACAATTTTTCTGACCGCGACCGAGTGGTAACCGTGCGTGGCCTGTGTGAGAAAGAAGTACCAGCCAACAAGGTTACATGGCCTATTGTTACCAAAGAGGTCGGCAACGATCTTCCCACAATATACAAGAGCATAGAGGCAGGAAATGCCGCAATTATGTCGTTTCTCAAGAACAACGGCATAACCGAGGAAGAAATATCCGTGAGCGCTCCGCAGGTATATGACAATGCCGCCGAACGTTACGCAAGCCAGGACATAAAGTACCGCTACAATGTTACCAACGTCGTTGTCGTAACATCTTCCAAAGTAGAGCAGGTGCGCGCCTTAATCAAGAAGCAGACAGAACTGCTGCGTCAGGGCATCGCCATCGTTGCCGGCGACTATAACTACCAGACAACCTACGAATACACCGACCTCAACAGCATCAAGCCCGAGATGATTGCTACGGCAACAGCCAACGCTCGCGAGGCCGCCGACAAATTCGCCGAGGATTCAAAGAGCGAGTTAGGCAAGATAAAGACTGCCTCACAGGGGCAGTTCTCCATCAACGACCGCGACCAGTACACGCCTTTCGTCAAAACCGTGCGTGTGGTAACTTCGATAACCTATTATCTGGAGGACTGATCTCTGGAACCAGCAGCCTTTGCCGCCGAGGTATTGGCAGACCTACCGTACAGCGCCAACGACCAGCAGATTGCGGTTGTCGGCGCTTTGTCGCGTTTCTGCCTGTCGCCGTCGACGAATGAATGTGTGTTCATTCTCAACGGATATGCCGGCACCGGCAAGACGTCGCTCACCGGCGCGTTGGTGCGTACG
This sequence comes from uncultured Porphyromonadaceae bacterium, assembly GCA_937921035.1. Taxonomy (GTDB): domain Bacteria; phylum Bacteroidota; class Bacteroidia; order Bacteroidales; family Muribaculaceae; genus CAG-873. The sequence continues at coordinate 3,084 of CALEUL010000020.1, forward strand.
CTCGAGCGACACAAGCGCCATGTTGTTCTGATGGCGCCCACAGGCCGCGCCGCAAAAGTTTTCTGCGCCAATTCGGGAGGCCACACCGCATTTACCATCCACCGCAAGATATACCGCCACACTCCCGATGCCGAGACCGGCGGCTACGGCGAGCCGGCCCCGGCCGACAACAAGCTGCGTAATGCTGTCTTTATCGTAGACGAAGCTTCGATGATAGGAACTGCCTACGAGCATGGCTGCAATCTGCTCGACGACCTTGTAACCTACGTGTTCGCCGGAGAAAACTGTCGGCTGATAATGATGGGCGACACCGCTCAGCTGCCACCCGTGGGTGCGGAGCGCTCGCCGGCAATGAATCCGGCTGTGTTAAGGGCGATGGGGCTGAAGGTTACCGTGGCCACGCTTACCGAAACGGCGCGTCAGGCCGCCGATTCCGGAATCCTGCTCAATGCCACGCGTCTGCGAAAGGTGATGTCGGCCATTAGCCGAGGGCTGACCGGAGACACAATGCCCGTGCCGAGGCTGCGAACGCTGGGGCTCGACGATGTTGTGCTTGTCGAGGGGCCCGATTTGCCCGACGTGCTGATGTCGGCCTACGACAACGCTCCAAACGGTGCGGCCGACACAATCCTGATAACGCGCAGCAACAGGCGAGCCACAGAGTACAACGCCGCCATACGCTCGCGCGTGCTGTACCGCGAGGAGGAAATATGTGCCGGCGACATGCTGATTGTTTCCAAAAACTATTATCTCCCGAAGAAAATCAATGGTATAGATTTTATCGCCAACGGCGATATCGTGGCCGTAGAGAAGGTGTACGGCACAGAAGTATATATGGGCCACCGTTTCGCCGATGTGCGTCTGGCTGTACCCGCACCCGACAATCCGGAAGAGAGTGTGTCGCTCGACATGAAGATACTGCTCGATTCGCTTGCTGATCCCGCCGCTCAGATGCCGGCGCAGGAGCGCAGCAAATTCTACTATATGCTGCTGAGCGACGACGGGCCTTACGCATCGTTGCCCGCAAAGGCCCGTATGTGGGCTGTGCGCAACAACGAGTATTGGACGGCGCTGAATGTGAAGTATGCCTACGCCGTAACTTGCCATAAAGCCCAGGGCGGCCAGTGGCGGAACGTATTTGTAGATCTTGCCTATATTCCGGACGATGCTCTGGGCCTTGGCCTCTATCGCTGGCTCTATACCGCTCTTACACGTGCGAAAAACACACTCTATCTAATTGCGCCACCACCCGGACTGTTGGCTGATTAAGCAAAGTTTTTAGTATAGAAAAATTTCATTTAAAAATAATTTATTTTATCGGCGTTTTATTTGGAATTTAGGGAAAATAATGTGTACTTTTGTGGTGAAAAAAAATTAAACCATGAATAACCACATTAACTTTGCCTACCTGCTGTTCATATCTTTTGTGGCGGCGCTCGGAGGTTTTCTTTATGGCTACGACACAGCCGTTATATCCGGTACTGTGTCGCAGGTAACCGATTTGTTTAAATTGGATACCCTCAGTGCCGGCTGGTATGTGGGCTGCGCCCTTGTCGGTTCCATTGCCGGCGTGGCCGTGGCCGGTGTGCTTGGCGATTTGCTCGGCCGCAAGCGCGCCATGATGCTGTCGGCGTTGCTCTTCACGTCTTCGGCAATAGGATGCGCCCTATGTACCGACTTCACTTCGCTTGTGGTTTGGCGAATAGACGGAGGTGTCGGCATCGGCATAGCTTCTATAATATGTCCCCTCTATATCTCCGAAGTTGCTGCCGCCGAATACCGCGGCCGTCTGGTCTCGCTGTATCAGCTCGCCATCACAGTTGGCTTCGTGGGGGCCTACCTTATAAACTATGTAATCCTTAACTATGCCGACAGTCATGTTGCCGACGGTTCGGTTTGGACCAACATATTCGTGGAACAGTCGTGGCGCGGCATGCTTGGTGCCGAAACCATTCCGGCGCTCATGTTCTGTCTCGTGTTGTTTATGATTCCCGAAAGTCCGCGGTGGCTCATGGCTCACAACGGCCGCGAGAAGGCTACTGCTATCGTGGGTCGTATCTATACCTCGGCACAGGCTGTAAGTCAGGAAATATCAAGCGTATCGGCATCCTTGCAGAGCCAGACTAAAGCCGGAAGCACCGAATTCAGCATCCTTATGCGTCCGCGCATGTTCAAAGGTCTGCTGATAGGCGTGGCTATAGCCATTCTGGGCCAGTTCATGGGCGTCAACGCCGTGCTGTATTATGGTCCCACAATCTTCCAGGACGCCGGTCTCTCGGGCAGCAACGCTCTGTTCTATCAGGTTATTATCGGTGTTGTAAACACCGTAACCACCGTGGCAGCGCTGCTTATTATCGACAAGGTAGGCCGAAAGCAGCTGGTATACTGGGGCGTGAGCGGCATGATTCTTTCGCTGCTTCTTATCGCCGGATATTTCACCTACGGGGAGCGCCTCGGCATAGCCCCCGTATGGCTCCTTATATCGTTCATGCTGTACATAATGTGCTGTGCCGGCTCTATATGCGCCGTGGTATGGGTGATTTTGAGCGAGATGTATCCAACCAAAGTGCGTGCCGTGGCAATGTCTATCGCCGGATTCTCGCTGTGGATAGGCACCTACCTCGTAGGCCAGCTCACGCCGTGGATGCTCGAGAACCTGACGCCTCCCGGAACATTCCTCGTTTTCGCCGGAATGTGCGTGCCATATATGATAATAATGTACCGCGGTGTGCCCGAGACTACGGGCAAAACTTTGGAGGAAATAGAAAAATACTGGCTTAACGATCCACGCGAGGCTGCACAGGATGCTACCGTCGCAGGCGATACGCTATAAATACCAATAAGATTAAAAGCAATATATTAGCTATGTCTACAAAATTGAACGAGCTGATTCAGCAGTACCATTCAGAACTTTATGGTTCCGTACTGCCCTTTTGGCTGAAGAATTCCATAGATCACGAATGCGGCGGTTACTTTACCTGCCTCGACCGCGAAGGCAAAGTGTTCGACACCGATAAATTCATCTGGTTGCAGGGACGCGAAGTATGGTTCCTGTCCATGCTGTACAATAACGTCGAGAAAAATCCCGAATGGCTCGCGGCTGCGGTGCAGGGCGGCGAATTCCTCAGAAAGCATGGACACGACGGCAACTATAACTTCTATTTCTCCACAACGCGCGAGGGCAAGCCTCTGGTAGAACCCTACAATATCTTCTCCAACACATTCGCCACTATGGCTTTCGGGCAGCTTGCCAAGGCCACCGGAAATAAGGAGTACGAGCAGATTGCACTGCGCGCATGGGAAAATACCCTTGCCCGACGCGATAATCCCAAAGGAAAATGGAACAAACTTGTGCCGGGAACAAGGCCGTTGAAAAATTTTGCGCTGCCCATGATTCTCTGCAACCTCGTGCTCGAAATACAGCACCTGCTTGACGAATCCATGCTCAAAACAACTGTCGACGATTTCCTGCACGAAGTATGCGACGTGTTCATCCGCCCCGAGTTGGGTGGCCTCGTAATGGAGAACGTGCTTGCCGATGGTACTCTGTGCGATAGCTTCGAGGGACGACATATGAATCCGGGCCACTCAATCGAGGCGATGTGGTTCATCATGGACCTCGCTCAGCGCCTCAACCGCCCCGAACTCACCGAGATGGCCAAGAACACCGCCATGCTTATGGCCGACTACGGCTGGGACAAGGAATTCGGAGGCATCTACTACTTCATGGACCTCAAGGGCTGTCCTCCGCAGGAGCTGGAATGGGACCAGAAACTGTGGTGGGTACATATAGAAACAATGATTTCCATGATTAAAGGCTACGCCTTCACTGGCGACCGCAAATGCCTCGAATGGTTCAAACGCGTCCACGACTACACCTGGGAGCATTTCAAAGACAAAGAATTCCCCGAATGGTTCGGATATCTCAACCGTCGCGGCGAAGTGCTTCTGCCTCTCAAGGGCGGCAAGTGGAAAGGATGCTTCCATGTTCCGCGCGGCCTCTATCAGGTACACAAAACACTGGAATACATCGCCCGCGAGCGTCCCGAACTGGCCGCCGCCTTCGACGAAGTGTTCAGATAGGTTTCCAATAGAATAAATAGCACATAGTAACAGCGGAAGCGTGCCACAGCACGCTTCCGCTACTTTTTCTTTTATGGCCGTAGGCCATAAGAAGTTTATTACCGGACTACAATTTTCTTTGTTGCAGTTCTGGACGACGGGGCTGTGGAGCGGAGGATGTATGCCCCCTTGCCGAATGCGG
>CALEUL010000021.1 GCA_937921035.1 uncultured Porphyromonadaceae bacterium
CGGTAGGACGAATGCCGCGATGGCGGGTCTTACCTGCCTTACCGACCTTGACGGTGTCGTGCTCGATGTTGCCGACCGTTCCGATCGTAGCCTTGCAGTCAAGGGCAACGAGACGAACCTCGCCCGAGGGAAGGCGGATCTGAGCCATGCCGTTCTCCTTAGCCATAAGCTGTGCATATGCGCCTGCGGAACGGACAAGCTGCGCGCCCTTACCGGGGTGGAGCTCGATGCTGTTGACGATGGTACCGACGGGGATATTAGCGATAGGAAGTGTGTTGCCCACCTTGATATCGGAGTCGGGACCGGTATAAACGGTATCTCCTGCCTTCAGGCCTTCGGGAGCGATGATGTAGCTCTTCTTGCCCTCGGTGTCGGAGAGGAGTGCGATGTATGCGGTACGGTTAGGATCGTACTCGATGCCGACTACGGTAGCCGCGCCGTTTACATTGCGCTTGAAGTCTATGATACGATACTTCTTCTTGTTTCCGCCGCCGTGATGACGAACGGTGATTCTGCCGTAGTTGTTTCTTCCGGCATGCTTTTTCAAATTGCTTAACAGCTTTTTCTCAGGAGAGAATTTGGTAACCTCATCAAAAGAAGGAACCGTCATACCTCTGCGACCGGGGGTCGTGGGCTTATAAGCTTTCGTTGCCATTCTGATTCACTCCTTCCTTACATCATGCCATCAAAGAACTCGATGGTCTTGGAATCGGCAGTCAGGGTTACGATTGCCTTTTTCCACTCGGAGGTGTATCCGAAATGAACGCCGACTCTCTTGGGCTTTTTCTTCATGCTGATCGTGTTGACGCTGGCAACCTTCGTGCCTTTGAACAGCTCTTCCACAGCCTTGGCAATTTCTGCCTTGGTCGCACTCTTGGCCACTTCAAAGGTGTAGCACTTGGAGGGGACTCTTGCCATGGAATCTTCGGTAATCACAGGTCTTACAATAATATCGTAAGAAGTTTTCATTGTGCATATACCTCCTCGATCTTCTTGGCAGCATCCTTCACCACCACAAAGCTGGTGCAATTGAGAATGTCATACACATTGATGGTGTTGGTTTGTGCCGTCTTGGTGCCGGGGATGTTGGCAAAGCTCTTGATAACCTTCTCATCCACAGAATCCAAAACCACCAGGGTCTTGCCGTTGGCGCCTACAGCAGAGAGCATATTGACCATCGCTTTGGTCTTGTACTCGTTGGCTGTGATTGCGTCCAAGACGATCATTTCGCCTGCGGCGACCTTTGCGGAAAGTGCGCTCTTCATGGCCACCTTCTTGGTCTTTTTGTTCAGAGAGATGCGGTAGGTTCTGGGCTTGGGTCCAAGCGCCACTCCGCCGTGGGTCCACTGAGGAGCACGGGTAGAACCCTGTCTTGCTCTGCCGGTTCCCTTCTGTCTCCAGGGCTTCTTGCCGCCGCCGGAAACCTCGGTTCTGGTCAGGGTAGACTGTGTACCCTGCCGCTGATTCATCAGATATGCTCTGACAGCGGAGTGAAGAACAGCGCCGTTTACTTCTGCGCCGAATACTTCGTCGGACAGCTCGATCGTGCCGACTTCTGCACCCGCCATATTCAATACTTTCAAATTAGGCATTGTGTTTCCTCCTTCCGCTTATGCTTTCACAGTATTCCGGATGAACACGACCGAGCCTTTGCCGCCGGGCACAGCGCCCTTCAGAGCAATCAGGTTCAGGCCGGTATCGATCTTTGCCACTTCCAGATTCAGAACAGTAACCTGTTCGTTCCCGTACTGACCGGGCATGTGCTTGTTCTTGAAAACGCGCGACGGATCGGAGTTAGCGCTGAGGGAACCAACGCCGCGATGGTACTTGGAACCGTGCGCCATAGGACCGGTGTGCTGGTTCCAACGCAGGATGGGGCCGGTGTAGCCCTTACCTTTGCTGGTACCGATAACGTCGACAAAGTCGGCTTCTGTGAAGAAGTCTGCGCCGATGGTATCGCCGAGGGCATACTGCGTTCCAAAACCTTTGAACTCGGCCAAGTGTCGCTTGGGAGTAACGCCGGCTTTTTTGAAGTGGCCGATTTCGGGCTGTGTGAGGTGCTTCTCCTTCTGGTCTTCAAAACCGAGCTGGAGTGCATCGTAGCCGTCTTTCTCAGCTGTCTTCACCTGAGTTACCACGCAAGGACCTACTTCGATAACAGTGCACGGAACATTGCGTCCGTCGGCACTGAAAACGGATGTCATTCCGATTTTCTTTCCAATTAATCCTGGCATTTCTGTAAATGTTGATATTTAAAAATGTTTGTGAGGTGCGATTATAAAAGCTGTATTAGCACTTGATTTCTACTTCCACGCCGCTGGGGAGCTCGAGTTTCATCAGAGCATCCACAATCTTGGGGGTGGCGTTATAGATATCGATGAGGCGCTTGTAGCAGCTGAGCTGGAACTGCTCGCGGCTCTTCTTGTTAACGAAGGTGGAGCGGTTAACCGTGAAAATGCGCTTGTGCGTAGGCAGGGGAATGGGTCCGCTGATAACTGCGCCGATCGACTTCACGGTCTTTACGATTTTCTCAGCCGACTTGTCAACGAGGCTGTGGTCGTAAGATTTGAGTTTGATGCGAATTACGGGATTCATATATGGTTGGTGTTATATTTTATTTAAGAAGGTCGGCGCGTCCCTGGCATTCGGCGAGCACATCCTTAGCGATGCTGTTGGATACCTCGGCATAGTGAGAGAAGGTCATTGTGGAGGTTGCACGGCCGGAGGTTATTGTACGCAGAGCTGTTACATAGCCGAACATTTCGGCTAGAGGAGCCTTTGCCTTTACAACGCGGGCGCCGCTGCGGCTTGTTTCCATGCCTTCTACCTGGCCACGACGTTTGTTAAGGTCGGAGATAACGTCGCCCATCGATTCCTCGGGGGTTACCACTTCTATCTTCATGATAGGTTCGAGAAGAACGGGACCGGCTTTCTCGCAGGCTTTCTTGAATGCGGAGATGGCGCAGAGTTCGAACGACAGCTGATCGGAGTCAACGGGATGGAAGGAACCGTCGATAACGGTAACTTTCAGATGCTCTACAGGGAAGCCGGCGAGCACACCGTTCTTCATAGCTGTTGTGAAGCCCTTCTGGATCGAAGGAATGAATTCCTTGGGGATGTTACCGCCCTTAACTTCGTCGACAAACTGGAGGTTGCCTTCAAAGCCTTCGTCGACAGGTTCTACGCGAACGATGATATCGGCGAACTTACCGCGACCACCGGTCTGCTTCTTGAATACTTCGCGAAGCTCTACGGGGCGTGTGATAGCCTCCTTGTAGGTAACCTGAGGACGGCCCTGGTTGCATTCTACCTTGAACTCGCGACGCAGACGGTCGATAATGATGTCGAGGTGAAGCTCACCCATACCGGAGATAACTGTCTGTCCGGTTTCCTCGTTTGTCTCAACGCGGAATGTGGGATCTTCCTCGGCAAGTTTCTGCAGACCGACGCCGAGTTTGTCAAGGTCTTTCTGAGTCTTGGGTTCAACTGCGATACCGATAACGGGATCGGGGAATTCCATAGCTTCGAGAACGATGGGATGGTTTTCGTCGCAGAGGGTATCACCGGTACGGATATCCTTGAAACCTACGCCGGCGCCGATATCGCCGCAACCGATCATTTCCTTGGCATTCTGCTTGTTGGAGTGCATCTGGAACAGACGGCTCACGCGCTCTTTCTTGCCGGAACGGCTATTGAGTACGTAGGAACCGGCGTTAACGTCGCCGGAGTACACGCGGAAGAAGCACAGACGGCCAACATAGGGGTCAGTGGCAATCTTGAATGCGAGGGCGCACATGGGAGCGTCGCTGCTGGGCTCGCGGGTAATGATTTCGTCGGAGTTGTCTACGGCATGGCCTTCAACACAGCCGCTGTCTACGGGGCTGGGCAGATATGCGCACACAGCGTCCAGCAGATACTGTACGCCTTTGTTCTTGAAGGAAGAACCGCAGATCATGGGAACAATATCCATGCTCAGGGTTGCTTTGCGGATAGCAGCCTTGATCTCGGTTTCGGTGATGGTGGAGGGGTCGTCGAAGTACTTCTCCATCAGAGCGTCGTCGAAGTTGGCGAGATTCTCCAGCATCTTGTCGTGCCATGTTTCGGCTTCGTCGCGGAGGCTTTCGGGGATTTCGTCGACCTCGTAGTCGGCGCCCATAGTCTCATCGTGCCAGTAAACGGCTTTCATCTTTACAAGGTCGATAATACCCTTGAAAGTTTCTTCTGCACCGATAGGCAGTTCGATGGGACAGGGATTGGCACCCAGCACATCATGTACCTGGCGAACAACTTCAAGGAAGTTTGCGCCGGAGCGGTCCATCTTGTTTACATAACCGAGACGGGGCACGTTGTATTTGTCAGCCTGGCGCCAAACAGTTTCAGACTGGGGTTCAACGCCGCCTACTGCACAGAAAGCAGCGACAGCACCGTCGAGTACGCGCAGCGAGCGCTCTACTTCTACGGTGAAGTCCACGTGTCCCGGGGTGTCGATCAGATTGATTTTATACTTCTCGTCGTTATATTTCCAGAATGCTGTTGTAGCGGCGGAAGTAATTGTGATACCGCGTTCCTGTTCCTGCTCCATCCAGTCCATTGTAGCTGCACCGTCGTGAACCTCACCGATTTTGTGTGTAAGGCCGGTGTAGAAAAGGATGCGTTCGGAAGTGGTGGTCTTACCGGCGTCGATGTGAGCCATGATGCCGATATTGCGGGTATATTTAAGATGTTCGTCTTTGTTAGCCATTGTATTTTGTCAGAATTTAATTCAACGAAATTAGGCTTAGAAACGGAAGTGAGCGAAAGCACGGTTGGCCTCGGCCATCTTGTGCATGTCTTCTTTGCGTTTGTAAGCGCCACCCTGGTTATTGAAGGCATCGACGATTTCAGCGGCCAGTTTGTCGGCCATAGTCTTGCCTCCGCGTTTACGGGCGTAGGAGATAAGATTTTTCATTGAAATAGATTCTTTGCGGTCGGCGCGGATTTCAGTAGGAACCTGGAATGTCGCACCACCCACACGGCGGCTCTTTACCTCAACGGTAGGTGTTACGTTTTCGAGAGCCTTCTTCCAGATTTCGAGTGCGCTGAGCTCCTCGTTGGGCATTTTCGATTTCACAATGTCGAGTGCCGAATAGAAGATAGTGAAGGCTGTGTTCTTCTTTCCGTCGTACATAAGATGGTTGACGAACTTGGTTACTCGCACGTCGCCGTGTACGGGATCGGGGAGGATGAGCCGTTTCTTAGGTTTTGACTTTCTCATTTTCGAGGGTCTGATTTGTGTTTTTGATTGCTTGGTTGCTTGCTTCGTTATTCTTCAGCCGCGTCCGCTGACGTCAGGCTTACTCAACCATAAAGTGTTGCTGCAAGAAATGCAAAAACGAGTTAAATAAAAATTTGTTTTACTCGGGTGCTATAAGACTGCTTCACCCGTCATGCGCGATGACGGATTACTTCTTGGCAGCACCGGCCTTGGGACGCTTGGCTCCGTATTTGGAGCGGCGCTGTGTACGATCCTTGACACCGGCGGTATCAAGAGTACCGCGTACGATGTGATAACGAACACCGGGAAGGTCCTTTACACGACCGCCGCGTACGAGAACGATGGAGTGTTCCTGCAGGTTGTGGCCTTCACCGGGAATGTAGGAGTTGACTTCCTTGCCGTTGGTGAGGCGGACACGCGCTACTTTACGCATTGCCGAGTTAGGTTTCTTAGGGGTGGTGGTGTACACACGCACACATACACCGCGACGCTGGGGGCAGGAATCAAGGGCAGGGCTCTTGCTCTTATCCTCGAGTGCCACGCGTCCTTTGCGTACTAATTGCTGAATTGTAGGCATCTTAGTTTTTTAATTGTTACTTTTTAATATCCTTTGGTTCTTTATTCTCGTTTTTGTTGGCGAAGAGGCGGCAGAGACAAACCTCGCGCATACACCCGAAACGCCGCCCAATGCTTTCTCTTTCAAAAAGTTAGCAATGGAGCGATGTTCAAGTACACTCTTCAACGCCGCAAAGTTAGTAATTATTTCGCTAATAGCCAAACATTTCTGCAATTTTATTTTCACCTGGCATCCAATGGAATTAACAACGGAATTAGAACCGTATTTCAACACTCCTCCACTGCGACGGACCGGCATACATCGGCAATGCCCCACCCCGGCCGGAAAGAATCACAAAAAATCTGCGGATTTGTATTTTATGCAGGAAATTACTACTTTTGCGCTTTATATTATCCCGGATTCGTTAAACAATACGCTTAATTTTACACATGAAAGAATTCTACATCATCCTTCTTGCCGCCGCCCTGTGCGTTCCCGGCGCTTCCGCAGCCTCGCGTTTCAAAGCCAAGGCCGCCAAACGTCCCTCCCACGCCGCCGTGCTCAAAGTTCCCGCAGCCGGCACATGGCGCCCCGCAAGCGTTACCGAATACATGTACGGCCTCGTTGAGGAAAACGAGTGGGCCGAACTCGGCACCACCGACTTCACCTACGACGCCCGTGGCAACGTGGCCACCGAAAAGGTTACATACGCCGAGGAGGAGGATGCCTACACCATCACCGAATATACCTACAACGAGAACAACCGCATCCTCAAATCCGAGACTTCCGACTTCTTCGAGGGCGAGCTGATGCCCACGTCGCGCATGGAATACACATGGGACGCCATCGTGAAGGATTTCTACACTTCGCGCATGGGCTACGATTTCACCGGCGAGGACTGGGCTGAAAACTACAAGTGCGAGACACGCGAGGTGAGCCGCGACGCCGCCGGCAACGTTACCGGCGTGCTGACATCGCTGCCCCTGGCCGGCGAGATGAAGCCCGCCTACAAGTCTGTATGGACCTACGGCGAGGACGGCAAGGCCAACGCCTACGAATACTACGGCAATTACTCCTATACCGGCGAGACCGAGTGGACGCTCGTTGAAGGCACGTCCTACCGCAACATCACTTGGGACGCCACCGACGGTCAGCTCGTGGAAGGTCTGGAAGCCTACCGCGAAGGCGACAACCGCATAGCAAGCGCCGAAGTATACTACGAGGACGAGCTTGACGGACACATGTTCGTTGAGTACAACGATGAAAAAGCCGGCGACTACGTTATCAAGCAGACTACCATAGACCCCTCGGTAGTGGGCATGACAACCTCCAAGGAATACACCGACGCCTTCGGCAGCTACATTCTCACAGTTGCAGAATACTTCGACGGCGAAGGCAACTTCACCGAAGAACCCACATACATGGAAGTGAACACCGTTACATGCAATGAATACGGCTACGTTATCGAGAACCGCCTTGATATTTCCTCGTCGTTAGACGGATTCTCGGCTGTCAACGTCGAGAAAAACGAGACCGTCTACGACGAAAACGGCAATCTCCATGAGGTAACCACATACTCCGGCATGGGCGAAGGCGAATACGGCGAAGAGGTAGAGGTAGAATACGAGCCGACATACCGCATGGTTTACGGCGAATACACCGACATCACCACCGGCATAGACAAAGTACAGGCCGCCGGCGCATATCCCGCAACAGTATACAACGCCCAGGGCATTGCCGTGAAGACCATCGGCAGCGACGCCGAACTCAACAGCCTCCCGGCAGGTTTCTATATTGTCAACGGAAAGAAATACATCCGCCGTTAATAATAATCTCCCTACGCACGACACAATAACAGGCAATGGACGTGGACAGCAATAAAGCGGCCTCCGCGGAGGAAAAGATGGTCGACGACGCTTTCAACGAGCTTCTCGAGGGCTATCTTAACAGCAACCACCGTAAAAAGGTGGAGGTAATCCGCCAGGCTTTCGCGTTTGCCCGCGAGGCGCACCGAGGTGTGCGCCGCCGCTCGGGCGAACCATACATCATGCATCCCATAGCCGTTGCCCGTATTGTGTCGCGCGAAATAGGTCTTGGCTCCACCTCCATCGCCGCTGCCCTCCTCCACGATGTTGTAGAGGATACGGAATACACCGTCGAGGACATTCGCCTGCACTTCGGCGACAAGATAGCCCAGCTTGTGGAGGGTCTTACCAAAATCTCCGGCGGAATCTTCGGCGACAAGGCATCCGTGCAGGCCGAGAACTTCCGCAAGCTGCTCCTTACAATGAGCGAGGACATACGCGTGGTGCTTATAAAGATGGCCGACCGTCTTCACAACATGCGCACCCTCGGCTCTATGGCGCCTAACAAGCGCTACAAGATTGCAGGCGAAACACTGTACATCTACGCACCGCTGGCGCACCGCCTGGGCCTGTTCGCCATAAAGACCGAACTGGAAGACCTCAGCTTCAAGCACGAGCACCCCGACGTATACCGCCAGATTTCCGAAAAAATAGCCCAGACACAGAGCCGCCGCTCCGAGGTATACACCGATTTTTCCGGACCCATCAAGAAAAAACTTGACGAACTCGGCATTATCTACGAAGCCAAGGCGCGCCTCAAATCCGTATATTCCATCTACCGCAAGATGGAGACAAAGCACCTGCCGTTCGAGGAGGTATACGACCTCTATGCGATGCGCATCGTGTTCGAGTGCGACGACCCGAGCAAGGAGAAGGCCATGTGCTGGAGCATTTATTCCGCCATCACCGACCTGTACCAGCTGCATCCGGGGCGCACGCGCGACTGGATTGTAACGCCCAAGGCAAACGGCTACCAGGCCCTGCATCTTACCGTGATGGGACCCGACGGCAACTGGATCGAGGTGCAGATACGCTCGCGCCGCATGGACGAGATTGCCGAGAAAGGTTTTGCCGCTCACTGGAAATACAAAATCGGCGAAGGCGACGAGGAAAGCGAACTTGATGCGTGGCTCAAGACCATCAAGGACATCCTCGACAATCCCGAACCGAGCGCGATAGATTTTCTGAGCACACTAAAGCTGAATCTTTTTTCGTCGGAAATCGTTGTTTTCACACCCAAGGGCGAGCTCATCACCCTTCCCACCGGCGCCAGTGTGCTCGACCTTGCCTTCTCGCTCCACTCGCAGATAGGCATGCACTGCATCGCGGCAAAGGTAAACCACAAGCTTGTGCCGCTGCAGACCGAACTGAAAAGCGGCGACCAGGTTGAGGTGCTTACCTCCAAGAACCCCACGGCCACACCGGAATGGAACAATTTCCTGGCCACGGCCAAAGCACGTACGCGCCTGCGCAAAGGCCTCCGCGCCCTGCGCCAGCCAATGATAAACAAAGGCGCCGCCATGCTCAAGGAATGGCTCGCCACCAACAAGCTGCCCGACAATAATTTTGTAATCACCAAACTTCAGGGCATGCTGCAGGTAGGCAACCGCGACGACCTATGCTACCAGCTCGGCGCCGAGGAGGTCATTCTGGGCGATTATCTGCTAAAACCGCTGCGCAAAGCCGCAGCCTCCGAAAGCCCCGGCATTATGACGCGCCTGCGCAAGATGATGTTGCGCAACAACGAAAAGACGGAGGCCGAACCGACGGCCGAACCCGTAAATACAAAGAAAATATACCGTCTGGAGAACGGCCAGAATCCCAACTACCGCCTTGCAGGCTGCTGCGCCCCTATTCCGGGCGACGACGTAATGGGCTTTGTCGGCGACGACGGCGTGGTGGAGATACACTCGCTGGACTGCCCGCGGGCACAGTTGCTCAAAGCCGGCTACGGCAGCCGCATCGTTGCCACGGAGTGGGTAGACGTAGGCAGTCCGCTATTCACCGCCCACGTGCACATCGAGGGCATAGACCGCCGCGGCATCCTCCAGGAGATAACACAGCTGATTTCCGGGCACATGGGAATAGACATGCGCAAACTGGACATCGAAGCCGAAAAGGAAGTGTTCCACGCCGACCTGTGGGTGCGCGTCAGCGACACCGGCGTGGTGGCCGACCTTTGCAGCCACATTAAAGAAATAAAAGGCGTGAGCTCTGCGGCGCGCATACAATAAATCCATCATGGCTTCCAACGATACAAAACTGTACAAAAAAATACTTGTGGCGCTCGTAGCCACACTGGTAATCGTATATTTTTATCCGCACCACGAATCCAACCGGTTCATATATGAGGAAGGGCGCCCCTGGAACTATGCCAAACTGATAGCGCCCTTCGATATACCCATCCATCCGGACTCGGCCACGCTTATTGCCGCCCGCGACACCCTTGACGAGCGCTTCGTTCCCATCTACGAGCTGAATCAGAGCGCAATCGACAGTGTTGTATCACAGTTGCCCGACACCGACAAGAACCTGCGCCGCCGTCTTGGCGACGAACTGCGCCGCGTATACTCGGCCGGCGTGGTGGACATGCGCACCAAGGAGGAAATCGCCGCCAAGCGTCTGCCCAAAGTGAGGATTCTTCAGAAAAACATCCTCAGCGAAATGCCTACTTCGGGATTCTCGTCGCCGCGCGACGTTTATCTCTACCTCGATTCCATAATAGCCGACAGCGCCCTGCATCAGTACTTTGTACACGCAAACCTGCACAACATCCTGGTGCCTAACTATGTACGCAACGAGGAGGAAAGCCAGCGCCACTACCAGTACGACTATCTCACCCTCACCGCCGACCGCGGCATAATCCTCCAGGGACAGGCAATAATAGACAAAGGCGCGATAATATCGTCGCAGGACTACACCAACCTCCGCACCTACGAGACCATGCTGGCGCAGATGAATACCAAAGAGCACCAGAGCTCGCTACTTATGGCACTCGGCCAGTTCGGTTATGTTGGTCTCCTTATGGCGGCAATGCTGCTCTACTTCCACCTGTTCGTACCGGCGGTGTACGGCAACTTCCGCGCACTGCTGTTCATGTACAGCTGCGTGGTTCTGTTCTTCCTCGTGGCTGTCGGCCTAAACTATTTCGTTGCGCAGGGTATATATATAGCCCCGATAATGATTGTGCCGATACTTGTGCTTGTCTTCTTCGACGGCCGCACGGCACTGTACGTAACGGCAACCCTCACGCTTGTGTGCGCCGGAGTAACATCCTTCGCACTCGAATTCATATATCTGCAGTTCTGCGCCGGTGCCGCCGCAGTGTTCTCGCTGCGCGAACTCAGTCGCCGCTCGCAGCTGCTGCGCACGTCGGCGCTTATTGTGGTGAGCTACATAGCCGCCTACGTTGCCCTTGAAATGCTTATGAACGGTTCGTTCGAAGGCTTTACATGGCGCATGACAGCTTTCCTCGCCGTTAACGGCGCCCTCACCAGCATGGGCTATGTGTTCATGTCGGTTATCGAGCGTGTGTTCGGCTTCATGTCGGTTGTAACGCTTGTGGAACTGGCCGACATCAACAATCCCGTTCTGATGCGCCTCAGCGACGAATGCCCCGGCACCTTCCAGCACTCCGTTGCCGTGAGCAACCTTGCCAGCGACGCCGCCGTGCGCGTCGGCGCCAACGTGCAGCTTGTGCGTGCCGGAGCGCTGTACCACGATATCGGCAAACTCGGCAATCCGGCTTTCTTCACCGAAAACCAGCACGGCGTCAACCCACACGACGCCCTCCCCCCCGAGCGCAGCGCCGCAATTGTGATAAACCACGTTACCGACGGCCTCCAGCTTGCCGAACGTTACAACCTTCCCAAGGTTATACGTAACTTCATCAGCGAGCATCACGGCGCCGGGACGGCCAAATATTTCTATATCAACTACTGCAAGAAGCATCCCGACGAGGAAGTTGACAAGCGCCCCTTCTCCTATCCCGGCCCCAACCCTCAGACCCGCGAGACATCGCTGCTGATGATGGCCGATGCCGTAGAGGCAGCAAGCCGCTCGCTGAAGAACCATACCCGCGAGGATATTGCCGGACTTGTAAACAAAATTATCGACGGCCAGATAGCCGAGGGCCTGCACAACGAGTCTACCCTCGAATTCCGAGACATTCCGGTTATTAAGGAAGCATTTATAAAGCGCCTGATGACCATCTATCACTCACGCATAGCCTATCCCACGGCTCCCGGAGCCAACCGGCAGGCATGAGAGCGGCACAATAACACGCGCGGGTGCGCGTTATATTAAGGATGCATCACACTCCTGCACGAAACAGCCTTTTCAAGGCATTGGCGATACTCGCCGCGGTCGTCGTGGCCGTGGCCGTGGTGTCGTGTTCGCCAAATAAGAACAATGCAGCCACTCGAAAGTACCAGGAGTTCATCACCCGCTACAACATATATTATAACGGCGACACCCACTACAAGGAAACCCTCGCCGACATGGAACGGAACTACGAGGACGACTACTCGCGCAACGTTTTCATGCACCCCATCGAAGCCAAAGGAAAAGAAAGCGTGCCACAGCCGTCGGGAGACTTCAACCGCTCTATCGAAAAAGCGCAGAAAGCCATTCAGATCCGCTCCATAAAGAAAAAGCCGGCCAAGAAAAGCGGCAAAAGCCGCGACCCCAAGTACAAGGAGTGGATGAAGCGCGAGGAATACAACCCCTTCCTGCACAACGCCTGGATGATGATGGCCCGGGGCCAGTTCTACAACGGCGATTTCCTGGGAGCGGCCTCCACGTTCTTCTACGTCAGCCGCCACTTCAGCTGGCTGCCGGAAACAGTTTTGGAAGCCAAGATCATGCAGGCGCTAAGCTATATCGCGATGGACTGGCAGTTCGAGGGCGAGATGATTCTGGCACGCATCAAACACGACGAGCTCACCACCAACCGCCTGCGCAACCTCTATAACTTCGCGTACGCCGATTTCTATATCCACGGCGAGAACTACGCCGAGGCGCTGCCGTTCCTCCTCGAAGCCGTCAAAGGCGCCAGGGGGGCTCAGAAAACACGTCTGAATTTCCTTTTGGGACAGGTGTACCAGCGGCTGGGCAAAAACGCCGAGGCCTATAAGGCTTTCGCCGCCGCCGGCGGAGCATCGTCGGCAACTTACCGAACCAAATTCAACGCCCGCATAAAGCAAAGCGAGGTTTTCTCCGGCACCAATATCGAACCTGAGGTAAAAGCCCTGCGCCGAATGACCCGCTACGACCGCAACAAGGAATATCAGGACCAGATCTACTATGCTATCGGCAACCTGTACCTCTCGCGCGGCGACACCCTGTCGGCTATCGCCAATTACGAGACCGCCAACGAAAAATCCACTCGCAACGGCATCGACAAAGCAATGAACCAGCTACGCCTCGGAGGCCTGTACTTCAACCTGGGCAACTACGAGAAAGCGCAGCCGAACTATTCCGAAGCCCTGCCGCAGCTGCCCAAGACCTTTCCGGACTACGAAAACATAAAGCGCCGCTCCGACGTACTCGACGAGCTTGCCGTGTACTCGCAGAACGTGAATCTTCAGGACTCGCTGCTGCGTCTGGCAGCCATGACACCCGAACAGCGCGATGCCGTTATCGAGAAACTTATAAAGGAATACAAGCAAAAAGAGAAAGAGGAAGCCGAAGCAGCGCGCCGCGAGGAATACGAGGCAAACAAGAGTGCCAACGGCAATCAGCTGCAGGACAACACGCAGTCGTTCACCATCAATTCCGACAACTCCTGGTACTTCTACAACACGGCCACCAAAAATGCCGGCAAGACCGAGTTCCAGAAACGCTGGGGCTCGCGAAAACTTGAGGACGACTGGCGGCGCCGCAACAAATCGTCGTTCAACACCGACGATTTCGACGTTCCGTCCGACGACGAGGCCGCCGGCGAGAATGGCGACACATCCGCCGGCGCCGACACAACCAAAGTGGAAATGACGCCCGAGGAAAAACAGGCACAGGAGCGCAAGAACGACCCGCACTATCCCGAATACTATCTTGCCCAGATTCCGCAGACCGACGAAGAAAAGCAGACATCCCACGAAGTTATTCAGGAGGGCCTGTACAACATGGGCGTAATCCTCAAAGACAAACTCGAGGACATGAATGCCGCATACAGCGAATTCAACCGTCTGCTTACCGACTATCCCGACAATGTATACCGCCTGGATACATATTATAATCTCTACCTGATGTTCATACGCCAGGGCAAGCAGGCCGAGGCCGAGAAATACCGCCAGTTTATCCTGAGCGACTTCGCCGACTCCAAATACGGCGTGGCGCTGCAGGACCCGCAGTATATCGAGAAGCTGAAAGGCATGGACGATTTCCAGAACAACCTCTACGAAAAAACATACGAGGCATATCTTGACAACCGCAACGGCGACGTCCATGCCGCCTACGAGCTGATGAACTCTCAGTACCCGCTCAGCAAGATTCTGCCCAAGTTCATGTTCCTGCATGCGCTGGCCTACGTTACCGAACACGACTCCGAATCGTTCAACGCCACCTTGCGCGAGCTGCTCGAACGCTACCCCGACACCGACATCACGCCCATTGCCTCGGCATGGCTTAAAGGTATGGCTCAGGGACGCAAGCTGCAGACAGCGACATCTAACATGCGCGGCATGATATGGGATATGCGTCTCACCAACGATTCCACATCCACAGGGCCCGACGAGGCCGCGGCCTTCGAGCTTGCTCCCGAATCGCCACAGACCCTGGTATTCACTTTCGCCACCGACCGCGTATCGTCCAACGACCTACTGTTTGAAATCGCGCGCCACAACTTCCGCTCGTTCGTAGTAAAGGACTTCGACCTCGAGCAGATGAACTTCGGACGCCTCGGCATGATAATAGTGCACGGCTTCGAAAACATGGAGGAGCTGAACCACTACCGCGGGGTAATGGGAGCTTCGTCAGAATTCAGACTGCCCGCAGGCGTACGCCCCGTGGTGATAAGTGAAGCCAACCTTAAGATTATGCTGGAGCAGGGACGCTCCTTCGACGAATATTTCCGCTACCTGGAGGAACAGAACTATGTCGACGCTCAGGCCGGGCTTATTCCTATGGAGGACATCGAAACCCTTGAGGAAGCCGACCGCGCTGCCGAGGAAGCCGAGGCAGCACCCGAAACCAGTAGCGAGGCTATTGCAGTTCCAGAAACTCCCGGCGTTACCCAGGAAACACCGGCCGAGGCCCCGGAAGCGCAGGCGCCACAAGCAACCACGGCTCCACCGGCAGCCCCCGCGCAAAAACCGGCACCAACACCGGCACCAGCGCCGGCCAAGCCTACGCCGGCACCGCTGCTGCCTGGTTCTGAAGGCGACGACCCGCTCCTCGAAGATTAATAAGCGATATGGACAAAGTGCTGAAATACGATTCCGAAAATAACTGTTTCGTCGAGGCAGACCGCTCAGAGGTCAGTCCCGACGAAGCCATCGAACTTGCCGAACAGCCCCACAACGCCGCCCGCGCGAAAAAGAGCATGGCCGACATGCACCGTGTGGACGTGGAGCAGTTCCACCGCCAGAAAAAGATGCCTGTTGTGGTTGTGCTCGACAATATTCGCTCGCTCAACAACATCGGATCCATCTTCCGTACCTGCGACGGCTTTGCGTGCAATGCGGTATGGCTTTGCGGCATCACCGCTACCCCGCCCTCGCCGCAAATCCACAAAACAGCGCTTGGCGCCGAGGAAAGCATGGACTGGGCATATTTCCCCACAACCCGCGAGGCTGTAAACAGGCTTCACGCCGAAGGCTACAAGGTGCTGTGTCTCGAACAGGTTTTCGACAGCGTGCCGCTACAGAATTTTATCCCCGCACAAGGCCAGAAGTATGCCCTCGTGGTAGGCAACGAGGTCGACGGCGTTGATTCCGCTATCGTGGACATGTGCGACGGCTACATCGAAATCCCCATGAGCGGCACCAAGCACTCGCTGAACGTTTCCGTCGCCACCGCTGTAACGCTATGGGAATTCTACAGACACTCCGACATCGTCGGTAAAGTATGACCGCAACACTATCCGTAATGAAAAAGAACTCCATAATATATCCGGCCCCGCTGCGCCGAGGCGACAAGATAGCCATCTGCTCGCCCGCAGGCAAAATCAAACCCGAAGTTGTTGAAAAAGCCGTTGACGTACTTCGCGGCCAAGGATGGAAAGTAGAGGTGATGCAACATGCCTTAGGCACTTACGGCAGCTTCTCGGGTACCCCCGACGAACGTTTCGCCGACCTGAAGGCAGCCTTTGCCGACCCCGACGTACGGGCGGTGCTCTGCTCGCGTGGCGGCTATGGCGTGGTACATATAATAGACCGTCTCGCGCAGCTGCCGATCGAAGACGACCCCAAATGGGTTATCGGCTTTTCCGACATCTCGGCTCTGCATGCCCTGATGAGCAGTAAAGGCATCGCCAGCGTGCATTCCGGCATGTGCGCGGCCATAGGGCGCGGCGCCGACGATCCAGACAACGCATCCCTGTTCGGCATACTGCGCGGCGAACGTCCGGCGCACGTTTTCGACAGCCACGACTTCGACCGTCAGGGCATCGCCACAGGCACTCTTCGCGGAGGTAATCTGGCCGTCCTCGCCGAGCTTATCAATACTCCTTACGATATGCTTAAGGGCAACACGATACTTTTCCTCGAAGACGTATCCGAACCCATCTACAAAATTGAACGTATCCTGTACCAGCTGCGCCTGAGCAAGGTATTCGACAAAACAAAGGGTCTTATAATAGGCCAGTTCACCGACTACAAGCCCAGCGACGACCATACCGACATGGAAAGCATGATACATGCAGCAATCCGCGACTACGACTTCCCCGTAGCCTTCAACGTTCCAGTTGGGCATGTAGACCACAACATACCCCTTATAGAATCGGCAAAAATAACGCTGAAAGTAAGCCCGTCGGGCCGCAACAGCATCATTTTCCACCGCTGACACCGTCTTCCGGCATCATGCTCAACGCCGAATACATCAACAGCCTGCCTGTCGGTGCCGTTGCCGGCGCGGTGAACGAATCGCTGCGCCGCAATCCCCGCCTGGTGCTGACGGCGCCTCCTGGCTCCGGCAAATCCACGCTTCTGCCACTCACAATCCTGGAAGAACTGCCCGAAGGCAAAATTATAATGCTCGAGCCCCGGCGCGCCGCAGCCCGACAGATTGCCATGCGCATGGCACACATGCTGGGCGAGAAACCCGGCGAAACCGTAGGCTACCGTATGCGTCTGGAATCGTGCGCAAGTGCCGCCACACGCATTCTTGTTGTTACCGAAGGTGTTATGGAAAGGATGCTTATAGAGGACTCCACCCTCGAAGGAATAGCGGCGGTAATTTTCGACGAATTCCACGAGCGCAGCCTCACCGCCGACCTGTCGTTGGCATTGACCCTCGAAGCTCAGAATCTTATCCGTCCCGACCTGCGCATAGTGCTTATGTCGGCCACCATTGACGCCGCCGATCTTTGTCAGCGCCTCGACGCTCCGTTGATAGAGGCTCACGGGAACATGTTCGACGTAGAAATTTTCCACGGCGAGGATGCCGACCCCGCCAGCAGCGCCGCTGCGGTAGCTTCCGCCGTCCGTAAGGCATATCGGGAGCAACAGGGCAACATCCTGGCATTTCTGCCCGGCCAAGGCGAGATTGCAGCATGCGCCTCCATGCTCGACGGAGCACTACCGGGCAGTGTGATACTGCCGCTGTACGGCATGATGCCGGCAGCCGAACAATACCGCACGCTGGAGTATAATCCCGAGGGCGTGCGCAAGATTGTACTCGCAACCCCCATAGCAGAGACCTCGCTTACTATCGCCGGGATACGCACCGTTGTGGATTCCGGCCTGTGCCGCGCCGTCCGCTACAACCCGTCCACGGGGCTGAGCCGACTCGAGACCGAGCGTATTTCTATGGATATGGCGCGCCAGCGCACCGGCCGCGCGGGACGTCTGCAGGCCGGTGTCTGCTACCGTCTGTGGACACGTGCCACAGAACACAGGATGAAAGAAAACCGCAATCCCGAAATAATGGACGCCGATCTGTGCGGTATGGTTCTCGATATCGCGGCATGGGGCGGCGGAGAGCCGTCGGAACTGCCGTGGATAACCCCTCCGCCTCCGGGACATGTCGCCGAGGCGCGCCGCCTGCTCATTCTCCTCGGCGCTATCGGTGCCGACGGCGCAATCACCCCCAAAGGACGCCGCATGGCCTCTCTGCCCTGCCATCCGCGAATAGCGAATATGCTTGTTACGGCAACCGACAACCGCATGCGCGCCCTCGCCGCCGACATTGCCGCGTTGCTCGAGGAAAAGGACCCGGTGAACGACGACAACGATGCCGACATCAATACCCGCATAGCGATACTGCGGCGGCAGCGAAGTCGCCCGAACGGCGCCGACTGGAAAAGGATTGCGCGCGTTGCCGAACAATACCGCCGGCTTGTGCGCTGCCCCGAGGACAATACCCCCGCCGACATTGCCGACACCGGCATGCTGATAGCCTTGGCATACCCCGAAAGGGTTGCCATGTCCGGCAAAGACGGCACATACCGTCTGCCCGGCGGCGAGACAGTACGTCTGAACGAAGCCGACAACCTCTACGGCTGCGAATTTCTTGCCGTGGCATCGATGGGGCGCCGGATTTTCTTAGCCTCGCCCGTAACACGGGACACGCTCATAAAAATGGCCGTTCCGCATCAGAACGTATCGTGGAACAGCCGGGAGAAAAAGATAGTGGCCCGTAACGAGCTCCGCCTTGGCGTGCTCGTGATAGATTCGCGGCCCATCGACAATCCCGACCGCGACGAAATTACCGCCGCAATATGCCGTGCCGCCGTCAAGGAAGGGCTGAGCATGTTCGATTTCAGCGATGATGTCGGCCGTCTGCAACAGCGCGTCGCCACGGTTGCAGAATGGCACCCGGAACTAACATTGCCCGATGTATCGGCCGATGCTCTTCTTTCCACAGCTCCTGAGTGGCTGCCTATGTACATAAACCGCGCCACATCGGCACAGGAACTGCGTAAAATCGATCTTTGTCAGGTAATAGAAGGCATTGTAGGATATGAACTTATGCAGGAGGTGAACCGCCTTGCCCCGACACACGTCAAACTGCCGTGCGGGCGCAGCGTGCGCATCGATTACCGCGCCGGCAGCACGGCGCCCGTTGTAAGCGCACGGCTGCAGGACTGCTTCGGGCTTACAGACACCCCCATGCTCGACGGCGGCTGTCGTCGCGTACTGATGGAGCTGCTTTCGCCGGGATTCAAGCCCGTACAGCTAACACAGGACCTGCATGGATTCTGGACCGGAACATACTTTGAAGTGCGCAAGGAACTGCGCCGCCGCTACCCTAAGCACCGTTGGCCAGACGACCCTCTGACAGGCGTTTAAAACCGACGGTGTTTGCAATTGTAAACACCACCTGTACACCTTTCAACATATCACGGAGGGGTGTTGATAACTTTTTGAATATTGCGGGAATAATTTTGAGTTTTAATATGTAAACTTCCGCAAAAAAACAGTAATTTTGGAGCCGGAAACCGCGGTATCTTCCGATATCGCAGGATGTTCTTGTAACCGGCTATGGCAGAAGAAGTTTACCACATACCCGCCCTTCTGGGGCCAACTATCGAGAACCTCGATATCAAAGAAAACAGCATATACATCGACGCCACCCTTGGTGGCGCCGGCCACACCAGAGCCATACTTGCCAGCCTCGGCGAGAATGGCCGGCTGTATTCCTTCGACCAGGATATCGAAGCCATTGAGCGCGCTCCCGAAGATGCACGCCTCACTACCGTACATTCCAATTTCAAATATATCAGCAACTTTGCCGACTACTACGATATCCTTGGCAAAGTTGACGGCATTCTTGCCGACCTCGGTGTTTCGTTCCATCACTTCGACGATGCCGCACGCGGCTTCAGTTTCCGCGCCGACGGACCACTGGACATGCGCATGAACACCTCTGCAGGAACGACAGCGGCGCAGCTTATCGCCGACATAGACGAAAGCACGCTCAGCACCTATCTGCTCGCCTACGGCGAACTGAAGCAAAGCCGCCGCATTGCCCGCAGAATCGTTGAAGAACGCGGCAAAGCACCCATCGACACCACCTCGCGCCTTGTAGAGGTAGTAAAACCCGTTATCAGCCCCGCACACGAGAAAAAAGAACTCGCACAGCTGTTTCAGGCATTGCGCATTGTAGTGAACCACGAGATGGACGCCCTTGAGAAGCTCCTCAGAAGTTCGGTAGAGGTTCTCCGCCCCGGTGGCCGTCTTGCCATACTCACATACCACTCGCTGGAAGACCGCCTCGTAAAGAATTTCATGCGCACGGGCAACCTCGGAGGCGAAGAAGAAAAAGACATATTCGGCCGCAGCAGTTCGCCACTCAAACCGCTCTCCAACAAGCCCGTCGTTCCGGACGCCGCCGAAATA
Source organism: uncultured Porphyromonadaceae bacterium (assembly GCA_937921035.1). Lineage (GTDB taxonomy): Bacteria > Bacteroidota > Bacteroidia > Bacteroidales > Muribaculaceae > CAG-873. Next base: position 20,173 of record CALEUL010000021.1, read on the forward strand.
GAAGCCAATCCCCGCAGCCGCAGCGCAAAACTGCGTGTTGCCGAAAAAATTTGACACGATGAAGTTCCGCATCGCCTCAGCACTGAAAAAAGTTTTCGACGTCTCCAGGATAATAATCCAGGGCGACGGTGTGAGCAGCCGCTTTTTCAAGAAACATTTCTTTGTAACCAGCCTCGTTATCATAGGTTGCGTACTCATGATAGCCATGCGCTTCCAGTGTCTTGTGAGCGACAACAAAATAGACTCGCTAAAGCGCCAGATAAACGTTATGGAAACCGAAAAGCAGAAAGAACGCTCGCGGTACATGACCCTTACGCGCGAATCCACAATGATGCAGATGGTAGACTCGCTGAAACTCGGCCTTGAGATTCCCGACGAGCATCCACGTATAATCACTCTGACAGAAGAATAATATGCCGACAAAGAAATCCTCTCGCCACAACGAACAGAACATCGTTACCAGCCACGCCTTTGTGGTCGGCCGCTTCGGTATTATTTTCCTGATTTCAACTATAATCGCAATTGCAATCGCCTCCAAGCTGTTCAGCACAACAGTGCTGCACCGCGATGCCTGGGTGGCGATGGGCGACAGAAGCCTTGCCGACACCGGCGTGGTGGAACCCTTCCGCGGAGAGATACTTGCGTCCGACGGCAGCATCCTCGCAACAAACCTGTACTACTTCAACGTAATGATGGACCTGCGCGCCGACGGCTTCAAGATTATCGAGTTCAGCGAGGCAATACCTGAGCTGGCCGATTCGCTGGCCGCATGTTTCCCCAAGCGTACAAAGGAGGAATGGCTGGAGAAAATACAGAAACAGATGGACAGGCCAAAAAGCAAACGCACCCGCAACTTCGTTATATGCAAGGCCGTGCCTCAGAAAACTGTGGACCGCATAAAAAAATTCCCGTTTTTCCGCGATTTCAGAAAATCGAACCAGACCGGCCTTAAAATAGAGCCGGTGATGAAACGCGCCTATCCATTCGGCGAAATGGCACGTCTTAGCATCGGCCGCGTCGGCCAGACCGCCATAGACCCTACCGTACACGGACGCTCGGGCCTCGAATGCGCATTGGATTCGCTGCTGTACGGCACACCCGGCATAACACACCGCCGTCTGTCCAACCGAGGCACCAAGAATTATGTTGCAGTACCCGCCGTAGACGGCTACAACGTGTACACCACCATCGACATCACCATGCAGGACATCCTTGAGAACGAACTCGGCCAGATGCTGCTGAACGCCCAGGCCGAATGGGGCACCGCGATGCTGATGGAAGTCGCCACCGGCGACATAAAGGCAATATCCAACCTGGAATTGGACAAAAAATCCGCCACTCCCCGATATATCGAGGCTCTCAACCGATGCGTCCAGGCATACGAACCGGGCTCGGTAATGAAAGTGATAACTATGGCCGTCGCCCTCGAGAAAGGTTTCGCCAAACCCGTTACGCGCACATTCTCCATAGGCCGACACGCCACAATATGCGGCCGCGGACTGTCGGACACGCACTCGCCGGCGGTACTGCCTATCGACCGCTTTATCGAGTACTCGTCGAACATCGGCATGGCAAAGATGACCGTCCCCTACTACGAGCACAACCCCAGGCAGTTCCGCAAGGACCTTGAGGAGATGGGCTTCTTCGACCGCTTCAACACCGGTATCGCTACCGAAAGGCGCCCGATGTTCATTTCCAATCCCTCCAAGCTCGACCTCTCGCGCATGTGTTTCGGCTACTCTACCATGATACCGCCGCTGTACACCTGCGCCTTCTATAACGCCATTGCCAACGACGGCAAGTTTGTGCGCCCGCGCCTTGTAAAAGGCCTGCGCACACCCGAAGGAGTAGACTCCATAATTCCCGTAAGCTACGTCCGCGAGCAGATGATGTCTGCCGAAAACGCCGCCACTCTTCGCAGGATGATGCGCGGCGTGGTATGGGGCGAAGGCGGTACGGCCAAGGTGCTTAAAAACGACCTTGTGGAGATTGCCGGCAAGACGGGCACATGCAAAATCGCTTTGGAGGACACCCGCCCGAGGGTCGACGCCAACGGTGACTCAATAAAACTGCCTCCGTTCCGCGGCGGATACAAGGAAGGACACTACCGCGTGGCGTTCTGCGGTTTCTTCCCCTTCGAGAATCCAAAATACACGTGCATAGTGGTTATCAACGACCCCAAGCCGCCGTTCCGCGGCCCGGCCGTATCGTCGGGCATGGTGCTGAAGAACGTGGCGCTGAAACTGTACGCCCGCAGCATGCTAAACGACAATCCCGAATTCCGGAAGCAGCCCAATCCGGCCTCGTCGGCCACCCTGTACTCCTCGTTCAACGACGACCGGAACCGCAAAGTTCTCTCCGACCTTAAGATAGAACATCCGCACGCCATACGCCGCCCAGCCAAGTGGGTGGAAGGCCAGGTTCCGGATGTAAAGGGCGTTAGTATCCGCGAGGCACTCACACGCCTGGAAGCCGCAGGCTATCCCGTAGACTTCAGCGGCGTGGGATATGTATACGCACAGCAACCCGAAGCTGGTACCGTTGCCAAGCCGGGAACAACAGTGAAACTTAATCTGCGATATGACTGATAACAAAAACATAGAACGCATCTGCCCCTTAGAGGCCCTTATCGACGCACTGGTATCGCCTGAAGTGTCGGGAGCCACTACAGAGGCACAGATAACGGCCGTTACCGCCGACTCGCGCGAAGTAATACCCGGCGCCATGTTCGTGGCCGTGCGCGGCGTGGCTGTGGACGGCCACCGCTTCATAGCCGCCGCAATAGAAGGCGGCGCCCGCGCCATCGTTGCCGAAGAAATCCCCTCCGGCGACCTGCCGCAGGGCGTTACATTTATCCGCATGCCCGACACGCGCGACGCACTCGGACGACTGGCATCACGCTTCTACGGCGACCCGTCCGACGAGCTCACCCTCGTAGGCGTTACCGGCACAAACGGCAAAACCACCATCGCCACCCTGCTCTACGAAGTGGCTCGTATCTTCGGCGAGAAGGCAGGTCTGCTCTCCACCGTAGCCAACATAGTGGATACCGAAGCCGTTCCGGCCGACCATACCACGCCCGACCCGGTAAGCCTCAACCGTCTGCTGCGCCGCATGGTGGACGCCGGATGCACCTTCGCAGCTATGGAAGTGAGCAGCCATGCCGCCGACCAGCACCGCATCGCCGGTCTGACATTCGCCGGAGGCATATTCACCAACCTCACACGCGACCACCTCGACTATCACAAGACTTTCGACGCATACCTCAAGGCAAAGAAATCTTTCTTCGACGGCCTGAGTGCCGACGCATTCGCACTCACCAACGCCGACGACCGCAACGGCGCCGTAATGCTGCAGAACACCGCCGCCATCAGGCGCGACTACTCCACCCGCGGCCTCGCCGACTTCCGCGTACGCGTTGTTGAAGAGCGCTTAGACGGCATGCTACTCGATTTCGACGGCGACGAAGTGGAAACCATGTTCGTAGGGCGCTTCAACGCATCCAACCTCGCCGCCGTGTACGGCGCCTCGCTTCTGCTTGGACGCGACCGCAGCGACGTGCTCGTAGCCATGAGCAAACTGCGCCCTGTGGCCGGCCGTTTCCAGCCGTTCCGCTCCGCCGACGGCGTAACTGCCATAGTGGACTACGCCCACACCCCCGACGCCCTCGTAAATGTGCTGGACACCCTTGCCGAAGTTGCTTCGGACGGCAGAATCATAACAGTATGCGGCGCCGGCGGCAACCGCGACAAAGGCAAGCGCCCCCTGATGGCCAAAGCCGCCGCCGACCGCTCCGATATTCTCATTCTCACCTCCGACAACCCGCGCCACGAAGATCCACAGCAGATCATCGAGGATATGACCGCCGGCCTCGACGACTACGGCCGCGAGAAAACCCTTACAATCGTCGACCGTCGCGAAGCCATCGAAAAAGCCGCCGCACTGGCGCATCCCGGCGATATCATCCTGATTGCCGGCAAAGGCCACGAAACAACTCAGGTTATAGGAGACAAAGAACTGCACTTCGACGACAGGCAGGAAATATGCCGCGCCCTGGGCGTGAAATACGAATTATAATTCCGCAGAGCAATGCTTTATACACTTTTTACCTATCTACAGTCCACCGGCATCCCGGGAGCACGCCTGATGACATACATCACATTCCGCTCCGGCGTCGCCTTTGTACTGGCGCTGCTTATCGCAATTTTTGTGGGCCGCACCATTATCGATCGCCTGCAGAAAATGCAGGTAGGCGAAATAATACGCGATCTCGACCTTGAAGGCCAGCTCAAGAAAACCGGCACACCCACTATGGGCGGCATCATAATCATAATCTCCATATTAGTGCCGTGCCTGCTCATCGGCAACCTCTCCAACATTTTCATGCTGCTGATGCTCCTTTCCACTGTGTGGCTGGGGCTTATGGGTTTTCTCGACGATTACCTGAAAATACGCCGGCACAACAAAGACGGCATGAAAGGCAAATACAAAATCATCGGCCAGGTTAGCCTCGGCCTCATTGTAGCCATCGTCATGTACGTAAGTCCCGGCATAACGATGGTGAACAACATCGAGGTTATCGATTCCGAGACCAACCGCGTGGAAGAAGTGATTTACGAGAAAGACGCCAACAAGAATCCGCAGACCACCATACCGTTTGTAAAAAACAACAACTTCAATTACGAGTGGCTCACCTCGTGGATGGGCAGCCACGCCTACACCGCCGGCTGGATAATTTTCGGCCTTATCATAATATTTGTGGTAACAGCCACCTCCAACGGCGCCAACCTCAACGACGGTCTTGACGGCATGTGCGCCGGCCTGTCGGCCATAGCGGGCAGCGCCCTCGCCGTAATGGCATACCTCGGGGGCAACATCATCTACTCCTCGTACCTTAATATAATGTATGTACCAGGCAGCGCCGAACTTGTTGTCTACATGGCGGCATTCATCGGCGCCCTTGTAGGCTTCCTGTGGTACAATGCCTCGCCGGCTCAGGTGTTCATGGGCGATACCGGAAGCCTGATGCTTGGCGGCGTCCTTGCCGTATTCGCAATCCTTATCCACAAGGAACTGCTGCTGCCTATACTGTGCGCGCTGTTCTACATCGAAGACCTGTCGGTGATACTGCAGGTGTGGTATTTCAAGAAAACCGGAGGACGGCGCATATTCAAGATGACACCTCTGCACCACCACTTCCAGAAAGACGCCAACTGCGGCATCGACGCCCTTATACAGCGTCCTCTGCGTGCCATCGCCGAACAGAAAATTGTAACCCGCTTCTGGATTATCGGCATTATCCTTGCAGTGGTTACATTTGTTACGCTTAAAATTCGATAAACATATATGGAAACGACAAAACAGAAACGCCTTGTGGTTCTCGGAGCCGGAGAAAGCGGTACCGGAGCCGCCGTTCTTGCAAAGGACAAAGGCCTGGACGTATTCCTCAGCGACTCGGGAAAAATTGCTCCCAAATACCGTAAGATACTAACCGACGAGGGCATATCTTTCGAAGACGGCGCCCACACGCTCGACAAGATTCTCAACGCCGACGAAATTGTGAAAAGCCCCGGCATCCCCCTGGACGCCCCCGTAATACTGGAAGTCAAGAAAAAGAATATCCCCATTATAAGCGAGATTGAATTCGCGGGCCGCTACACCGACGCCAAGATGGTGTGCATAACAGGCTCCAACGGAAAAACCACCACTACAATGCTTATACACCACATTCTCACACATGCCGGCATAGACGCCGGTCTGGCGGGAAACGTGGGCAACAGCCTGGCTTGGCAGGTGGCTCGCCAGCCACACAATGTGTATGTGGTGGAACTGAGCAGCTTCCAGCTCGACAATATGTACGATTTCAAGGCCAACGTGGCGGTGCTTCTTAACATCACTCCCGACCACCTCGACCGCTACGACTACAAGATGCAGAACTACATCAACGCCAAGTTCCGCATCATACAGAACATGACACCTTCCGACGTCTTCATTTTCTGGAACGACGACCCCGTAATTACCGAGCAACTGCGCCACATTGCCACACACGCACGCCTGCTGCCGTTCTCGGAGACACGCGAGGAAGATTCCGCGGCGTATATCGACGCGGAGAACGAATTAGTGTTCAACACCCCTGGCACAAGCATGAAAATGCCGCGCGCCGACCTCGCCCTCAACGGTCTGCACAACGTGTACAACTCTATGGCTGCCGGTCTGTCGGCCTGCTTCCTGGACCTCAAGAAAGACGATATCCGCGACGCCCTTTCCGATTTCACCGGCGTGGAGCATCGCCTGGAACACACAGCCACCATCGACGGCGTGGAATGGATAAACGATTCCAAGGCCACAAATGTCAATTCGTGCTATTATGCCCTGGAGGCAATGCACCGCCCGACAGTCCTTATCCTCGGCGGAAAGGACAAAGGCAACGACTATACCGAAATCCTGCCTTTGGTCAAGGAAAAAGTTAAGGCAATAGTAGCGATGGGACTGCACAACGAGAAAATCGTGGAATTCTTCACGCCTCACGTGCCGGTGGTTGATACCGACAATCTCGACGACGCCATCGCAGCATGCCGCAGCCTCGCCACCGACGGTGATACGGTACTGCTCTCGCCCTGCTGCGCGTCCTTCGACCTTTTCAAGAGTTACGAGGACCGCGGACGCCAGTTCAAGGCAAAGGTAACAGAACTTAAAAACGAAAAATAAATCTCTCCCCCAAAACAATTCTATATGCAAGACGGTCTCTCCCAGGCAGTAGAAACAGCGCTCGCCGGACATCCCGAAACGACAGAAGAAACCGCTCCGGGCGGTCGCAGCCGCGGCGCTGCTGCCGCACCCGCGGCTGTGCTACCGCGCCGTAAATCACCCGACCACCATCTGTGGGGCACATACCTGCTGCTGGTGTTCATCGCTATTGTGGAACTCTTCTCGGCCTCGGTACAGGAAGTGCACGATACCAACGTGTTCGAGCCCATCCTGCGCCAGGGCAAATTTATACTCGGCGGCCTTGTCATTATGCTTCTGATACAGAAGATGCACTACCGTTATGTGTACGCCTGCATCCCGATATATGTAATCGGCTGCGTATGTCTTATGGTTAGCGTGCTGTTCGCCGGGCAGGAGATAAACGGCGCCGTGCGAGGCCTCGTAGTCGGCGGAGTCCAGATTCTGCCGGCCGAGTTCATGAAGCTGGCGGCGGCGCTGGGCATGGCGTGGATTCTCACGCAGACGCAGGTAGAGGGCAAGCGCGATGTCAGCTGGGGTGGTTTCACATGGTGCATGCTGTTCATGCTGATAATGTGCGGTCTGCTGTTCTCGCAGGGCCTTTCCAACACCCTTGTGGTTGTAGCCATCTGCTTCTCCATGATGCTTGTCGGCGGCATGAGCCTTAAAAAATTCTTTCTCGCCCTGCTTATTGTAGGCAGCCTTGGCGGCTGCGCCTTTGCCGTGAAAACACAGGCAAAGGACCAGACAGAACTTTCGCCGCGCCAGCAGCAGATTTTCAAGCTGAACCATGTAAGCGTCGAGGAAGGCATGGCCGACGGCCGTGGCGAGACGTGGAAACAGCGAATCTCGCGCCACACACGAGGCGAAAAGTGGAATGAGAAATTCAGCGTGGAGAACCAGCAGGAGCAGCTCAGCTACATCGCCCAGGCGCGCGGAGGCCTGTTCGGCGTCGGTCCCGGCAAATCTATGGAGAGCGCCCGTCTGCCTCTGGCATCCCTGGACTATATCTACGCCATAATCGTGGAGGAACTGGGCATGTTCGTCGGTCTGGGCATACTCCTTGTATATATGTGGATTCTGGGCCGAAGCGCCAAACTTACCATGCAGTTCAAGATGACCATGCCAGGTGTACTTGTAATGGGCTGCGCATTTGTGATAGTTTTTCAGGCGCTCTTCCACATGTCTATCGTTACCGGGGTTGTTCCCGTATCGGGACAGCCGTTGCCCATGATATCCAAAGGCGGTATTTCCGTGCTTGCCACATCGCTGGCGTTCGGCGTAATGCTCAGTTGCGCCAAACATGCCGCACGTATCACAGATACCAAGGCCGAACAGGCCAAAGAAGCCGACATTCTCCCTGAAAACGCCCGAGCCCTAAACCCCGCGCTCGTTTCAGACGTAGATAATAAGAATTGAAGTAACCGAATTAATTATGCCACATACAAAGCGACCACTTAGAGTGCTCATCAGCGGAGGGGGTACCGGAGGACACATCTTTCCGGCCCTGTCTATCGCCGCTGCCGTAGAAAAGACATGTCCCGGCAGCAAGATTCTGTTTGTAGGAGCGGAGAACCGCATGGAAATGCAGCGAGTGCCCGCCGCAGGCTACGAAATAGTCGGGCTGCCGGTGAGCGGCTTCGACCGCAAGCATCTGTGGCGCAATATCAAAGTAATTTTCAAACTGCTTAACTGTATGCGCATGGCGCGCAGCATCGTCCGCGCATTCAAGCCCGACATCGCTGTAGGCGTGGGCGGATATGCAAGCGGTCCGACGCTCAAAGCTGCGCAGCGTGCCGGCGTCCCCACTGTCATACAGGAGCAGAACTCATATGCCGGCGTAACAAACAAGCTGCTCGCATCCAAGGCAAAAGCGATATGCGTTGCCTACGAGGGCATGGAACGCTTCTTCCCGGCCGACAGGATTGTACTTACCGGCAATCCCGTACGCGCCAAGCTTCTCAACCCCGGAATAAGCAAAGAGGATGCCAAGCAGGCCCTCGGCTTCGATCCGGACAAACCACTTGTGATGATTGTAGGCGGCAGCCTTGGAGCGCTGTCCATCAACGAGGCGATGATGAAGACGGTACGCGAAGGCCGCGTTGCCGAAGCGCCTTTCTCGGTGCTGTGGCAGACAGGCTCGCGATACATCGAACGCTGCCGGAAAGCCGAGGAGGAGCATCCGTCGGACAACCTCACCGTTACCGATTTCGTTACCGACATGGCTGTGGCATACCGTGCCGCCGACCTTGTTGTGTCGCGTGCCGGTGCCGGCACCATCAGCGAACTTGAACTGCTCGGCAAACCCGCAATCCTGGTTCCGTCGCCCAATGTGGCCGAGGATCACCAGCGCCACAACGCCGAAGCCCTCGCCGACCGCGGCGCCGCAGGTCTTGTGCCGGACGCCGACGTGAACCAGATTCTGTGGAACGAGATTTCCACCGTAATCGGAAACGCCGAAACACTTGCCGAACTATCGCAAAACATAAAGGCTATGGCACTCCCCGACGCAGCCGAAAAGATTGTAGACGTCATGATAGATGTTCTCGACAACAAACCCGTAAAATAATGGAACTTAAAGATACCAAACGAGTATATTTCGTGGGAATAGGCGGCATAGGCATGGCCGCCCTTGCCCGCTACTATATCGCCAACGGCATGGCCGTGGCCGGATATGACCGCACCGAATCCGTCCTCACCGACGAACTTGCCGCCGAGGGATGCTTCGTAAGCTACAGCGACAGCATGGACGCCGTGCCGGAAGCCTTCCGCCACAGCGACGGCACATTGGTTGTGTACACTCCCGCAGTTCCGGAGAGCAACGTGCCTCTTACATTCTTCCGCAACGGCGGTTTCGAGATTCACAAGCGCGCCGCCGTCCTCGGACAGATTACACGCGCCTCCAGGAGTCTGTGTTTCTCGGGAACTCACGGCAAAACGACAACATCGTCGATGGCCGCCCACATCATGCACTCAGGTCCCGTTGGCTGCAACGCCTTTCTCGGCGGAATACTCCGCCGCTACAACAGCAATCTGATGCTCAGCTCATCCTCGCCGTACAGCGTTGTGGAGGCCGACGAGTTCGACCGCTCTTTCCACCAGCTGACGCCGTACATCGCCGTAGTGAACGCCACCGACCCAGACCACCTCGACATCTACGGCACCGAGGAGGCTTATCTTGAAAGTTTCGCGCATTTCACCGAACTGATACGCCCCGACGGCGCACTGATTGTCCACACCGGCCTGAAACTGAAACCACGACCCGCAGCAGGCGTGCGCACCTACACTTTCAGCCGCCACGAAGGCGACTTTCACGCTGCCAACATCCGAATAGGCAACGGCAGCATAGTGTTCGATTTCGTGCATCCCGAAGGCACGATAACGGATATCGAACTTGGCGTGCCGGTAGAGATAAACATCGACAATGCCGTTGCCGCACTTGCCGCCGTATGGCTCACCGGCACCCTCACACCCGAACTGGCGCGCGAGGCTATCGCGTCCTATCCCGGCGTGGAGCGCCGTTTCCAGTTCCACCTCAAGGAACAGGGACGCGCCGTAATCGACGATTACGCCCATCATCCCGACGAACTGCGCCAGAGCATAGCGTCGGTGCGAGCGCTGTACCCCGACAAAAAAATCACCGTGGCCTTCCAGCCGCATCTATACTCGCGCACCCGCGATTTCGCGCAGCAGTTCGCCGACGCCCTCTCCACAGCCGACGAAGTTGTTATGACCGACCTCTATCCCGCACGCGAAAAACCCATTCCGGGCATCAGTTCCGAGACAATATTCTCCAAGATAAAAAACGAAAAAAAAATACTGATTTCTAAAGAGGATTTTGTCAAAACGATGAAAAACCGTAACTTTGAGATATTATTGACCGCCGGTGCCGGCGACCTGAGCCTCTATGTGCCCGCGCTCGTGGAGGCAATCACTGTCGGCAACGGCATGTAATAGTTTGACAATCAGCAAACAGGCGCAATGTTGAGGAACTCCATATTAATGTTTGTGCTGACGGTTATCATAATCGTCTACATCTGCTTTGCGCTACCGTTCACGCACACACTGGCATCGGAGGCTCGCATGAGCAACCATATCGATATCGTGCTTTCCGACCCCGACTCGAAATTCGTTAACGTTTCCGACGTAATGCAGGAGCTGGATATAGATCCGGAAAAGATGGCCGGAGAGAAGCTGAAAACCTTCGACATAGCTACTCTGGAAAAACGTCTGCGCGACTCCGACAAGCTGCAGAGCGCAAACATCACGCTCACCACCGACGGCCGCCTCCAGGTGTACGTGGAACCGATGGTACCGGTTGCCCGCGTGTTCGATACCACTCGCCCGTCATATTATATCAACGCATCCGGTAAACGAATCTCGGCCGATGTGCGTTATCATATAGACGTTCCCGTCCTGGTGGGCACTTTTGGCTCGGAATACCCGGCCCAGCGCCTATTGCCGCTGCTGGATTATATCAGCTCCAACCCCTCGGCTAACGCTATCGTCGCTACAGTTACTCAGGAAGCCGACGGCAATATAATCCTTGTGCCGACAATAGTTGGCCACGTGATAAACTTCGGCGACACATCTATGGTAGCCGACAAATTTATGCGTCTGCGTGCTTTCTACCGACACATCGCGCCTACGAAAGGCTGGAACACGTACGACACCGTAGCCGTGAAATGGCGCGACCGCGTTGTCGCCACACGCCGCAACAAAGAGATGCCCCCCGTTGCCGTACCCACCGAGGACGAAATGACTGGCGCCCTCGACATAGCCGACAACGAACCGTCTCCCGAGGATATCAATCCCGAAATCTTAGCCGACCAGAAACGAACTCTTCCTTAAAATCTTCCGATAATGGAACCGAAATATATAGCAGCAATAGAAATAGCTTCTTCCAAAATCAAAGGCGCCATAGGCTACAGCGACGCCTCCGGCAACCTGTCGGTGCTCGCCGTGGAGGAAATGCCTGCGTCCAACAACGTGCGATATGGCCGAGTGCAAAACATCCGCGAGGTATCTTCGGCCGTGAACGACATCATCGCCAGGCTTGAGGCCTCTCCCGCCGCCGGCAAACGCCACATACGCGCACTGGCACTGTCCATAGGCGGACGCTCGCTCGCCGGAAAACGCGCACAGGCCTCGGCAAAGTTCCCGGACGAATGCGAGATTACCGGCAAGCATATCCAGCGTCTTATTTTCGAGGCCAAGCAGAACTTCGATGCCGAAAAGTACATCATCGAGGCTATTCCCCGCCGCTATCTGGTTAACAACACCGCCACAGCTCAGCCGGTGGGTACATACGGCGACAGCCTGCGTGCCGAATTCCTTATGATTTCCTGTGCTCGGGAGACCATACAGAACCTCGAACGCATAAAATTCGCCGGTGCCACCGCTCCGGAAGTAAAATATATAATAGACGCCAAGGCAACCGGCGATTTCGTCCTCACTGCCGACGACAAAGAGCTGGGAACAGCACTGGTGGATGTCGGCGCCGAGACTACATCGGTGGCAATATATAAAAACGGCACACTGGCTTCGTTCCGCACCATTCCTATGGGCTCAAGGCTGATAAACCTCGACCTGGTCGCAGGCTTAGGCACAACCGAGGAAGGAGCCGAACGAATGAAACGGGAATACGCCGAAAATCCAGACGGAAGCGCCGAAAACATACGCAACTACGTGCACTCGCGCTGCGGAGAAATCGCCGCGAACGTTTTCAATCAGATTGAAAATTCCGGTCTTGGCGCGCAGACCGTTACCAAGATCATCACCACCGGCGGTGGCGCCCGCATAAAAGACCTTGCCGAGCAGCTGTCGGCACTTTCCAAACTGCCCGTCCGCCAGGCTGAGATGCCCTCCGGGGTATCGTTCCGCGTGGCCGGCCGCAACGACGCCGCCAACATCGACATCGTGGCCCTTCTGTCGGCGGCATCGCGCGTGTTCCAGACAAGCTGCATGGCCGATCCCGAACCCGAACAGAGCGAAACGCCCGCCGAACAGGAACCCGTATTCGAAAACGTTACTGTAGAGAAAATCGAAAAAGCCGCTGACGAGACCCCGTCAAGAACACGCGACAACCGTCCAAAAACCGCACCGGTACCCGACGACGAAGACGACCTGCTGCGCGACGACCCCGACAGCGAGACCGAACCGGAAGAAAAAAGCAAGCCCCACAAACGCTTCGGCATATTCGGCTGGGGCAGAAAACAATCCAGGCGCGACCATAAGTTAGAGAAGAACGAGTTCGAGGAGGACGACGATGACGATTCCGCCGAATACGAATCCGGCCCCGCCGCCGGCCCCGCTGCCGACGACGACCACTTCGAAGACACAAAAAAAGGAATGGAGATACTGCGCAACCGCTTCATAAAAATCTTCATGCCGCCCGAGGGTGTAGCCGACGACGACGACGATAACGAAAAATAACAAAGCTCTCACCGCATAAAAAACAGCGAAATGACATATTACGATTCCGAAAATCCCGACTTGATCGACAAATATAAAAACGCCAACGAAGTACTTGAGGGCGGTGCCCCCACAATCCTCGCGATGGGCGTTGGCGGCGGCGGCTGCAACGCTGTGGCGTATATGGCAAAGCAGAACGTTAAGGGCGTGGACTTTGTTGTGCTCAACACCGACCGCCAGGCCCTGCTGCCCATAGACGTGCCCACCAAGGTGCTTCTTGGCCCGAAGGTATGCAACGGACTCGGCGCAGGCAGCAAACCCGAAAAAGGCCGCGAAGCCGCCGAAGAAAGCGCCGAGGAGATTCTGAAGCTCCTAACGCCCGACGTCCAGATGGTGTTCGTTACCGCAGGCATGGGCGGTGGCACAGGTACCGGCGCAGCACCTGTAGTGGCAAAAATAGCCAAAGACAAAGGCATACTCACCGTAGGCATCGTTACAATCCCGTTCTTCTTCGAAGGCATGGCACGCATCAAATGCGCCATGCAGGGTGCCGCACTGCTTCAGGAAAACGTGGACGCAATGCTGATGATAAACAACGACCGTCTGAGCCAGATTTATCCGACAATGGCATGGCAGGACGGTTTCAGCAAGGCCGATGAAATCCTTACTACGGCGGCGCGCACAATCTCCGACATGGTTACCATCCTGGCGAACATAAACATAGATATGCGCGATGTGGACACCTGTCTGCGCAACGGTCGCACGGCACTGATTTCCGTAGGATACGGCGAAGGCGAGGGCCGACTGAAACATGCCATCGAGGACGCTCTCAACTCGCCTCTGCTGTGCGAGACAAACATTATGAGCGCCCGCGAGCTGCTGTTCGCCTTCTACTACTCGCGCGACCTGAATCCGCCGCTGCTGCTGTCGGAATCGTCGGAGGCAAACCAGCTGGTGGCTTCCATCAACCAGCGCGTCCACATAAAGTTCGGATGGGGCTTCGACGACACTCTCGGCAACAAGATTAAATTCACAATCCTGGCTTCGGGATTCGACATGTCGGTGGAGACAAACGGCATTCATATCGACGACATACACGGCGCACGCGGCAACAACGACGACAAGGAAACCACTCCCGCCGATATCAAAGCAATTTCCGCGGCGTACGGCACCGACAAGGTAGACGACCTTATCCGCCGTCAGGAAACTCAGAACTACTATATCCTGAGCGCCGACGAGCTGGACAGCGACGAAGCCATAGCACGTGTGGAAGCAACACCGGCCTACAAACGCGACAAGCGCAATGTGGCCGCTCCGTCAAAGACACCGGCACCGAAACTCGACCCGCAGCAGCCCGCAGCAGAAAAACCCAAACCAAAGAACAACGACACCATTACCTTCTCCCTCGATGACCACTGATAAAAAACTGCGCCTTGTTGTATCCACCGGCGCCGGCATGAGCGCCGAAAGCGGCATCCGCACTTTCCGCGACGCCGACGGACTGTGGGAAGAATACCCCGTCATGGACGTGGCAAGCGCCGACGGCTTCCGCCGCAATCCGGAGCTCATACATAAATTCTACAACGAGCGCCGCAAGCAGCTCGGAGAAGCAATGCCCAACGCCGGACACTACGGCCTGCACGAGCTCGAGAAATTTTTCAACGTATACGTCATCACCCAGAACGTAGACGACCTGCACGAACGCGCCGGAAGCACAAATGTGATGCATCTCCACGGCGAACTTACGAAAGTACGCGCCCTCGACGACGAAACCAAGGTATACAAGATAGACTACAACGCCCAGACAACGCCGCAGACCGTTATCGACGGCCACCACGTGCGCCCGCACATCGTGTTCTTCCAGGAAGCCGTTCCTATGTTCGAGCCGGCAACCGAGATAGCCGCCGAAGCCGACATCTTCGTGATTATAGGCACCTCGTTAGTGGTGTACCCCGCCGCCGCGCTCCTCAACTACGTGCGCAAAGGTACACCGGTATACTACATAGACCCCAACCCGTCCACAGTACCCGCCGGAGTAACGCTTATCCGCAAACCGGCCACCGAGGGCGTGGCAGAACTCGAAAAAATTCTTATCGACAAATATTGCCGGTAAACGACAACATAAAACAACACTGATATAAATCACCGGAAATCATGTTTCGAAAACTAATCATCGCCGCAGCTGCCATGTTGCTGACACTCGGTGCCTTCGCGGCCGACGAACCCGAAAAGCCCTGGAAATACGTCAACGCAAAAGATCTGCGCATTATCAACAAAGGTTTCAACGACACAGAACGCGATTTTTCGCGTCTGCCCGCATATCTTAAGGATAGTGTACGCACATCGCTGTGGGACCGCCAGCAGTGCTCGTCGGGCATAGGCGTTCGCTTCGCCACAAACTCGTCGCGCATCGGCGTCCGATACCAGTTGCATCTGAACACGCACATGATACACATGGCCGATACAGGACTTAAGGGTACCGACCTGTATATTTTCGAAGGTGATTCGGTTTGGCGCCACGTAAACACCAACCGTCCCTATATTTCGGACAAATACCCCAAGGAAGAAAAGATTGTGGAATCCGTTTACGTGAGCAACGTCGATACCACGCGCATGACCGAATATATGGTCTACTTCCCGCTGTACGACGGCATAGAGTGGCTCGAAATAAAGGTTGACGAAAACGCCGACATCAACGCCGGCGCCACATCGCTGATAGACCCCGACCGCAAGATTATCGCCTACGGCACCAGCATCCTTCAGGGTGGCTGCGCCTCGCGCACAGGCATGGCGGCAACAAACATACTGTCGCGCATGCTAAATGCCGAAGTCGTGAACCTCGGTTTCAGCGGCGACGGAAAAATGGACTCCGAGGTAGCCCGCGCGCTGGCAAGCATTCCGGATGTAGACATGTATATCCTCGACCCTGTGCCCAACTGCACCGAAATGATGTGCGACACCCTCACTTACGGCTTTGTGAAAATCCTGCGCGACGCCAAACCCGACGTGCCCATCGTTATGGTGGAAGGTCCGCTCTACCCCTACTACCGGTACGATTCTTTCTTCAACAAGTACCTACCCGCGAAGAACGAGAAATACCGCAGGAACTACGACAAACTCAAAGCCGAGAATCCCGCCAACCTCTACTATGTGGACAGCGTTAACTTGGACGGCGTTGAGGACGACGGCACCGTAGACGGCATACACCTGACCGACCTCGGCTTCAAATACTACGCCGAAAAACTATATCCCGAAATCCGTCCGCTCCTCGACGCCAGTGTTGATGCCAAGCATCAGCGCATTGCCGCCGAGAAAGCCAAGGCTCAGACAAAGGACGGCAAGAAAAAGAACAAGAAGGCCGCAAAAGGCCGCAAGAACAAATAAATACAATAAGTACAATGTCAAACTGGTTTGAATGTAAAGTAAGATACGACAAGCTTCAGGAAAACGGCTCTGTCAAGAAAGTAAATGAACCCTATCTGGTAGACGCCCTTTCGTTTACCGAAGCCGAGGCTCGCATCACTGAAGAAGTAAGTCCCTACATCTCGGGCGAATTCTCTGTATCGGCTGTAAAACGCACAAAAATCGCCGAAGTATTCTGGCAGGGCGGAGACCGTTGGTACCTTGTTAAGGTTGGCTTTATCACCATCGACGAAAAGACAGCTGCCGAAAAACGCTCCAATTCGCTCATCTTAGTGCAGGCATCCGATTTCAAGGAGGCTTTCGAGCACTTCGAGGAAGGCATGAAAGGCACAATGGCCGACTATGATATCCTCTCCATCAGCGAAACGCCCCTCATGGACGTTTACAAAATGAAACTTACCGCAGAATAAAACTATGGGCTGCATAGCCGACTCTATAGCCGCCATCCGCTCCACGCTCCCGCAGGGCGTGGAGCTTGTGGCTGTTTCAAAATTCCATCCGGCCGAAGCTATCGCCGAGGCCTACTCCGCAGGGCAACGCCTGTTCGGTGAAAGCCGCGTGCAGGAATTGGTGAAAAAGATGCCCGCACTGCCCGCCGACATTCGCTGGCACTTTATCGGCCACCTGCAAACCAACAAGATACGGCAGCTGCTCTCCGCCGGTCCGGTTGCCATGATAGAGAGCATCGACAGCGACCACCTTCTGCGGGCAGTCGACGCCGAGGCCGAGCGGCTCGGCATAGTGGCTCGCGTGCTTATGCAGGTACATGTGGCCGCAGAAGAAACAAAATTCGGTTTCGCGCCCGACGAACTTGTCGACTGGTTCCGCTGCCGCAACTTCGAAAGCCTGAAAGCCACTCACATCTGCGGCATAATGGGCATGGCCACAAACACCGACGACACCGACCGCGTCAGCGCCGATTTCCGAGCTATCGCGGATACTCGCAAACGTATTTTAGAGGTCGCGCCGGATCTGCGCGGCTTCGACACCGTATCTATGGGCATGAGCGACGACTACCACCTGGCCATCGCCGCCGGAAGTAACCTTATACGCATCGGCACAGCCATTTTTGGTGAAAGAGAATACTAAAAGATAAAGTATGTTACAGGATGTTATTTATTATTAACATAACATCTGCCTGAACATACACATTACCCTGGTCCGCCCATACAGTGCCGCGTACAACGAATGCACGTACCTGCCTTTGGCATGACAGATGCATAACGTACTGATAGATATGCGCCTACGCAGGCGCACAGGGAGCAAGTTCCCTGCAGGACAAATCATTATAATGGACATGGGGGACGAACTCCGCATCCGCCCGATACGCCATGCCATATGTTTCCGGCACAATGACGCGCCAACCAGCTTCGCCTCTTATTCTTTGGATATTAGGCGAATTTTTATTAATTTTGTGGCACATCTTCGAGAGAGGAGGGAGCAAGGGCTTCCTCCTCTTTATATAAAGGTGCGTCCATACGTATGATAGATAAAGACTTACTGCAACACACCGTTGAGGCATCCATCGAAGGCACCGACCTGTTCCTTGTAGATATAACCGTGTCGTCCGACAACGACATAAACGTGGAGGTAGACAGCCCCACGGCAGTGGATATCGACGAATGTGCCGAAATAACACGAAACATCGAGGCGGTTTTCGACCGCGACGAAGAAGACTACTCTCTCTCCGTCGGCTCGGCCGGCATTACATCGCCGCTAAAAATTCGAGCCCAGTTTGTGAAATACCTCAACAAAGACCTTGAGGTACTCACCCGCGACGGCCGCAAACTGCACGGCGTCCTGGTTGAGGTGGGCCACGGCACACCCGGCGACCGCGATGTCGATTTCACCGTTGAAGTGCTCACGAAAGTGAAGGAGGAAGGGCAGAAGAAGCCCGTGCTCCGCAGCATGCCGGTAAAACTCACATCCGGCGAGTGCAAGTATGTCCGTTATGATTTGAAATTTTAAAAAAGTAAACAGCATAAATCCCCTAAGAAAGCAATGGCAAAGAAAGAGGACCGACCGAATATGGTGGAGCAATTCGCCGAATTCAAAGAACTGAAGAACATCGACAAGACAACCATGATAAGCGTGCTGGAAGAATCCTTCCGCAACGTTCTTGCCAAGATGTTCGGTACCGACGAGAACCTCGACGTTATCCTTAACCCCGACAAGGGCGACGTTCAGATTTTCCAGAACCTGGAAGTAGTGCCCGACGGCGAAGTTCAGGATCCCAACCTCCAGATATCTCTCACCGACGCCCGCGCCGACGACGACCCCGAGGCAGAAGTCGGCGAAGAACATACACGCGAAATCATTTTTGAGAAATTCGGCCGCCGCGCTATCCTCAACCTTCGCCAGACACTGCAAAGCCGCATTCTCGACCTTCAGAAGGAAGCTGTATACCAGAAATTCAAGGAGCTGGAAGGCCAGCTCGTTACCGGCGAGGTTTACCAGACATGGTCGCGCGAAACCCTGCTGCTCGACGACGAGAAAAACGAACTTCTCCTGCCCAAGAGCGAGGCCATACCCGGCGATTTCTTCCGCAAAGGCGAGACAGTACGCGCCGTAATCGCCAATGTGGACAACAAGAACAACAACCCCAAGATAACCGTATCGCGCATCAGCAACATGTTCCTGGAGCGCCTGTTCGAGCTTGAAGTACCCGAAATCCACGACGGCCTCATCAACATCCGCGCCGTGGCACGCATCCCCGGCGAGCGCGCAAAGATTGCCGTAGAAAGCTACGACGACCGCATCGATCCCGTAGGCGCATGCGTTGGCGTGAAAGGCTCGCGAATCCACGGAATCGTACGCGAACTCCATAACGAGAACATCGACGTTATCTGCTACACCAACAATCCGTCGCTGTTCATCCAGCGCGCACTCTCGCCCGCACGCATTTCCACCATCCGTCTCGACGAGGAAGCCAAGAAAGCCGAAGTATTCCTTCGCCCCGAAGAAGTTTCGCTCGCCATAGGCAAGAACGGCCACAACATCAAACTGGCCACCATGCTGACAGGCTTCGAAATCGACGTTTACCGCGATACCGAGATGATTTACGAGGACGACATCTTCCTTGATGAATTCCGCGACGAAATAGACGCATGGGTTATCGACGCACTCAAGGAAATTGGCTGTGTAACCGCCAAGAGCGTACTCAACACTCCGCGAGAGACACTTCTGGAAAAGTCCGACCTCGAGGAAAGCACCATCGACGAAGTTCTATCCGTCCTCCGAAAGGAATACGAAGACGACGAAGACGCCGACGCTGAAGCCGCAGCCGAGGAGGATGCAAGAGAGGAAGCAGAACCTGAAACCGAGGACCAAAAATAAGGTCCGGCACCTCTCTCCCATCGGTTTTTCATCTGTTTAATCCCCTCAACATCAAAAGCGAACAAATCATTTTATGGCCAAAATAAAGATAAGCAAATTAGCAAAGGACCTTAACGTGTCGGTAACCACCGTTATAGAATTCCTTCGCAAGAAAAACATCAACATCGAAGAGAATCCCAACGCACGCCTTGAGGAGAATGTTGCCGAACTTCTCACCACAGCCTTCGCAAGCGACAAGGATCTCAAGAACCGCTCGACGCAAATAGCCACCGAGCGCAAAGAAAGCCGGCAGAAAACTGCCGAGCCCGAGCGCCAGGCGCCCGAGGAGATTAAACTGGCTCCTGCCTCACAGAAACCGCACATCCTGTACAAACTGGAACTGGATGCCAACGGCAACCCTGTGTCGCGAACAACGCCCAAAAACGAACAGCCCAAGCAGGAACAGCCCAAAACGGAAACTCCAAAGGCTGAGGCGCCTAAGACAGAAACACCGAAAGTAGAAGTAGCCGAGAAATCTGACAAATCGGAAAAAGCAGACATATCCGATATGTCCAATAAATCCGATAAGCCCGAGATGTCCGATAAACCTGATATGTCCGACAAGACAGAACTTTCCGCCCCCAAATCGACCGAAAAACCAAAGGCAGAACCTGTAAAGCCCGTTGCACCCAAGCCTGCCGAACAGCCAAAGGCGGAAAAACCGAAAGCCGAGGCGCCTAAGACCGAACAGCACAAAACACAGGCACCCAAGCCTGCCGAACAGCCCAAGGCCAAACCCGAAGTAAAAGCCCACGAGGCTGCGGCTCAGACAAAGCAAGAGCCCAAGAAAGAAGAAAGCGCTCCCGCAGCGCCCGAGGTATTCACCTTGGAGCGCAGCACGCCAGCACCCAGCCTTAACATTGTAGGTAAAATCGACCTCGATGCCCTTAACCAGAGTGTGCGTCCCAAGAAAAAATCGAAGGACGAACGCCGTAACGGCCGTGGCGGCAACGCAAATGGCGCAAACGGCGGCGAAGGCGACCGCAAGAAGCGCCGCCGCATAGCCGGCAAGGAAAAGGTTGATATCGAAAAGGCCGGCCGCCAGGCCGCCGACGCGCGCCAGAACGAAGGCGGACGCCGAAACGGCGAAGGTCGTCAGGGCGCCGAAAACCGTCAGAACGGCGGCGAAGGACGTCAGGGCAACAACAACCGCCGCAACAACAATAACAACAACGCACCCAAGCAGCAGCGCCGTCAGCAGCCTGTTCAGCCCGAAGTGAGCGAGGAGGATGTACAGAAGCAGGTTAAGGAAACACTTGCCCGCCTCACCGCAAAGGACAAGGGTCTGAAGAAGGGTGCCAAGTGGCGCAAGGAAAAACGCGAGGCAAACGCAACACGCGAACGCGAGGCAATGAAGGCCGAAATGGCAGAAAGCCGCGTTCTCAAAATCACAGAATTCGTTACCGCCAACGACCTTGCCGTGATGATGGACGTGCCTGTGAACAACGTTATCGCAACATGTATGAACCTCGGCGTGATGGTGTCCATCAATCAGCGCCTCGACGCCGAAACCATCAATATCGTGGCCGATGAATTCGGCTTCAGCACCGAATATGTCTCCGCCGAAGTTGCCGACGCTATCCACCAGGAAGAAGACAAGGAAGAGGATCTGGAAGCTCGTCCGCCTATCGTAACCGTCATGGGCCACGTCGACCACGGCAAGACCTCGCTGCTGGACTATATCCGCAAGGCCAACGTTATTGCCGGCGAGGCCGGCGGTATCACGCAGCACATAGGCTCGTACAGCGTCAAGCTGCCCGACGGACGCCACATAACCTTCCTGGATACCCCGGGCCACGAGGCGTTCACCGCAATGCGTGCCCGCGGCGCCAAGATTACCGATATTGTAATCATCATTGTCGCCGCCGACGACAACGTGATGCCGCAGACCGTCGAGGCCATCAACCACGCCTCCGCTGCCGGTGTGCCCATCGTTTTCGCCATCAACAAAATCGACAAGCCCCACGCCAACCCCGACAAAATCAAGGAGGAGCTGGCCGGCATGAACTATCTGGTTGAGGAATGGGGCGGCAAATACCAGAGCCAGGACATTTCCGCCAAGAAAGGCATCGGAGTGGAAGAACTAATGGATAAGGTGCTCCTCGAAGCCGAACTTCTCGACCTCAAGGCCAACCCGAACCGCCGCGCCGTGGGTGCAATCATAGAATCGTCGCTCGACAAGGGCCGCGGCTATGTTGCCAACGTACTTGTGCAGAACGGTACGCTGCATGTGGGCGACATCGTTCTGGCCGGCAACCACTACGGCCGTGTACGCGCCATGTTCAACGAACGCAACCAGCGCATCAAGGAGGCAGGACCCGCCACACCGGCACTTATCCTCGGTCTCAACGGAGCGCCGCAGGCCGGCGATACCTTCAACGTGCTCGAAACCGAACAGGAAGCTCGCGAAATCGCCACCAAGCGCGAGCAGCTGGCACGCGAGCAGGGTCTGCGCACAACCAAGATGCTCACCCTTGAAGATATCGGCCGCCGCAGGGCCATCGGCAACTTCCAGGAACTCAACATCATCGTCAAAGGCGACGTGGACGGTTCAATCGAAGCACTTTCCGACTCCCTCATCAAGCTGTCGACCGACGAGATTCAGATCAACGTCCTCCACAAGGCCGTGGGCGAAATCTCCGAGAGCGATGTAACACTGGCAGCTGCATCAGATGCCATCATCATCGGCTTCCAGGTACGCCCGAGCCTCGCCGCCCGCCGTGCCGCCGAACGCGACGGCGTCCAGATTCGTCTGTACTCCGTAATCTATCAGGCAATCGAAGAAGTGAAGGACGCTATGGCCGGCCTTCTCGCCCCCGAAATCAAAGAAGAGATTACCGGTACCGCCGAAGTGCTCGAAACGTTCCACGTCAGCAAAGTCGGCACAATCGCCGGCGCTATGGTACGCGAAGGCAAGCTGAAACGCGGAAGCAAGGTACGCCTTATCCGCGACGGTATCGTACGCTACACTGGCGAACTCGGCTCGCTCAAACGCTTCAAGGACGACGTGAAGGAAGTGCAGTCCGGTTACGACTGCGGTCTGTCCATCGTCGGATTCAACGACATCAAGGTGGGCGATATGGTTGAAGGCTTCGAGGAAACCGAAGTAGCCCGCACCTCAATCGATTGATATTAAAAAACAATTGTTGCGCCGGTTTCCGCGGGAACCGGCGCATATTTTTTATAATGCAAAGCAAAATATACCTGAGCCTGGGCTCGAACAGCGGCGACCGTCGTGCGTTCCTGCGGGCCGCGCTCGCAAAAATCGGAGAACTCGGCAGCGTGCGTGCCTCGTCGGAATACACCGGGGCTCCTGTTGGATTCAGCAGCGACAACGAATTCATAAACATAGCCGCCGTTCTCACCCTCGAGCGCCAGGGACAATGGACACAGACCGAGGCCGAAACGCTTCTGAGACAACTGAAAGCAATCGAGCGGGAACTATCGGCAATGCCACACCGCAACGCCGACGGAACATACCGCGACCGCGAAATCGACATCGACATAATTGCCATCGAGGGCTACCGCCAGCATACACCGCTGCTCACACTCCCCCACCCGCATGCCGCCGAACGTCCTTTCGTAACGGTGCCTCTCTCCTATATTGCCCCGGAAGCGCTCGACTTATTGAAATAGGCTGAAATAGAAGCGACATTTTTTTGACATAATGCCAAACTTGATTATCTTTGCACATCAATGAAGAAATAATGGCACAAGTACAACTATACCTCACCAAATCGCAGAAAGGTTTCTCAAGTTTAGGCAACATAAATCCGTCGGAAGATGTTGCCCGGCACATCCGGGACTTTGGCCCGGCTCTGGAAATCCTGCGCTACGATGCCACTGTTCCTCAGATTTTCTACCTGATAAAATATCTGGAAGACGGGCTGATGCTTACGCTTATCCGCCCTCTGCCCGACAGCATACACGACAACATCGCAGCCTCGCTCTTTTTCCCGTCGGGCCTGAAACTCGGCGCGGACGAATTCATCGAGATTGCCGATACCGTCGCCGAAGAACTCCTCAACGCCGACAGCCCCGCCGCCGTCTCGCTCAACCATTTGCGCAAGGTGCTTGCACGCGAGTTGCCGGCAGACTCTAACAAAGCACATTTCGTACCCTCCACAGGCCAGACTTTCGCCTATGCCATGACAGGCGGATCCAATCCGTCTTTAAGGGAATTCGCAGAACTGAGATTCTACCAGCCCGAATATGCCCGGTATGCCGGCGTACTGCTTGTCGACTCGGCCACAGGCGCCACCGGACGCGAACACGCTCGCAACGTATCGGGCCCGCTGCGCCAGATGCTTACGGTACTTCCGCCGCACCCCACCCCGGAGAATTTCCTTCCGAGCATCGACCATGTTACTTTCCGTCATCCCGTACTCGCAGGAGAGGGCGACGAGCTCACCATTGTATGGCGCCGCAGCGGATTCGAGCCTGTTACACAAAAATTCAAGGTGGAAAAGGATTTTGCCACCGTACCACAGTGCGACACATCCACCGCGCGCAAAATCATTACGCCGGCATCGTTTTTGGTTGTCGAGCAAAGCTCTCGCAAGCCAATTAAGGAATACACTGTAAAGGTAAACGGCACTGTTATAAGCGAAGCGACGCCGTTCGATTTCGAACAGCTGAACAAAGCCAGCGTAGAGATAACAGCTCCCGGATATTTCAACTTCGCCGGCACTGTGGACCTGGCCATAACGCCGCAGGCCACCGTGCAGCTTCGCAAGCAGCACAAGAGCTACCGCTTCGACATGCCGCTGGATACTCCCGAACCACTGGAACCGCTGCGCATATACATAAAAACGCTCAAGCCTCTGCATAAATGCCCTATCGAGGGCTACGACATCGCCGGAGACAAACTGATAGAAGGCGGCGAGCCAAACAATCTGCAGTACATCGGCAAGAAAGAAAAGAAAAACAATCTGATACTCGTTGCCGTTGCCATAGGTGCGCTTATCGCCGGATTTCTCATAGGCGCCATAGCCTTCTGGGAAGGAAATAAGGCAGCTCCCGAAACTACCGTACCTCAGATCGAAGAACCGGCTCCGGTGGCTGCACCAATCCCCGTGCCGAAACCGGAAAGCACACCGGCCGACAGCAGCAATACCAAACCCTCGAAGCCTCAGGCCTCAACGGCTGAAAAACCGGAGCCTGCCGAAGCTCACGCTCAGCTAACCGCCGCCGACTATGCCAAAGGCCTCGAGTATCTGCAGGCCAATAAAAAGTGGAATCGCGACGAGATGCAGGCCATACCTGCGCTCGATGGCCTGTTCGACGACCTCAACACCTACAATTTCGAACGCATCAAAACTTTCTGGGCGCCTAAATTGGCCGATTCAAAAAATTTTGCCGCAGTAGTTCGCGCCGTAGAAGGTTCGGCAACCAAGCGTGATCCCCGCACTGGCAGTCATACACCGACATATACCCCCGAAAACGACAACTCTTTCGGATGGCTGGCCTATACATACTGGATAGACCCTTGATATTCATTCTTTTAGCATAAAACACCATGTTTTCAGGCATTGTAGAAGAAGCCGCTCGCATAGCGGCTGTAGAACATAACGAGTCCAACGTAAACCTTACTGTAGCTTGTTCGTTTACCGACGAGCTGCACATCGACCAGTCGGTATCGCACAACGGCGTCTGCCTCACGGTTGTAGACATACACCCCGACGGAACATATGTGGTAACTGCAATACGAGAAACCCTCGAACGCTCCAATCTGGGACTGCTGCAGCCGGGCAACCTGGTAAACCTGGAACGCTCCATGCTTATGAACGGACGCCTCGACGGTCATATCGTGCAGGGGCATGTGGACACCACGGCACGATGCACCGCAATAGAGGACGCCGACGGTAGCCGCTATTTCAAATTCGAATACAGCGTATCGCCGGAAATGGCCGCAAAAGGATACATGACCGTGGAAAAAGGCTCCGTTACAGTTAACGGCGTTAGCCTGACCGTGTGCGACAGCACCCTGAACAGCTTCCGCGTTGCAATCATCCCCTACACTTTAGAGCATACCAACTTCCGCACTATCGAAGTAGGCAGTGTCGTGAACCTTGAATTCGACATCATCGGCAAATACCTTGCGCGCCTTGCCGAAATAAAGGAATCCTGACAACCGGCCCGGGCATGGAGAAGATTATACAGTACATGTGGCAGCACAGGCTGTGGCTTCCCTCGCCCCTGAAGACGGTGAACGGAGAACCGGTGGAGGTTCTCGACCCAGGAATGCAGAATCCTGATGCGGGGCCCGATTTTTTCAACGCCAAGGTCCGGATTGGCGACCGCACGTGGGCCGGAAATGTGGAGATTCACGAGCGGGCCTCCGACTGGAGGCGCCACGGACACGACAACGACCGCGCCTACGATTCCATCATCCTGCATGTGGTAACGGCCGACGATGCACGCATAATACGTTCCGACGGTTCCGAGATACCGCAGGCCGTACTGCCTTCGACCCTTGATTTCAAGAAAATATACGACCGCATGACAGCCGCACCGACGTGCGACCTGCCATGCGGTGCCATGCTGGCCGACATTCCGGCGCTGTACCGCACCGACTGGCTCACGTCGCTCGCCTTCGAGCGAATCCACGCGAAGGCTGAGCACATGGGCGAGATTATGCGCCGCACAGGCCACGAATGGCGTGGTGCGGTGTACGTTCTTCTTGCCCGCGCGCTCGGCTTCGGCATAAACGGCGACGCTATGGAACGCCTCGCACTCGCCACGCCATTGCAGGCGCTTATACATCATCAGGGCGACATACGAGCCGTCGAAAGCTTGATGTTCGGACAGGCCGGATTCCTGGACACCCGCCCCGCTGGCGAAGCGGAGGAAAAATATCTTGCCGCTCTCAGGCAGGACTACGACTTCCTGCGCAAGAAATATAATCTTAAACAACCGGCCGATTTAGGCTGGAAACTCGCCCGCATGCGGCCGCAGAACTTCCCCTACCGCCGTATCGCCTACCTTGCCCGGATGGTATG
Source organism: uncultured Porphyromonadaceae bacterium (assembly GCA_937921035.1). Taxonomy (GTDB): domain Bacteria; phylum Bacteroidota; class Bacteroidia; order Bacteroidales; family Muribaculaceae; genus CAG-873. The sequence continues at coordinate 47,112 of CALEUL010000021.1, forward strand.
CGACGGCTTCGGCATTGCCGCCGAACTGCCGTCGACAGACAGCATCGATGCCGCCAGACGACTCTTTGCCGCATCTCTCGGCGATTTCTGGACAGCCCACTACAGCTTCTCTCCCGCCGCCGACCGTCCGGGCCCGCAGCTAAGCAAACGCGCTGTGGACATTCTTATAATCAACGTCGTGGTTACGGCGCTATATGCCTATTCCAAAATCTACGGCGACCGCAGCAGTCTGGAAAAATGTGTCGGACTTCTGCAAAGTCTTCCTCCGGAGGACAACCGCATTACACGTCTTTTCACGGCAGCGGGCATAAACTGCCCCGACGCGTTCACGAGCCAGGCACTGATACAACTACGCCGCTGCTACTGCGAACCGCGCAAGTGTCTGCGTTGTCGCTTCGGATCGCGCCTGCTCAACAGCAGATTCCGTACACGGTAGCTGTACAATTTAACGGGCACAAAAAACACTGCTTAATAACATCTGAATTTTTTTGGTATATTATGGCAAATACTCTATATTTGGCCGAATCAGGGATATCTGCATTCAATTGATTACTAATAGCGATGTTAGTTAATGCATCTACCGACGACGAAACAGCATCCAAAAAGGTTCTTATAAAATAAAATACTATCAGCTATGAAAAGACTATTATTCATCATATTTGCAACTATCGCCATACTCTCTATATTTGCGCAGGAGTGCTATTATATTATTGGAGACAAAAAAGAATACCTCACAATTGACAGCAGTACGGTTGTCTCATTTACATCTCAAAATGAAAACGAAGCTGTTCCCAGTCATTTATCGTTAGTTGATTCGGCTTCCCGCGACGGGATGGTCCTTAAAATATACAATGTAACACTTCCTAAAAGCAAGTTTGATTTGCAAAATCGCAAATATTTCCCCAAAAAGTTAAGTTTTACTCCTTGCTATCGCGACTCAAAAGGAAATTTAAAAATTCCGAACGGTTATATTAGTATTAAACTTAAAACGGAAGAGAATCTTGAAAAACTTAATGATATAGCAAAAAAAATAGGTTTGACAATAAAAGGCTCATCGGTATTGAAAAGTTGGTATTCATTAATTGTACATCCTGACAAAGGCCTTGACCCGATAAAAATAGCCAATCAACTTCTTGAGACCGAGTTATTTGACTTTGTCGAACCTGTATTCTATCAAAAAGACATTCTTGAGATTTCATACGATTCCCTCGTACATAAACAATGGGGATTATATAACAACGAGAATCCCATGTATGACATTTCATTAAGCGAAGCATGGAACTATGCGACCGGCAGAGGGATAAAAATTGCCATAATCGACAATGGCGTGGATTCTACCCATATCGACCTCGCTAAGAACATGAACAAAAAAAGTTACGATGCCGAGGGAGATTCCCTGTATAACATAATATACAACGATCATGCAACCCATTGTGCAGGTATCGCTGCGGGAATAAGAAACAACAAAAAGTTTATCGCCGGAGTTGCTCCCGATGCAAAGATTATGTCCGTAAGAATCAATACGACGAATTACGATCCTCTTTCAATAGCTTCGGCAATTGCTTGGGCTTGGGAAAATGGTGCTGACATAATCTCATGCTCATGGGGACTGAACGATTCGTTTGCAAATATCACGAACGCAATCAATTCAGCTTTGGCATATGGCAGAAACGGCAAAGGATGCGTGATTGTAAAATCCGCCGGCAATGGAAACTCGATAACATTCCCCGGCAATCTCCCCGGAGTGATAACTGTGGCAAATATTACCGCAGAAGGATTGATTGGAGAGTTAAGCGCTCATGGCGAGGGTATGTTTATCGCCGCTCCAGGCACAGGTATTCTTTCAACTGTATGTGGTGATACGGTTGCCCAAATGTCAGGCACATCTATGGCTGCACCGCACGTTGCCGGAGTGGCTGCGCTTATTCTGCAGCGCAATCCCGACCTGACAGCAGACAGCGTGAGAAGTATCCTCGCACACTCCGCCGACAAAATCGGACCTTACAACTACGACACCACAAAAGTATACGGCACTTGGAACGAATACTTCGGCTACGGCCTCGTAAATGCCGCCAACGCAGTTAAACGCACCCCAAGGAAAGAGTAAGATACCACAATTAATTAGAAACAAGGGTGTTGCAAAATGCAGTTTTGCAACACCCTCTATCTTTTCTATGTGTAAGTAAGTTTTCTAACTTCTTGCCGTGGTATCAGCCACGGTAGTCGGCGAACTGAGCCTGCAGTTTCTTGCGAGCGAAGAAGATTCGGCTTTTGACAGTGCCGAGGGGAAGCTGCATCTTGTCGGCGATTTCTTCGTACTTGTAGCCGGCCACATGCATGGAGAAGGGAATACGGTACTCGTCGCTGAACGAATCGATAGCTTTTGTAATTTCAGATGCTCCGTAAGAATCCTCGGGCGATTCAGTCTGGTTCTCGCCGAGATTGAGAAGATAGAGATTATCGGTAGTGTCGATAAGCGTTGCGCTGCGGACAGTGCGGCGGTATGTGTTGATAAAGGTGTTGCGCATAATTGTGAACACCCATGCCTTGAAATTGGTGCCTTCGGAATATTTGTCTTCATTATCAATGGCTTTCAGGTAAGTATCCTGTAGTAAGTCGTGGGCACGCTCGCGATCGTTGGTAAGCATGTAGGCGAAATTAAGAAGATTAGCCTGGAGCCCTGTAAGATTGTCTATAAATTTGGAAGTTGCCATGATGAATGAATTTTAGAAGTTAGTGCTGTATTAGTTTTTTTGTCTTTCGACATGACAAAATTAGTGAGAAAATCGCCAAGTCAAGAATTTTAATGCAAACAAATGTTAATTTGAAGCCGCCAATCATTTTTAAGCCATATCGTACTGTTATTCAATATATTAAAATCGCCATAAATTGTTACACAATTGTTACACTTATCAAACAATACGGTTTCTGTAATTGTTTTGCCATGATTTTAACGTCTCCGGTCAGGCAACAAACCTAACGCTAACTTTACTGCTGCAACAGCAACCCATACCTATATATTAATTAAGGTTAAATCTAAAACAACAGCGTTTCAACTACAAAAATAGTTATTACCTTTGTCGCATCAACTACAAAAATAGTTATACAATGGCTAAGAAAGAACAACTCACACCAAAGGAAGAGGAAGTGATGCAGCTTCTATGGGAACATGGTCCGATACAGATAAGCAGACTTGTAGAACTTTACCCGGACCCTAAGCCGCACTTCAACACTGTCTCTACTGTGGTACGGCGACTGGAGGCTAAAGGATTTGTGGACCATAATGACGTAAACGGGTCTTTCCACTATTTCGCCAAAGTAAAAAAAGAATATTTCAGGAACAGAAGTTTCGGTAATTTCATAAAGAACTACTTCGGCGGCAGCTACTACGGCGCTGTATCGGCACTCGTGGAGGAGAACAAAATCTCGGCTGACGAATTAAAGGAACTGCTGGAACTTGTAGAGCGCAAAGGCAAATAATATGGGTGCGTTTCTTTCATATTCCATTCAGAGCGGCCTGGTGCTTCTCGCGCTTTATCTTGCCTACCGTCTTTTCCTTTCGCGGGACAACCAGCATGGTTTCAACCGCAACGTGCTGCTGGGCATATATCTTGTATCGTTCCTCGCCCTGCCATTAATCGGTGCTCCGGAGCCGTACAAAGTGCATCAGGCAACGGGAGATATCACATTCGGTACCGCCATAAACGCCGGAGAACCTCTCGCCAGACCTTTGTGGGGCACAGTTCTTATATGGATATACATAGCCGGTATGGTTATAGTATCGGTCAGAACGGTTATCACATGGCTCCGTCTGTGCAAGGTTATCCGCCGAGGCTGGAAGATTGAAAGAGCCGGATATACCTTGGTGATAACCGACAACGGACGATTCGCTCCTTTCAGCTGGATGAACTACATGGTGATTTCCGGCGACGACTACAAATGCAACTACGCCGCAATAGTTACGCATGAGCTGAAACATATCGCCTCGCGCCACTGGATTGATTTGCTGATAGCACAGGCGGTGTGCATCATAAACTGGTTCAATCCGGCAGCATGGCTCATGCGCGACGAGTTGATGCTTATACATGAATATCAGGCCGATATGGCCGTTATAGAAAGCGGTATTGAACCGCAGGAATATCAGATGCTGCTGATAAAAAAAGCTGTTGGCGCCAGATTCCCGTCATTGGCCAACAGCCTCAATCATAGTAAACTTAAAAAACGTATCACCATGATGTATCAAGAAAAAAGTGGTGCCGGGCGAAAATTCAAGGCCCTTGCACTTGTACCTGTTCTCGCATTGGCAATCGGTGTGTCCTTCGTACCCGCCGTACGCGCTGCCGCAACAACTATCAGCAACAGCGAGGTTTCTGTCGGCAAAGATAGTGAAAAATCGCATAAGGGCGAAGTATCGGTGCGTAGATTTAAAGTTATCAATATCAACGACGACGGAACCCGGACCACCGCAACCATCAGCGGCGAGAACCTCGGCGACAATCTGACAGTGTCGGGAGGTACATTCTCCAACAAAGGCAAGACATATCAGGCCAACTCGCTGAGCACACAAATGTCCAATGGTTCGGCAACGATAACAGTTTCTTTTCCTTTTACAGGCGGATACAAAAAGGGGAAGATGGCAATTACAGTCAACGGCGATGAAATTCCCTTCGACCTGGAAGAATTCAGCAACGACAGCCGTACAGTAGTAATCGGCGACAAAGATGATGTTTCCCAAACATCCACAACCATCGTTATTGACAGCCAGCCCTCCGATGTGCCCGCACAGATTAAGATATTGCTTGATGGGAAAGAAATCAGCCGATCGGAACTTACTACTCTGAACTCCGAGACAATCGGGTCGATAACTATTGACCGCGATAACAACATAATGAAAATCACAAGCCGTAAATAGAACAGCTTCATACTTTACATACTCAGAAAGCCTCCGGCGATATCCCAGACGATTGCCGGAGGCACTATTTTTATATCCATAAGAGATTTATATTGCTTTTGCGGATATCAGCGAACATCCGGCAATGGCGGGAAAAGCGAACGGCATGATACAATTTTATGCAAAATATTACAATATCTATTGACTTTTGCAATTCTATATTGTATCTTTGCAATACACTTTACAAAAACCGACAATATGAAAAACGTAAACGACTGCCGCCGTAACGATATGGTTACGTTAGCACACCGCATTCTCCGCAGCGCGGCTGCTCGCGGCAAACACCTTACCATGAACGAACTTTGCGACGAAGTGCTGAAATGCCGACCGATGCACTACTATGTGTCGTTCGACCGCGCATCGCGCATCATCCACTCCATCGACCGCGGCGCCACGGGGAGATTACCGACTCAAAGCGAAGCTGTCGCAATGTGGAACGACATGTACGAGCAGATACAGGAACTCCGGGCCCGACGTCCGCAGCTCACCCTCACTCAGGCAATGAGTCAGACAATCTGTTTCCTGCGTCCAAAACGGTTCTACATTACGCACGACGCCCTGCGGCGCATCCTGCGAAAGCACTTCACACACTCAGTTACACCGATAGATAATTTCGACACCAGAATTATATCATGAACGCAACAATAAGTCTTTCAATAAGCCGTCTGCAGGAGGTTATCTACGCCCACTCGGCGGCACTGCGCCTGTGGACAGGCGACGACAGGGCACTCGTAACAGACGAGCACAGCACACTGCTGAATATTTTCATAAACGAGGAAGCCGACCGCATCGCTATGGATCTTTCATTCGTCGTGGAGAGTGTGGACCGCAGCGACGCGGATATCATAGCCCTGAAATGCAGTCTCGGCAACGGCACAAGCGTGCGCATGTGGCAGCGAAGCATCGAAACTGCGGTGTGCGCCGCTGTTATAGCCCGCATTATGGACAACAGGCATTTAGACGGAGGCGAAGTGTATATCCGCGACCGGGCCGGGCTGATAGACAATCTGCGGCGCCAGGCGCTCACATTCACTCTGCCGGGAAACATCGCCCGCGGGGCATAGAAACAGCCGAATGGCCGGAGGCCGATAATTTACCTAACCGCGGGCGCTTGCCGCCCGTGGGATTCTCGGAGAATCGTCAAATCAGCCCCGGAGGCGGCTGCACAGCAATCGGAAGTGCAGCCACCTCCGGTGCTGATTCAGTTAATTGCTCCTTATAATCCCACTCCACTCTCCGCTCAAAAAAAATATTTGTCTTTGTCGAAAAGTATTCGTAAGTTTGCATTCCGTACGGTCATATGGCCGTACGATAATGTAAAACACTATCCTACAAACCCTATATGGCTACAAAACCGTTTCATTACCAGGAGATGTTCCCCCTCGGACCAGACACTACCGAGTACTATCATCTTACCTCCGATTACGTCCACACCGAAAACTGGGGCGGACACGAATTTCTTGTCATCGACCCTGAAGCTCTGACCGTACTTGCCCGCCAGTGCACTCACGACAACGCTTTCATGCTGCGCCGCGAGCACAACGAGATGGTCGCAAAGATTCTGAGCGACCCCGAAGCAAGCCAGAACGACAAGTTTGTGGCACTCACCATGCTTCGCAACGCTGAGGTGGCAGCCAAGGGTCAGCTGCCTTTCTGCCAGGATACGGGCACAGCCATCTGCCACGCATCCAAGGGACAGAACGTATACACGGGCTGCAACGACGAGGAGAAGATTTCGCACGGCGTATACCTAACTTACACCACCGACAATCTCCGCTACAGCCAGAACGCTCCGCTCACCATGTACGATGAAGTGAACACCGGCTGCAACCTGCCCGCTCAGATTGACATCCATGCCACCGAAGGCAACGAATATCACTTCCTGTTCGTAGCCAAGGGAGGCGGCTCGGCAAACAAGACATACCTCTATCAGGAAACAAAGGCAACCATCAACCCCGACAAGCTCGTGCCCTTCCTTATCGAGAAGATGCGCACTCTCGGAACCGCCGCATGCCCGCCCTACCATATCGCTTTCGTTATCGGCGGCACCTCTGCCGAGAAGAACCTCGAGGTGGTGAAGAAAGCATCCGTCAAGTATCTGGACAATCTGCCCACCAAGGGAAACGAGTACGGCCACGCTTTCCGCGATATCGAACTTGAGAAAGTGCTCAAGAAAGCATCCGAAGAACTCGGCCTCGGCGCACAGTTCGGCGGAAAATACTATGCCCACGACATACGCGTTATCCGTCTGCCGCGCCACGGCGCCTCCTGCCCCATCGGTATGGGCGTGAGCTGCTCGGCCGACCGCAACATCAAGGCCAAAATCAACAAGGAAGGCCTGTGGATAGAGAAACTCGACACCAACCCCGGCGAGCTCATTCCCGAAGAATACCGCAAGCAGGGCGAAGGCGAGGTTGTTAAGATCGACCTGAACCGTCCGATGCCCGAAGTGCTGGCCGAACTGTCGAAATACCCCGTAAGCACCCGTCTGTCCCTCAACGGCACCATAATCGTAGGCCGCGACATCGCACACGCCAAGATTAAAGAACGTCTCGACAAGGGAGAACCCATGCCGCAGTACCTCAAGGACCATCCCATCTATTACGCAGGCCCCGCCAAAACTCCCGCAGGTATGCCTTCCGGCTCCTTCGGTCCCACGACGGCAGGCCGCATGGACAGCTACGTCGACCAGTTCCAGAGCGCCGGCGGCTCCATGATAATGATTGCCAAGGGCAACCGCTCGCAGCAGGTTACCGACGCATGCCACAAGCACGGAGGATTCTACCTCGGTTCTATCGGCGGTCCCGCCGCTGTTCTGGCGCAGAACTCCATCAAGAGCGTGGAACTTCTGGAATACCCCGAACTCGGAATGGAAGCTATCTGGAAAATCGAGGTTGAGAACTTCCCCGCATTCATCCTCGTAGACGACAAAGGCAACGACTTCTTTACCCAGATCAACGAAAAATGCAAAATATGCGGTCTTAACAAGAAATAAGACCAACTGAACCAAAAGGACCGTCGGGGATGCAACACATCCTCCGGTCCTTTTGTTATTATTGTGGCTTTACGTCCATTAAAAACTTTTACAACTAACATTTTCAATAATGATGCGTATAAAATCCGTCATCCTTACCGCCGTACTCGTAATCATGTCGTTTTTCAACTCTTTCGGAGCGCAGACCGACGAACCCGACTTCGCCTACCCGCAGACAGTGGCCGCCGACGCTACAAAAGCACTGGAGAACGCAACCGACGGCCCCACACGCCTGCGCGCGCTGCTGGAGCTGACATGCGCCCTTCAGCGCGTCGACCCCGACACCGCATTTGCCATGCCGGCACTGGTGCAGCGGAATATGGACAAGCCGGGCCTTACGGACGCCGACCGCGCCATGTTCACAGCCCTGCAGGCCAGGATGTTCACCGACATCTACAACTCTGCCCGCTTCAAATACGACCGTGTCGACGCTCCTCTGGAGCCTCTGCTAGCCGATGTGAACCTGTGGAGCGGCAAGCAGTTCAAGAAAAAGATTTCCGACCTCTACACCGAGGCCGCAGCGTATGCCGAAAAGGACAATGCCTCGCTGGAGCTGTACAAGAGCAGCCTCGAAATGAACAATAACGCCCTGCGGTATATTCCCGACGTGCGCGGTTTCGTGGCGCTGAAGAACATGGAGGTGATGGAGAACCCGATGGACGCGCGTCGTTTTGCGGGAACTGTCGCCGCGCTCTATCCCGAGGCTTCGCAGCCCTGGTTCTACTGGCAGACACGCGCCACCGGCGACCGGAAGGCACTCCTGAAATTGTACAAGACCCATGCGTCGGAGGAAGCCGCGCGTTATGTGCTGTATGCTCTCGCCAACGACGGAAGTGAATATTATGCTTATGCCGAAGAATCTGTTGACGGAGACACGGAACAGAGCTTTGAGGACGCGCTCATAGTGGCGCTGAAACAGTCGCTCGTGAATTTCCCCGGCTGGTACGGAAACGCCGCTCTCACCGACTGTCTGAACCGCCTTACACGTGCCTCGGTCAATGTTTCCGCACCGAAGTACGTCGCCCCCAATTCCGAATGTGAGTTTACCGTTAAGGCAAAATATGTAAAGGATTTAACCTTAGCGCTCTACCGTCTGAATGGCAACGGCAATATCTCCGACAGCAAGATTGCCGCGAGTTGCAAGCGTACCGCCGTCAGGACCATAAACCTCGGCGGAAAAACCGACACGACCGTTACCGTGAAGATTCCCGTGGGCGCCTCGGGCAAATACGCTCTTGTGCCGGATATGAAGGGCATCAAGGCCCAGCAGATATCGTCGGTACGCATCGAGGCAACACCCATAATGCCCGTTGTTGTAAACGGCCTCGACAAACAGGCCCTGATGGTTACCGACTTCACCACAGGCGCGCCTGTGCGTGGCGTAGGCACAAGCCTGGTTATGAAGACATGGCGTCGCAATGCTGTTACAAAGACGCGCTCCCTCGGAAGCACCGACCGCGAAGGCATACTCAGTTTCGCTTGCGAGAAACGTTCCGAATGGCCCACTCAGTATCTGCGTCTTAGCTATCAGGCACGTAGCTACGATTTCGAGCAGGCGCTCGAGGTAGCCGGCCCATACGACCGGAGCAATATCGATGATACAAACATTCTGATATTCACCGACCGGGCTCTCTATCATCCCGGCGACAGCATACGTTGGGCCGCTGTGCTTGCCAATAACGGCAAAACCATTGAAGGAGCCGACGTTACAGTTACTCTGCGAAATACCCACGGCGAGGATGAAGCGAGCGAAAATCTGCGCACCGATGCCTACGGACGCATTGAGGGTGCTTTCGCAACCCGAAAGGGCATACTTACAGGCTCTTGGAACTTAACCGTTAAACACGGCAAATCTACACGCAGTGCATATGTTACCGTGAGCGATTTCCGCCTGCCTACATTCTCCGCGACAGTTAAAAGCGTAGAGCGCGACGTTCCCGCCAAAGGTGCCGTGCGTATCTCCGGCAACGCCACCACATTCTCCGGAATGCCCGTGGTGAACGCCGATGTGAATATTACAATCAGCGGCGCATGGCGCTGGCGCTGGTTCGGGCCGGTACAGCAGCTCGGCACTCTTCAGGCCCGCACCGACGCCGCCGGCAACTTCTCCGTTGATGTTCCAGCCGAAATGCTCGCACAGAACAGCAACAACGGAAAACCATACACGGATTTCTATGCTGCCGTAACTGTAACGGCACAGGACGGCGAAGCCGCCGACACAAACCGCGGTTTCACCACCGGCAAACCATATGCCCTCTGCGCAACGGTGCAGAAAACAATCGTGGACAGTTCCGAACGTGCCATCGTGAAGTTCGAGGCTTATAATGCCGACGGCAAGGAAGTTCCCGTCGCCTTGAAATGGGCCCTGATACAGAAAGAAGGCAAGAACGTCAAGGAATTCCTTACTGGCACCGCAAAAGCCGGTCAGGAGAAGAAAATAAATATCTCCAAACTTGCCGCCGGATATTATACCCTACGCCTGTGCGCCGCCGACACTACCCTCGCCGATTCTTCGGAACCGTTGGCTCTGACAGTATACAACCAGGCTACCGGACAGATGCCAGCCGACCAATATCTGTTTGTGCCCTCAAGCGAGACATCGGCCAAAGGCGGCAAAGCCGAAATCCTTGTTGGCATCAATGCCCCCGAGGCATACGTATATGCAATCGTGAAAAACGGTGCGGAACTGTCGCAGATTGCCCTGCATAAACTGACACGCGGTTTCCACAGCATTTCCGTTCCCGTCAACGACCCCGAGGAAGCCCAGATATCGCTTGTTACCGTGCATAACGGCAATGTGGCAAGCTATGGAATACGGGTAAAGACGCCCGAGAAAAAGACGCCGGAAGTCAAGGCCGAGAGTTTCCGCGACCGTCTGACACCCGGCGCGGGCGAACAATGGCGATTCCGTCTGCTCGACGGCAACGGTGCGCCCATAAAGGATGCCGCCATGATTGCCACGCTCTACAACAAAGCTCTCGACGAACTTGCCAACGGCTATTGGCCCAACAGCTTCAACTTCTATAAACCCTCGTACAACTTCTATCTCGACTACCTGCGCAACTATCGCGCCAACTGCGGGGTTACAGAATCGCTGAACCCAAGGGCCAAAAATTACTTCGTATGGCCAGAGTTCCGCTTCATGAACATGTATGTGGTCAACTATGCGCGGCCTATGATGCGCAAGAGTATGGCCGCGGCTGCAGCTCCAACGATGGGCAGCGCAACAAACAGCATTCTGGATGTTTCGGACAACTTAATAATTGAAGGTGTCGCCGAAAACGAAACCGCCGAGGATTTGTCAACGGAGATTGGCGCCGGCAGCGAGGAAGAAAGCACGAAGCCGACCGCCGAAGCCTTCGAATACCGCACTGGCGAGGCCCTGCAGGCGTTCTGGATGCCTTCGCTGGTATCAGACAGCAACGGCAACATCGACCTGACTTTCTCCGTGCCCAACGCAAACGGTACATGGCAGATGAAGGCCTTCGCATGGAATAGCGACTGCACCGCCGCACAGTACATGGCACAGTGCATCGCCAACAAGCCAGTAATGGTGAGTCCGAACCTGCCGCGATTCCTGCGTCAGGGCGACAAGGCAACCATACTCGCCACTGTATTCAACAACAGCGACGAACAGACCGCCATCACCTCGACTATCGAGATTTTCGATGTTGCCACCGGCGAGACCCTGCAGACCGCCCAAAGTACCGACACCATTGCAGCCAAAGGCTCCGCAATAGTGGCCATTGAGACCGTAGCACCCGTTGACGCCGCATCTATCGGCTACCGCGTTCGCAGCCAGGCCGGCAGCTTCGCCGACGGTGAGCAGCAGCTCATCCCCGTGCTCTCGGCGGCAACCACCGTGATAGAAAGCACAGAATTCTATCTCAACCCCAACGACAAGAAGCCTTTCGAATTCACGGTAAAGAACGCCAAGAATGCCACCCTCACGCTGCAGTACTGCCAAAACCCCGTATGGACTGCTGTAAAGGCCATGCGCGGCATCAACGGCGCCGAAAGCAACATATCCACACGCCTCGTAGGCAAGATTTTCTCGGCTTTGGCTGCACAGAAGATTATCGGAGACAACAAGGCCATCGCCGACGCCCTGCGCCAGTGGGCCGACAACCCCTCGGAGAAAGCTCTTGTTTCCATGCTCGAGAAGAATGACGATCTGAAGCGCCTGCTGCTCGACCAGACCCCTTGGGTGCAGACCGCGGCAAACCAGACGCAGCGCATGGCCGCTCTTGCCGAGGTCCTCGACCCCGACAAGGTCAGGACTGTGCTCGACGCCTCCACTGCCGCTCTTGAAAAGCTGCGCAACGCCGACGGCGGCTTCGCATGGGCCACATGGTCGGAGAAATCCTCCGAATGGTCCACCGAAACCGTGCTTACGACGCTCGGCATTGCCTACTCCCTTGATATGCTCCACGACAAGGCTCTCCTCGGCATGGTTCAACCCGCCTTCAACTACCTTGTAAAAGAGTTTCTCCGATACGATTATCCCGAGCGCGACAGCATCAATATCGGCCTGAGCACTATTGCCGCAATGATGCCGTTCATCAAACTCGATACCGACGCCAAGGCCATTATTGACCGCACTGATGCCTATACTATGGCAAACTGGCGCAAGGGCAATGTAGGCTCCAAGGCATGGGACGTTATCATGCTCAGGAAATCGCATCCCGCCGAGGCCGAGGCTATCATGGAATCCATCCGCCAGTACGGCGTGTACAAGAGCGGCACAGGGCTCTCCTTCCCCAGCATAAGCGATATCCGCTCCTACGCTACCATAATCCAGGCCTACAAGGAGATGAACGCTCCCGCCGAGGAAATCGACAGGATGCGCCAGTGGGTGCTCGTCCAGGCTCAGGCCAGCGACGACTTCGGGGCATACAATCCCGATTACATCATTGCCGCACTTATGCTCACGGGCAGCGACTGGACATCCATCCCGGTAGAGCAGAATGTGAAGGTTGACGGACAGCCCGTCGTCATCGACAAGATTGAGAGCGCCACGGGCTACTTCGCACAGCAGATCAAGGCCGCTGGCAATAAAGTTACAGTTAGCGTGCAGCCCAACGGCGTAACGCCTTCCTACGGCTCTGTAATCGCCATCAGCCGCAAACAGATGAAGAACGTGAAGGCTCGTCCGGGCCGCGACCTATCCATCGAAAAGCGCGTGCTCGTACAGCGCGGCGGCGAATGGGTGGAGACCAACAGTTTCGCCCTCGGCGAGCGCGTACGCGTTCAGCTGACTATCGTAGCCAAGCGAAACCTCAAATATGTTACCATCGACGACGAGCGCCCCGCCACATTCGAGCCTGTCGACCAGCTGCCCGGCTATGTCTATGACGGCAGTCTGGCATTCTACCGAGAGAATCTCGACGCCTCAACGCGCCTGTTCATAGGCCGGCTTGGAAAAGGCACCTATCATGTTACCTACGACATGACCGCCAACGTGGCCGGCAGCTTCATCTCCGGCATCGCCACTCTCCAGAGCCAGTATGCTCCCGAGCTGACTGCCCATTCATCGGCAGCCCGAATCACAGTAGAATAAGCTCAAAGCCTTTTGTATACGACAATCGCCTCCGAACGAGGCGATTGTTTTTTTATCGGTCAGTCGCCAACATAGCCGAGGGCGATTATACCTATGCTCGCTGGTCTGGCGCCGGAGACAGAGATGGCGCGGATACACTCGGCCACGGTAGCGCCGGTGGTTACAACATCGTCCACAATGGCAATATGCTTGCCGTCGAGTTCATGAGAATCGGCCACGGCGAAATTATCCACGAGATTTTTGCGGCGCTTGTCGGCGCGGCGCCGGCTCTGCTTGGGGTGGCGCTTCAGTGCCACAAGATTATCGCCCACAGGAATACCCGCAACATCAGCTATCCCGCGGGCAATCTCAACGCTCTGATTGAAGCCGCGGTGCAAACGACGGCTCCAGTGCATTGGCACGGGCAGAAGCAGCTCTACTGCCGAAAACGGCATCTGACGGCTTCCGGCAGCCACTAAAGACTGTTCATGCGCAATCAGTTCACGTGCCATAAGGACACCCGCATAGCGGGCAAGCGAAGGACGGTCGTCGAACTTGGCGCGACGGACAATGTCGGCGTAGGGACTGCTGTGGTTGTAGAAAAACCACGCCGCAGTGAATCCAGGAGGCGCTATGCCGTTGGCCACAACGGCGCTCATAGGCGTGGCGGCGCCGTAATAGCCGGTGCGCGGCAACTCCATCAGGCAGCGCGTGCACACAAAGCGCTCGCCGGCGACAAGACGCCCCCGGCACACACAGCATAATTCCGGCGCGACAAAATCCAGAACAATATGCCTGATATTATGCAGAATAGCGCGAAACACACGCAAATTTAGCTATTTTTTGGCATAATGTTTGTCCACAGAAGTATTTGTTCCTATCTTTGATTTCAATATTTGCCCGCACGATATGTTCGACACAGTAGAATTTTACGTTATAACAGCCTTTGTAGCCGCCGCGGTGATAGCCGCTGCCGCGATGCCCGCCCGCCGGTCGGCGGTGCGAGAGTTCCTTTATGCCGGATTCCTCGATTACGACGCAACACCGTCTGTCCCAGGTATTGTCGCCACCGTCAACGACGACGGCAGCCTCACTATATGGCGCTTCGGCCTTGCTGGCGTGAGCGACCTGGGAGCATTCAGCATTGCCGTGAAAGTGAGCGGCTTCGATGTTACGATAACCGAGCGAATCACCCCAGGAGCTCCGGCGGCACGCAATGCCACGGCTGGATGCGTGCGCCTCGATTGCCTCGGGCGCGAGCGCTATCATTTCCAGTACATCAACGAAAACATGGGGCGCAGCGCGGCGTTCACGCTGAACATGCGTCCGGGAAACAGGATAGAGCGCAGACTCGAATGATTCAGATGGATATTCCGCTGAGGTGGCGGAGGAAGAATGTTGCTATCTGGACGTAGATTATAAGGCCTACGATATCGTTGGATATCTGAATGAACGGGCCTGTGGCAAGCGCAGGGTTGATGTGGAGCTTCTCTAATGTCAGCGGCACGAGCGTACCCAGTAGAGAGCCGAATATAACCACTATAAACAGCGATACCGCCACAGAAATCGTTACAGCAATATCACCCGGCAGCATAATTAGGTTATATACAAGCACTACTGCCGTGATAACAGTGGCGTTCAGCAGGCCTATGACCATTTCCTTGCCGAGCTGTGCGCCGAAGTGCTTGATATCAAGGCTGCCGTTCGCGAGGCCCTGCACCACAATGGCCGAAGCCTGCACACCGACATTACCGCCGGTGCCGGCTATGATGGGAATGAACAGCGCGAGCGCCGTAACGGCCTGCAGCTGTGCTTCGAATGTGCTGAGTATGACGGTGGCGAGCAGACCAGAGGCAATGCCTATCAGAAGCCAGGGTATACGGGCCTTGGTCTGGGCAAAGACGGAGTCGTCGACATCGACATCCGACGAGATACCCGAAGCAAGCTGGAAGTCGCGTTCGCTTGCCTCGCGCACCTGATCCATGACGTCGTCGACGGTGATTCGGCCAAGCAGACGTCCGATTGAATCGACAACCGGCATAGCCACAAGGTCGTATTTCTCGAAATCGAGGGCTACCTCGTCGATAGGCATGTCGGCTTTCACACTTACCGGATCGGTCTCCATCACATGTTTAATTTTCGAGACGGAGGGGTGCGTAAGCATCATCTTGAGCGGAAGGGTGCCGCGCAGCTTGTAGTCGTTATCTACAACGTAGACATAGTATATCTCGTCCATGTCCTCGGCCTGCAGGCGCATCTGCTTGATACACTCGGGCATGGACCAGTTCTCGTTAACGACAATCATCTCCGTGCCCATGAGACCGCCGGCGGTATCCTCGTCGTATTTTAGCAGGTCTATGATATCTCCGGCCTGTTCAACGTCGTCGATGTGCGAGAGCACTTCGTCGCGGTCCTCCTCGTCGAGCTGCTGGATAAGGTCGACGGCATCGTCGGTATCGAGGTGATCGATCTGCTTGGCGATTTCCTCGGCGGGCATGTCGTCGATAAGTTTCTTACGCTCGTCCTCGTCGAGTTCCATCAGAACATCGGCCGCAGTATCCTCGTCGAGCAGGTCGAAGATGAACATGGCCTGCTCCTCGTCGAGTTGCTGTATCAGTTCGGCGACGTCGGCGGGATGGAGGTCGGCAATCTCGGCGCGGGCGCCCTCTTTATCGCCGCGCCCTATGACAGAGTTGATTCTCTCGATATCGTTTTCTGTAAATTCTTTCATAGGACGGATGTTTTTTCACGCATGGCGGCTACCCTGCGCGTAAGGTCTACAAACTGATCGACGCTCAGCTGCTCAGGCCGCAGACCGGCCATGTCGGCGTCTTCGAAAGAGACTCCGGGTGGCAGAAGCGAGCGCACGGAATTGCGTATTGTTTTGCGGCGCTGTCCGAAAGTGGTCTTAACCACCGTCTTGAACAGAGCCTCGTCGCAGCCGAGGTCGGTTACGGCATTGCGTGTCATGCGTATTACGCCCGATTTCACCTTTGGCGGCGGATTGAACACATGCTCGCTGACGGTGAATAGATATTCCACATCGTACCAGGCCTGAAGCAGCACACTGAGTATGCCACGGGCCTTTGTGCCCGCAGGTGCCGCAAGCCGTTCGGCAACCTCGCGCTGAAGCATTCCCGAGCAACATACTATGCGGTCCTTGAAATCGAGCACGCGGAAGAATATCTGCGACGAGATATTGTACGGATAGTTGCCGATTATGCAGGCGGGTCCATCGCCGGGCAGTAGTTCCGACAGCGGTTCAACAAGGAAATCACCTTCTACTATCCTCGGCTGAGGCTGCGGAAGATGCTCCCTGAGCCATACAACGCTCTCGCTGTCTATTTCTACAAGCGAGAGCTTATCGGCTGGATGATTCTCCATGAGAAACTGCGTGAGCACGCCCATACCGGGTCCTATTTCGAGGACCGGCAGACCGGTGTAACCGTCGAGTGTGGCTGCGATACGGGCAGCGATGCCCATATCCGTAAGGAAATGCTGGCCAAGAGCCTTTTTGGGTTTTACGGCGTTACTCATGAAGAATGTATAGTATTTTTATTTAACGAAAGCTATATGCCCCGGAATATCGCCTGCGGTAACCTTCCACTGCAGCTTACCGTCGCGGCTGTAGTAGTACACGGTGCCGGAAGATACATAATTCTTTGCATCCGTTACCACTATTGCGTGTGTATCCGGATTAACAGCAAGCGCATAAGGTGTTTTTATATCCTTTTCGGAACCGTCGGTTATAAACGAGCCGCCATCGGTAAAGGAATCAACTCCGAGGTCGACTGTACCGTAGGCATACGTCGGTTTCCACTGAGCGTCGTATGTAGTGCCGATGTACATAATCTCGGTTCCGGTAACTACCATGTTGGAAATAGGCTTCTCCACGCCATTGCCCTGGTACCACGCGCCGTCTATCTTCACAAAATCGGCAAGGCACGACGGCTTGTCGGCATAGTTGCCGCGCGAACTTACCCAGAGGCGATTGTAGCTGTCGAAACTGATATACTGGAGGTTGATGGGAGCGTTGATGTTGCCCTTGAACGCGAACGGAGCGACATCCACGACGCTGATATAATTCTTATATTCCGGATTGGTGTAATCGCCGGTGTTCGCAACAAATATCTGACCGTCGTAAACAGTAAGACCTTCGGGCATACGTCCTACGCTGACGCTGTCTACCTTTACAAAATCGCGCGTGCTGAAACGGACAAGCGAGCCGTTGTCGCCGTCGCCCCCGACCCAGCTTGTAACATACGCATAATCGCCGCTGAAAGCGATGTTGCGGGGCGAGCTGACGTTTACCTGAGCGACCTTCTTTGCCGTTGCGGCATCGAGTACTTCAACCTTATTACTGCCGCTGACAACGATATAGAGATAGTTGCCGTACACGGCCATGTCGCTGCCGGCGTCGCCAAGCTCAAGCACCTCGTTTGGATTGGCTGCGGAATATATATTGCGCGTATAGGTGGCGTTGCGGAAGCTATAATAGTCCAGCGTACATTTGTTTGCGCCCAGGTTTCCCTCGTTCAGCACATAGAATCCGCGGAACGCACCGTCTTCGCCGGGCGTCGCGCCTTCCACAACGGTACCTTCGGGTTCGGGGAGAACAGGGTCGTCATTGGAGCAGGATACAGCTACAGCTCCGAGAGCGACAAGCAAGGAATACTTGATTAATTTCATATTGTTTCTTTTATAGAATCGGTTTATAGTTCGACGTGCATACTTTCTACGATA
Source organism: uncultured Porphyromonadaceae bacterium (assembly GCA_937921035.1). Classification (GTDB taxonomy): domain Bacteria; phylum Bacteroidota; class Bacteroidia; order Bacteroidales; family Muribaculaceae; genus CAG-873. The sequence goes on from CALEUL010000021.1 coordinate 65,379, forward strand.
TCGCCAAGGAACACTCCTGCCATAGCCGAGAACTTCGCGGGATTCTCGGTGGTGAGATACTCAACCGTAGCGCCGCGCGTTATCCTGCTGTCCATTTCCGGATGGCGCCGCAGATAATCCAGCAGCGAATCGGCCACTACTCGGCCCTGGTGCAACACATCAGCACCCTCGGGGAGGTACTGCCTTATTTTGTTGATCAGCATAGGATAATGCGTGCATCCGAGGATAACGGTATCTATTGCCGGATCGGCAGCGAAAAGAGAGTCTATGTCCTTGCGCACGAAATAATCAGCGCCGGGGCCTTCAGCCTCCATGTTCTCTACCAGCGGCACCCACATCGGGCACGCATGGGAGGTGAGGCGAAGATGGGGCTGCAGCTTGGCAAGCTCCATATCGTAGGATTTGGAAGCCACAGTGCCTGGAGTTCCGAACAATCCCACATGCCCGTTGCGCGACAGAAATCCCACAGCCTCTGCCGTAGGACGTATCACGCCAAGGACGCGCCGGTCCGGGTCCAGTGCGGCAAGGTCATGCTGCTGTATGGTGCGCAATGCCTTTGCCGATGCCGTGTTGCATGCGAGAATAACAAGCTGGCAGCCTCGGGCAAAGAGATATTCTACTGCCTCGAGGGTAAAACGGTACACCAGCTCGAAAGAGCGCACGCCGTAAGGAGCGCGGGCGTTGTCGCCCAGATAGATATAATCGGCCTGCGGCAACGCGCGGCGTATCTCGCGCAATATCGTGAGGCCGCCATAACCGGAGTCGAACACCCCGATAGGTCCGGGGTGTCCGACAGTGGATTTTATAACGTCGCGCAGGGCGTTGTTCATCAGATTTTTGCCTTGATGGCTTCGGTTTCCTTCTCGTAGCCGGGTTTCTCAAGCAGAGCGAACATGTTCTTCTTGTAGGCCTCTACACCGGGCTGGTTGAAGGGATTCACGCCGAGGATGTATCCGCTGATACCGCAGGCAGCCTCGAAGAAATAGATTACCTGACCGATAACGTTCTCGCTGACCTCGGGGAGGATAACGCGCATAACGGGAACTCCGCCATCCACATGGGCGATACGGGTTCCGAGTTCGGCCATCTTGTTCACTTCGTCGACACGCTTGCCGGCGATATAGTTGAGGCCGTCAAGATTGGATTCGTCAAAGGGAATACGCAGTTCGTGGTCTACGTTCTCAACGGAGAGGACGGTCTCGAAGATAGTGCGCTCGCCTTCCTGAATCCACTGGCCCATTGAGTGAAGGTCGGTGGTGAAGTCGACAGATGCGGGGAAGATACCCTTGCCGTCCTTGCCCTCGCTCTCGCCGTAGAGCTGCTTCCACCATTCGCCGAAGAAATGCAGGCGAGGGTTGAAGTTTACAAGAATTTCTGTTTTCTTGCCGCTGCGGTAAAGGGCGTTGCGGGTCATGGCATACTCAATGGCGTCAGTGGAGCGGCCCGAAAGGGTTTCTTCCTGCATCTTGCGGGCACCTTCAACAAGCGCGTAGATGTCCAGACCGGCTACGGCGATAGGCAGCAGCCCTACTGGGGTGAGTACCGAAAAACGGCCGCCGACGTTATCGGGAATAACGTATGTCTTGTAGCCTTCGGTATTGGCCAGAGTGCGGAGGGCGCCCTTGCTGGCGTCAGTAACAGCAACAATACGCTTGTTGGCTTCCTCGCGGCCGAACTGCTTCTCGAGCTGCTCGCGCAGAATGCGGAAAGCGATGGCAGGTTCGGTGGTCGTACCCGACTTGGATATCACGATGATACCGAATTTCTTGTCCTTTAGATAAGCCTGTAGGTCAGCAAGGTAGTCTTCGCCTATGTTCTGACCGGCAAAGAGAACATTTGTCGGCTGGAAAGGATTGGACATAGCCTCGATAACGGCCTTGGCACCAAGATAGCTGCCGCCGATACCGATGGCAACGACAACATCGCAGTTTGCACGAAGCTTCGCTGCTGTATCGTTGATGTCGTCCAGAAGTTCCGATGTTATTTCGCCGGGCAGTTTCACCCAGCCGAGGAAATCGTTTCCGAGGCCGGAGCCGTCGGTAAGTTTTGCAAGACCGCTCTGAGCTTCAGGAGTCAGAGCCTCAACCTGTGCAGCGCTTACAAAGTTCTGCACATCCTTAGTTACTACTTGAATCTTTTTCATAATAGAAATTTTCTACAAAAATACACAAAAAAAACGAGAATATGCTCTACTATGTTCGGATTGTATGTATGTATTTACCATTCAAATATATATAGCAGCCCCAGGATGCCGCTCGACAGCCCGGGGCGTTGCCGCCTGCTTGGGCGGCTATATATCAAATAGGATCAGATGACGTCTTTCTCCTCGGCCTTGATGGGCTCGGGGTCGGATTTGACAGGCTGGTCGGAGGTTACGCGTTCCAGCCATTTTACCATACCGAACATCACAAGCATGGAAACGAGGCATACGGCAAGGAACACGCCCCAAGCATAGCTGATGGGCCATTTGTTGTACATCAGAGGGCCAATCCACAACATGAGGTTACCTACGGCGGTGGCGCCTAACCACAAGCCCTGGCACAAGCCCTGCAGATGTTTGGGGGCTACCTTGGATACGAAGGACAAGCCTAGCGGAGAGATGAAAAGCTCTGCAACCGTAAGGAAGAAATACAGGGCTATCAGAACCCACGGACCGGCCTTCATGCCGGCTTTTTCGGTGAGGCTCATTTCGCGGAAGGTATCGCCCGAAGGATAACCCTGGATTGCGCAGTATATCGCAAGGAACAGGTAGGCCAGACCGGCCAGGCCCATGCCTATCGCGATTTTCTTGGGAGTGGATATCTCGCGGCCTCGACGGCTGAGTGAGCCGAAAAGAAGCATTACAAGCGGCGTGAGAACAATCACAAAGAAGGGATTAACCGCCTGCCAGATTTCGGGGGCAATCTTGTCGGTCTCTACAAAGTCGCGGGCGAAAAGCGAAAGCGACGTACCGTTCTGGTGGAACGAGAACCAGAAGAAGATTACAATGCCGAGCACTGCGAAGAGTGCGACCATGCGCTGTTTGATTTCCTTGGCCATAGCCTTGCGCTCGGCCTCGGTATAGGTCTGCGCTTCGGCCTTGGCACGTGCCACGGGCGTGGGGAGCATGCTCTTGGTGAAAACGAAAATCAGAAGCGAGATAATCATTGCGGCAACCGACGCGATAAAGCTGTAGTGGATACCGGTGTTGAACACCTCGAGATACTGCGAGCAGAATGCCGCCATATCCTGGCCGGCTGTGTGGCCTGCCGCCGTGGCTACGGCATAGAGGTTCTCCATGTTCTCGGCGCTCATACTGTCGGTAACACTGAGGTAGCGGTGGCACAGTTCGGGGAAGTCGGCGTTATATACCATATCGTGCACATTCAGCCACCAGCTGCGCAGAAGGGGGGCGACAAAAGGTGCGATAAGACCGCCGATATTAATGAAAACATAGAAAATCTGGAAACCGGAGTCGCGCTTGTTGCTGTAACGCGGGTTATCGTACAGCTGGCCGACGATTGCCTGCAGGTTACCCTTGAACAGACCGTTGCCGAAAGCGATGAGGAACAGTGCGAAACATGTGAGGGCGAGGAGCCATGTGTGATTGTCCGAGTTGTGCAGAATGGGAATCGAGAGGCATACATAACCCAATGTCATTATCACAAGGCCGTTTATAATGGTACCTTTGTAGTTCTGGGTGCGGTCGGCGATGATACCGCCGACAAGACTGAGAATGTAGATTCCGGCGTAGAAGAACGAATAAATAAGAGTACTCGTTTCGCCCGAAAGGCCGAATTTGGAACACAGGAAAAGAACGAGTACGGCGTTCATGATGTAGTAGCCGAAACGTTCGCCCATGTTGCTCAATGCTGCCGGAATTAACCCGGCGGGATGACTTTTGAACATAGATATTAGATAATGACGATTAACGTTATAAGTTCACGTGGGCCGCTACAGCCCAACGAGAGTGCTAAATTAGTGATTTTTTTGGCAAAATCGGCACTTCTGAACAAAAAAAGAGGCCGAAGGCATCAAAAATTCTAAAAATCATATAATAACTATCATAAGTAAAGCAGGCCCGGCAAACGTGGCTGCCGGGCCTGAAGAGGTTTTGCTGTTCGGATGTCAGAGCGACCATTCCACGCCGTCCTTGGTGTCCTTGACGGTGAAGCCGAGGGCTGCCATACGGTCGCGGATTAGGTCGGATGTCGCCCAGTCCTTGCGGCTCTTGGCGTCGCTGCGTATCTGCAGGAGCAGGTCTACGGCATCGTGATAGGGCTTCATGGCGCTTGCGTCGCCGCTGCCGTCGCTATCGGTGCGGATACCAAGAATTTCTACCAGGAAGGTGTCCATGAAGCGGCGCAGGAAGTCGATATCCTCCTGTGTAGCCGTTGCCGCATGGTCCTTTACCTGGTTGACGAGACGCACGGCGTCGAAAAGCACACCGATAAGCACCGGCGTGTTCAGGTCGTCGTCCATTGCTTCGTAGGCGCGTTTTTCAAGATCGGAAACGTCGATGGTGGACGTTGCCGATGGCTTGATTTCCTGCAGGCGTCGATAACCGTCGAGCATGCGGCCCAAAGCGGTTTCGGCCGACTGCAGTGCCTCGTTGCTGAAATCCACCGTGCCGCGGTAGTGGGCCTGGAGGATGAAGAAACGAATGGTCATCGGCGAATATGCCTGGGTGAGCAGAGGATGAGAGCCTGTGAAGAACTCGTCGAGAGTGATAAAGTTGCCGAGGCTCTTGCCCATCTTCTTGCCGTTGATGGTTATCATGTTGTTGTGCATCCAGTAGCGCACGGCAGGCCTGTGGTTATGGGCCACAGACTGGGCTATCTCGCACTCGTGATGCGGGAATTTAAGGTCCATGCCGCCGCCGTGGATATCGAACTCGCTGCCGAGGTACTTCTCGCTCATGGTGGAGCACTCCAGATGCCATCCCGGAAAACCTTCGCTCCAGGGCGAAGGCCAGTGCATGATATGCTCGGGCGCGGCTTTCTTCCAAAGGGCGAAGTCGGCGGGATTGCGTTTTTCGGTCTGCCCGTCCAGTTCGCGCGTAGTTGCAAGCAACTCGTCGATGTTTCGGCCGGACAGTTTGCCGTAACCGTAATCGGCGTTGAACTTGGGAACGTCGAAATACACGGAGCCGTCGCTCACGTAGGCGTAGCCTGCGTCGAGTATAGACTTCACATACTCGATCTGCTCGATGATGTGGCCGGACGCATGCGGCTCGATGGACGGCGGGAGCACATTAAGGGAGTCCATCGCACGGTGGTAGCGCAGAAGGTAGTGCTGCACCACCTCCATCGGCTCAAGTTGCTCCAGACGCGCCTTCTTTGCTATTTTGTCCTCGCCGTCGTCGGCATCGTGCTCCAGATGGCCAACGTCGGTGATGTTGCGGACGTAGCGTACCTTGTAGCCGAGATGCGTAAGATAGCGGTACACAACATCGAAGGTGATGGCCGGGCGCGCGTGGCCGAGGTGGCCGTCGCCGTAGACGGTGGGGCCGCATACATACATTCCCACCATTCCTTCGTGCAGAGGCGTGAAACGCTCCTTGCACCGGCTCATCGAATTGTAAATGCAAAGATTATGGTCTTTCATACCGTGAAGTGTTTAGGCTTCGAAGGGGTTGGGGATGCCGCCGGGTGTGGAGGGGGCGCCGAGGGGTTTGATCTGCTTGATTTCGCCAAAGGTCTTTTCGTAGCGGCCTACGTTCTCGCTGAGGGCGTAGAGGAAGTTCTTTGCGTTCTCGGGAGTCATGATAATACGGCTGAGAACCTTGGCGTGAGGCATATTAGGCGACACGGAGATGAAATCGAAAAAGAATTCGCTGCCGGAGTGTGCGATGAACACTCGGTTGGAGTAAAGACCGTTGGCTACGTCGGGAGAAAGTTCTACTTTTATTTCCTGTTTGTTGTTATTGTCCATTTTTTAATAGTATTTATCGGTTAAAAAATCAGTTTGGTGTTATTGTATATGCTTCTTTCACTATAGTGGTATAGCTGCCGCCCTGAAGCGACGTATCCGGGTAATATACCTGAATACTCTTGACGTTGCTCGCATTCCAGTATTCGCCGATGTTGAAGGAGGCGTAGAATTCCACCTGCTGGGGATTTATGCCTTTGCCGGCGTCATATATAAGATGGAAATGCGGATTCTCCGAACCTTCCGTGGCGGCGTCGAAGTACAGCTGGCACTCCTCGACATTGGTTGTCAGGAATGCGTCGGCAACGAAGCGGAAATTAAGGTATTCGCCCGTGCGCCATACAGATACGTCGCGGATAGGATCTGAGGCCCATTTATCCATCTCGGCCGAGGTGGAAACCTTGGGTGCGTCGCCACCGCCGAATGTTTCGGCAGCGCTGCTGACAACGATATTGCCGCTCTCGTACTGCATGTTGGACTCGGGATGATATATCATCACAATACGCTTGCCTACAGTGAATTCCTTGGAATCGAAACGCTGTTTTGTAAGCAGGGTAACAAGGGGCGAATCGCCCATCTTGCGAAGCGTAAGTACAGAGCCGCTGTCGCCTGTGCTCTCCAGAGTGGCTATGTCCACAAAATAATTCAGTCCGTCGGAGGGAGCGTCGGAACTGTTGCACGAACTAAGCGAGGCTATTCCGAGGACTGCTACTGCGGAGAATAGAATTTTCCTAAGTTTCATAGATGGTAAATTATTGGTTCTTTGTTGAATTGATGATTATGTCGGCAACGCGCCCGTCGGCCATGCGCACAATCGTGTCCGAATCGGCTGCCAGACCCTCGTCGTGCGTTACAATGACGAATGTCGCGCCCATGCTGTCGCGAAGGTCGAAGAAAACGCGGTGCAGCTCGCTGCGGTTGCGCGAGTCCAGGCTTCCCGTGGGCTCGTCGGCAAGGATAACTTTCGGGCTGTTCACAAGAGCCCGTGCCACGGCTGCACGCTGGCATTCGCCCCCGGAAAGTTCGGAGGGCCTGTGGTCCTGACGGCCGTCGAGGCCGAGTGTCGCAATCAGTTTGCGCGCGCGGCCGATAGCCGTCGCGCGGTCTTCTCCGGCGATAAGAGCCGGCATTGCGACGTTCTCTTCCAGAGAGAACTCGGGAAGAAGCTGATGGAACTGGAACACAAAACCGATGTTACGGTTGCGGAATGCCGATAGTCTGCGGTCGGGCAACGAGGTAACGTCAGTACCGTCGTAACGTAGGCTTCCGCCTTTTTCGGGAGCGGAGAGTGTACCGAGAATATGCAGCAGGGTTGTCTTGCCGGCGCCGCTCGGTCCCACGACAGTGGTTATGCGGCGGTCGGCAATATCGAGGTCGATGCCCTTGAGCACCTCCAGCTTCCCGAAACTTTTGTGTATGTTCCTTGCCTCAATCACAGCCGTCTGGTCTATTAATTGCAGCCGCAGGAACCGCTGTCGCAACCGCCGTCGCAGCCGCAAGAGCTATCGCCTGAGCATCCGCCGCCACAGCAGCCGCAGCCGCAGCCCTGTGCGGGCTGGAGTTCTTCGGCTGTGGGTTCGCGCACCAGAAGCACCTCGCCTACATAGTGCACGCTGTCCTTGGCAAGGGGATGGTTAAGGTCAAGCACTACGGCGTCGGGGGTAAGACGCACAACGGTGCCGTCGATACGGTAGCCGTCGGGCGTCATCAGAGGTATAAGTGCGCCGGGTGTGAACATGCTTTCGTCGAACTTGCCGTCTACTGTCATCTGGTTGCGGGGAATAGAGAAAATCTCCTCCTCCGAGTAAGGGCCGAAAGCCTTGTCCGGTGTGGCCACAAAATCAAACTTATCGCCGGCGGCTTTACCTTCGAGCTGTTCGTCCAGTGCTTCCACAAATCCCATTGTAAGGCCCTGTATGGCACGGTCGGGATCCTCGGCGGTTACTTCATGCACCAAAGTCTCGGTGCCGTCGGGGTTGACGCGGAACAGCTGGTATGCTATCTCGAAATATTTTCCTTTTTCTATCTTTTCCATATATTATTGTTTTTTTACTTATCAGGGAGCAAATAGCGTGCCAAAAAACGCCCGGAATCAATATTCCGGATTGTTCACACGCAGGCGAGCACCCTTGTCGTTGACAATAGAGCGGAAATAGCGCTCGTTGTAGCCCCCGAATTTGGGCTGTACGGGCATGCCCTCGGCAGTGCGCTCGAACTTGCCGTCTTTCTCTGGCTTGATATTGCCGTCCATATATTTTACAAAAAGGAAGTCGCCAAGGTTCTTATACTGCTTGGTGGCACCTTCGGCAGCATTCACCGTCAGACTGTTCAGATACCTGCGGGCATCTTCCATACCCATACCCGCAACAGCGCCCTCGGCATTGGCGGCAAGGGCAGTGAAGCTGTCCTCGAGTTGAGACTGCACCTTGCGGATATCCGGAATCATCTGCGAATATCGGTTATATGCCTGGTTGGCAACGTAGTTGTTCACCCAGAACATCGAATCCCAGTCAAGGGTGAGCAGGTCGGCCGTGGCAACGTCCAGTGATCGGGGTATCTGCGTGTTGGAGTTGAAAACGGGAACATAGACACAGGTGTTGGCATCGTCAACGCCGAACCACAGAATGCCTTTCATCGCCTCATGACGGTTCTTGTTCATGTCGGCCACGAACGAGAAGCCTGTCTGCTGCGTGGCAATGGCGCGCTCGTGCGTGTATTCCACGCTGTCTACGGTAAAGCCCATCGGGCGCCAGCGGTAAGGCACTTCAAAGGGACCGGCGCCAATATCCTGCGTCATATCCAGTAGCGTGCCCTCGAAGTGGTCGCGCATCATCCATTTGAGGTCTGTGGCTGTAAGGGGCTTGTCGGGTTTCACCCACAGAGGGAACGGTTCGCCTTTGCCTTCCATAATCCAGGGTGTGTAGGAATCCATCCCTGCCGAGGGGGCGAAGCGGCGGAAATAGCTCCATACTCGGGCATCGCAGCCGCGGGTAGCACCGGCATCAGTTATCGCATAGGCCCGGGAGAAATCGAAGTCCTTATCCTTACCGTCGAAATAGCCCTGCTTGCGCGCAAAAGATATAACATCTTTGGAATAAAGCGTTTCGGGGTCGTTAAGCGGAAATTTATGTATGCGTGCGTGGTTGGCGTGGCCACTAATATAGCCGTCGGGAACACGGCGTGCCACCCATACGGCACCCTTGTCGGCTTTACCTTTGCCTATCATCTCCATGACCCAGACTTCATCCGGATCGGCAATGGAGAACGATTCGCCTTCGGAAGCATAGCCGTATTTATCTACAAGCGAAGTCATTACATCTACAGCTTCGCGTGCAGTGCGGGCACGCTGCAGAGTGATATAGATAAGCGATCCATAGTCTATCATGCCGGAGCCCTCAAGCTCGTGGCGGCCGCCCCATGTACTTTCGGCAATCGTGAGGCCGTGTTCGTTCATGTTGCCCACAGTCGCATAGGTATGCGGCGCCTCGGGGATATCGCCGTGGTATTTACCGGAGTCCCAGTCTACCACCCTGCGCATCGCACCGGGCTCGTGGTCGGCGGCTGGCTGTTGATACAAAGCGCCGTACAGCACATGGCTGTCGGCTGCATAGGTTACCATCGAGCTACCCTTGTCTGTAGCTCCGGGCGTGGCCACGAGACTCGTGCACGCAAGCGAGGCAATCGCACCTCCCAGAAGCGCGAACCCGCAAACAATTGTTCGTAAAATATACATATTCATTTAACGTATCTCCTCACACATTTATTATAGATACACCATGCGTATAGCTGCGCTAAACCTTAATTATCGCCCCGGACGGATGAAGCGGGTACCACAGATATACTTCCGGAGTGCCGAACCCGGCCTCCATAACCAGCCGACGGTAGTTTCTCACCTGCTCGCGGTGGTCGGTCTCCTGTCGTGTGGTGAATTTATAGTCGATTATCACAGGAACACCGTCGGGCCGTACGAGAAAGCGGTCCATGCGGTATGTACGCCCGTCGGCTGGGTTGTAGAACGACCGTTCGGCCCACACCTTGTTGTCGTTGTCGAACCACGATGCCACCACGTCGCCGCCGGCTTTCAGAGCTGCCGACAGCACCGTGCGGTATTCCTCTCTTTCGCGGATGTCGACGCCCATACGGGCGCACGTACGGTCCACGCTGGCATCGAAATCGTCCAGGGTGCGCATGTTTTTCAAAATCTCGTGCATATTCATGCCCTTGCGGCTGGCATCCTGCAACTTTGCGGTATCGAAAGGCGGCTTGTCCACGATAAATTTGTCTTGTTCGTCGCCAAGGTCGTCCTCCACCGCAAGTATATCGTCGATCGAAACCAGATTTGCCGTATCCGGACGGTAGTTGACAGTGTACTCTCCCCCGCCGAACACTTCCGGTTTGTCGCCGTCATCATCTTTACCAGACGGAACAGTGGGTTCTCCGTAGATATATGTCTCGCCTACGGGAGCCGTAACGTCGTCCATATCCTGTGGCTCAGCTTTCGCAAATGCAAGATCTCCGTCGGCGACACTCTGCATAAAAGCTTCATGGAAACACTTCCCGAAGGTGTCGTCGCCGTTCTTGCAGCAGTGTACCGAGAGTTCGCGGCCGGCGCGCGTAAAGGCAACGTAACCGATGTTCAGATTATCCATCTGCTCTGCCCTGCGGTCGGCGCTGATTTCTTCGTATACCGGCGAGCCGGGAGCCGCCAGAGGCGATGACGCATGTACACGCACGCGCATGATGGGTGGCGCTATATCCGGCGACAGGTCCTTGAATTTTTTCATATTGAGCCACATGCTGGTACTCTGATGCAGCATAATCCAGTTTGCGAAGGGCAGATGCACGCATGCGCGTTCCAGTCCTTTGGACTTGTGCACAGTCATTACCTGAACGGCGTCGAGCGTTGCAGGAGCGATTATGGCCCATTTGCCCTCGTTCCTGCCGTATGCGTCAAGGAAGGCCGACAGCGAGGGGTCGGGACCCTCAAGGTGCTTTATCGCAAGGTCTTGCAAAGCGGATATGTAGGCGTACTGCGCAGTGCGCAGCTGCGGCGTAAGACGCTCCTCAACGATAGCCTCTATAAGCGACACAAGGTTGGACGCGTTGCGCGACCGTATTGCCCGCACCTCCTCGCCGAGGTGCGCGGATGCCTCGCCGCCCTCGTCCAGAGCCTTGTACAGTGCCGTCAGATTGTCGTCGCCCTGCGACTGGAAATAGTGGTAGCGCGTAATCATCATCATGATATCGCGTTTGTCGGCATACTTCGGAGCTTCGTTCCCTCGGGTGAGTTTCTTGCCCTCGTAGGACTGAAGGATAAGGCGCAGAGTGCTGATGATTGTGCGGACCGCGGGCGACGAACTCAGAAGCAGCGCTTCCGACGACAGCAAAGGAATATCCGGATGATTCTCGGTAATATAGCGCACTGTGAGGGTTGCAAGGTCCCTTTCTCGCACAAGTATCAGGATATCGCTCCAGGCATAGCCCGCGCCATGCTGGCGGCGGATGTCGGCTACCATATTCTCCAGAACCTGCACCTGCGTGGCTTTGGCATCGTCCACGAAGTTCACCTTTATATATGCCGGTACATTTTCCAGTTTGCCGGATATCGCCTGACGGACCTGGCCGTAATGTTCGGCGCCGAGGTTCGCGGCAAGACGATGGAATATATTGTTGTTGAAACGCACTATCGCGCCGGCACTGCGGTAGTTGGTATTGTCCTCCGGCAGCGCGCCTCGCTCAACGCTGCTGCGCGGAAAATCCACCTTCTGCACATGGCTGCCAAGCAGTTCGCTGTCCGAATTTCGGAAGCGGTATATGGCCTGCTTGACATCGCCGATGATAAGGCAGAAGTTGTCCTCCGCCAGACTGTTGGCAACCAGCGGCTTGAGGTTTCGCCACTGTACGCGGGACGTGTCCTGGAACTCGTCGATAAGCAGGTTGGTGAGCTGTACTCCGAGACGCTCGTAAATAAAAGGCATCTCCTGGTCGCTGATAATCTTCGACAGCAGTTCGCCGGTATCGGCTATCAGCACCATATTGTTCTCCGTCAGCAGTTTGCGTAATGTATTGCGCACATATCCGATAAATTCGAGGTCGCCGAAAGAATCGAGAAGCGTCTGATACATGTCGCGCTTGTCGAAACATGCCGGCGCGATTGACGTAAATGCATCGCACAATGCACGGTAGCTGGCAAGCACGCCCTCCGCCAGTTTTTTTGATACCGCGGCCTTTAGCACCGCCTTGTCCTCGTAACTGTCGGAGAAAGCGACGAGCTTCACAAATTCCTTTTTCGACATGGCTACATTGCCCGTGGCCATTTGCTCCAGACGTCCGAGGAAAGATGAATTGAGGCCCTCGCGTGCTATGCCATGACTTTCACAGAATTCCAAGATGCGGTTGGCGGCTTCGCGGCCGGGCTCGAAGGCTTGGTCTACCAGCTTCCTTAGAGCCTTGCGGAATGAATCTACACGCTCCGGTTCGGCAAGATATTCGTCAAGAGCGGCGGAATTGTCGGCGAATGTCTCGTCCATAGCCCTTTCGAGCAGGTCCACAAGTCCCAGTATAATTTTGCCGTTGCGGTTGAAGAAATTATATGTGTTTCCCTGCGCCATTTTGTCTACCATATAGCGCTTGACCCACGCATAAAGGCGGCTTTCCCGGCCTATCGTACCGTCGTTCAGCTCGTCGAGCATCAGCGATACCGACTGGTGGATCATATCCTTGCGCTCGAGCGAAAGCTCGTAATCGCCCTGATGGTCGATTTCGCGCGAGAAAGTACGCAGCACAACCTGAAAGAAGGAGTCGATTGTACTAACATTAAACGAGTTATAGTCGAAGAGCAGCTCATTCAACGCCTTGGCGGCCGCTTCGGATAACTCATCGCGCGTACACCCGAATTCCTTGCACAGCCTGCCGGTATATATGGTCCTGTCCATCATCTCCGGATCGGCCAGAAAACTCAGCTGCCGAATAATACGGCTTTTCATCTCCTCTGTGGCGGCGTTGGTGAAGGTGATTGCAAGGATATGGGCGTGGCGGCAGCGCCGACGGTGTCCGCCGGGAGCATATTTGTCAATGTTAAGACAGTATTTGCCTGTGGTATCGTCTTTCAGGCTCAGGAGGGTGCGGATATACTCGTAGGCAAGGGTAAATGTCTTGCCCGAGCCTGCGGATGCTTTGTATACAGTGAGCATTGTATGTTCAGAATGCGTTCTTTTCGCCGGCTACAGCGTTTATCACCGTGCGGATAACAATCTTGATATCCAGCAGCAGCGTCCAGTTTTCGATGTACCACACATCGTGCTCCACGCGGCGCTCCATCTTCCACAGCTCGTCGGTGATGCCGCGGTAACCGTTCACCTGAGCCCAGCCGGTGATGCCGGGCTTTACGGCGTGGCGCACCATATAGCGGTCGACAAGGCGCACGTAGTCCTCGGTGTGTTTCAGCATGTGCGGACGCGGCCCCACGATAGACATGTCGCCACGCCACACGTTGATGAACTGCGGTAGCTCGTCGATGGAGGAGCGGCGCAGGAAATCGCCTATGCGCGTCTTGCGCGGATCGTGTTCGGTGGCCTGCTGGCGGTCAGCCCCGGCATTGACGCGCATGGTGCGGAACTTGAGGCACACGAACGACTTGCCGAGGTAGCCGGTGCGCTGCTGACGGAAGTAGACCGGCCCCGGAGAACTCATCTTTATGGCGATGGCAACCGGAATATAGATCAAGGGGTAGAAACACAGGAATACCGACGACACAACAAGGTCGAATGCTCGCTTGACAACGCGGTTCACCACATTTTTTAGCGGATTGCGCGTTGTAGACAGAATAGGTATCGAACCTATGCTGTGCAACTCGAAACGGCGCGCGAGCGTACGGGGAATCTGCGGAACATAGTAGAAATCCATAACATGGTCGTCCGCTGTCTTGATAACCGACGTGAGAGCATCGCTGTGGCCCGATAGGGTAAAGAAAACCTGACGCACCTGGTTTTCGGCCACAAAGCCGTTCAGTGCGGATATCGGGAACACCTTCCCGGCGCTGAAATGCGGGTCGGGCTCGTCGTCGAAGAAACCGAGAACGCGGAAACCGAAACCGGCATCCTTACGCATGGCGTCGTACAGGCGCAGTGCGTTAGCCCCTGTGCCCACAATCACTACGCGGGTAAAGTTATAGCCCCGGCGGCGGTAGAGTTTGAGGATGAACTTGCTCACAATCTGGAACAGCGGCAATGCCACAAGCATAAGGCCGTAGAACAGAAGATAAGCTTTCAGCGGCACTTCGGTAATGCCAAGGAAGCTCACAAGCGACATAAAGAAAAGAGCGTAGGCTCCAACCTCGAGCAACGCCTGGCGCATAACCCGGTCCATGTATATGGCGCGCATCTCGTGATCGCTGCCCAGATTCATAAAAACCAGAGGTATAAAACTCACCTCCACAAGCAGCCATAGCTCGCGAAGCTCCCTGGTATCCTGCGTAAGTTCGGGAAAAAAGTTGATGGTGAGCCAGAACAGCAGGTTGATGATTATGAGTTCTCCGGAAAGCAGGAACAGCGGTATGTACCGTCCACGCTCGAGAGACCTGTTGATCAAAGTCACAATACGGTTGTTTCTGTATGTTTATAGTGCGGGCGACGCGCAAGCACGCCGCCCGGAAAAGGTTATCAGAGTTTGCTGTCGATGAGGCGGAGTTTTTCCTCTACCTCGACGATATCGGCTTTAAGCTGCTCGATACGGCGCTCCATCTCTCGAACGAAACCGTCGCCCTTCTTGGACTTCGAAGAAAGGAAGCCGAGGTTGTTCTCGTAGGTGCGCAGTTCGTTGCGACGGGCTTCAAGATTGCGGACAATTCGCTCGCGTTCGCGGAACAGCTTGTCGTTGTCTCCTTCTATTGATGCCACAGAGGCCTCGAAGCGCTCCCGACGGGCGCGGCTCTCCGCAATATTGAATTTTTCGCGCACGGCATCGCATGCCGAACGGAAAGCCTCGTACAGCTTGTCTTTCTCACGGAAAGGCACATGGCCTATCTCCTGCCACTTACGCTGGAGATCGCGCATTGCCTTGATGGCGTCATCCTTGTTTTCGGCATCGTTCAGCAGGGCGGAGAGCTCGCCTATGATTTCGCGTTTGGCACGCAGATTGGCAACTTCGGCCTGGCGTGCCCCGCTGCCGGCTTTCTTCTTGCGGTCGAAGAAGTAATCGCATGCAGCAGTGAAACGGGCCCACAGAGCATCGCTGTATTTCTTGGGAATGGCGCCGATGCCTTTCCACTCTTTCTGCATCTCGATGAACTCGTCGGATGCCTTGCGCCAGTCGGTGCTTTCCTTAAGTTCCTCGGCACGGTCGGCAAGACGCTGCTTGTGAGCGAGATTGGCGGCCAGTTCCTCGCGGGTGGCCCGGTAAAATTCAGCCTTGGCGGCAAAGAAGGTATCGCAGCTCTGACGGAAACGGGCAAAAAGCTGACGGTTCATCTTCTTGGGGGCGAAGCCTAACTTGCGCCACTCCTCCTGAAGCCCTACAATCGTACGGGTCATATCCTCCCACGCCGCAAAGGTTTTGAGGCCGCTGCAATCCAGAGCTTCTATCTGCTGGCACAGCGCCGTCTTTGCCATTTCATTCTCGGCTTCGCGGGCTTTTCGGGCCTCAAAGAAAGCCTGATAGCGCTTGTTAACCTCAGCGGAAGTCTCGCGGAAGTTGTTCCATATTTCCTCGCGCAGCTCCTTGGCCACCGGGCCTATCTGGCGCCAGCGGTTATGCAGTTCCTGAAGACGGCGGTAGGCCGCAATAACATCTTCCTCGGATACCAGAGAACGTGCCTCGGCAAGAAGCTGTTCCTTTTCGGCGAGGTTCTTCTTGAAGTCATAGTCGCGCAGCTCCTTGTTAATCTTCAGATTATCGGAGTAGCGTTCGCGGGCGTCCTGGAATCGTTTCCATACGCCTGTTTCCTCTGCGGGGTCTACATCGCCTATGGCATTGAATTCCTCCTGCAGCTCGCGGTAGCGAGGGAAGGTGCGGTTCACATTGTCGGTATCGTCGGCAAGTGATATAATTTCCTGGATTATAGCGTTTTTACGTTCGAGATTATTGGCACGCAGAACTTCCTGCCCGGCAGTCCATCCAGCTTTGCGCTTGCGCAGCTCCTCGATAACGGCAGTAAACTGCTTCTCTGTTTCATCCGGTTCGGCAGGGGCCTCTTCGCCCTGCGGCGCACGGTGATAGAACGAGAATAGCTGACGGAGACGACGGATTTCGTCGGTGGCGATTTCCGCAGGATCTTTCTGCATCATCGCAAGAGCTTCGTTCATTACGCTTTCGAGGCTGTCTAGACGTTTTGTCTCAGCCTCTTCTACAGCTTCGGTGCCATCTGTCATAATTTCTTCGGCGGCGGCCTCGGGGTCGGCGTCGGGAATAGAATCGATGGTGGCTTCGGCCTCCGTGGCGACAGCCTCGTTCATTTTCGGTTCTTCGGCCTGCTGAGCAGCCGATGCGGGATCATTCATTTCCATACGATAATGGTATTTAATTGAGGTTTATAAGCAAACGCACAGTTTGTCGCGCCAAAAATAAGAAAATTTTACATACGTTCCAAATTTTTATAATGGATTCCCAAAAACTTCCACCTGAAACTGAAAAAACTGAAAACAAACAACCTATTAAAGACACCGACACCGATAAAAAGAGACATGCGCGAGGCTGGAAAATAAAAATATTCTCAAGAAGAATTTTGCTATTAAAATAATCTTCACATAGCTCCAAACTCAAAAACGGTGATGTACCGCGGCGGTAGCTTCATAAGGTTTTCGGATCTGAGGACACATCTTCCACCTACAGGTAATTAAATCCGTTGGCTAATAATCTTCTTCATATTCGTGTTCGATTTCATACCTTTCAAATCTGCGGGTCCCGTCATAATAATAGCAATGAAAATCATACATATCACCCCAGTCGGTATCCGGTGTCACTAAGCTGACATCAAACACCAATGTGTCGGCCCTGGCCTCTTTAAAATCGATTGAGTTTATAACGAGTTCAGTTATGTTAGAGACATGTATTACGTCATTCAAGTCTTCTCGCGTTATTCTAAGAGTGTCAACGCTCAATGGCTCATGACGAATAATAACTGCCATTGCCGCGTCCCCGTTAGTGATTATGGTATCCGTGCCACCAGCAATAATTCTGAGTATTTCGTCCTTATTTTCTTCTGTAAACGTTATAATTGTGCAATTACCAAGGTTTGTTACCTTACGGAAGGGATCGTTTATTCCACATGAATCTGTCGCAGCCTTCACAATATCAACGGCTTGCTCGTCGGACATTCCAGGCGTTACAACGGAATCCTGCCCGGTAGTAGCTGTTTCATCTTCAGCTTTTGTCGCTTTCTCATTTGAGCAGGCGGCCATAAAACCGCAAAGCAGCAATAAATAAAACAATTTTTTCATAGTTAATACTCGTTGGTTGAATAATATTTTTCGGAAAAGTCATCCGCGGAGTTCCAACTACCAAAGGAAGTCAGCCAGCGGAAACGCTGCTCGCAACTGTCCGAGCAACGGCCCATCTGGGTGAAATTTATCTTTCGCGGCAAGACCATGAATAAAATCATCATCTGAATGAATGCTGTTTTGAAAGTTTTGCGTAACTTAGCAGAGCAAAAACTCAAGGCATCGGTTACGACTTCCTCATATCGGTCAAGTGGATTTTTCTGCATCGCTTTAATGTTGGTGGAACACCATTAAAGTTACTGAAAATCAGCCACTTGACCAATTTTATTATACTAAATTTTGTTAACTAACTCTTTTACTTTCAACAGGTTAAACTTAAAATTAACGAAGTATTCCTTCAAAAACTGCACGGAAATTCCTACGCGGAAATTCCTCAGCCTACTTTCTCCGACCGCATGTATCTGCCGCAGCCTCGACAGAATCATAAACATCAGCGTGATACGCCGACTCGCCCCTTCGGAGACATTCTATGCTATAATGGCATGATTCATATTTTGATAAAAAAGGAAATTGTTCAAAAAAAGACTGTATATCTTCATCTGTAAGTGTATCAATACCCTTATCTGTAAGATTATCCAGTATACATAATACCAATTCCTTTACAGCCAAATTTTGCTGTTCTATCGGCAGCAATTTCAGAAAGTCATCTATTTCTGACTGTTTAGAGGGATATTTGGTTAACATTCTATATATATACAGGGCGATACCCTCTGTATATCCCTCATAATAGCAACTTATTAACCAATTGAATACCGGAATATAGTCGGACATAGAGGATGAACTTTCTTCATAAATATTACTTAGTACAACCATCTCGGCTCTAACTGAGTCTGAATATGTTTTTCGGTCAATTTCGAGCAATTTATTAAACAATTCTTTCCGATAGTCTTTCATAACAACAGATAATTTATCAATCATCTGTTCATCATTATTAGATCCAGCTAAAATCGGGAATTTATCCGAAAACATATTTTGTGCGATATTTGTATCCGATATGCCGGCTACAACCGCTTCCTTTGCAAATTCTTCAGGCAGAAATGAAGTTAACGCAATCATTATTGCATCCTGGTCTTTAGCCGGTAACTGATTTATATATTCCTTTAGCTCAGTTTGTTTAGAAGAAAAACGAGTGAACATTCCGTATATCTTAGAATGTATCGTGTCGGCATACTCATCGGTGCGGTGTCCTATAAGATAATTAATTAAAGGCGCGTATGCCTCTGCCGTAGAAACAGCTTCTTCGAAAACAGTACTCTGAGCCAATTGAACTGTCCTGACAGAATCCGTACAAGCAGATAAATCTTCGTCAAGAGATTTCAAAAAGCTTTCGGTTTTATTTGTACACGAAACAGCCGCCATCTGCATCACTGCCAGCAACAAAATAATAAGGTAATTTTTCATTCTAACCATTTTTTAATGTTGGTTTCTTCATGGAAAAAGATTGGAAGATGCCCCAAAGGTACAATATTTTAGGCGTATCTCAAAAAATTCAGAACGCATCAATTATTATATGATTTATATGATTTAAAAAGCTACAAACATCGACCTACAAACATCGACCGTATTTCTTATAATCAATATCATCTCTGGAATAATCGACAATTTCTTCCGTGCCGTCAGGTGTATAGTATTGCCACACTCCAACACGTTCATCATCAATCACATAATCTTCTCCAATAATTCCCCAACCCTTCGCTTTCAGTTTCCCATCCGGATAAAAATAATAGCAATATGCCTGATAGGGAAATACAGATTCTTGAGTATACATCTTTTGTGCTCCGATAAAATCGGTGTTGGGCATAAAATTGGCTACAATTTGATTAACTACGCCATTTGGGTAATAAAATGTCATTGATACCGGCATACCGTCTCTAAAAATACACTCACTGCGTATAAATACAGAAGAATCTTCTTCATTTTTCTCAAATTGGATAGCCGGGCCATTCATAACGCCATTAACATAATAAACCAGGCAAGATCCATCAAGCCAAAATCCGTCGCTCCGCCCCAAAGAATCTATTTGATTAATGCACTGCCTATCATTTTCTATGGATTGTCCGGCTACTTCCATAAATGCAAAAATGCATAGAACAATTGTATAAACTTTTTCCATACTCTATCGTATTAGAATTATACCAACAATATTTCCTTCTTGTTTCTGAATTTCGAAAATTGAGATAAAATCATTCCACTTATTTCTGTCAATTAAAATACAACCTTCCGAAACTCCTCTATTCTCACCGATGACACCTGTATAATTATTTTTACCTGATTTATGGATATTTATACCACTAGCCTTAGTCGTTTTGGGATTCGATGGATTCGGGGTTCCAAGTTCGATTGAATTAGCATAAAAATCAATTGTGCCAACATCTCCTAATCTCAAAGCTTTGTAGTTACTCTTATGTAAACCCACCTTTGCTTCATAGATGCCAGCAGGTATAGTGGCGAATTTATTTGTATCCGAAGGAACTGTACATGCATTAAAATCAGCTGTAAAGCCATCGGCTTTATAGACAGTTGCGATAGAAGTCCCAATGTTATAATCAGTTCTGTTACGGCTATAAACCACTTCTTTATCTGTCGGAGAAAAAATTATGCCTTGTATATAGTATTTTTCCTTTAAATTGCCATCTTTATCATATGCTAATTTATCATCAACCCACACAAACGCTGGCGTCGCATCAGAGCCGTCGTCCACTAAATGCCAGGCAAGTCCATCTGGATCGATGTAGTTGATAGGGTCACCACCACAATATGAGAAGGGAGAAAGCCAATAGAAGGATTCGGACAGTTTATCCGGAGAGTTCCAACTACCAAAGGAAGTCAGCCAGCGGGCGCCAAAATCGTAGCTGTTGTTGCCGCCGGCATGTTCACGCTCTTTGCCGCCGAAAAGATAGCGCTGGCCAAACGGTTCTATCGTCGGTTCGCCATAAGGATAATAAGTTGTTTGTTGCACGAGCGTGCCGTCGCTCTTTAACACGGCGGCGTTATTGCCCTGCCAGTCGGTTACATAGTAGAATGTTCCTTCCGGCGCAAAATAGCCCCCGAGAAAAGCGGAGTATTCGAGGCTGTCGTTTACGAATACGTGAGACCCGATATAGTCGCGGCGACCCTCGATGGTGTAGTTGCTGTCTGCCGGCACATCAATTATTGTTCCGGCAGACCCAAGTATCGGTTCGGAAGTCTGCTTATAAACAATACTGCGCTTTTGCCCGAAACCGTCATAGTTGATAGTCTGACGGTGACCGTTCTCAAAATATATGTCAGCCGGAAGGTTGTGTCGATTGTATTTTACCAGGACGATTCCTCGTGATGAATCCCTGCAGAGATTTCCATTAGAATCATGCCAGAAATCAGAGATATAACCCGTTAGTCCCGGACCTGTGCGACCTTCATAATCCTCGCCTTCCCGATCTACATGCATAGAACAAAGACGGTTGCCGTTGTAACTCATTGTATAAGATGAATGTAGGCCATATTCGTTTATCTGCCGGATAGTCCTGTCTATAATACCCTGGCGGGTGAGTGAGGTGATGTTGGCATTGCGGTCGTAGGTGTAAGCAGTAGAGAAATCAGGAAGTTGTGCGATTGCTAATCGCGCTGTAGATATCGACTGCGATGAGGCAAGACGCCCATGATTGTCATAATCGTAAACCGTAATCATCCTGTCGCGTTTGCGCGCCGAAATCTTACCATCGTAGCGCGGCGAGATGCTGTAGGTAGAATCAGCATAGTACAGTCTTTCGGTGATGACAGTGTCAGAAGGAATGCTTAAACCCGACTGTGGAAGTTCTATCACGGGTTCAAGCGATAATGGATTGACGGGTACGATGCGTTTGGTTTTCGTCGTACTCAATGTCAACCATCCGTTTGCGTTGTAACTATAAGAACAATCCGTTATACCTCCCATGCAAAGATTTGACAATCTGCCTGCTCCGTCATACTGCCGTTTTAAAATCGCCGTCTTGCCGTCTTGGGAGACTTTAGTACTCAGAAGATGTCCCGTATTGCTGTACGTATTCACCGTACTGCGGCAGACAGTCTGTGGAGAATATGTAGTTTCGAGCTGTTCAGCGATTTGCCCTTGGTAATTGTAGCGTGTCAGCACCTCGCGTTCGGGAACCTGCAACATTTCTCCAAATACCTCTCGTATAATACGTCCTTCATTGTCATACATTTTCAACAATATGTGCCGCCCGGCAGCCATTGCAGTCTCAAGCCCTAAAACCGAGGTCCTGGGGGTGGCAAAACCATTCGGAGAATTGCTCCAGTCCCATCCCGCAGGAAATCCAGATGCAAAATCATATGAATCGTAATAATGCGCCGCATCCAGCCCTATATATGTAACCTTCGACGTAAGTTCTGTAGGACATACATAACCTCCGGTATGTGTCCTCATGTCAGCGGAAGTTACGGGCGAAATCACGGTGAACGATTTGGTGCTAAGAGCCTGCACGACTGCGTCCGATACTTTTGCAAATGCGCTGAATGCCGGTCGGCCGAGATAATCATAATGATGTATCAACCATTGAGCAGAATCTTTCATATTTCCGTCCTGCTCCGCGAAAAGGCGATTACGACTGTCGTAACAATACCTCGTAACGGCACCTCCGGGAACTGCTTTCATAATACAGTTTCCCCGCGAGTTGTAGCTATATCTGAAACACTTCGTTTTCATGACGTTTCCCCGGTCTTGCGGCTGTATTACAAGAATAATAGATGTAAGTCTATCTTCCTCTCCCATAAAATATACTGAATCGCCTAAAGCATACCAAAATCTCCGTCCGTCAAAGATTTCAGACATAAGAGAATCGCCATATACTCTCACAGAAGTCCTTGCGCCATCATCAACAAGTCTGCAATGCGAAAAATCCCATTCTGCATTCTCAAGGATATCACCATTCAATGGTGCAACTGCAATAGGCAATTGCACAGCGTCTGACAACGCCGTAAAAGCCATTAGCGACCATAAAACCAATATAAATAGTTTCTTCATGGAAAAAGATTGGAAGATGCCCAAAGATACAATAATTCAAGCGAATCTCCAAAATTTCCGGGTGCAAATTATTTGCTGCAAAACCGTGCAAAAATTTTCCAGCCGCTATTGTCCAATTAATTATTAATCATTATCTTTGCGAAAACAATTACCCACTGTTGCAACAATCTGTCCATTCATGAATCGCACAATCGCTATCCTACTGAGCATCACATCATTGATTCTTGGCATCGCCATGCCTACAACGGCGCAGAACAACCGCAAGGTGCAGGTTGCCGGCATCGCGTTCTATAATTTCGAGAACCTTTTCGATACCATTCCAAACAATCCCGAAGGCCGGGACGCCGAGTTCACTCCCGACGGACAGAGACAGTGGAACGGTGCCAAGTACCGCGAGAAAGTGCATAATCTGGCATATGCAATCAGTCAGTTTGCCACGCGCACCACTCCCATAGGTCCGGCGATTATAGGTATCAGCGAAATCGAAAACGCATCTGTAATTCAGGATGTGATAAACCAGCCCGAGCTTGCCAAGTGGAAACTGAAATACGTACACCACGATTCCCCCGACGCCCGAGGCGTCGACGTAAGCCTTATATACAATCCCGCATACTTCCGCGTGGAGAATGTTACCAACCACCGCGCCACGGCCATACCTTTCCGCACACGCGACCAGATGTGTGTCGTTGGACGCCTGATGGGGCAGCGGATAGCAGTTATCGTTAACCACTGGCCATCGCGAATCGGTGGTCAGGAAAAGAGCGAGCCCAACCGCATAAAGGCGGCAGAACTCAGCAAAGCCATAGCCGACAGCCTTTGGAACGTAGACCCGCAAATGGGTGTGATTATAATGGGCGACCTAAACGACGACCCTATGGATAAATCGTGCGCAAAAATCCTCGGGGCCAAGAAGAAACCCGACGGCGTAGAAGCTCACGGCTTCTTCAACCCCTGGTGGGAGAAACTCGACAAAGGCATAGGCACATTAGCCTACAAAAGCGCATGGAACCTTTTTGACCAGATTATTATTTCTGGCAACCTTGTACATTCCAAGGACTCTGACTGGAAATTCTATGACGCACGCGTTCTTAACTTCGATTTTCTGAAGGACACAGAAGGCAACCGTCAGGGCTATCCCAAACGGACTTACTCTGCCGGCAGCTATTTGGGCGGATATTCCGACCACTTCCCCACGGAGATTTTCCTTCGTCGCTATGTAGATGTCAAATAATCCATTAATATTATCTTTATGAAAAAACTTTTACTCACTCTCGCCGCTGCCGCAATGTCGGCAAGCAGCACATTCGCAGCTCTGTATACCATCGAGTTCAAGAGCAACTCCAGCGACAACTCCAGAGACCTCACAGAAGAGACCTACGCCGCTGAAATTGAAAATGGCGCCGAATACGTAAGCGGTATCGAGAACTGCTCGAAAGTTTACGCCGGCAAAGAAGGTCTTAAATTCAGCTCCTCAAAGGTCAACGGCTCAATCACTTTCAACCTTGCAAACCCCATCAGCAACGTTACTTCTGTTGCCGTTAAGGGCATGAACTGGAAAGCTGGGCAGAGCTCCAGCCTCAACATCAAGCTATCTGCCGATGCCGAAGGCATTACCAATGAGCTCTCCGACGAAATGGCAAAATTTGTTTACGCCATAACCGGTGAAGTAAAATCGCTGATTCTTTCCGCCGAAGGCCGTTGCTACGTTAAATCCATCACCGTCTGCACCGACGGCGACGTTCTTCCCGACGATCCCGTTATCGATCCCATCACTCCCGAGGACGGCGACGGCACTGCCGAGCATCCCTACAGTGTTGCCAAAACAATCGAACTCTCGAGCGCCCTCGACGCCGACACCAAGATTGAAAACGTATATGTAAAAGGCTTCATCACCTCTATTAAAGAAGTTTCCACCAGCTTCGGCAATGCCTCCTATTACATCGGCGACACCAAGGACAGCGCTACTTCTTTCTATATCTTCCGCGGCTACTGGCTCAACGGCGAAAAATTCTCCAGCGAAGACCAGATTAAAGTAGGTGCCGAAGTTGTTGTTCTCGGCAGCCTCATGAACTATATGGGCAACACTCCCGAAATGGCTCAGGGCAACCAGATTGTAAGCTACAAGGACAACGGCGGCTCAACACCCATCGAGCCCGTTGAATACGACACTTACATCAAGGCTTCCAATATCGTATCCGGATCCAAATATGTATTCGCTATCGGCGAACAGATTGGCACAGCTATCTCTAAGAGCGCATCTTTCGGTCGTTTCGCCCTCAAGGACGCTACCGTCTCCGGCGACAAGATCGAAGCCGAAGCTGTAAACGCTGTAACATTCACCGAAGCAGATGGCAAATACACAATGGTTGACTCCTACGGACGCTACCTCGGCATGGACGACAGCCACTTCACCAGCTTCCAGCTCTACGACGCTCCCACAGAAGGCTGCTACTGGACTGTAACTTTCGAAGCTAACGGCGTGCGCATCGTCAACAACCTCAACACCGACTGCGTCGTTGCTCAGAGCAAGGGCGTCGAAGGCACTTTCTACACCAACGTTGCTCCCGCCAACGTTGCCGAAGTAGCCGCCGAGGATTACAACCTCCCCACCCTCTACGTTTACTACAGCGCTGGCACTGGCGTAGAGGACATCAACGCCGATATCAACGCTCCCGTGGAATACTACAACCTGCAGGGCGTTCGCGTAGCAAACCCCGAAAACGGTCTATACATCCGTCGTCAGGGCAACAACGCCACAAAGGTACTCGTTAAATAACTGAACCGCAATCGAGTAGGAGGTAAACACTAATCGCAGGTGTTTATCTCCTGCTTTCGTGTTT
>CALEUL010000022.1 GCA_937921035.1 uncultured Porphyromonadaceae bacterium
GCTGATATTCAATGGTGCCTTTTTAGAACAGCCCCAAAGTGACGAAGTCAGGTGTCAAGACTTGCCAGATAGATTTGGGTTGTCGCCTCGGAATCGTGTCCCATTCCTTCGCTGATTACCGCGAGCGGTATTCCCTTGGCTTTGGCGGCAGATGCCCAGCTGTGGCGGGCGACATAGAGCGTCAAAGGAACGGTTATTCCAACTTTTTTCGCAATGGTTTTCAGCCTGTAGTTTATTCGATAGGCCGCGTTACGGTATATGCACCTTTCGTTCTTGTCCGGATTGCAGATGATTGGCAAAAGATATCGGGTTGCGTTTACGGGATATTTGTCGAGGAGCATCTGCATTTCTTTTGTCCATTCGATGACAAGCTGCTGTCCTGTTTTATGGCGCCGGTATATGACGTAGCCATTTTTCAAGTCTGTTTTTTTGAGGAATGCCATGTCGATGAAGCTCATTCCACGCAGATAAAAACTCATTAGGAACATATCACGGGCGTATTCAAGACCCGGTTTTTGCGTAAGATCAAGATTTTTGATTTTTCTGAGAATAGATATTGGCAATGCGCGTTTGACGGTCTTGTCGACACGAGTGAATACACGGCGGAATGGATTGCGGTTTTCGATTAGGCCGTTTTCTACAGCGCGGTTATATACGGCACGAAGTATCCGTGTGTAGAAGGAAATTGTATTTGGCGCTACATCGCGGTTGTGCAGCCATGCCTCGTAGGCTTCCATCACATCGGATGTCAGGCAGTCGAGCATTATATCCTCTCCTTTACGGAAGCTCATGAAACTGCGGAGGGTGGAAATGTAGGCTTCGGAGGTTCTCTCTTTCTTGTTCTGTTTAAGCCTGTCTATAATACTTTCTGTGAAATTGAAGAGCGAGTAGTTTTTTGAATATCTGTTGAATTCAATGATGATGTCGTCGGAACTATATTCAATGCCGTCGGCATCAAGTCTGCGGATAATTTTTGAAATATGCTCAACGTCCCAGCGTATGTGTTCACGTATGGATAGCAGTGCAGATGCCCTGTCGTCTGACCGGTTGATACGTACAGAAGCCTGGTCCGCATCCCATTCGTCTGCCGTTATGTGATAGTTGGTCAGAAGCTGACGTGGTTTGCGACAGTGGATAATCTGATAATAGACGGTTCCCTCGTGTCCGGAGACAGCGGATGGCCGGAATTTTACTTTTACTGATGCCATTGTGTATTTATTTACGATTTATTAATAAGTATAGGTTGCTATAATACGAAAAATTTAACGACAACGAACGCTGTATGAAGTGCAATAGCGCCGCGATTGTTTGTTGTGCGTTGATATGGGCATAAAATTCAATAAAAATGACTAACTTTGTGCTCAAAATCTAAAACAGACAGTATGAAACCTACATTGTATATTCTCGCAGCAGGTATGGGCAGCCGTTACGGCGGTCTCAAACAGCTTGATGGCGTCGGCCCCCAGGGGCAGACAATTATGGACTATTCTATCTTTGACGCTCTCCGTGCCGGTTTCGGTAAGGTGGTATTTGTAATCCGCAAGGATTTCGAGAAAGATTTCCGCGAGAAGATTCTGTCGAAATACGAAGGACATGTACCCGTGGAGGTTGTGTTCCAGAGTGTTGATGCACTGCCCGAGGGATATACAGTTCCCTCCGACCGTCAGAAGCCCTGGGGAACGAACCATGCCGTTCTTATGGCCGACGGTGTAATAAACGAACCTTTTGCAGTAATCAACGCCGACGACTATTATGGCCGCGACGCATTCGAGGTTATCGCCCGCTATCTGTCCAATCTGGGCCATGATGAAAAGGGCCGTTACTGTATGGTGGCATTCCGTCTCGGCAATACAATGACAGAGAACGGTTCTGTAAGCCGTGGCGTTTGCACCGTTGACGCTTCGGGCAAATTGGCCGATGTTGTAGAGCGCACAGCCATCGCTTTCGACGGAGATCACAAAATCTTCTACACGGATGCCGAAGGAAACAAACAGTTCCTTGAGGCCAATACTCCTGTTTCCATGAACTTCTGGGGCTTTACTCCCGATTATTTCGATTTCAGCAAACGCGAATTCGTAAAGTTCCTTAATAAGTATATCGATACCCCCAAGAGCGAGTTCTTTATTCCCTCGGTTGTCGACAAACTGGTGAAGAAAGGCGAGGCGACTGTAGATGTGCTCGATACAACATCCAAATGGTTCGGCGTAACTTACAGTGAGGATCGTCCGATGGTTGTCGAGAGCCTCCGCAAACTTCACGAAGCCGGTGAATATCCCGACAAACTGTTCTGAAAATGCGTTTTACCGTTGAATGTGCTGATGCCGTCTCGCAAGCGCGTGCCGGCTTGATTGAAACCGACCACGGTTCCATTCAGACGCCTATTTTCATGCCTGTAGGTACTGCCGGTGCTGTCAAGGCCGTGCATATGCGTGAGTTGCGCGACGATGTAAAGGCGCAGATAATTCTCGGCAATACGTATCACCTGTATCTGCGTCCCGGCATGGATATTATCCGTCAGGCCGGGGGGCTTCACCGCTTCAACGGCTGGGATCGTCCGATTCTTACCGACAGCGGTGGCTTTCAGGTTTTTTCGCTGAGCAGCAACCGCAAGCTTACCGAGGAAGGCGCGCATTTCCGCAGCCATATCGACGGTTCGAAACATCTGTTCACTCCGGAGAACGTGGTGGACATACAACGTACTATTGGCTCCGATATAATGATGGCTCTGGACGAGTGTCCGCCGGGTACGTCAGATCGCGAATACACACGCAAGTCGCTCGACCTTACCAAGCGCTGGCTTGAACGAGGCTGGAAGCACTATAAGGAAACAGAACCGTTGTATGGCCATTATCAGTCGTATTTCCCTATCGTACAGGGATGTACTTATCCCGACTTGCGCCGCGAGGCGGCTGAGCACGCCGTTTCGCTTGGCGCCGACGGGTATGCTATCGGCGGCCTTGCTGTAGGTGAGCCTGCCGAGACGATGTACGAAATGATCGAGGTTGTCAACGAGATACTGCCGCAGGATCGTCCGCGCTATCTTATGGGCGTGGGTACGCCGGTGAATATCCTTGAAGCCATAGACCGTGGTGTGGATATGATGGATTGTGTCATGCCCACGCGCAACGGGCGCAATGGCATGCTGTTCACACCGGAAGGCACCATGAACATGCGCAACCTCAAGTGGGCCAACGATTTTTCACCGCTGTGGCCTGGCGGACCTTCGTTTGTGGACAATGTGTATACAAAGGCATATGTGCGTCATCTTTTTATTGCCAACGAGTTGCTGGCGATGCAGATAGCGTCCATACACAACCTCGCATTCTATTTGTGGCTCGTAGGAGAGGCCCGCAAACATATTTTTGCCGGCGATTTCCACGCATGGAAAACCGAGATGGTACAGAAACTTTCAAGACGGCTCTGACCGATGTTCAAGATTCTCGACCGATACATAATCCGAAAGTTCCTCGGAACTTATATATTCGCCATTATTCTGCTGCTGGCGATTGTTGTTATGTTCGATATAAACGAGAAACTTGACTCGTTCATTGCGGCGCCGTTGAAAGCAACCGTCTTCGATTATTTCCTCAACTTCCTTCCATATTTTGCCAATCAGTTCTCGCCGCTGTTCACATTTATTGCAGTGATATTCTTCACGTCCAAGCTGGCAGGCAACAGCGAGATTATTGCTATGCTGTCGGCGGGAGTGAGTTTCCGGCGTCTGCTCCGGCCTTATCTGGTTTCTGCGGCAATTATCGCGTCAGCCACGTATCTTTTGAGCGCTTATATCATCCCGCCGGCTAACGTCAAGCGAATAGAGTACTCTAATAAGTATGTTAAGAACAAGCGCGTAGATTATGGTTCCAACATTATGCTGATGGTGTCGCCCGGGCAGATTGCATACATGAACCGTTACGACAACATCTCCAAAACCGGCTATCGTTTTTCGCTGGAGTCGTTTGACGAGAACAAACGCCTTGTATCGCGGCTCACTGCGCAGTCTATTCGCTGGGATACTCTTTACAGCTGGCAGGTTCGCGATTATGTGAAGCGCGATTTCCGTAACGACCGTGAGTTTATAGAAAAGGGGCGGCAGCTTGACACCACGATAGCTTTTGAGCCCCGCGATTT
Organism: uncultured Porphyromonadaceae bacterium; assembly: GCA_937921035.1. Taxonomy (GTDB): domain Bacteria; phylum Bacteroidota; class Bacteroidia; order Bacteroidales; family Muribaculaceae; genus CAG-873. Next base: position 4,132 of record CALEUL010000022.1, read on the forward strand.
CCTGATATCGGCTGTCGATCACGAACAGATGACTTCCGACGAGCTCGGCGAGTATATCCGCCGTCAGAAACAGAGGGGTGTCGCAAACATAAAATCTTTTGAGGTAGAGCAGCAGCGGCGCATAGCCATGACTGCCGCAGCATTCATTCTGACTATCATTGGCATGACGCTGTCGGTGCGAAAGGTGAAGGGCGGCATGGGGCTTAATATAGGTATCGGTCTGGTGCTGAGTTTCAGTTATATCCTGTTTATGACTATTACTCAGACTTTTGCGCTTTCGGGTCTTACAAGCGCCTTTGTGGCTATGTGGATTCCGAATTTTATATATTCTATAATTGCTGTTATCCTGTACCGGCGTGCCTCTAAGGGCTGATTTGTGTCTTCTTTCCGTTTTTTTTTGAATTATTATGCGGCAGTTGTTCTTTTTATAAAAAGAATTGCTTACTTTTGCGGTGAAAGATATCACTCAAGAGGGGTGCCACAAGCGGCTGAGAACTTGAAAGAGCTAATCTTCAGTACCCTTAGAACTTGACGCGGTCAATACCGACGAAAGGACTTGAAGCTTTCATCCGAATCCCTTTGGCGGATTATCTCTCGGCGTGATGCTTTCTTAATTTTTGGATTATGAAAGTAGAGATTAACAAGCGTGAAATTGAGGTAGGCGAGGGTATTCACAACCTGGCGGAGCTTCTTAAAGCAGAGAACCTGAACGGTCCCGGTCAGGCTGTGGCAATAGCAGGCAGCGTTGTAAGACGTGCGGACTGGGAAATATATGAACTTTCCGAGGGGATGAAGATTACTGTTATCAAAGCTGTCTGCGGTGGATAAGTTTCTTAGCATAGCCATAACGGTACCGTATTTCTATCCCGGCGAGGCCGCAGATATAGAACAGCGTCTTGTGTCCGGAAAGTTCGATTATGTACATGTACGGAAACCAGAATGCACGGCCGGACAGCTGACACGGTTGTTGGATACCATAAACCCGCTTGTCCGAGAGCGCCTTACGCTCCACGAGCATTTTGACATTGCCGCAGAATATGGTATTGGCGGAGTTCACCTGAACAGCCGAAATCCTGTTGCTCCGGCAAACTGGGCGGGACGCGTGAGCCGATCGTGCCATTCTGTTGCAGAGTGTACAGAAATCACAGGAAACGATTATATTTTTATCAGTCCGGTGTTCCCGAGTATCTCGAAACCGGGATATAAGAATAATTTTGATGAACAGGAACTTGCCGAATATCTTGCCGGTGCGCACAGTTCCGCTACTATCGCCCTCGGTGGCGTTACGCAAGGACGCATCGGACAGGTGCGGCGGATGGGATTCGACGGTTATGCCATGCTTGCGGATGCCTGGCGTGCGCATATCGATCCGGATAAGTTCTGCCTCCAGTTCATAACCAACCCGGAATCCGTGCAGGATGCCGTAAAACAGACACGTGCTGTGCTTTCGGGCGGCGGAAGATGGATACAGTTGCGGTGGAAGGATGCTGCGACTGAAGATTTGGTTGTTGCGGGCATCGAGATAGCGGCTCTTTGCAGGCAGAGCGGAGCAGTGTTCCTGCTCGATGATCATGTAGAGCTTGTTAATGCCTGTGGTGCGGACGGTGTGCACCTCGGGAAGAATGATATGCCCGTTGCTGAGGCCCGTGCAATTCTTGGTCCCGGTTGCATTATCGGCGCGACTGCCAATACTCCCGACGATATTGTGGCCGCTGCAGAAAACGGTGCCGACTATATCGGCTACGGTCCATTCCGTTTTACTACAACCAAAAAGAACCTCAGCCCCGTTCTTGGGCTGGAAGGCTACCGGAAGGCTGTGGCGGAATGTTGCCGCCGCGGTATATCGTTGCCTATTGTGGCAATCGGAGGTATCACCGATGCTGATATTCCAGCCATAATGGCAACGGGCGTGAATGGTGTTGCGGTCAGCGGTAGTATTCTCAAGGCAGCCGTCCCCTCGGAAGCTACGGCATTACTCAGAAAAACAATATTAGAAATAACTCATAACTGAATTAAAATGGATAAACTTATTATCGGCGGAAAAGAATTTACCTCGCGCCTGTTTGTTGGCACGGGAAAATTCCGCAGTAACGAGCATATGGCTGCGGCCATCAAGGCTTCGGGCTCTCAGATGGTTACCGTTGCCATGAAACGTATCGACATGGATAATCGCGAGGATGATATGTTACGTCATATCGTGGCCGACGGAATACAGCTTCTTCCCAACACTTCCGGTGTGCGCGATGCCGAAGAAGCCGTACTGGCCGCACAGCTTGCCCGTGAGGCTTTCGGAACAAACTTTATCAAACTTGAGATACATCCCGATCCTCGCTATCTTCTTCCCGACCCTGTCGAGACATTGAAAGCCACTGAAAAATTGGCTTCGATGGGTTTTGTGGTCCTTCCTTACATACAGGCCGATCCTGTGCTGTGCAAACGGCTGGAGGATGCCGGCGCAGCTACCGTTATGCCTCTCGCCGCTCCAATTGGTACCAACAAGGGTCTTGTAACGCGTGATATGCTGCGTATCATTATAGAGCAGAGTCGTATCCCTGTTGTTGTTGATGCCGGTCTTGGTGCGCCGTCGCATGCTGCCGAGGCAATGGAGATGGGTGCCGACGCAGTTCTTGTAAATACCGCGATAGCCGTTGCCGGCGATCCCGTGCGTATGGCCCGCGCCTTTGCCGCAGCTACCGTCGCTGGCCGCGAAGCTTACGAATCGGGGCTTGGTGCCGTGCGTGATGCCGCTGAAGCGTCGAGCCCGCTAACGTCATTCCTTGATTAAGTCGCCATGTTTTCAGAAGAACTGAAGAAATATCCCTGGGAGGAAACGACGGCAAAGATTATGGCCATGACCGCCGCCGATGTCGAGCGTGCTCTCGCCAAGGAACATCTGGACGATAACGATTTTATGGCTCTGGTGTCGCCAGCTGCCGCTCCGTACCTTGAACAGATGGCACGCCGCAGCCGCGCGATAACAGAACGTCGCTTTGGCAAGACGATATCCATGTTTATTCCCCTGTATATCACTAACTCGTGCGGAAATTCATGCGTTTATTGCGGTTTTAACAGCCACAATAAATTCAAACGCGTTATCCTTACGCCCGAGGAAATTGAGGAGGAATGCAAGGCTATTAAAAAACTTGGTCCATTCGAGAATCTGCTGCTCGTTACAGGCGAGAATCCTACCCAGGCAGGAACAGACTATATCGAGAAGGCTCTGCAGGTATGCCGCCCGTATTTCAGCAATCTTACAATAGAGGTGATGCCGCTGAGTACAGAAGACTACGAGCGTCTTACCCATTCTGGCCTGAACGGCGTTACCTGTTTTCAGGAAACCTATCACCGAGAGCGCTACAAGGTGTATCATCCGGCCGGACAGAAGAGTAACTTCGAATGGCGTGTCAACGGTTTCGACCGCATGGGGCTGGCCGGAGTACACAAGATTGGCCTTGGCGTGCTGATTGGTCTGGAGGACTGGCGGACCGACGTTACAATGATGGCGCGGCATCTCACATATCTCCATAAAAACTATTGGCGCACCAAGTATTCGGTGAATTTCCCGCGTATGCGGCCTTCCGAGACCGGATATCAGCCCAATGTCGTTATGACTGATCGTGAACTGGCCCAGGTTACATTCGCCTTCCGCATTTTCGATCCCGATGTGGATATTTCCTATTCCACACGCGAGGAACATAAGTTCCGCAACAATATGGCGGCCTTGGGCGTAACAACTATGAGTGCAGGATCGCGTACTGAGCCCGGAGGCTATGCCACACACGTTAATTGCCTGGAGCAGTTCGCTATCAGCGACTCCACAACGCCCGACCGTGTAGCCGCCGATCTTAAAGCTCTCGGCCGCGAACCGGTATGGAAGGACTGGGACCGTGTTTTCGATCTTGCCGACATTGCCAAAGCAAACCGATGATATGGACGCAGAACGGTATTCGCGGCAGACTATGCTCGCGCAGATAGGCGAGGACGGGCAGCGCCGTCTTGCCGAAGCCAGGGTAGCTGTTATCGGCCTTGGAGGACTCGGTTCCGTTGTCTCGACATACCTTGCCGGTGCCGGCGTGGGGCATCTTGTCCTTGCCGACCCCGACGTTGTCGGCTTATCCAATCTGCAGCGCCAAGTGTTGTACAGCGAGTGTGAGATCGGGCTGCCCAAGACTGTCTGCGCCGCACGCCGCCTGAAGGCGCTGAACAGCACTATGGAAATTTCGCTTTTCCCCGATGGCCTTACCGAAAAGAATGCCGCCGAGGTGTTGGATGGCTGCGATCTGCTTGTAGACTGTACCGACAATTATGCAACCCGCTATCTTATCGACGACTGCTGCGCTTTGGCCGGAGTGCCGTGGGTTTATGGCTCGCTCGGAGAATTCTGTGGTCATGTAAGTGTGATGAATTACCGCCGCGGCCGCCGATATGTCGATCTTTTTCCCGACCGCGAGGAACTTTTGTCGTTTCCGGTAACTACAAAAGGCGTGCTTGGTGCGGTACCAGGAGTTATAGGTGCCATGCAGGCATGTGAGGCCGTGAAAGTGCTTGCGTGCTTCGGCGAACCGCTCGATGGACGTCTGTTTACGATAGATACTCTTACATTTGAAACTAACATAATTGATTTTTAACCCATTGAATATATATGATTAAAGGATTTGACGAATACGCCAACGAATATGATGCCTGGTTTCTCGAGAATCCAAATGTTCTCGAATCGGAAGTACGTCTTGTGGCTTCCACACTCAAGGATGCCGGAAAGATCCTTTCTGTGGGCTGCGGAAGCGGTCTTTTCGAAAAGATTATGCGCGACCAGTTCGGCATCAATATCACCGATGGTGTAGAGCCGTCGGTGTCTATGGCTGAAATCGCCCGTAAACGCGGCATTAATGTTATTGAGGCCACGGCGGAGGAGTTCGACTATCCGGCAGGCAAATACGATACAATTCTTTTTAACGGCTGTCCGAGCTATATCACCGACCTCGCCGCAGTTGTGAACAAGGTTTATGCCGCTCTAAATCATGGCGGAAGGATTATACTTGTGGATGTGCCTAAGGAGAGTACATACGGCCTTATGTATAATCTTGCAAAGGCATTGGGAACATGGGATCATCCGCTGCTCGCCGGCACGTATCCACCCAATCCGTATCCTATCGAGCTTGTAAAGGTTGCAAGCTGGCGTACTACCGCCGAAAAAATAGACCTGCTGACGCAGGCCGGTTTCAGGAACTTTGAATATGCCCAGACTCTTACCACACATCCGCTGTATTCCGACTTGAAAACCGAGGAACCTGTCAGTGGCTACGACAAGGGCGATTATGTTGCCATCATCGCATATAAATAATTATGGAAAACAAACAGCTTTGGTCGGCACAGGCATGGGCAAAAGCCGATCACATATATAAAGAGATACTTGAACTGCCTTTCGTCAAACAATTGGCTGACGGCACATTGGATAAAGAGATTTTCAACCGATACATCGGTCAGGACAGTCTGTATATCAACCGTTACTGCAAGGTGCTGGCACATATTGCTTCGCGCCTGAACGACGCACGCATGACGGCCGATTTTCTTGGCTTCGCGCAGGATGGCGTGGAAGTAGAGCGTGCCCTGCATTCGCTGTACATATCCGACCGACCCGCCGAAATGTCGCCGGCATGTCTGTTTTATACCTCTCTTCTTGCCGCTCAGTCGCAAAGCCCCGTAGAGGTCGAAGCTGCCGCGATTTTGCCATGTTTCTGGGTGTATCTGAAAGTTGGCAAACACATAGCTGCAACAATGAAAGAGGGTAATCCTTATTCTGCTTGGATAGCGACTTATTCCGATCCGGCTTTCGACACCTCCAACGATAAGGCGATTGCTCTTTGCGACGAACTTGCCGAAAAAGCATCTCCGGAAATCCGCGAGCGCATGACCGAGATATTTGAGGAAGCCACACGCATGGAATGGTTGTTCTGGCATGGTGCTTACGAAAATCTGAAATGGCCTGAAAATATTCGCTGATATGAAACAGTATAGAAGAGCCCTCACCATAGCCGGCTCCGACCCCTCCGGGGGCGCCGGCCTCCAGGCCGACCTGAAAACGTTCTCGGCCCTCGGTATTTTCGGAACATCGGTCGTTGTCGCTGTTGTGGACGAGAACACTCAAGGCGTGTACGGTGTACATCCCATACCCGATACATTTGTTGCCGGGCAAATACGTTCAGTGTTATGCGACATTGGAACGGATGCAATCAAGATTGGCATGCTGCACAGTTCAAGCCTGATACGTACGGTTCTCGATACATTGCGCGAGTTCCCGGACGTACGCGACATTGTTCTTGACCCCGTAATGGTAGCAACCTCCGGCGACCCGCTTCTCGAACCGGATGCAGTGGGTACATTGCGCGACGAACTCATGCCTTACTGCCGCGTGATAACACCCAATCTGCCCGAGGGTTCGCTGTTGCTCGGCAGAACAATCGACCATCAGGACCAACTTGAGGATGCCGCGCGCGAATTGTCGGCTCTCTATCCCGAGGCAAAAGTATCGGTGATGCTTAAAGCAGGGCATCTTTCCGACAATGTTCTGACAGATATTTTCTATAATGCCGAGACCGGCAAATGCACGCGCCTGACATCGCCACGTGTTGCCACGGAAAATACTCATGGCACTGGCTGCACGCTTTCGTCGGCCATCGCGGCATATCTGGCCAAAGGCGCCGATCTTGATACTGCCGCCCGGCTGGCAAAAGATTATATTGCTGCCGCTATCGCTGCGGGTGCAGAATATAAAATCGGCAAGGGGCATGGACCAGTATGCCATTTCCACGCGCTCTGGAAGTAAAATGGTGTAAAATGCTGATGCACAACATGTCCGCTTCGGCGGACATTTGTGTATCATACGGGTTTTATAAATGTGAATTCACTCAGTGCTGTATCGGTATATTTATCCATGTCTGTTTCGTCGATACCCGGTGTCCCGACGAAGAAAACACTTTCGACAGACTGGCCTTTTAGATCGTCGGGATGGCAGATTTTGATGTTCCGCGAGAAGACGTTGAAATTATAACGCTTGCCGTTGCGTATCTTTTTATATTGTCTGATATTGGCGGTGCCTAAAGCTTCGGAACGCAATGCGGCGTATTCCTGCGGGTGCTCATCCAATACTTCCCGAATGCGCCTGCGTGGGAGCTTTAACTCGTTACTTATTTTGGCCAGCAGCCCGTCGAACTGTACGGGGAAGCGATTCATTAGTTCAAGAATGGTGAGTACGCGCGCCATGCAAACACGTGGTACATAGTCGTCGGTATATTCACGTGTGAAAGGCACTCTGAATATCGAATTCACGAAAAGATGTCTCCACGGATTATGGCTGAGGGTGATAAAAAACATCATTTCGTAAGATTCAAGGCACGCAGTAGTCCTTCGACGGGAGGCATGGCGGTAAAAGGCTTCGAATTCGCGAAGAAAAACAGTGTCGCGGCACAGCACCGCAATGTTTCCCGCCTCCGATTGGGTGGTGCGTACTCTTCTGTACAACTCGGGCAGGAGTAGATTAGCAGGAACCTCAACGGATTTGCGATTGCAGGGAGAACCGTAGGGCGAGGCTTCCTCGGCCGCGGAATCTGTTTCTTCCGGAGCAGAAGTGCTATTGCAAATTTCTATCATTGTTCCGTCTGGAGTGGCCAAAAAGTTCTCAGCAAGAACTGGCAGCCATTGTTTGCCGTATTCAGATGCCTTGTCCGTTATAATGGCATTGAAACGCATGGTGTCTTGTCCGGTGAAAAGCCTGCTGTTTTCGTAATAGGCTTTTATGAATTCCTCCAGTTGCATACCTTCGTTTCTGTCGGTCGCGATAGACAGGTTGTTAAGTTGCGAATGTATGAAATGGCGGTACTCTGTTATTGTGAATGTGTTGCCATTGAATCGTTCCGATGAATCGGCCACATAATCGGATACCAGACCGCGCATGGTTATGCTGGGGCAGAGTATCATTATTTTAGGGTCGGCAATGCCATTGGAAATCTGGTGGCGGTACTCGCTCAGCGCGGCGGCAGCAAACATGTAAGCTTTTCCCCGCTTGGGTAATGCTTCGTCGCCAGGTTCATGCACTTCGGGCCGGATAAGGGCGCGTGCTCGGCTGTATATGTCGGCATCGAAAGCGTTGTTCTCAGTCGTCCCGGCGAGCAGATGTCTTTGAAGCATGGAATCGAGCGAGTGCTCGTCAAGCTCGTCGTTGCCTAATATTTCGATACCGTCGGCCGACGCGACAAAATCTTTGAGGCACTCGCGCGATGCGTTATGGAAATACACGCAACCGTGTATCGGAGCATGGCGCTCGCCTGTCTTGCGTTGTTTGCGGCCAATAGACGGGAGATAGAGGTCGTTGAGATTCTCGCAGAATTCACGGATACGCGCAGTTGGCGATTTCCGCCCCGGTGCAAACAGGTCGGTATCATCACAGACGCTGAAAATCATTATTCCGCGGAATTTGCGCATCACAATAATATCGGGTCTGTCTGCGCCGATTTCCGGATGGAAAAATACCTCGTAACGGAAATCGAGATTGGCCTTGAAAAAGCATAGCAATGTCCATTCAGCTTTCGACGGCTGAATGGCAAGTTTGCCAAGTTCCTGAAAAGATGGATAGAATCTCGCCATTCCGAAAAGTGTTTTCCTAACGGCAAAAATAATCAAAAAGTGAATCAGTTCTTCCAAAACGTTTCAAAAATTTTTGCTTGGAAGAATAATTGTACTAAATTGCGACAATTATTAGAAAGCGTTTATCCGACGCTTGGCCTCGGTTTCTTGAAATATAGCAGTTTCAAAAATCTGAATAAGGGATGAGTCGGTGGTGGACGTCCTGCGGTATCCGATCTTTCGACGGAGGCAGAACGTTCCATGAAAGGCTGGATATGCTTCCCGAGAGCAATGCGGTTGCCGATATTGTGTGCAAGCTCGATGAAGCCACCGGTGCTGTCGCATGGCGAATCTCGTCGTTTGACCCGGCAACAATGAATGTTACTGAGGACAAGGAATTCGCGATTAATGCGGAGCAGTTTTTTTGATGTCATGTAGCAATCGGAAGAAATGTTGTTTTGTATGGCTTGGAGAAAAATTTGTGAGGGCCATGGAAAATAGCTATATTTGCGGAACAAAATATCAATAAATGAAGCCACAACGTATTATCACATTATTTCTGGCGGCTGCATTGGCCGCTATTCCTGCGCTTGCACAGTTCTTCACTCCTGTTAAGTGGACCTCCGCAATCGAGATGAAAGGCGATGCGCAGGGCGAGATTGTATATTCGGCGAAAATAGATGCCGGATGGCATGTTTATTCTAACGATATCGACCCGAATATCGGTCCGTCGCCTCTCGATGTATCCTACGACGTGCTGAAAGGCGTGAAGCTGGACGGCGCTCTGAAGCCGTCCAAGGCTCCGCATGTTGAATATGACAATATGTTCGAGGCAGAGCTGCGCTGGTGGACAGAATCGGTTACCTTGCGTCAGGCATTTACCGCCACTGCTCCGGATTTCAATATTCAGGGTACTATTTCCTATGCCGCCTGCAACGATGAAAACTGCATACCGCCGTCTCGCGAATCATTCGATCTGTCCGGCAAAGCAAAAGTCGTTGCCAAAGCAGCCAAAGAAGCCGAGGAAACGGTTGCTGCTGTTCCGGGACAACCCGCAGCAGATACAGCGGTAGCGGAAACTGCTGTTCCCGATTCTGCCGTCGTAGCTTCCGCACAACCAGCTGCCGGCGATCTTTGGGCACCCGTAACTTACGATGAGGAAGGAGCCAACGAAGGCGAAAAAGGCTCGTTGTGGTTCATTTTCTTTTCGTGCTTCATCGGCGGTTTTGTAGCTCTGCTCACTCCATGCGTATGGCCTATGATTCCCATGACTGTCAGCTTCTTCCTTAAGAAGGGAAAATCTAATGCCAAAGGTATGGTGGACGCCTTTACATATGGTATCTCCATTATCGTCATCTATGTGGCGATGGGTCTGATTATCACGGCTGTGTTTGGTGCCAGTGCGCTGAACGCGCTGTCGACCAACGCTGTGTGCAACATAATATTCTTCCTGTTGCTAGTTGTATTCGCCATATCGTTCTTCGGCGCTTTTGATATACAGCTCCCGGCTTCGTGGAGCAACAAGATTGATGGTGCTGCCGAAAAGACGACCGGTCTGCTCAGTATATTCTTTATGGCTTTCACGCTCACGCTTGTTTCTTTCTCGTGCACAGGTCCTATCATAGGCACACTGCTTGTGGAAGCTGTAAGTTCTGGCGACAAACTCGGTCCGGCCATAGGTATGTTTGGCTTCGCTCTCGCTCTTGCCATTCCGTTCTGCCTGTTCGCCATGTTCCCCGGCATGCTGCAGAAAGCTCCGAAATCCGGCAGCTGGATGAATACTGTAAAGGTTGTGCTCGGTTTCATCGAACTTGCCCTGTCGCTTAAGTTCCTCTCAGTGGCCGACCTTGCGTATGGCTGGCATATTCTCGACCGTGAGGCCTTCATCGTTCTGTGGATTGCCATTTTTGTCCTTATGGGCATGTATTTGCTCGGTCAGTTCAATTTCAAGCATTACGGCAAAGCTGACAGCAGCGTGGGCGTTTTCAAGTTCTTCCTTGCACTGGTTTCTCTTTCGTTCGCAGCATACCTTATGCCCGGCCTCTGGGGCGCACCCCTTAAAGGCGTGAGTGCTTTTGTTCCGCCGCTGTTCACTCAGGATTTCAATCTCTACGGACGTGAATTCGTGGAGTATGATGACTATGACGAAGGTATGGCTGTCGCCGCAAAGGAAAACAAGCCGGTTCTTATCGATTTCTCGGGCTACGGCTGTGTAAACTGCCGCAAGATGGAAGGCGCTGTGCTCGATAACGACAATGTGCATGCTTTGATTGAGAACAACTTCGTTGTAATCAAACTTATGGTGGACGAGAAAAAGAACCTTCCCGAACCAATCACAGTAGAGGAATACGGCAAAAAAACAGTCCTTAAAACCTACGGCGACCGCTGGAGCTATTTGCAGCGATACAAGTTCAACGCCAATGCTCAGCCTTACTATGTGGTGCTGAATCCCAACGGCGAATATCTCTCCGGGCCCTTCTCTTACGAGGAGAATATTCCTGCTTTTGTCCAGTTCCTTGAAAAAGGCATTCGAAACTTCAAGAAATAATAATCCCCAATGATAAGCGAAGCGGCGGCCGGATTCCGGTCGCCGCTTCGCTTATCATTGGGGAAAGTGTTTATGCATGTGCCAGACGGCGTGTTGCGTGTGCTGCCTGGCGGATCTTGAAGCCGGAGAGTGAAATCAACAGTGTCATAAGCGGCGAGAGATAATTGAACACGCAGAAGGGGAAATATACCAGCGTGCTTACGCCGAGTACGGCCGACTGAGTAACACCGCAGCTGTTCCAGGGTATCAGTACCGAGGTAACAGAAACCGAATCCTCGAGTGTGCGGCTAAGCAGACGCGGCTCGAGTCCACAGCGGCGATAGGCGTTGCGGTACATGTTGCCGCCGATGATGATGGACAGGTATTGGTCGGCGGTGCATCCGTTCAGGAAAAGGCCGCTGGCAACGGTTGTAGACACAAGCGAGAAGCGCTTGCGTATCCTGCTTGTGATGGCATGGGTGAGTGTGGCGAGCATGCCGGTACTTATCATTGCGGTACCGAAAATCATCGCACTAAGCACAAGTGCTATTGTCGACATCATTCCAAGTATACCGGAAGTGCTTACCAATGAATCGAACAGCTCGTTGCCGGTATTGAAAGCGGTTTCGTTCCACAGAAGGCCGAGTGTCGCAGGCAGGGCAGAGGAGAAGTCTGTGATACCGAGGTGCGCCATTATTCCGGGCTGGAAAATGAAAATTCCGACGAGCCCGAGCATAGAGCTTGCGAACAGTGTTATGAGCGTTGGAACGCGCAATACAATCATTGCAAAAGTGATAGCGGGTATTGTGAGCACCCAGGGGGAGAGGTTGAATGTCGCGGTAAGATTGGCTATTATGTCGGCACCGTTGGCCTCGGCAGACGGTGTGACGTTGAATCCCGCTATTGTAAACACTATCAGCGATATTACCAAAGAGGGCACAGTAGTAATCATGAGATATCGAATATGGGTGAAGAGGTCCACGCCGCATGTCGATGCGGAGATAACTGTGGTGTCGCTTAGGGGCGAAACTTTGTCTCCGAAATATGCTCCGGAAATTATGGCTCCGGCTATCCACCCGGGATGGAATCCCATAACGGTACCTATGCCCATGAAAGCTACACCGATCGTGGCTATGGTGCTCCAGCTGCTGCCCGTCAGTACGGAAATTACTCCGCATACAAGACAGCATATCACCAGAAAGAACGTGGGATTGAGCAGTTGCAACCCGTAGCATATAAGCTCAGGCACGACGCCGCTGAGCATCCACGTTGTGGCAACCATTGCAATACATATGAGCATGGGAACTGCGGGGAGAATCTGTCGCGCACTTCGTCGAATACCTACGGCAAGACCGCGTCGGCAGAGAGAGCGATTGGCGAGTGAAAGAACGATGGCTACAGCCGCGGCGCATAAAAGACTGAACGGGCTATAGTCGGAAATGGCTCCGGCGCCCGCAAAAATGATAATGCAGGCAAGAAATGTGAGGAGCAAAGCTACCGGAATGGCTGAAAGCAACAGGCCTGGTTTCCGGGATGTACTGTTTGGAAATAAACCTTTCAATTTTTTTTGTTTTGCTGTGTACTACGTTGTATACCTATAGGAATTTTTGCAAAAGTAGTGCTATTCTTCGATATAACATAGTTTTGCAAGAATTATTACGTGAATTTTACTTTTTTTGCACCATGCGGTGCCGCGGGGGTATAAGAAAACCGACAGGTACAGGACCTGCCGGTGAGGGTGGTTATCGTTGTCGGTCAGTCGAGGCGCGGCTGGGCTTCGGAAGAAATTACCTGGGTAACTATCTTCTTGTTGTCCTCGTCGTAGCCCACGATTATTTCATCGCCGAGGCTCACCTTTGTGCTTAGCAGAAGTTCGGCAAGCTCATCCTCGAGATACTTCTGTATGGCACGTTTGAGCGGACGTGCGCCGTACTGTACGTCGCAGCCCTTGGATGCAATGAAGTTCTTGGCTTCGTCGCTCAGGGTTACGCTGTAGCCCAGCCCCGCAAGGCGCTTGTAGAAGTCGGCAAGCTCTATGTCGATGATTTTGTATATTGAATCCTTGTCGAGTGTCTCAAAGATTACAATATCGTCGATACGGTTGAGAAATTCTGGCGAAAAAGCTTTGTTTAGAGCTTTTGTGAGCACGCCGTGCGAGTAGTCGCGATCCATTTCCCGGGTGTTGAAGCCTACACCGGTGCCGAATTCCTTGAGCTGACGGGTGCCGATGTTGGACGTCATTATGATTATCGTGTTCTTGAAGTCGATGCGTCTGCCGAGGCTGTCGGTGAGGCGTCCTTCGTCCATTACCTGCAACAGTAGGTTGAACACATCCGGGTGTGCTTTCTCGATTTCGTCGAGCAGGACAACGGAGTAGGGGTGTCGGCGCACACGTTCGGTAAGCTGGCCGCCTTCCTCGTAGCCGACGTAGCCCGGAGGTGCACCTATAAGGCGCGACACACTGAATTTTTCCATGTATTCGCTCATGTCGATGCGGATAAGGGTGTCGGCGGAATCAAAGAGGTATTCCGCAAGTTTCTTGGCAAGATGCGTCTTGCCCACACCGGTAGGACCGAGGAACATGAAAGTGCCGATGGGCTTATTGGGGTTCTTTAGACCGAGGCGGTTTCGTTGTATGGCCTTCACAATTTTGGCTATGGCTTCATCCTGTCCGACAATAGCTTTTTTCAGTATGGGAGCCATTTCCTTAAGGCGCATTCCTTCGGCTTGGGCGATGCGCTGCACAGGTACGCCCGTCATCATGGCTACAACTTCAGCAACCTTGTCGGCGTTAACTTCCTCGCGGTTCTCGCGCATGCTCTTGTCCCATTCGTCGCGGGCTTTATCGAGCTGTTTACTCAGGTCGGCGGCCTCGTCGCGCAGGGCAGTCGCCTTTGCGAATTCATGCCGCTGTGCTGCCGCGAGTTTTTCGGCATTCAGGGTCTCGAGTTCGGCCTCCATTTTTTCAATTTCGGTTGGCACCACGATATTGGTAACTTTTACACGCGAGCCAGCTTCGTCGAGGGCGTCGATGGCCTTGTCGGGGAAGTTACGGTCGCTGATGTAGCGGTCGGTCAGCTTCACGCAGGCTTCAAGGGCATCGTCGGTATATGTAACTCCGTGGTGTTCTTCGTAGCGAGGCTTGATATTTCGCAGAATAGTCAGTGTTTCCTCGGCGGTGGTTGGTTCCACCATTACTTTCTGGAAACGGCGTTCCAGCGCGCCGTCTTTCTCTATGTTCACGCGGTATTCGTCAAGCGTTGTGGCGCCGATGCACTGGATTTCTCCGCGGGCAAGGGCCGGCTTGAGCATGTTTGCGGCGTCCATCGAACCCTGGGCGTTACCGGCGCCTACGATTGTGTGGATTTCGTCGATAAAGAGGATTATGTCGGTGTTCTTGGACAGTTCGTTAAGTATCGCTTTAATGCGTTCCTCAAACTCACCGCGGTATTTTGTGCCGGCGACAATCGAAGCCATGTCCAGAGAGATTACACGCTTGTTGAAAAGAATGCGCGATACCTTACGCTGAACAATACGCAGTGCGAGGCCTTCGACGATGGCCGATTTGCCAACACCAGGCTCGCCGATAAGGACTGGATTGTTTTTTTTGCGGCGGCTGAGAATCTGGGCAAGACGCTCGATCTCGGTCTCGCGTCCTACAACGGGGTCGAGGCGACCTTCTTCGGCGGCACGTGTCATGTCGTTGCCGAATTTGTCGAGCATGGGCGTGTCGCTTCTGCCTGCCTGACGGCGGAATTTCTGCTGGCTGCCGGCGGACGATGGGCCTGCGGCATCACCTGCCGGTGAGGTCTCCTCGTCGTTGGAGGCTACCGGATTATCGCTTGCCGACGGCTCGGCACCTTCCGGCATCAGGTCGGCTTTCAGGCGGCGGACAACGCTTTCGTAGTCCAGACCAGCGTTGAAAAACGGTGCCATAAGAGCCATTGCGCGCACTTCTTTGTTGTGGAGAAGCGATAGCAGGAGATGCTCCACATCCACTAAAGAGGACTTCATGTATCTTGCCTCGATGATGGCGAGTTTGATAATCAGCGTTATTATACGGTTGTAATAATCCGGGTCCTTGTCTTCGGTGGCCGACGGTTCGTACAAAGCCACGTCCAGATCAGACCGCAGGTCGGCAAGTTTCGCGGCGCCTATAATGCTTTCCATAACAGTGGCCGACGGCGTTCCCGGGGCCGATAGTTCGAGCATGAGGTGTGCCGGCATGATTGCCGGATTGTTGTGATTTGTACATTGCTGCCGCAGGTTGTCTATCATCGCCTGTGCAGCAGGAGTGTATTTCTGGCTATTTTCCATATATTCAATTTGAGTGGCCTTGAAAGGCTCTAAAATACGATAAACAATAACCGTGCCAAATTTAATGCAGGCGTAATTTGCCTGTGCATGTCATGACTATTAATTAATGTGAGTTCCGCGACCTTTGTTCGCAAGAATACTGCAAATTTAAAAATATTTTCGTACCTTTGTATGAAATTTTCGGCCTTTTCCTTGCTGCAGTTCCGGCGCTTTTCCGGGTGGCTTTAGACAAAGGCTTAACAAACATTGTTTTAACCACATGTTGGAAGAAGATCGTATATTTAAGATTAATATCGAAAACGAAATGAAGACCTCCTACATCGACTATTCAATGTCGGTGATAGTGTCTCGCGCCCTTCCTGATGTCCGCGACGGCATGAAGCCTGTACACAGACGTGTGCTGTTCGGAATGAACGAGATGGGTAATACAAGTAACAAACCGCATAAGAAATCGGCCAACTGTGTCGGCGAGGTTATGGGTAAGTATCACCCCCACGGCGACTCGTCGATTTATGGTACTGTCTGCCGTCTGGCACAGTGGTGGTCGCTTCGCCATACTCTTGTGGACGGCCACGGTAATTTCGGCTCTATCGACGGCGACTCTCCTGCCGCCATGCGTTACACCGAGGTGCGTCTGGCCCAGCTTGGCGAGGAAATGCTTCGCGATATCGACGAGGATACAGTCGATTTCCAGCCTAACTACGACAACACCCGTAAGGAGCCTGTGGTACTTCCCACCCGCTTCCCGAATCTGCTTGTAAACGGAGCGTCGGGTATTGCCGTCGGTATGGCTACGAACATGCCGCCTCACAATCTCGGTGAGTCCATAAACGCCTGCATTGCGCTGCTCGAGAATCCCGATCTCGAAGTTAGCGACCTCATGAAATATGTTATAGCGCCTGATTTCCCCACAGGCGGTACCATCTATGGCTACGAGGGCGTGCGTGAGGCTTATATGACAGGCCGCGGCCGTATCGTTATCCGTGCCAATGCCGAAATCGAACAGAAAGCCGACCACGAGCTGATTGTGGTCAACGAGATTCCCTACGGCGTAAACCGTGCAGAACTTATTAAAAATATCGCAGAACTTGTCATAGACAAGAAAATCGACGGTATAGCATATGTGAATGATGAATCCGACCGCGAAGGCATGCGTATTGTCATTCAGCTCAAGACCGATGCCAATGCCAATGTGGTGCTGAACAAGCTGTACAAGCTCACCGAGCTTCAGTCTTCGTTCAGCGTTAACAATGTGGCTCTCGTGCATGGTCGCCCGCGTACGCTCAACCTCAAAGAAATTATACAGGCGTTCAATGAACACCGTCATGAGGTGGTTACACGCCGTACCGAGTTCCAGCTGCGCAAGGCACGCGAGCGCGCGCACATTCTGGAAGGCCTGATGATTGCCGTACAGAATATCGACGAGGTTGTTGCAATACTTAAGGCATCCAAGACTGCCGAGGAGGCCCGCAATACTCTTGCAGCGCGCTTCAATCTTACCGAAGTCCAGACACAGGCGATTATCGACATGCGTCTGCGTGCCCTCACAAGTCTTGCAGTAGAGGAACTGCAGAACGATATCGACGAGATACACAAGAAGATTGCCGACCTCGAACTGATACTTTCCGACCCCGTTGTGATGCGCAAGCTCATAGAGAGCGAGCTGCGCGAGATTGCCGACAAGTACGGCGACGCACGCCGCACAAAAATCGATTATCAGGCAGGCGATTTCAGTGCAGAGGATTTCTATGCCGACGACGACATGGTTATCACCATCAGCCACCTCGGCTATATCAAGCGCACACCTCTTGCCGATTTTCGCGCCCAGAACCGCGGCGGCGTAGGCTCGCGTGGTTCGGTAACCCGCGACAGCGACTTTATCGAGCATATATACACGGCTTCGATGCACAACTATATGTTCTTCTTTACCGACAAGGGCCTCGTGTACAGAATGCGTGTTTACGAACTGCCTGAATGCGGCAAGACCAGCAAGGGCCGTGCTCTGCAGAACTTGCTGAACATAGAGCCTGGCGACCGTGTGCGTGCCTATATACGCGCTCCCAAGCTGGATGCCGAGTTTGCAGCTTCGCACTATCTCGTTTTTGCAACACGTCAGGGCGTTGTCAAGAAAACATCTCTCAATGAATATCTGCGAGTGCTTCCCAAGGGCAAGAAAGCCATTATTATCCGTCCAGGCGACAGCCTTGTTGGTGTGGAACTTACCGACGGCAACAGCGAAGTACTCATGGCTTCGCATCACGGCCGTGCCATACGCTTCCACGAATCGGAACTGCGTGCTATGGGCCGAGTATCTGCCGGTGTCCGTGGCATGAGGATTGACGAGGACGGTACCGATGCTGTGATAGGATTGATTACCATGCCAGTGAACAGCGAGAACACTGTACTTGTTCTTTCACAGGAAGGCTACGGCAAACGTTCCAAAGTTGAAGATTATCGTATCACACGCCGTGCAAGCAAGGGCGTGAAGACAATGAATATTACCGATAAGACCGGTGAGCTTATTGGCTTCGAAAGCGTAAACGATGAAAACGACCTTATGATTATCAACCGTTCGGGCGTCGTTATCCGTGTTCATGTCGCCGATATACGTGTGATGGGCCGCAACACACAGGGTGTGCGTCTGATAAATCTGAGCAAGCGTTCCGATACTATCGCATCGGTATGCTGCGTAGACGCTGATCCCGAGGATGAGGCCGAGGCAATAGAAGCAAATCCCGAGGAACTGCCCAGCTTGTTCGATAACGAAGCCGAGGAAGCTGAAGAGGCTGTTGAAATCGACGATGTTGAAGAAGCCGGGAACGAAAATGCCGATGAGACTGAAGAATAAATAACTTAACTAAAACCTAATATCCAAGAGAAATGAAAAAAATTTCCCTTATGGCTCTCGCCATTGCGGCTGCTTTCGGAACAACCGCTCAGACAAATGTGGTAAAGGATGCAGAGCGCGCCATGAAATCCGGCGAGCCTGCTTCCAAGGTGATTGAAATTGTCACTCCCGCTCTTACAAATCCCGAAACTGCCAAGAGTGCTAAAACCTGGTATATACCCGGTAAAGCTGCTTATAATCAGTATGATAAAATGCTCGGTCTCAAACAGCTCGGTCAGCTCAAAGACGGCGACAATGCCACGATGGGCAAGCTGCTTCTGGACGGTTACAAATACTTCAAGGCAACCTTGCCTTATGATTCCCTGCCAAATGAGAAAGGTAAGATAAAGCCTAAATATTCCAAGGATATCGTAAACGTTCTTGCCGGCCACTTCGGCGACTATTCCAATATGGGTGTGGAGATGTACAACGACAAGAAGTACGACGAGGCGTACGCTCTCTGGGGTGTTTTCTGCGAACTTCCTTCGATTCCGGCTGTAAAGAAAAATCTTGCCGACAGCAAATCTCTGCCCGTAGATACCGTTTTCGGTGAAATCGCTTTCAATCAGGCTATCGCAGCTTGGCAGAACGAGAAGCATGCCGATGCCCTCAAGGCTTTCGACTATGCCCGCAAACACAGCTATAACAAAAAGCAGCTCTACGATTACGCTATCGCTGTCGCTTCCGCTATGAACGACACCGTCGCTATTGTAGACTATGCCAAGGAAGCCCTTCCCCTGTATGGCAACGAAGATCCCATGTACATGGGTCAGATTGTCAACTACTATCTGCAGAAGCAGGACTATGACAATGCTTTCCAGATTATCAACAGGGCAATCCAGAGTGACCCCAATAACGCGCAGTACTATGTGATCCGCGGTGTCCTCTACGAGAACACCAAGAAGCTTCCCGAAGCAAAGGCCGACTACATCAAGGCTACACAGCTCGACCCCAAGAACGCGTCCGCAGTTTACAACTATGGCCGAATCCTCTGCGAAGAAGCCTATACTCTTAACGACGGTGCTCCCACAGACCAGAATGAATACAACAAGTACTATTCGGAAAAGATTAAACCCCTCTTCCTTCAGGCTGTTGACATTCTCGAGAATGCCTATGACCTCGATCAGGAGAACCTAGATATCCTTCGTTACCTTGAGAACGTATATTACAATCTCAACGACGAGGCTAAACTGGAAGATGTTCGTAACCGCATGAAGAACTGATAATTAGTTAGTTTAATATATGTAAAGGTGTGCCAATGTCGGTACACCTTTATTATGTTCGCCCAGCATGTATTCAGTCTAACAGGTGCAAGTCCTTGGCACGCCCG
>CALEUL010000023.1 GCA_937921035.1 uncultured Porphyromonadaceae bacterium
CTAGCTGATATTCAATGGTGCCTTTTTAGAACAGCCCCAAAGTGACGAAGTCAGGAAACATTATAGCCATCGTTCTGTATCGCTCCATTATATCCCCGCAGCTGCGTCCGGGGAATCTCCCCGGCTCGACTCCCCTTGTGGTAATAGAACCACGTCCCTTTCGGATTCGGACTCACGTCCCGGAACTGCCAGACGTAGCCTTTGCGGCATGGCTGCCCTTTGCGGGCGGCTATGTTCCACGGGACTTCGTCTATCTGCACATATCCTCCGTAAAGTACCGCCTCCCGCTGGCTCTCATAAAGGGGATAGAGTACGTTTGCAGTGGCATGTATCCAGTCGTTTACCGTGGAGGTCGGAAGTCTCATTCCGAGTTCGGAGAACATCTTCACCTGACGGTACTCGGGCAGATGGTGGTTGAATTTGTTGTCTATAAGGGTGGCAAGCAGATCGGCTCCGACATGACCGCCACCTATGATGCTGTGCGGGCCGGGAGCCTGTATTATCCGGGGCGACGGGGCGTTCCTGTCAGTCTTGAACCGGAGTATCGGCGTTATGTTCTTTTCCACCCATAGCCGCTGAGGCTCCAGATGAAGGACTCTGGTCTCGTCCTGTCCGATCACTTCGTATTCCTCAAGGTCAACACCTTCCGGATATACCGTCCTGGTCTCCTCGGGCAGCCCGTAAGTGTTGTACCTCTCGGGGCGCCTTCCCATGCCTTCTGACTGGTTCCTGGCTTCGACGCGACGCCTGTCAGCGGCGGCATCAACTTCCCCGGAGACCTTCTCAAGCTCCTTTGCGGCGGCAAGTTTCGCTTCTTCTTCAAGCTCGCTGAACAATGACGGACCTTCATATTTTACCGCCCTGTCCTTGAGCGAACTTCCGAAAGCCCGACGCTGCAGCTGCTCAATAAGCCGTGCCTGAGAGATGATCAGCTCATGGCACGCCTCTATCGTATCGGGGAGTATCAGCGTCTTTTTTCATGCCACTAAGTTACTATAATTTAGCGATATATGCAAATATCTTCCCCTGTATTTTTCAGTCTTTTTCATATCTGTGGCGTCGGGCAACCTTCGGGGAGATACCCTCCATAAGAAGCACCAGTTCGGGCCACTTCATGCTGCGGAATCAGATGCCATGACGAAGAAAGATGCGCGGATAGAACCGCCCCTCCTTCAGACGTTTGTAGTACATTACATATCCTCCATATTCCCAGTGAAGTATCTTCATGACTTTGCGCGACCTGCCCACAAAGATATAGAATCGCCGTTGGAAGGGTCAAGGCCAACCGTACGGACCTGGCCGCTCAGACAGTTGACTCCCATACGCATATCCGTCGGATGTTGCGCCATAACAATGCGGTTGCTTTGCGGCATGTATAAATCCGGATTTTATATATTTTTTTTGCTATAAACTTACATTATTTTCGTAGCAGGATATACTATTTTCATATTTCTTGCGTTAGTAGTTAATAAATATTGTATAACCATAAACTTGGTAAAGTCGAAATCATGATACTGTCAAAAATATCGAGATGGTATTTCTCTAAAAGGGCGCTCCCCCTGTGGGGCATTTTGATGCTTGACTGTATGATAGTCATGCTGTCGGAATTAGCTGTATATGCAGTAAACAACGGACCGGGATTCACATACGCGCATTTGGGTGCCATATTCGGTGCATTTGCTTTTTATCTGATATTTTATATCATTGGTTTCCGACTGTTCCACACATATTCGGGAATTATCCGTTATTCTTCGTTTGTGGATTTGCAGCATGTCGGTTTTGCGATGCTTACGGGTCTTGCGATGATTGGAGTGTGCAAATATGGGTTACATTCCGACACATGGCTTTTCCCGATCAGGATGAAAGAACTGATTATATCGGCCCTTATCTCCATTGCTCTTATGTGGGCGCTGCGTGTTGCGGTCAAGTATTTGTATGATACGATGTCCACAAACATTAATACGAAGCCGGTATTTATTTATGGAGTCAAGGAGGGTGGTGTGTCTCTTGCAAAGAGCATCCGTAATTCGCCCCGTCCAGAGTACCATATAGATGGTTTTATTACAGATGGTGATGATATGCAGGGCCGCATGCTGATGGGGGTCAGAGTGTATCCTAATGATGACAGTGTAGTAGATATAATGAAGTCCCGCGGTGTAAACACTTTGCTGGTATCTCCTCTGAAGAACGAAAACATCCGCAATAACCAGACAATGGTCGAGCATCTGATAAAAGCAAATATTCAGATACTTATGCGGCAGGCCGACAAGGAGTGGGACGGAAAGACTGATCTTGACCATACGCAGCTGAAGGAGGTTGATATTGTAGACCTGTTGCCGCGCGAGAAAATCGAAATCAATCTAAAGACGGTTGCGGATCAGCTTGCTGGAAAGTGTATACTTATAACTGGTGCGGCCGGCAGTATCGGAAGCGAGATTGTCCGCCAGGTGGCTCAGTTCAGTCCGTCGCACCTCATCCTCATCGACCAGGCAGAGACCCCGCTACATGATATCCGCCTTATGATGGCTCGCGAATGGCCTGATCTTCATGCTGAGACCATTGTAAGCGACATAGCCATGCGTCAGCGAATGGAAGAAATTTTCGGCGAATGGAAGCCGGATTATGTTTTCCATGCTGCTGCTTACAAGCATGTGCCCATGATGGAGAACAATCCTGGCGAGAGTATCCGCAACAATGTGGAGGGTACGCGAATAATAGCCGATCTTGCCGTTAAGTACGGAACTTCTAAATTCGTCATGGTTTCTACCGACAAAGCAGTTAATCCGACCAATGTGATGGGCTGTTCCAAGCGAATCTGCGAGATATATGTACAGAGCCTTGATAAGGCGATCAAGGATGGCAAAATCGAAGGCAAGACCCAGTTCGTTACTACCCGGTTCGGTAATGTTCTCGGCTCAAACGGCTCGGTAATTCCGTTGTTCCGCGAGCAGATACGTCATGGAGGCCCCGTTACTGTAACGCATCCCGATATCATCCGCTTCTTCATGCTTATCCCCGAAGCTTGCAAACTTGTTCTTGAAGCAGGCACTATGGGGCATGGCGGTGAAATATTTGTTTTCGATATGGGTAAGCCGGTCAAGATTGTAGATCTTGCCAAACGTATGATAAGTCTCAGCGGTGCGAAGAATGTCGAAATCAAGTTCACCGGACTGCGAGCCGGCGAAAAATTATACGAGGAGGTTCTTAACGAACAGGAAACTACAAAACCTACTTTCCATCCCAAAATCAAGATAGCAACAGTACGAGAATACGACTATGCCGATGTATGCCGCGATATAGATGTTCTTTACGCTTCCAGCCTTGTTGACGATGACATGACAATCGTTCGTCATATGAAAGAAATCGTTCCCGAGTTCAAATCCCGCCATTCGGTATACGAGGCTCTTGATAAATAGTCTGGAACAGTAGGATAATAGGAATAATCAGGTGTCGGGACGATCCGTCGTACCGGCACCATTTTTTATCAAATGGTCGGCCAATGAACACACACATGGTTATATATACCATTTGCTGAAAGATTTTGCATTTATTTTCGCAAGCTGCCGCGTTTTGTCAGTTTGTTGTTGTAATTTTACGACAGAAAAATAAATCGGCTATGAGGCAGAGTGAATTATTCAAGCGCTATATATGGCTCGTTGAACTAATATACAGAAGCGATGGTATTTCCCGCGATGATATAAATCGTTGCTGGAGGCAGTCTTGTTACAACAATGGCAAAGAAGATGAACTACCCGAACGTACTTTTCATAGGCACAAAGAGGCTATCAAAGATTTATTTGACGTTGATATTGTCTGCGACCGTCATGGTGAGAAGACATATCATATAGCGAATAGGGAGACTTTGAAACTGGAGGGGGCGATGGAATGGCTGCTGAATACTTTTGCAGTCAACAACATCTTGTCGGAATGCAAGGATTTGAAACATCGTATTCTGTTCGAGCCGATGCCGGCCGGTCAACAGTACCTTATGCCTATTATCGAAGCGATGCGTGGTGGCAGAGTTCTGAGCCTGTCGTATCAGAGTTTCAGAATGGACTCGCCAGCACCTCTTGAGGTCGAGCCATACTGTCTTAAGATTTACAGGCAAAGATGGTATCTATTGGGCAGGCGTCCAGAACGAGATGTCATGCGGATTTTCGCGCTTGATCGAATTAAAGGCATCGAGCAGACCGGCAAGACATTCTTGTTGCCAGATTCGTTTGATGCTGAGAAATATTTTGAGAATACAATCGGGATAATCGTCGAGGACAACTGCGAGCCTCAGACAATCACGATATGTGCGGCCAACGGTCAGCAGGATTATATTCGCTCGCTTCCTCTACATCCCACGCAGCAGGAATATGAAACTGGACCTAATAGTGCAAAATTCAGCATCTTTGCTCAGCCCAACAGCGATCTAATTAAGGAACTGCTGAGATATGGCGAAGATGTCGCTGTGCTTACACCCAAATGGTTTAGAGATAAGTTCCGCGAGATAGCAAATAATATGAGTTACCACTATAGCGAAGAATAACATGATAGGAAGAATCACACCGGAAAGAATCACAGAGCTGTCAAGCTGCGAGGTGTTTGTATTTGGAAGCAACCTGGAAGGGCAGCATTATGGAGGAGCTGCGCGCATGGCATACGACTGCTTTGGGGCAGAATGGGGCAGTGGTGTCGGTCCGACAGGCAAATGCTATGCAATCCCCACTATGCATGGAGGGGTAGAGGAGATAAAGCCATATGTGGACGAATTTGTGGAATATGTAAAGTGTCATCCCAATAACCGATTCCTCATCACGCGTATCGGTTGTGGAATTGCAGGCTTTACCGACAAGGAAATAGCGCCGTTATTCAAAGAAATTAAGGATATTCCAAACGTGTGCTTGCCTAAAAAGTGGTTCAATGTTCTGCGCGAAGATGAATTTGTTGAATCTATGTGTTTTGGCCTCGTTCCCTCAAAGCCCGTAATAGAGATACCAAAAGCAATTACTGAAAAAGACCTGAAACGTCTTTGCGAAGAATATAAATATGTGATTGGCGCAAGGATTTTATCTGCTCCCAAACCGGATATCCGGATCCGATATGTGATAGACCGCGGTCGGTTCGGGTATGCCAACTTCGGCGATTTCTTTTTCTTTGGCGATTATCTGTATGTATGGACACGAGATAAAGAATTTGCCGAAGATCATAATCAGGATGTTGTAGAAGTGTATTTCGGAGACGAATGCAAGGGTCGCGGCTACTGTCATCGGGTGATATTCGCCGGAGTGAAAACACCCTATCACGATTCAAACGGCGACGACATATACACCGGCGATGTACTTGATCTGCATGGCGAATATGTCGATAATCCGCTTGCACTCGGAACATTCGGAGAGAACGATAAAGATTGGGACGCTAAATATGCTTTTGTTCTTGATAATCATTGCATCACACCAGAAATGTGTAAATCCATGACACGTGTTGGAACAGTTTTTTATCAGCTTGACTGGAACGATGAACCGCAGAAAATTGCCGACCTTTGCTATCGGTTTCAGCCGTGGCGTCCAGACGGCACCAAAGAGGAAGACCGCATAGTGATGGCAAAATTCACCCCCAATTTCGATAAAGAAATCTGGAAATACTATGGCCTGAATATGTTAGGCACAGAATTTAACTGGAGAAAATAACCTAATAACCTTATAATACATGAAAAGAGAGAAATATACCACAATTGTTCAGAATTTGCTTAAGGGAATCGACAGCGAATTTGACAATACTTGTCCACGACAAATTAAAATGATTCGTCATGCAGACAGCCGTACGAAGTTGGGTAAGGATGAAATTCAAACAAAATTGTTTATTCATGGGAATCCTTTTCCAACCAATATTACAAGTCTATATGCTCTTTACGTATATCGCAAAGATCTTTTTCTACAATATCAAAGCGAGCAATTGGCCAGTAATGTGAGAAACATAAAATACATTGTTTCTTTTATTGGGGAGGAAAAAACATCCGCAAGATTCGTAGGAGTGTATAAAATAAATGGTAAAAAGGATAATCCGAGTGTAAGTGGCGAAGTGATTTTAGATTTGGAGCAAATAAAGGCTTTTGAGCATTTAGAAAAAAGAATTGTAATTGATTGGGGATTTCCAGCTAATTCCTGGCATCAGTATTATAATAAAGAGAAGAAAGCTCGAATAGAAGAATATATACCGGAACAAGGTAACGTGCCGTTATTTGAATCATATTTGGATGTAAATCTGAATCATGCCCAATTGCAACTTGTAGTTCAACACCCTGATTGGGTGACAATGCTAAAGGATATAAATTGCATATATTGCATATTGGATACATCAAATGGGAAACTCTATATCGGTTCAACTTATAATAAACAGGGAATATTGGGCCGATGGATTCAATATGCAGCAACCGGTCATGGAGGGGATTTGGATCTTAAGAAGAAAGGAGAAGATTATTGCAAAACAAATTTGAAATGGTCTATTCTTGAAACTCTGCCATTGGATGTCTCTGCCCATTATGCTATAGAACGTGAAACTCTGTGGAAAGAAAAATTAGGAGTTAGAAGATTTGGTTATTGCAATAACTGATAATACATCTATTGATAAGTATTTCGGAATTTTCGAGACGCCTAAATAAAAGGTCAATAGCAAATCCATGACGCGCGAGAATAGTGTTCTATCAGCTTGGCTGGAACGATGAACCGCTATTATAATAGATTGTTGAATCAGTACAAATAATGAAATCATCAGAATACAACGTTCTACTGCGCATAATAATCACCAAAGGTATCCAGATTAAGTGCCGAAACTTAAGTGATTATTAGAGAAAGTTATGCTTGCGTATTGAAACGAAAGAATATCAACTATAAAGCAAACAAGAGATCGGATAAATATGAAAGAAATAATTAAGCGCGAACCAGACGAGGAATATTTGAAGTTTCTTCAGACCGTAAGTAGAGAAGATCTTCTCACTATAGAAGATGAAGTTAAACTTATAAAGCAAATTCAACGAGCAGAGGGCGATGTAGAGGTATCAAAAGATAAGCTCATGCGTGCAAACCAACGATTTGTACGCGCTGTTGCCAGTCGATACGTTTCGGAGAAACATTCTTTGGAAGAACTAATGGTCGAAGGAAACATCGGTTTGGAATATGCAATCTACCACTTCGACGAAACATTGGGATTCAAATTTATCTCTTATGCAATCTGGTGGATTCGTCAAGGTATTCAGCGGGCTATCTGTGTTAAATAGAAATATGAAGGAAAATTGAAAGAACTGTCAAAACGAGAACATGACATACTCCGAATATATATTTCGGTTTCGGATGTGAGAAGGCAAGTCTTGAAGAAATTCTACCGCAATACGGCTTCTGTTCCAGCCCCTCTTTCTTCCGAGGTAAATTTCGTATCTTTGTTCCGAAGTTAAGTTTTTCATTTCAGCAATACAAAATTACTTAATTTTAAGGAGACTTCGGACTCCTTTTTTTGTATTGCCGTTGCATTTGTTGAAGAATTTCCTGAACTGTTCGCTCTTAGGGCGGACTTGGCCGACCCCAAGAGCGAGCCTCCCCCTCCGAGGAGAGAGATACACTTGTATTGCGGTTTATATGCTAAAACTGTGCGTTTCTATTTGGATTCTTCAGTGTTCCGAAAAAGTGTTCTGAAAAAGTGCACAGTCCATTTAATTGGTGAATGAATATAAAACATTTTTTTTAACCGCGGTGTTATAATTTTCAAATTATAAACTATGAATTCAATTTTCAAGAACACCTCACTTGCCTCAACTGATATGTGCCATGCCGTTGTGGCTGATGATATTTCCAGAGATATCTTTGGATGTATTTTAATTAATTGGCTCAATCAAAAATAAAATGGGAAGCGGAATGTGTCAGAAACGTAAGAAATTCACGGATGTAAGTGCTGCAGGATTACTCATTGCCATAGGAATAGTATTCGGAGACATTGGTACTTCTCCACTTTATGTCATGAAGGCTATTCTGCATGTCAATCCTGAGTTCGACAGCAATTATATTATCGGTGCGGTGTCGTGTGTCATATGGACTCTCACGCTTCAGACGTCAGTAAAATATGTAGCAGTCGCACTTCGGGCCGACAATAACGGGGAGGGTGGTATTATGGCTCTTTATTCACTGGTAAAGAAAGCAGCTAAAAGCAGATGGACATTCGTCGTGGCCGCCATAGGCGCAAGCACAATGCTTGCCGATGGGATTATAACACCGGCTGTAACAATTACTTCTGCAGTAGAAGGTCTGCAATCTTTATATGTCTCGACACCGATTGTCCCTATCGTTCTGGTGATAATAACTCTGGTATTCTTTGTTCAGCGTTCCGGTTCTTCAAAGATCGGACGGTTTTTTGGACCGGCCATGCTCGTGTGGTTTCTCATGCTCGGCATACTCGGAATCATAAATGTATGGAGCGATTTGTCCATATTCAAGGCGTTCAACCCATATTATGCTGTAAGGCTGATTATTTCCAGTCCTGAATGGATGTTCATTCTTGGCGCAGTTTTTCTCTGTACCACCGGAGCGGAAGCGTTGTATGCCGATCTGGGGCATTGTGGACGTTACAATATTACTTTCAGCTGGCTTTTCGTCAAAGTCATGCTTATTTTGAACTATCTCGGGCAAGGGGCTTGGATTCTGGCGAACGCAGGATCTTTGGACAGCCTTGTTAATCCGTTCTATGGAATGATGCCGCCTCATTTTTTAGCATTCGGCATTCTTATATCGACTATTGCCGCGATAATAGCAAGCCAGGCTTTGATAAGCGGAGTGTTTTCATTGATTAGCGAAGCTGTGAATCTCGACCTTTGGCCTCGAATGCAGATAAGTTATACCGGAAAAGTAAAGGGCCAGTTATATGTCCCTGGAATTAACTTGTTTTTGTTTGTTGGATGCGTTGTTACAGTGCTGCTGTTCCGATCTTCAAGCCACATGGAAGCTGCCTATGGTCTTGCAATTACCATAACTATGCTGGCCACGACAATCCTTCTGTGGCGTTATATGAGGGATAAAGGAATGCCAGTATGGCTCACATCTGCGTTTTTAATAGTTTTTTGTACACTGGAAGGCGCTTTCCTGGCTGCCAACATGTTTAAATTTGTTCATGGAGGTTGGTTTACGGTGTTAATTGCCAGTGTATTATGCTGTGTGATGCTAATCTGGAATAAAGGCCGTTCATTTCATCGCAGCCATGTGGATTACAAATATTTCCCGGATTATATAGACATTATCACCGCTATAAGAAATGATGTTGAGATACCACGGTATGCGTCCAATGTGGTGTATATTAGTTTTGCTCCGTCGAAAAACATGGTAGAGAGCAAATTATTGTATTCGATAATCAACAAGCAGCCTAAGAGGGCCGACCATTACTGGATTATTCGCGTTGAACATACAGACCAGCCGTATACACTTGATTATTCAGTTGATACGATGGTTGAGGACGCGATATTTATGGTAACTGTGAGATTTGGATTCAAGATACAGCCGCGAATCAATGTCTTTCTCAGGCAGATTGTAGAGGATCTTGCGCATGCCGGCGATCTTTCGCTGACAAGCAAATATCCGTCTATGAGACGCTATGGAATACCCGGAGATTTCCGTTTTGTACTGATTCATCGTGTTTTTTCTCCCGGAAGTATTTGCAATGCTTATGAACGCAGGGTACTTATTGCGTATGAGATGCTCCGGCATATGTCAGTGTCGGTAGAAAAGACTCTTGGGCTGGATACCAGCGTAGTAACGACTGAGACTGCTCCTTTGATAATCAGGAACAGTCAGGAAACAAGGATAGTGAGAAATCAGTGAGAAATCAGGAATGACGGCGTATTATTTGGTAGGGTAGTGTTGCGGTATCGCAATTTAATGCTATTTTTGCATTTGGAAATTATTTACCCGCATCAAATGAACAACGAAATTTTATATATTCTGCTGCCGGATTATGCTGCGCATGAGGCTGTGTATCTTTCACAGGCTATCGCTTCCGATGAATGTGCATTGAAGGCGAATCCGAAGTATATGAACAAGGTTGTGGCACCGACGTCAGAGCCTGTGAGATCCATAGGCGGCTTTAATACCGTGCCGGATTATTCTTTCGAAACAATGCCGGAGGATTATGCAGCGATAGTACTGATCGGCGGCTTCGGCTGGGCTACGCCTGTAGCCGAAAAGGTTGTCCCTATAGTGCGGCAGGCGGTTGAACGCGGCAAGATTGTAGGCGCTATATGTAATGCGGCTTCTTTTATGGCCAAAAACGGTTTTCTGAACGCTGTACGGCATACAGGCAATGGGCTGGAGCAGTTGAGGCTATGGGGCGGAGAGAATTATACTAATTCTGACGGATATGTCCATGCACAGGCAGTATGTGATAAAAACATAGTTACTGCAAACGGTTCGGCCACTCTCGAGTTTGCCAAAGAACTTCTTCTGCTGCTTGATAATGATACGTCGGAACGAATTGAGATGTATTATCAGTTTTACAGGGAGGGATTCTGCAATCTGTTTCCCGACCACGCGCAAGAATAATGATAGAAACAAAAAGACTTATACTCAGGCCTTGGACGGATACAGACGCCGAGGCTCTGTTCAGATATGCCAGTGATCCGGACGTCGGTCCCATTGCCGGTTGGCCTCCGCACACATCTGTTGAGAACAGTCTGGAAATTATTCGGACAGTTTTCGCCGCTCCGGAGGTTTATGCGGTTGTGTTGAAAGATACCGGAGAACCAATAGGCAGCTGCGGCATAATGTTTGCCGACGGGCTGCATTCCGCCGAAATGAAGCATGGCGAAGCGGAGATAGGATACTGGATTGGCAAACCTTACTGGGGCCAAGGTCTGATTCCGGAGGCGGTCGAAGCTTTGTTGAAGAGAAGTTTTGATAGCTTGATGCTCGATGCGGTATGGTGCGGGTATTACGACGGCAACATCAAATCGAAAAGGGTATGTGAAAAGAGCGGCTTCAAGTTCCATCATACGAATAACGGCATCATATCCCCGCTCGGCGACATACGGACGGAACATTTCTACATAATGACCCGGCAGGACTGGTGCCAAATGCAGACGGATGTGCAGTGATAACAGTATTATTTTGATGGGTGCCGCGATAACTTCGACATAATATAATGTCAAACCTCCAAAAACAAAAATAACGAGATGGACCAAAAATTTTGTCAGAGCTGCGGAATGCCGCTCTCAAACGAAATCCTAGGTACGAATGCCGATGGCAAACCAAATGAGGATTACTGTATCTATTGCTACAAGGACGGCAAGTTCTTGCAGGACATGACTATGGAGCAGATGATTGACCACTGCGCTCAGTTTACGGAAGAAATTAACAAGAACACCGGACAAAATCTCTCTGTAGAGCAGATGAAAGAGCAGATGCGTCAGTTTTTTCCTCACCTTAAACGCTGGAAGCAGAGAGGTGTATCTAATCTTATAGAAAAAGCTGAGAATCTTCTTGCGAAATGTTCCACAGTAACCATTGCATCGGTCAACAGCGATGGTTTCCCGCGTCCTGTCCCTATGGCGAAAGGCGACACTCAGGGCTGCAGTGTTGTATGGATGGCAACCGGGGCCGATTCTGTGAAGGTTGCTGATTTCAAACGGAATCCAAAAGCTGGGTTATGCTACGATAAAGACGGTTCAAGCGTCTGTCTGCGAGGCACCGTGGAGGTTATCTATGACGACAATATCCGCCGTGAAAAATGGCAGGACTGGTATATAAATCATTTCCCCGGCGGACCTGCAGATCCGAACTATTTGCTGCTTCGTTTCGTCGGGACGGAAGCTACTATCTGGATTGACCATGAATTTGCCCATATTCAAATATAAATTCTTGCCATGAAGAATATCAAGGCAAACAAAGAACTCATAGCGGCGTGTGGTCTTTACTGCGGAGCGTGTCGGAAATATCTCTCGGAGAAATGCCCCGGTTGCCATGATAATGAAAAGGCGACCTGGTGCAAGATCAGGTCTTGCGCTAAAGGTAATGGTTATTACACTTGTGCCGAATGTCCAGAGAATGTAACTGAGTGTAAGATATATTCCAATCTCATAGGAAAGATATTCGCCTTTCTTTTCAGGTCAGACCGTCCGGCTTGCATCCGCTACATCCGCGAGCATGGCGAACAGGCTTTCGCCGAGGAAATGACTAAACGTAAATGTCAGACAATTAAACGGAAATAAAACCATGTTTATCGCAATTTTAACATATAAGAAACCGTTGAGCGAGGTTGACAGATTCCTTGCTGCACACCGTGAATATCTCGCTAAGCATTATGCCGTTGGAGATTTCATCGCCTCAGGGCCACAGACACCGCGTGTGGGCGGAGTGATTATGATTAAGGCTGAAAACCGAACAGCAGTGGACGCCATCATTGCGCAAGATCCGTTTAATATCAATGGCATAGCCGACTATCAGATTGTGGAGTTTACTCCGACAATGTTCTGCGATAATATTCTCAAAACCATTCTCTGATTATGCCATACATATCCATCGAAAGCGGCAAACTGACCGCTGAACAGAAGAAAGAACTGATTGAGAGGTTGACAGCAACAGCATCCGAGATAACACACACATCCCGGAGCAGTTCTTCACTGTTACCATAAAAGAGTTGCCGGATGAGAATTTCGGTATCGGCGGCAAGTCAATTGACGAGATTAAACGAAACTTCAAACCATGAGCTTGACATTACGCCCATATCAACCTTCGGATGCCGCTGTGATTACATCGTGGCTCAAAAGCGAATACCTGATGCGCCAATGGTGTGCCGACAGATATGAGCGTTATCCTGTCAAGCCCGAAGATATGAACACGTATCACGAACGGTATATTGACGGACAACACTCACGCGCCCTTACAATGACTGATGGCGATGATATTGTCGGGTACATCACCTTGCGTACTCCGGCAGACAATCATTCAGAGCAACGATTGGGATTTGTCATCGTCGATGATTCAAAACGTGGGTGCGGTTTAGGCAAAGCTCTTGTTTCAATGGCTGTCAAATATGCCTATGAAGAGCTTGGTGCCATGAAAGTGTCGCTCGGTGTCTTTGAGAATAATACATCAGCTATCCATTGCTATGAAGCCGCCGGTTTTCATCGTGTTTCAAGACCGGAGGCAGAAAGCTATCAATGTCTGGGCGAAACATGGAATTGCATTGAGATGGAACAGCACCAGAAGCTATGAAAGTAATCGGTATTAACGGAAGCTCACGCAAAGACGGCAACACGGCCATCATTATCGGCAAAGTCTTTGATGAACTGAACAAAGAGGGCATTGAAACAGAGCTGATACAGTTGGCTGATTATGAGATTCAGCCATGCCGCGGCTGTTTCGCCTGCAAAGGCTGCGGTAACTGTGTGTTTACCAAAGACTGTTTTGCGGAAATATTCAGCCGAATGGTCGATGCCGACGGCATCATACTCGGTTCCCCGGTCTATTCCGCAGATGTTTCGGCCAAAATGAAAGCTTTTCTGGAGCGTGCCGGTGTCGTTGTCGCCACCAATCCCGGACTTCTCCGTCATAAGGTCGGAGCTTCGGTTGCAGCTGTTCGTCGTGGCGGAGGAATGACAACTGTCGATACCATGAACCATTTTATGCTCAACAAGGAGATGATTGTTGTTGGCTCAATATACTGGAATATGGTTTACGGCAAGAATGTAGGAGATGTCATAAATGATGATGAAGGTATGGCAAACATGCGCAATCTTGGCGATAACATGGCGTGGTTAATGAAGCGGTTACAAGGATTGAACTATGGACAAGAATAAAGTATATCCCCGTTCCAATGATAACCAGACAGTGTATCTGAAATCGGTTGTCGCGCGTCCGACAATCGAGGTCGGTGATTTCACTATCTATAATGATTTTGTGAATGACCCACGCGACTTCGAGAAAAACAATGTTCTCTACCATTATCCGATAAATAATGACAGGCTTATTATCGGTAAGTTCTGTTCGATTGCTTGCGGCGCAAAGTTTATTTTCAACTGTGCCAACCATACGCTTAAATCGCTGTCCACCTATACATTCCCCTTGTTCTTTGAGGAATGGGATTTGCCGAAATCAGAAGTAGCCTCCGCCTGGGATAATAAAGGCGATATTGTGATTGGCAATGATGTATGGATAGGCTATGACGCAGTAATCATGGCCGGAGTACATATTGGCGATGGCGCGATTGTCGGAACAAGAGCAGTGGTAACCAAAGATGTCGAGCCATACTCAATAGTCGGTGGCGTTCCGGCACAAGAGATTCGTAAAAGATTTGCCCCGGAAGTTATAAAGCGATTGTTGGAACTTCAATGGTGGAACTGGCCGGAAGAAAAGATCCGCATGGCGATAAGTGCAATCCGGAATGGTGAAATAGACTTGTTGGAGAATATATCCCCAGATAAATCATGTGTAAGGAATTAAAGGATATGACGTTGGAGGAACTGTGGGAACTGTTTCCCGTAGTTCTTGTGCCACATAATTCCTGTTGGTCCGGCTGGGCGCGTGAGAAAATCAGGGAGCTTTCGGCATTGTTGGCAGATTATAATCCGATAATAAATCATATCGGCAGCACAGCAGTTCCTGATATTCAGGCGAAGCCTATTGTTGATATTCTTGTCGAGGTTCCAGCCTGTGTGGACTGGTTGCCGATAAGAACCTTGATGGAGAACAATGGCTATATCTGTATGTCGGAATCAGAAAGCCGTGTCAGTTTCAACTGGGGATATACACCGCAAGGCTATGCAGACAAAGTTTTTCATATCCATTTTCACAGAACAGGTGATAACGATGAAATCCTGTTCCGTGACTATATTATTGCCAATCCGTGAATAGCTCGGGAATATGAAAAACTGAAATTATCTCTGTTGCCCGAGTTCAGAAACAATCGTGATGGCTATACGGAAGCTAAAACAGAGTTTGTCAGGCATGTAACGGAAATGGCGAAACGCAAAGATTTATGAAAGTTGTGAGGCCATGTGAAGAGTTGCGTCCGTATGTGCGCTACTATTGGATACTGGAAAGTACAGAGCCTTTCAGCGTCCTGACATTCCCCATTGGCTGTTCGCAGATTATATTCCATCGCAAATCGCCGCTGTATATTCCGGAAACAGGTCAATATCAAAGTCCTTTTACAATCAGCGGGCAGGTGAATTTTCCGGCTCATATCTGTTCTGACGGCAATCTGGAGATGATTGTGGCGGTATTCCATCCACATGTGATTGGAATGTTTATCGACACACCACCTTCTGTCTTCTACAATCTTGAAATATCGGGTTACGACATTGAGAACAGGCAACTGAATGAACTTGCAGCACGGATTTTCGACTGTCCGGACAACGATAAATGTATAGAAATTCTCGAAAAATATCTATTGTCGAGAATTGAACCTACTTTAAATTTCAAACGGATCAGTAGTGCTGTAAACGAATTGCTTTACAAGCCTTACACATCCATGAATGTGCTGGCTGATAGGGCATGCCTCGGCAAAAAGCAGTTTGAACGGGTATTCAGGGGCATGGTCGGGATGAATCCGAAGGAGTATTCCAGAATTGTAAGATTTCAGAAAGCACTGCGTTTGATGCAATGCGGCGATACGGATTATATAGGAATCGCCACGGAATTGCGCTACTCCGACCAATCACATTTTATCCGTGAGTTTAAGGCAATGAGCGGACGCACCCCAACATCACTGTTGACTGTTTGCAGACCGTACTCTGATCTATATACTAATCCGGTATAATGTCTCTTTTTTTCTATCTATAATCGTAGCGACGGTCTAACTTTGCATCAAAAAACTATGATGCAGGAAGTTAATCCGGCGCAGACTACGCGTGCCTATGCTTTTGAAATGTGGATGAAAGCTCCTATGCCGATGGTTACGTTGATAAAGGTACTTGACGTGTCGAGGCTCAGAAAAATCTGTCGCAAGTGCGATCTTAAATTCAATATGCTGATGTGCTGGTGTATAGGCAAAGCCGCTACGCGGATAAAGGAATTCTATATGCTGCCAGTAGGAGGAAAACTGATTTGCTATGACACAATTGCCGTCAATACCATTGTGGCCAACAGGGATGGAGAAGTGAGCTCGTGCGACATTCCATTCTCCGATAATCTGTCAAAATTCAATGTCGATTATCTGCGGTTGACTCGACAAGTTGCCGAAACCTGCGCGAATCACGACATTGCCGACAGCATGGTTATCGGGACCTCGGCATTGGCTCGATATGAAATCGACGGAGCCGTTGGTATGTACAGTGGCATATTCAACAACCCGTTCATGATATGGGGACGCTATCGCAATAGCATGTTCAGAACGCGGCTTACTGTCTCGTTCCAGTTCCACCACACGCAGATGGATGGCGCTCATGCTGCCCGTTTTCTGGAACTTCTGCAGGAGGAAATTGCGGCGCTGCGGTAAAAAAGAAACCCGTCGTGGAATGCGACGGGTTACTTGTATCAGTTATTGGTGAGTATTATCCGCACTTGCTTGTGCCGCAGTTTGTGCATATCAGGCATCCTTCCTGATACACCAGCGTCTCCTGTCCGCAGTTGGGACATACCTGACCTTTGGCGGTAGTGCCGTTGGGCAGATATTTCTTGAGGGCGCGCTCAACACCCATCTTCCATGTGTTAATGCTCTGCGAATCAAGCTCGAGGCCTCCTACAAGCTTGAGTACCTGGTCGATAGGCATGCCGTATCGGAGGACTCCGGAAATAAGTTTGGCATAGTTCCAGAATTCGGGATTGAATTTGTCGCTCAGGCCCTCGATTGTGGTTTTGTGGCCGCGTTTGTTGATAAACTGGAAGTCGTAGCGTTTGTTCCCGTTCTCGTCCACAGCCTTGATAATCTTGCCGTGGGTAACGGCTTTGGGGCAGAATATGCCGTCCTCGTCGTCGGCGAGGCCGGTGAATATCTCGTAGGGACGGCCGTCCACAAGGCCGACGAATGCAATCCATTTTTCCTTGTTGTTCTGGAAGCGTACAACATCGGCTTCAAGCTCGTTGGGGCGTTTTGCCAGAATGGGTGTATGTTCGTGGTTTTCGTCCTTGCCTTTCTTTTTGTCTTTCTCGATAGCGAGAAGAACACCCGAGCGGGATCCGTCGCGATACACCGTGCATCCTTTGCAGCCTGCGTGCCATGCTTCGCGGTAGAGGCTTTCCACTTCCTGTACGCTGATGTCGGCCGGCAGGTTGATGGTTACAGAGATGGAGTGGTCCACCCATTTCTGAATCTGTCCCTGCATGCTCACCTTTTCGTGCCAGTTTATTTCGTTTGCAGTGGCGCCGGCGTATGGCGAGTTTGCCACAAGCGCGTCGAGTTCTTCCTGACTGTAGTTTTTTTCAGTGTCTATACCGTTGGTCTTCATCCACACAAGGAATTTGGGATGATAAACGATGTACTCCTCGAAGGAATCGCCGTTCTCGTCAACATAGTCTACGCGGGCACTGGGGTCGGCGGCGTTGATTTTGCGGCGACGCTTGTACACGGGCATGAATACGGGTTCTATGCCGCTGGATGTCTGTGTCATTATACTTGTAGTACCGGTTGGGGCAATCGTGAGACAGGCAATGTTACGGCGTCCGTATTTGGCCATATTCTCATATAGCGAGGGGTCGGCGTCGGCGAGGCGGCGAACAAAAGGATTGTCCTTTTCGCGCGCGGTATCGTAAATCTCGAAGGCGCCGCGCTGCTGTGCCATTTCTACCGACGAGGCGTATGCGGCCAGGGCGATGTTCTTGTGAACATCTACCGAGAATGCCGTGGCTTCCGGTGTGCCGTAGCGCAGACCTAAGGCCGCCTGCATGTCGCCTTCGGCAGTGGTGCCCAGGCCCGTGCGGCGCCCTTTTAGAGTCTTTTTCTGAATCTTGAGCCAAAGGTCGCGTTCGGGTGCGCGAACTTCCTCCGGTTCGGGATCGGATTCTATTTTCTTGAGGATGAGTGCTATCTTTTCCTGTTCGAGGTCTATTATGTCGTCCATAATGCGCTGCGCTTTTACAACAACCTCGCGCAACTTGTCGAAGTTGAAGCATGCCTGCGGCGTGAACGGATTCTCCACAAAGGAATACAGGTTTATCGCCAGCAGACGGCAACTGTCGTAGGGGCACAGTGGTATTTCGCCACATGGGTTGGTGGATATTGTCTCGAACCCGAGGTCGGAGTAGCAGTCGGGTACGGATTCGCGGCGTATGGTGTCCCAGAACAATACGCCGGGTTCGGCGGATCGCCAGGCGTTGGTAACTATCTTGTTCCACAGAGCCGCGGCGTCGGTTTCCTGGCGATATTTCGGTTCTTTAGCGTCGATAGGATACTGCTGGGTGTACGGGCGACCTTCTTCTACGGCGCGCATGAAGTCGTCGTCGATGCGCACAGATACGTTAGCGCCGGTAACTTTGCCAGGGGTCATCTTGGCGTCGATGAAGCCTTCGGCGTCGGGGTGCTTTATTGAAACGGAGAGCATCAGAGCACCGCGGCGACCGTCTTGCGCTACCTCGCGCGTGGAGTTGGAGTAGCGCTCCATAAAGGGGACCAGACCGGTGGAGGTGAGGGCGGAGTTCTTTACCGGAGAGCCTTTGGGGCGCAGGTGCGACAGGTCATGTCCCACGCCGCCTCGGCGTTTCATCAGCTGCACCTGTTCCTGATCGATGCGCATGATTCCGCCGTAGCTGTCCGGTTTGCCGTCGATGCCAACAACAAAGCAGTTGGAGAGCGAGCCTACCTGAAAATTATTGCCTATTCCGGCCATTGGGCTACCTTGGGGAACTACATAACGGAAGTGATCCAGGAGGCCGAAAATCTCGTCCTCACTCATGGGCGAGGGATATTTGTTTTCGATTCGGGCCAGCTCACGGGCAAGGCGCCGGTGCATGTCGGCGGGTGTGAGTTCGTACAGGTTGCCGTCGGAATCCTTGAGGGCGTATTTGTTCACCCATACCTGTGCGGCGAGCTGGTCGCCGCCGAAGTAATCGAGGCTGGCGGCAAGCGCCTGTTCATAGGAATAGTTGTTGTCTGTGGTCATGATTTATGGTTTATTGCTATGGCAAAGTTGGCAATTATTCTGCTAACGACCAAAATCCCGCATATCAAATGTTGCCTTTTGTTGATAACTTTTTTTCTTGTCAATAAAAGGTAAAGAAATAAAAGCGGACAACTTTTTCAAGTTGTCCGCTGTAGAAGTTTTCAAAAAAAATTATTTGAGTGTTCCAGCTTCGGCCTGCTGGATCATCTCCTGGTCGGCGGAGATGTATATTTCTACGCGGCGGTTCTGGGCACGGCCTTCGGGGGTATCGTTGGAAGCGATATAATCGGCCATAGGCACTCCCTGTGCGGAGAGTCGTGTTGCAGCGACGCCGGCGTTGGCCAGATAGCTCAGTACAGCCTCTGCACGCTCGTTGGAGAGCTTCTCGTTAACGGCGAATGAGCCGGTATTGTCGGTGTAACCGTAGATCTGCACGTTTGTGTTGGGGTTGTTTTTCAGCGAGGTAGCGAAACGGGTCAGGTCAGCTTTTGCCTGGCTGTTGAGTGTGTATTTTCCGGTTGGGAAGAGGATGCCGCCGTCGAAGGTTACCTTGATTGCCTGGAGACCGTTCTGATCGGTTGTCTGTTCAACCTTTGCCTGTGATCCAAGCTGCTGTTCCAGTTCTTTCTGCTGCTTGTCCATCTTGTTGCCGATAAGGGCACCTGCACCTGCGCCTACAGCAGCGCCTACGGCCGAGCCAATGCCAGCACCTTTACCGCCGCCGATAAGGGCGCCTATACCAGCACCGAGAGCTGCGCCGCCGCCGCCGCCGATGAGGGCGCCTTTGCCTGTCTTGGTCATGGAGGAACATCCGCATTCGCCGACGAGCATACCTGCGGCAAGCACGCCGATAAGTAATCCTTTAAATAGTTTCATCGTGTTTTATCTGTTTTAGTTATGCAATGCAATATTGAATATAACGCTCAGTTGCGTGGATTATTGTTAATCAGTTTTGTCTCCTGATTTACGAGATCTTGTCCTGCTTTGTTGCCGTCGGCCTTGTCAATCTCGGCACCTGGATAGTTCTTTTGGGCGTATTCTTTCTCGCTTTTAGTAGTTTTCTTGTTCATATCAGACAGATTTAGTAGTTGTTAAAACTTTTGATTGCTGCGGAAAACGTAGCTTTGTCATGATATGAAAACGCCCAGGAGGCTATCATTGTTCGTTACCGCCCAGAGGCAGTTGGTTCATCTGTGCGATATAGTCGAGTATTGCGTCGCGGCCGCGTTTATCCTCGCTGGATGTCTGGAAAACGGGCGGAAGTTCTTCCCACGTCTCCAGCAGTTTCTCGCAGTAGGCAGCCACATTGCGCTCGCCGGCGACGGAGCCCAGTTTGTCCATCTTCGTGAACACAATGCTGAAGGGCACACCGTTCTCGCCGAGCCACTCCATAAACTCAAGGTCGATTTTCTGTGGCTCAAGGCGGCTGTCGACAAGCACGAACAGGTTGGTCATTTGGATGCGGTTGAGTATATAATTTTGAATTATGGCTTCCAGCCGGTCGCGGTCGGCCTTGCTTCGGCGGGCATAGCCGTAGCCGGGGAGGTCTACGATATACCACTGGTCGTTGACAAGAAAATGGTTGATAAGCATGGTCTTGCCTGGGGTGGCGGATGTCATTGCCAGACCCTTTCGGCCGGTGAGCATGTTGATTAGCGACGATTTACCTACATTGGAGCGGCCGATAAAGGCATATTCATGCTTTTTATCGTCGGGACAACGGCGGTAGTCGCTGTTGCTTATTACAAATCGGGCGGTGTTTATTATCATTATATTTTCATTTTTTATTATAACAATCAGCAAAAGGAATCAGTTATCGTTTGCGCGGGAAATCCAGTCCAGAGAAGTTATTCTGTTTTTCGCTAATGGGCCGAGGATGCGGAAGCGGGGCAGTATGGAGAGCAGAGGGCCGTATGGGTTTCCGCGCATGCCTATGGCCAGGCGTTTCTTCGCGCGGGAAAGAGCAACGTACAGCAGGCGGATACTGTCGCCGTCGGTACCGCAGGCGCTCGTGGCATCATAAATGATAACGCTGGGCATCTCAAGGCCTTTAGCCTTGTGGACAGTCATTATACTTACGGGTTCGCGAACAATGCCGTTGGCAAATAAATCGGATTCGTTATACGTCAGCAATTCATACAGATGATTGTCCAGCTGATAGCGGAAGCCGGATTCTGACGACGGTTTTGCTACTTCCCGTTCAATCAGTGCCGTTACATAGTCGAGCCGTTCAACAGAATTACAGTATCCGTTGGTGCAGAACCATTCTGCGGAGCAGTTTATTGCTTCGGCCAAAGAGCCGCCAGGCGAGAAATAAGCCTGACGCCAGCTGTTGTAGAACTCGTTGTAGGCAATGCGGATTCGGCGGGCGATTTTCTGTATGCCGGGGCTTTGGCGAGTATAGTTGCACGAGGCCATAAATGGCAACCCCTCCACGTAGAGCCGCTCAAGCAGGTGTGCGGTTGCGACGCAGTCATCGTCGGCGAGGTGGCTGTTGATACCTTCTACCTTAAGTGCGGAGAGCAGATCTTCCAGACTGTAGCTGTTCTGCCGCGGCAGTAGCAGACGTGCCAGTTCGAGCGTGTCGATTGCCGGGGTAGAGTAGTGGAAAATATCGGCGTCCCGAATGTTTGTCTGTCTTGAAATGTTGTTACGGATTATTGCTTTGTCGAAGTCGATATTGTGTCCGGCAAGTATGGCGTTGCTCCCTATGTAGGCTATAAAATGTCCGAAGGCTTCTTCCGGTGTCAGTTTCGTGGCATTATTATAAACCTCGGCCATAGGGTTCGGTTTCCCGTCGGCCAGTGTTTTCGGCAGTTCCCGGTTCGATTCTACAAATACCTTGAAATCGCTGCCTGGTACAATCTTTCCTTTACGCATACGAATGGCGGCAATTTGTACTACATCGTCTGCGAATATGTCGGTGCCCGTTGTCTCGGTATCGAAAACTATAACGTCGGTATCATTGGCCCCGAATGCGTCGCGCAGACGCTGGAGAACTCCCGGTTTGTCGATGTTAAGCAGTTCCACCGGATTGATTGCTTGTCTGCGCAAGTCGGCCACCACTGCGCGGGCAGTGGCAAGGGTTCGGACGGCGTTGGTCTGATACAGAATTCTTGCCCAGGCCTCGGTCTGCAGTGGGTTGCGCACAATCGCAAGATGCGACCACACCGTTTTGAACGGCACCTGGTGGAAAAGGTCGTCGCGCGAGATATGGAAATGGCGTATTCCCAGATAATCGAAGAAGCCGGATAAGCGGTTGCCTTCCGCATTTGTACGCACAAGTACCGCCGTGTTTTCCTCTGGAAATTCCCGGGTCCATCTCTCGGCATAATATGCCGAGAGTGCTTGTAATTCATTTTCCTGGCCTTCGTATGCGGTAAGCCTATCTGCTGCGTCGGAAACATCCGTGGCTTTCGGCAGGAACTCTTGCGGAATATTCAGCCAATTCTGTGCAACTTCGTTGCATACGTCCACCAAATACGATGGCGAGCGGTAGTTGCGCTGAAGCCTGTATATATTGTTCCCTGCTTTCTCTTTCAGCCAGTCCATTGCCGGTCCTCCTGCGCCGGCAAATCGGAAAATCGCCTGTTGCTCGTCGCCGAAGTATAATTTTGTGCTTCCGGGAGCAGAAAGTAACTCCACGATGCCGAGCTGGAGCGGCGTCATATCCTGTACTTCGTCTACCTGAATCCAATCGTATGCAGCTTTCTGCAATATTCGGGAGTCGCCGGTATTGAGGAAGTGATAGGCAAGAAGCAGGATATCGTCGAAGTCGATAAGACTGTTCTCCTCCTGATAGCGCCGGTACGCGGTTATGCGGGAACAGTCGGTGTCTGAAATTCCTCCGGAAGGCGTTCTGATAACAATCGGCGGGAAATTATGTTCCATCGAGAAAATATAAGCTTTTTTCTTCAGGAAATCTCGTATATCCCGTTCGTATTTCAGTCCTAAAGTGTTGGCAAAGAATTCGAGCTGGTCCTCTTCGTCAAGAACGCTTGTGTTTTCGTCTACAAGGTTGTTTGCCATCAGAAAACCGAGGCAGAATCGATGTATGTTGCCTATAAAAAGATTATCCGGGCGACGACCCAGATAATCTTCTATGCGCGCACGCATTTCGCGGGCGGCGCGATTCGTAAAAGTGACGCACAGCATGCGTTCGAATGGGACTCCGTGTACCGATGCGGCATAATATACCCGACGTGCAAGAATATGGGTTTTGCCGCATCCGGGACCCGCCAGTACAAGGGCTGACGTGCCGAAAGATTCGATTATGCGTTGTTGCTGCTTGTCTTCAATCATGTTGTTCAGCGACTCAGGTAGGGCAGCAGTGCTTCTTTCCAGATAAGGTAACCGGGCCCGAGCAGGTGCAGGCCGTCGTTAGTAAGGTCGGAGCGGAGATTGCCGTTTTCATCGCAGAACAAAGGATAGAGGTTGATGAACGGAACACCGCGCTCCCCGGCACCTTTTGCAAGAAGCGCGTTGGTGTCGCGGATAATCTGTTCCTTATCCTTCATGCGGCTGTATACGCCGAAGCTGTTGTTTATCGGAAGCAGCGATTGCAGATACAGCTGCGTGGTCGGAGTCTCGCGCCGAATTCTGTCGACAAGTCCTAAAACCAGGGTGGCGATACTGTCTGCTGAAAGATTGTGGCTTACATCATTTGCTCCCGCAAGAAGAAAAATCTTGGAGGGATGTCCCGATGTTACGGAAGAAAGCCGGTTGGCGATGTCCTGGGTAGTATCGCCGTTGATGCCTCTGTTTAGTATATTGGGCATGCCGAGCAATTCGTGCCACTCGCAGCCGTGCGTAAGACTGTTGCCGAGCATCACAATGGAGGAGGTATCGGGTATAACAGTCTCGAAAAAACTGGCGCGCTGGTAGTGCAGCGGCACTGGTTTTTCTGCCACCGACGTAAATGCCGTGGCAGCCGCCAATGCCGCTGCAAGGAAAAACTTATTCATCAGGCCTGAGCTTCGTTGGAACGGTATGCCTCTACGGCCTTCTTTACAGAGCCGTGCATAAGCAGCAGGCGGCGTGCGTCGTCGTATTCAAGACCGAGTTCGTCCACAAGCATGCGTGTGCCACGGTCTACCAGCTTGGCATTGGTAAGCTGCATATTCACCATCTTGTTGCCTTTTACTCGGCCCATCTGAATCATTACCGAAGTGGTGATCATGTTGCATATCATCTTCTGGCCTG
Organism: uncultured Porphyromonadaceae bacterium; assembly: GCA_937921035.1. Taxonomy (GTDB): domain Bacteria; phylum Bacteroidota; class Bacteroidia; order Bacteroidales; family Muribaculaceae; genus CAG-873. The sequence goes on from CALEUL010000023.1 coordinate 24,254, forward strand.
TACCGCTCTTCATGCGCGAGCTGCCGGTAACGTATTCCGGACCTACAATCATTTCAATCGCGATGTCGGCAGCCTGCGAGATGGGAGCATCTGGGTTGGAGGTGATTGCTGCCGTGAGGATGCCGTGCTTGCGGCATTCCTCGAGTGCGCCGATTACATAAGGGGTAGTGCCCGACGCTGCGATACCGATAACGGTATCGAGTTCGTTGATGTTATATTTCTCGAGGTCGTGCCAGCCTTGCAGTTTGTCGTCTTCTGCGTTCTCTACTGGGTTGCGCAAGGCTATATCGCCGCCGGCGATAAGGCCGATAACCCAAGTGGGTTCCATGCCGAATGTCGGGGGAATCTCGGACGCATCAAGTACGCCGAGACGACCGGATGTACCGGCACCCATGTAAAAAATACGGCCGCCGCGTTTCATGCGGGCAACAATCTGGGTTACGAGTTTTTCGATGGCGGGAAGTGCTTTTTCTACTGCAAATGCCACCTTTTTATCCTCGGTATTTATCTCGTGAAGAATTTCTCCGACGCTTTTCTTTTCAAGGTCGTTGTAGAGCGAAGGTTGTTCGCTGATTTTTACAAATGCCATATGTTAGACGTAATTATTTTTCGGAATGGAATTTCAGCAGGCCCTCCATCGGGCTTTTCAGAATCTTGCCGATAGTGCAGCCTTCGGCTGCCGCGGCTTCGGCAAGCACATCCTTGAAGTAGAAGGCTATCGAACCGATAAAGTTTACAGGATGGTTCTGATAGTTCTGATACTGATGTATGTTGCGGTGGAAGAATGCGCGGAAAGCTCCAAGAACAAGCGCGTGGATTTCGGGAACGTTGATATTTTTGCTAAGGAACGGTGTTACGGATGCAAGGAAGCGGTTTGCCTGCGGTTCGCGGTACACGCGGCGGATAATTCCGAGCAAGTCGAGGTCGTATTCATCAAGGAAAGCAGCGCATATTTCTGCGGGAAGCTGTTTTTTGAGCACGTCGCCCAGGAACAGTTTGCCAAGAACGGCGCCACTGCCTTCGTCGCCAAGGATAAAGCCGAGGGGCGATACATTGGAGGCGATGCCTGAGCCGTCGTAGAGGCACGAGTTGGAGCCTGTACCCATAATGCATGCAATGCCTGCCTTGCGTCCGCAGAGAGCGCGGGCTGCGGCCAGCAGGTCGCTGTAAACCTCGATTTGTGTTGCCGCCGGAATGTTGGCTTTTATGGCGCGTGCTACGTTACCGCACACTTCGGGCGAAATGCAGCCGGCTCCGTAGAAATATACTTCAAAGATGCTGTCGGCAAGTTCGCCAAGTTCAGGAACAAGTTCGGCGGCCAGACGGCTGCGCATTTCTTCCTCGGTGAGCATGACGGCGTTCATGCCCAGCGTAAAAATTTGTTTTTCAAGTTTCGATTCGTTAAGAATACACCAGTCTATCTTGGTGCTTCCACAGTCTGCTACAAGTATCATATCTTAATATATATTTTTTTCTTATAAAGTATGTAACCTATACACCAGTTGAATAATACAAATGTGATTGCAAAGAGGAATGAGGCAAGGTGGGCATGGCCGGCGCAAAGAGGCAGGAAGCAGTCTTTGTAGAAAAAGCTGTGTATGCTAATCATTTCGCCGCCGACGGGTATCTTGACGGCACCTATAATTATTGCCATCACAGTACCGAAGCAGTAGAGGAAAAGAGGATTGATGCCGAAGGCTTCGAAGAAGCGGCACCATTTGCTATGTCCCTTTATGTCGATAATCCATATCAGAAGTCCTAAGAAGCTCGATGCGAGGCCGCACGTGGTGAGCACGAAGGTGGGCGACCATACTTTTTTGTTGATGGGCAGGCCGTAGCTGAGGAGGAAGCCGGTGAATGTAAGGATTGTACCGATTATAAAGAGTGTGTTGATCCGTTTTTCGTTGTCGCGGGTACGCATAATCAGCATACCGCAGATAAAGCCGATTAGCATGTGGGCTATCGAGGGTAAGGTGCTTAACAGACCTTCGGGGTCGAATTTTACAGGCTCGCCGAAGAAATGCGAGGTGTACATGTGGTTCTCGCCAAGCACTGCGACATCAACGACAGCGATAATATTGTTCGACGACTGTTCGTAGCCGTGGCCGAAAACAAGAATGATGGAATACAGAATAAGGAACAGGGCGACGAGCCATGGCAGTTTTTTATGGGGCACAAGCAACGCGATGGTAGCGCCAACGCCATAACAAATGGCCAGACGGGGTATTACGCCTAAGATACGGATGCGGTCGAATGTGAACACGGCCTCCACAAAAGTTTTTTCGTTGAGGATGCCGCGCAGGAACATTCCGAACCATCCTATGCCAAGACCGATAGCGAACAGCACTATCGTTCTGCGCAGTATCTTGATGAAGGATTGCCGGTTGAATTCAAAGTTGTATTTTCTCAGCGAGAAATAGGTAGAGATACCCATGATGAACATAAAGAACGGGAATACCAGGTCGGTGGGCGTGAGTCCATTCCACTCGGCGTGGGCCAGAGGAGCGTACAATTTGCTCCACGAGCCGGGATTGTTCACCATAAGCATGCCGGCGATTGTTATGCCCCTGAGAATATCAAGGGCAAGCAGTCGCCCGTTTTTCTTGGGCGCTCCGGCAGGTGCTGTTTCTGATTTTGTCATGATTACTGTTGTTTTTTTTGGAGTGGTACACTCGTCAACGAGATATACTATAGATTTATAAGGTATGCCGCTGTTGGTGGTCAGGCCTATTTCGCAGGTACGCGAATTCGAATAGCCGTACTGTACTCCGTTTGCTTCTATCTGTGGACGCAGCTTGCGCAGGCCCCAAGCGTTCAGCTCGGGATGCGTAAAGCCTTTGTCGCCGGCAAAGCCGCAGCAGCCTACCTCGGCGGGCACAAGCACTTTCGACGAACAGCGCGATGCCAATTCCACGAATTTGGATGCCAGACCCATTCGGCGGGTAGAGCAGGTGATATGTACGGCAACGGGAGTATCGTGGCGATGAAAAATGAGTTCCGAAGCCAGATAATCCAGAATAAATTCTGCCGGTTCGTAGAGACGGAGGCTCTTTATGCATTCGCGCATGCGGTGCAGGCAGGGGCTTTGGTCGCACACAACAGGTATCTCGCCGTTGTGCGAGGCTTCTGCAAGCGCTTTTTCCAACTCGCGCACTTTTGCTTCCGCTTCTTCAGGCATGCCTTTGCTTTCCCATATCATACCGCAGCAAAGCCCTGCCATGTTTTTCGGGAAAATGACTTCGTAGCCGGCCTTGTGGCACAGATTTACGAATACTTCGGACAGCGCCTTCAGTTTGTGCGTCTCTTCGCCCGGACCCATCACGCGGTTGAGGCACGAGGGGAAGTAGACCAGCTTTTTGGCCGACGGCTGCTGCTGTTTTGCAATGAGTCCGGCAGGATTATAGGGTTTTGGCAACGAAGGGGTCCAAAGGGGGGCCCCGAGCCTGTGCAACCCTTTCCCGATGGCAGTTACGCCTTTATTACCAATAACTGAGTGGGCCAGATGTGCCGCTCCGAGAGTGATACGCAGACCTTTTGAAACACCGGCAAGATGTTCAGCAGCCCATTTGCCGAGTTTGCGGGCATCTTTGCCGAGGGTTTTCTGGCGGATGTCGTGTATCAGGTCGGCAGTGTTGATTTTCATCGGGCACGACGTACTGCACAGTCCGTCGCCGGCGCAGGTCTCGTTGCCGTAGTAGCGGAACTGTTCTTTGAGGCGTTCAAGACGGTCGGTGTCTTCGCCGCTTTTCTCCAGACGCGAAATCTCACGCTGCGCCACAATTCGCTGGCGTGCGGAGAGAGTGAGTCCGCAGCTTACGCAATTTACCTCGCAGAAGCCGCATTCAATGCAGCGGTCCACATGCGGGTCGGTAAGGGGCAGCGGTTTCATGCCTTTGATGTAGCATTCGGGATCGTCGTTGAAAATGACGCCGGGGTTGAGTATGTCGGTGGGGTCGAAGGCCTTTTTGATGCGTTTCATCAGCGAATAAGCCTTTGCGCCCCATTCGGCCTCGACAAACGGTGCCATGTTGCGGCCTGTGCCGTGTTCCGCTTTCAGTGAGCCGTCGAACCGGCCGATAACCAGTTCTTCGAGACGGTTCATCATCAGTTTGTATTTGTCGATGTCCGCCTGATTGTTGAAAGACTGTGCGATTACAAAGTGGTAGTTGCCTTCGAGTGCGTGGCCGTAGATACAAGCGTCGTCGTATCCGCAGTCTTCAATCATCTTTGCAAGAGCCACTGTAGCTTCGGGCAAATCTTCGATGTGGAAGGCTACGTCTTCGATTAGGGCTGTTGTACCGAGTTTGCGGGTACCGCCTACAGCGGGGAACACGCCCGAACGCATCTGCCACCATGCGGCAACTTCATCCGGGTCGGTGGAGAAATGCGCGGGTTTGTAGAGTTTGTAAGGCTTCAGTACGTCAAGCGTCAGGGCAATCTGCTTGTCAAGCTGTTCCTGCGAATCGGCTTCGGTCTGCAGGAGCAGGGCAGTGAGCCCGGAGCCTGTAGTGTCGTTTACCGATGCGAGCGACTTGCGGTCGAGGAGTTCGCAGGCTTGTACTGTTCCGCTCTTGCGCAAGGCTACGACAGCCTCACAAGCTTCCTTCATGTCGGCGAAGTAACACATGGCCGATGCGACGAACGGGTGTTCTTCGGCGGTGTTCATCGTAACTTCGCTCATGAACGCGAGAGTGCCTTCGCTACCCACCATGCAGTGGGTGATTATGTCGAAGGGATCGTCGTATAAAACGAAAGGCAGAATGTTGAGTCCTGTAACATTCTTGATAGAATATTTATGGCGTATGCGTTCCGTAAGTTCGGAGTCTCGCATAATCTCGTCGCGTATCAGTTCGATTTCGCCCAGGAGTGCCGGGTGAGTGCGGGAGAATTCTTTGCGCGATGCCGGGTCGCCGGTGTCGAGAACGGTACCGTCGGCAAGGACAATGCGCACCGATTCGAGGATTCGGTCGCTGTTGGCGTGGGTGCCGCATTTCATGCCGGAGGCATTGTTGGCCACGATACCGCCTACCATTGCCGATTTTCTCGAAGCCGGGTCGGGAGAGAATACGCGGTGATAGGGCTTGAGTATCTCGCCCACACGCTCGCCTATTATACCCGGCTGCAGTGCTATCTGCGTTGCCTTGGGATCGAGTATACGGTATTTCTCCCACGATTTGCCGGCGACAAGCAGTATCGAGTCGGATATGGCCTGACCCGACAGACTTGTGCCGGCCGAGCGGAAGGTTACGGGCAACGACATGGACGCGGCTGTGCGGAGCACAAACGATACCTCGTTTTCGTCTGCCGCGCGTACCACTACTTTGGGCAGTTTGCGGTAGAAGCCGGCATCGGTACCCCATGCGAGGCACCGCAGGTCGTCGGTATATATTCTGTCGTTGTCGACGACACGGCTGATTTCTTTTACGAATTGTGTGTACTTGGTATTATCCGTTTCCATAGCGTTGACCGGAAAGATAAATTATTTATACAGATGATATTTTGCGGATGCGGCGCGGAACTTTTCGTTGTCCTTGTTCCAGTACTCTTCCATATCCGCAACTTTGTAGTTCTTGGAGAAAAGCTGACGTATCTGTTTGCTTCCTACTACCTTGTCGAACATGTTGAAACGTGCGCTGTCGGCTTTCTCGAAAATGCGGCCCTGTTCGGGATAAAGTTCGTTCATTACTTCCATTGCGTGGAACTGAACGAGCGACAGAGGTGCTTTCTCGCGGTCGGTAACATATATTTCAACGCCCTGAAGGTTCTCGCCTTTGCCGGTCGAATAGAACGGTTTGATATGTATGGGACGGAATGTTACGCCGGGGATGTTCTTCGCGTTGAGGGCTTTTGCAAACTGATCGGCGTCGATCCATTCGGCGCAGAGAAGCTTGAAGGGTAAGGTATAGCCAACGCCGATGCTCATGTAGTATAGTTCGCCGAGGATACCCGTTGCTGGATAATATGTAACGGACTCGGGAGTTGGCATGTGAGGTGAGGGAAGTACCCAGGGCATGCCTGTCTCGCGGAAGTCCATATCGCGGGTATAGCCTTCCATAGGTACTACTGTCAGCTTCACTTTCTTGCCGTCTTTCAGCAGGCCTTCTTCATTGAGGTACTGCGCGAGTTCGCCGGGTGTGAGGCCGTAGAGATATGGTATGGGGAACTGGCTTACGAAGCTAACACAGTCGGGTTCGGTAAGGTTACCTTCAATCTTGTTGCCGCCCACGGGGTTCGGACGGTCCAGAACCATGAATTCCTTGCCGAGTTCTGCGCATGCTTCCATCGCCAGGCCCATAGTGGATATGAATGTGAACGAACGGCAGCCGTTGTCCTGTATGTCGTACACAAGAACGTCTACATCCTTGAGCATTTCGGGACTTGGTTTTCTGTTTTTGCCGTAGATCGAGTATACGGGTACCCCGGTAGCCTCGTCAACTGAATTGTTCACGTGGTCGCCGGCATGCACATCGCCGCGTACGCCGTGTTCGGGGCCATAGAGGCCTACCAATTTGACATCCTTGGCTTCTGCAAGGATATCGACGGTAGATTTCAGGTTATTGTCTACCCCTGTAGGATTGGTGATAAGGCCGACGCGCTTGCCGCGAAGACCTTCGAAGTTGTTGTTGCGCAGCACTTCGACACCGGGTTTAACCACAGTGGCTGTCTCTGCGTTTGCCGGGCCGCAGCCCACAAGGGCAGCGGCGCCGAGCATTATTGTGAAGATGGTATTTTTCATTGTTATTCTTTATTTCTTGTCAGCAACTTTCTTTGCGCCGTATGACGGGTCGATGTGGCGGCGTACGAGCAGTGTTACAAGCCATGTGGCAAGATTACAGCCAAGTACCCAGATAAAGAAGCTTGCGTACGAGTTGCCCATAAGGGTTTCCTTAATCCAGCCGGCTGCCATGCCGGGGAGCATCATGCCAAGAGCCATGAAGGCTGTGCAGATTGCATAGTGAGATGTCTTGTAGGGGCCGTCGGCAAAGTACATCATGAACAGCATGAAGGCGGTGAAGCCGAAGCCGTATGCGAACTGTTCGAGCACGATAGCGCAGCACACCTGGATTTTGCCTGCAATTGTGGCATAGTCGGGCTGTACCTGCGAAAGGAATATATAGGCCACGCAGTTCAGCGATGTTGCGAGTGCCATAGGCCATATCCACTTGCGCAGACCGCCGTTGGACGCGCAGATACCGCCGATGATACCGCCTATGGTAAGGCCGATAATGGCAAGCGTGCCGTAAGCGAAGCCTACCTGCATCTGGCTCATTCCAAGACCTCCGGCATCACGCGAGGCAAGCAGGAAGGGCTGGCACAGTTTTACAACCTGTGCTTCGGGCAGACGGTAGAGAAGCATGAACAGAAGTGCGAGCACCACATGCTTCTTTTTAAAGAAGGTTACAAAGGCGTTGCCGAAGTCTTTCATAATCATACCCACGGTTTTCTTCTCGCCATCACCACCGACAGATTTATCGCTGTCGGGGCGGGGCAGGATGAAAAGGTGGTAGATGGAAACTACTCCAAAGAATACGGCGCATATTGCAACCGTCCATTTCCATGCCTGAGCCGCTCCGAGATATTCGAGAGCGCCGGCAAGCATTACAAGACCACCCTGGCCAAATACGTTAGCGCAGCGGTAGAATGTGGAACGGATGCCCACGAACATACTCTGCTGTGCTGTGTCGAGAGCAAGCATATAGAAACCGTCGGAGGCGATATCATGTGTTGCCGAGCAGAAAGCGGTTATAACATAGAAGCAGAGCGCTATAGAAAATGCGCTTGTGGGTACGCCTGCGGCTATTGCCTCGCTGTTTGGCAGAGGCAGTGTGAATGCGATGGCACCGAGGCCGACGGCAATACACATCTGCATGGTTACCGTCCACCAGCGTTTGGTGCGGAAAATATCGACGATAGGGCTCCAGAAGGGTTTGATTACCCAGGGTATGTACAGCCAGCCGGTGTATAGAGCGGCGTCGGTTTCCGACATGCCAAGCTGGGTGAACAATACCATCGTCACCATATTGATGAAGATGAACGGTATGCCCTGGGCGAAATAAAGGGTGGGAATCCACGCCCACGGGTTTATTTTTTTTGTGTTGTTCATTGCGTGATAATGATTGATTCTAAGGTTTTAGTATAGGCGCGACAGCCGTGCGCCCGGGAAGTAGTGGAGGAGTATATCCTGGAAGGGAGTGCCGTTTGCGCCCATCACGGCCGCGCCTATCTGGCATAAGCCTACTCCATGACCCCAGCCCGCGCCGTAGAGACGGAACTGTGCTGGCAGCCCCTGGGTTGTGGTGCCTTCTGTCTCGACAACGAATGCCGATGAATAAAGATGGCTTGTAGATAGGGTACGGCGTATCTCGAGTTCTTTGCCTATTATCATGGTGCGCTTTGTGCCTACGATACGCAGTTTGACAAGGCGCCCCGATGTGCCGCGCTGAACGGGCTCGAGAGCCTTGATGTCGCCGAAATCTATGCCGGAGCGCTCGCGGATAAGCGCCGACAGTTCTTCCTGACTGTATCCTACTGTCCAGCGGTAGAAATCTGTTGTTTCCTGATCGTAGTTGTTCAGCACCTGACTGAGGATGCGCGCATCGGATGTGTTGCAGTATGCCTGCGGGCGTTCCAGAATCCAGCGGCGTGCATTCTCTTCCTTTGTCAGGTCGGGGAATTCACGCTCGTCGGCTCCGTCGCGGGCAGCTTCGAGATAGTGGAGGTGCTTGGGTTCCCAGCAATTCTCGAATTCCTCGAAAACACCGCCGCAGCACTTGGAAAAACGTGCGTCGCACAGATTGCCGTCGTTGTCGAGAAGCACAAGACCGCGTGTGGCATCGATTACTTCCCGTACGGTGGGTGTTGTCTGGCGTGTTATGCCCTGGTAGCGCTGGCAATGGTCGTCGGCGCATACATCAAAGTTCACGTGATCCTCGCGGTCGTACCAGCGGATAATTTCGTCTTCTGTAACAGTAGACGAGGAATATTCGCCGGTGGCATTGGAAAGCGCGAGGCTTTTGTCTATCTGCGCGAGCAACCAGCTGCGCGAGATAACGGCATGCGCTTTCAGGAACTCGCCGGAGGCTGTTGCGCTCATCTCCGAAGAGATAACACTCATCAGATAGTCCTCTACAGACAGGATGTTTATCAGTGTCAGCTTTTCGCCTTCTACGATAATGCGCAGGGCGCCTTTGAAACGCTGTGTTTCCCGACGTTCCCAATGGAAGTTCACGCCGATAGTTACGTCGTATACCTCGAAGGCAGCGTCTTTTTCAGCCGGACGGAATTCCAGCATAGTATATTCCTTGCCCTGGAAGGCTATTTTGCCTCCTGGGGCATAGGAGAATGTCTGCGGGCCGCGGACAACTCCGCAACATCCGGTCTCGTATTCGTTGAGTAACGCCACTCTAATTTCGGTGGCGCTGAGAATTCCAACTTTTATTTCTGGCTCCTTTTCCATTCCGGCATTATTGAATGTTGCGTGCTATGTCTTCGATTTCGTCCTGGCTGAGACAAAGTTCATCGAAGATACGGAGGATTGTACTGGCGTCGATGGTGTCGAAATCCTGCGGACGGGGGGTGATGAAAACGCCGCCCATGTCTACCGATGCAGGGCTGATAAGCATGCAGCCGTCGCCTTCGGTACCGTAGAACGACGGCCTGTGGCGCTTGCGAGGTATAACGACAAGACGTATGCCCTTAGGCGTAGCGTAGCAGAGGATATTCATCATCGGCTCTTTCTCTCCTTCCGGAACCGGAATCGCGGCGTAGAGACGGTCGAACATTTTCTGTCCATCTTCTGGCGATACAGCGTCGATTACAAACACTTTCATCGGCATGCTGTCTACCAGCGCAAGAGTGTTGTCGCCATCTTCGGCAATCACTTTCAGTTCGGCGCCTTCAAGGTTATCCTCTATGGTAAGGAAATCTGAGTTGCCGGCCTGGAAGTGCATGTGATCCGGTGCGGAGGCTCCGCATCGCGGGCCATTGTAGAATACGGTGTATTCGTCCAGCTCCGAAGCCAGCTTCATCATATCGGCGATACGGTTGCTGATAAGCTGATCTGTATGGGTGTCGTCCGGAATTGTGAGGTGGCGCGGAAAGATGGGGAAGGGATTGACGAGAATAGTATAACGGTCGTTCCAGCTGATTCCGCGCTGCACGTCAGGTCGGTTTTCCTGGCAAAGAAAGCACTTGCGCGCTTTTAGCGAGGCCGCATCTACCTTTGCAGCCGAGGAAACCATACGCGCCGGATTGAACTGCACTTTTATGTGCATGCCGTCGACGTCGAGGTCTTTTACCTTGACATCCGCCAAAGCCGCAAAGTTGCCGGCGGCCTGAGGCCACTCGGCAATTTGTGCGGCGATAAAATCGTTTACTTGTTTGCTGTCGGCCATTATTCAGCGGCTTTTTTGTTCATGGCTATGCGTGCCTCCAGCTCCCAGGTACGGATGCGGTCCTTGTACAGGTTGTTGGCATTCATCTTGTTGATGTCCAACGCATGGTCGGAGTTGTCTTCCCAGCGGCGGCAGAAGTATACGACGTCGTATACGCGGCCGATCTGGTGGTGGCGCGAGAAAGCGAGACCGAGAGCATAATCTTCGCCGTAGCTTGTGTTAGGCACATGAATTTCACGGAGGAGGGGAGTGTAGAATGCGCGGGGAGCACCGAGACCGTTGATGCGCAGAGCGTTGTTGCGGCCGTTTTCGGGAGTCCATTCCTTATGGTCGATTACGCCCGGCGGAATGGTGTTCATGTCGATGTCCGTAAGTTCGTAGGTGCCTACGACCATAGCCGAGTTGTTGTCGTAGAAAGCCTTTACCATCTTGGCAAGAGTGTTTTCGTCGGAATAAACGTCGTCAGAGTCGAGCTGAACACAGAATTTGCCTGCTTCGGGATGGTTTGCTCCAACATTCCAGCAGCCGCCGATACCGAGGTCTTCGCGAGCAGGAATGATATGGATAACTCTGGGATCAGAGGTGAATTCTTCGATGGCCTCGCTGGTGCCGTCGGTCGAGTGGTTGTCGATGATGATAAGATTGAAGGGGAAATCAGTCTTCTGGGAGAGGACGCTCTTTATGGCATCGCGGATTGTGCGCACGCGGTTGCGTACGGGGATGATTACAGAAGCTTCGTTGGCAAAGTCGCCGCGGTTGAATTCAATTTTGTCGAATTTGGGTGCGAGATAGCCGCCGATAGCCTTGAGATGGTCTGTGCATGCCTCTTCCATTTCGATCTGCACGCCGCGGTTCTTGGGATCTACATAGTCGAAAATCTTTTCGCCGCTCTTGCGGTTGTCTACAGTAACGTCGCTGTACAGATATTCATTAATGTGTACGATGGGTGCGACACGGCTGATACGTAGGCGAAGGTCATAGAGACCGGCAGCTGTGTACTGCTTGTTGATACCGGCAGCGGCTTTCTTGAAGTCGGCGGTGTTGAAGAACAGCAGCGATCCGAAGTTGAAATCGTCGCGCAGCGAGCCAAACTGGTAGTCGATAACGGGAGCATTGCTCCTTACGCCGTCAACAACTGTATAATGGTCGGCATACAGCATGCCGGCGTTTGTATCCTGGGCAATCTTTACGAAACGGTCGAGGGCGAAATAGCCGGGGACGAGGGTATTCTGCTTTGTGTACAGCAGGATATAGTCGGCGTCGGCATTTTCTGCGATAGCACGCATTGTTGCCGAAGATGTAAGCGCGTCTATATGGAGGATGGCGCAGCCACCGCATGGTTTGGCTTCCGCGTCAGTTGCAAGAAGTGTGATTTTGTTTACGAGATGGCTTTCCTGCAGGCCGGCGAGAGTTGCCGCTACCTGAGATTCGTCGATGTAGGGGACAAAGCAATGGATTGTCGGTTTCATGATAAGGTTTTATGGATATTAAAAGATTTATTTACGTTTTGGATTTGGGTCGGCGAAGAAATCGAGCACCTGTTTCATAAGGTGTGTGCGGTGCTCGCTTTTTTCGATGGTCTCGAATGGGAAACCGATAACAACGGTACGGTAGTTTCCAGCATCGAAGGCTGTGCCAGCCACAAGGTTGTTTTCGGAGTAGCGCATGAGGGTGCAGCCGCGTTTGCTGTCGGCCGGGTAGAACGAATCAGGCGATTCTACGACGTAGCAGTCGGCGTTGAGCTCGTTGGAGAACTTGTAGTCGCCTTTGGTAAAATCTTTAAAACGAGTGGGAACCTGATAGGCTTCTCCAGTTACCGATGCCTGGTCTACACGCCAGTGGTAGCCGAGGACGTCGGTGGCGAATTTCTGGTCGGCCTTGGCAGTTTCTTCATCGGAGTTGGGGTTATCCCAGAGGTCGGAGGCGACAAACGCGCCGCTTACAAAGAAGGATGTTCCGTTCTGGGCGAGGGTAGCGATGCGGTTCTGCAACTCGCTGGGGAAGGTTTTGAAACGTGTGCCGTATGCGCCGCGTCCCTGCTTAATTTCTTTCTGTTTGCCAAGAATCAGGTCCACGGTCTTGGGAGTGGCTGTAGCATTGCAGAATGCCTCGACGCTGGAAGATACGAAGCCTCTGCCGGATGCGGCAATCGCCTGCCCGTGGGTATATACATAGTCGAATGTGTTGCCTGCGATAACTTTGTTCTCGTAGTTGGCACGGGAAGCGCCGAATCCGGCAGCATCGTCGTCCATCCAGGGAATGTCGCGGCGGAATTCAAACTGACTACCTATATAGGAGATATCGTAGAGGTAAGGAACGCCGTGGTCTCTCACATCGTAGAAACCGGCGATTTCGCCGGAATCAAAACGGTCGGGTGCGCTCACACGGGTAAAGCCGTTCACAATCATCACGGGTTCGCCTGGCTTATCGCAGAGAGCAAGTACTTCCGATGCAAAGGATACACCGCCGTCGTTTCCGGCTATTATGCGGTAGGAGTGTATATCACTGTCGCTTACGGTAACTGTATATTCCGGTTTGTCTACCTTGGCGAGCTGTGTGAAAGCACCTTCGCCCTTGCGTTCCTCCACAATGTAATATGTGGGCATTGCGGTTTCCTCAAGGCTGTCAGGGGTGGCCTGCCATGTAAGGCGGTATTTGCTTCCGTTATCCTTAGTGATGGAGAATGCGTGTACAGGCAGAGGCTGAACCACGTATGCGCGGCCGTCGCGGTGTGCAAGGAACTTGAGCATGCCTTTGTAAATGGCACGAGAAACGGTGAAGCGGAATGCCGGGTCGAGACCGTAGGACATATCTGCGAGGTTCTGATGCGACAGCAGTTCCAGAAGCATGGATGGAACCTCGGGAATGCGTGCCTCGGCATAGCTCTCGTCCCACATGCCGCGACGCGTCCAGTTGGGCTCGAAAGAGCTGCGCACATCGTCCACTATCTGTGTCTGCACAAGGTTTACAAGGTCTCGCGAAGCATTGCGCGAAGATCCGTTGCCAAGTGTGTTGCCTTTGGTGCAGTATATGGCGAGGGTGCCTATGATGGAATCGTTTGTCGTTGTTCCTGCATCGGTATGGAAAGCGAAGCTCAGGTCTACGGGAATGTTGAGGCCTTCGCGGTCCGGAAGCATGGATGAGCCGCCGGCAAGCCAGTTCACCCAATGGCCACGCGAAAGGTAGTCGTCGTTATAATCTTTTACGTAGTCGGTTGGCGTGAATACGCTGTCGGGAGCACCTGCCCACTGCAGGAAGTAGCGGGCACCTTCGGTGAAGCGCGGGTAACCGCTGGTAACATATTCATATTCGATATCGTCAAGCGGTTCTTTGACGATACGGGCGACATTACCCATGCCGCCGCCAATCTTTACGGCATCGGCGCTGACGGTATGACCTTTCTCGCCATCGTTCAGCAGTTCTACTATTGCACTCTCGTTTCCTTTTTCAAAGGGAAAATGACCGAGGTAGATCCATGTGCCGCCGCCCATTTTCTGGTTTACGCGGAAGTTCTTGTCGCCGGCTGCCGTATGAATCCGGTAGTGTGCCGCCGGGCTTGCATCGGGTTCGGATGTATATGAAACGTAAACTGCGTATGTTCCGGCCTGAGGAATAGAAGCACTCCATGTGGCGGTTGCTGTAGCGTGGTCGCTTCCGGAGGTTTCGGCAACGACTGCGGTGCCTTCGGAGAAAGGATGGTCGCCGTTATGTAGTTCTGCTTTGTCGTAGGCGAAAGCAGCTTTCTTCGACCGTTTGAAATTGCCCTTTGTGCTGAAGTTGCCTTTGCTGAATTTGCTGCCGTCATTGTCTACGATAATTTCGGTAGTGTTTATGTCGCGCTCGCGCGGGCTCATTACATAAGCGCCGGCGTTCTCAAGCATCGGCATAAGGAAAGGCATCACATAGCTTTGGGTGTAAAGATCCTCCACTGTCTGCATCACTCGGGCGCGCTGCCATTCCCATCGGTTGAGCTTTGGCTCGAAATACCATCCGTGGCTCTGCCACATGGCAATGTTGCTGCCGTCAAGGCCGAGCGGTGCCGGGGCAGCTTCGAGACGCTTGACGAAATGAGTCTTTTCTTTAGGAGCGATGTTCTTCTTTTGCGAGAAAAGATACATGTTTTCCAGCGATTTGTCGCCGGCTTTCACAACAACTTTGTATTTTGCGTAGCGGGAGCCGAGTGCCGAGCGACAATCGTTCTTGAAGGCTTCGTAGGATTCCTTTGTAAATGGTATATATGCTCCTTCCTTGCTCAGGCTAATTGTTATGGTCTTTTTCTTCTGGTTAACCAAAACTTTGGTTACTTTAAGTTTTCCAATGCCTGTAGTGCCTGGAAGATAGGTAGATACTGTTTTTGCTATCGCGTCTTCCTGTGCTCCTGCGTAGACCGGTGCGGCCCCGGTTAAGGCTGCGGATATCGACAGGCAGACGGCTATTGTGCTTAGTTTATTCATTGTCAGGTATATAATTCACGGGTGGTGCTAACCACTACTTCAGAAGCAAAGTTAACACAAATTGAATTAATACTCAAACAATTTTTACATTATTTTGATAATGAAAACGTTTTTTTATTCTGGTAAAATAAAAAATCAGCCGCGATAACCTAAAATATGACTTATCGAAAGGAAAATGTCCCTAAAAAACAGGCGCGTCGGTGTAATGAAAGGAATAAAGCGCGTGGATTCCGTCGCGGAGAAAACGCGTAGCTTGCCCGGATGGCAGACAACCTCGATGCACTCGCCCATAGCTATCGCATCGCCGTCGATGTGCGCCGCACCGGAGTTTTTACGCCGTATGATTGCCGAAGATGTGCGGATAGTCTCCGCAAGTGCGTTCTTGCCAATGAAACCGGTAATCATGTCAACCCCCACAATGGCGCGGGAGAGAATGTCGCCGCCGTGGACAATGGTGATGTCGAGTTCGCCGTCGGTAACGGAGGCCTCCGGAGCTACAAAGGCATTGTTGCCGTACTGCGACGCATTGCAGCACACCACAAGGAAGGCTTTTTCGGTTATTACGCGTCCGCCTGCCTCGATTACATATTCCTCGGGCATGAATTTCACGTACTCGTTGATTGTGTTTTTAAGGTACATGAGTATGCCGCGGCGTTTCTGGCGCGCACACCGTTCGCTTACGGCGGCATCAAAGCCTACGCCGAATGTACAGAAAAACGGCCTGCCGTTTGCTGTTCCGTAGTCGGACGCTATTATGTTCTTCTGAGCGATGGCGTTGAGGGCGCTGTCTATGTCTACAGGAATGCCGAGATGGCGGGCAAATCCATTGCCCGAACCAGCCGGAATAATGCCAAGGGCGGTATTTGTGCCTATAAGGCCGGAGGCTACCTCGTTGATGGTGCCGTCGCCGCCGCAGGCAAGCACGGCCGGACGGTCGGCTGCTGCGGCTGCTGCGGCAAGTTCGCGGGCATGACCTGGATAGCGTGTAGAGGCGACTTCGAAATCTATTCCCATCTTATGCAGCCGTTTGCATATATGCGGAACGATTTTGTGCTTGGAGATATTTCCCGAAGCCGGATTTACTATCAGCAGGTACTTCCCGTTCTTTTCCATATTTGGTTTTATTGTTCTTCTTTTTCAGAGAACTCCATAAGATATGCCTTGATAAAATCGTCTATCTCGCCGTCCATCACACCGTTAACATCGGAGGTCTGGTAGTTGGTGCGGTGGTCTTTTACACGGCGGTCGTCGAAAACATAGCTTCGTATCTGCGAGCCCCATTCGATTTTCTTTTTGCCGGCCTCTATTTTGGCCTGCTCTGCCATACGGTGGTCAAGTTCTTTGGCGTATAATATGGAGCGCAACTGGCGCAGGGCGTTCTCCTTGTTCTTGGGCTGATCTCGCGTCTCGGTGTTCTCAATAAGAATTTCTTCTTTTTCACCTGTGTAGGGATCTGTAAACTGGTAGCGCAGACGAACACCCGATTCGACTTTGTTCACGTTCTGGCCACCGGCACCTCCGGAACGGAAAGTGTCCCACGACAGCAGTGCCGGTTCGACCTTAATTTCGATTGTATCGTCCACCAAAGGAGTTACGAATACCGAAGCAAAGGACGTCATGCGTTTGCCCTGGGCGTTGTATGGCGATACGCGCACAAGTCGGTGCACGCCGTTCTCGCTCTTGAGGAAGCCATAGGCGAAATCACCTTCGATGTTAAGCGTACAGCTTTTAATGCCGGCCTCGTCGCCTTCCAGCAGGTTGGCTACAGATAGTTTGTAATTATGTGCTTCGGCCCAGCGCATATACATGCGCATTAGCATCGATGCCCAGTCCTGGCTCTCGGTGCCGCCGGCACCGGAATTTATTTTGAGCACGGCGCTCATTATGTCGCCTTCGCCACGTAGCATGTTGCGAAGCTCAAGTTCCTCCAGCAATTTCTGTGCATGGGCATATGCCATGTCTACGTCTTCTTCGGTAACAACTTCGTCGCGCAGGAATTCTACAGAGAGTTTAAGCTCGTCTACCGCGCCTTCGAGTTCGTTATAGTCTGCAATCCATTTTTGCAGGTCTTTGATTTTCTTCATCTGTCGCTGTGCGGCCTCTGCATTGTCCCAGAATCCGTCGGCCATAGTGCGCAACTGTTCTTCTTCAACGGCTATTTTCTTCCCGTCGATGTCAAAGATACCTCCTCAGCGCAAGCATACGCTCAAAAGTCTCTTTTAATTGTTCCTGTGTAATCATTGTTTGTTTTTTTGGCTTGTTTTATTTGCAAAATTAATAAAAATGGAGCAAACCTACAAACAGCGGCGCTCCTGCGCTTGTTTTAGAAGCATGAAAGAGGGATTGAAGAACAGATTTCTCCGTATGTTGCGCACAGCGGAGGACCGAGGCCGGATAACCCGATTGTCCCGAGATGTCAAGGGTATTGCGGGGCTCGGATCGCGTGTCCTCGGGCTTGTGCAGTACCTCGCCTCGATAGCCTGTTTGGTGGCGATGCTGCTGTATGTCGGTTTCGAGCCCGATGCCCTGGATCGTACCATAATAATGAAGGTTGTGCGTATATCGCAGATAATATTCATAGCCTATGTCGCCAACAGTGTGATATTCCGGCCGGAGCGGGCACATAGCAGAACGCTGATGCGGCAGATCTGCAATCTAGTTGTCCTGCTTACCATAATCCCGGCTATCTGGAGCCATTGCGGAGGAACAGAGAATCCGGTAGTGCATTTTATGCACGGGCGTCGTTTTCTTTTCATGTGTCTGGGTATTTATGCGGTAGCGGAAGTATGTTATGGTTCCATGCAGCTGTTGGGCCGACGCACGAATCCGTCGCTCATCCTATCGGTTAGTTTTGTTATTTTTATCCTGTTGGGCTCGTTTGCCCTGATGTTGCCCAAATGTACTGTCGGGCCGCCGCTGCGGTATATCGATGCGTTTTTTATGGCTGCCAGCGCTGTAAGCATGACTGGGTTGTCGACAATCGACACCGCGCAGGTATTTACTCCGCTGGGCTGGACAGTGATGGCTGTACTCATGCAGATTGGAGCCTTGGGTGTGCTTACATTCACAAGTTTCTTCGCTATTTTCTTCAGTGGCAACTCTTCCATATATAGTCAGATGCTTATGCGCGATTTTGTCTACTCCAAGTCCATGAGTGCCCTGGTGCCGGTTATTCTCTACATTCTGTCGTTTACACTGATTATAGAACTTGCCGGTGCCGCAGCGATATATTTGAGTCTGCCCGATGATTTTCTCGGCTCGCTGGAGGAGCGCCTCTTTTTTTCAGGTTTCCACTCCTTGTCGGCTTTTTGCAACTGCGGATTCACCACATTGCCTCACGGCATGGCAACTCCGGCTCTGATGAACGGAACTCCGGCATTTTTTATTGTAATGATAGTTCTTATTCTTGCCGGTGGTATCGGTTTCCCTAACTTGGTTAACTTCCGCGATGTTATCGGGGAATATCTGCGGCGCATGAAGTCGAGGATATTGGGACGGGAAATAGTCAGAAAGGTGCATGTTTACGATCTCAACACCAAGCTTGTGCTGCTGTTCACCGCCATTTTCTTTGTTGGCTTCGCCTTCAGTTTCTATATCCTTGAATATAATCATTCGCTTGCAGGGATGCCGTTGGAGAAGAAGATAATCCAGTCGCTGTTCTGCTCGGCCACAGTCCGCACTGCCGGATTCGTTACAATAGCGCCCCAGCAATGGCTTGGAGTAACCTTTCTGATGGCGGTGTTCCTTATGTGGGTCGGCTGCTCGTCGCAGTCGATGGGCGGCGGTATAAAGATAAACGCATTCGTGGCAGTCCTTCTCAACTTCCGCTCTATCGTATTCGGACAGAAAGGGGTGACGGTGTTTGGCCGTACGATTGCGCTTTCGTCTGTGCGCCGGTCCAACGCCGTGGTGTGCTTCTCAATTTTTGCGATGGTTGCATATTGCTGCGTGCTTATGATTTTAGAGCCTCAGCTTCCGGCTGGATCTGTTGCGTTCGAGGTTTTCTCGGCACTCACAACCGTGGGAATGTCGTTCGGCGTAACACCGGAGTTAGGCGATATATCCAAATTCGTGCTTGCCACAGCCATGTTTCTCGGGCGCGTGGGAATTATTTCTGTGCTGTGCGGAATAGTGGGTAACAGGCCGGATATTTCAGGAAATCTGCCCGAGGATGATATTATTGTCAACTGAAAAATACTATAGAAATGAAATATCTTATAATAGGATTGGGAATATATGGCGAGAACCTTGCCCGCGACCTTGTTGAACTGGGACACGATGTTATAGGCGCCGACATAAGTCCGGAGGCTGTCAACGATATGAAGAACTACATATCCACGGCGTATCTTATAGACTCTACTGAGGAAAACCAGTTGGCGGTTCTGCCTTTACGCAATGTAGATCTGGTGATAGTGGCGATAGGCGAGAATTTCGGAGCAAGCATAAAAACCGTGGCACTTTTAAAGAAAATGGGTGTGAAGCATATATATGCGAGGGCCATAGATAAACTACACGAAGCCATTCTGCAGAGCTTTAATCTGGACCGGATAATTACGCCCGAGCAACGTGCCGCGAGCGATCTCAGCTACGAACTTGAATTCGGTTCGTCGGTGATAACTCTTGGCGTCGGAGTTGACAACTGTGTTATGAATGTCGGTGTGCCGGCATATCTTGTGGGTCTTTCGTACGAAGACGTGCGCAAACATCTGATGACAGGCTTCGAAATCAGCCTTGTGGCTGTATGTCGCCCCACCGAACATACCAATCTGCTTGGTCTTAAAAGAAATAGACTCACTTTATTGGATCTGAGTGGCGAGAGCGTTCAGAAAGGCGATGTGATGACGATTTTTGGCGCGCGCAAAGATATGCGTGCGCTCAGTAAGAAAGCCGAATAACTGTTCAGCACTCAGGCGGACAATAGTGATGTGCGTGTGTGCATTCCCGCAGGGTGTGATCAACAATGATATGGCGGTTTGCCATAGCTCCAATTTGGTCCATCTGGTGGCTTACGAGCAGAATTGTGGCTTTGCAGGACAGTTCGTGAATTATATCGTACAACTTCGATTCAAAGTTTAAGTCAATATAACTAAGCGGCTCATCAAGAATGATTACCGGCGGTTCGGAAACTATCGCTCTGCCGAATAGCGTACGCTGAAGCTGTCCGCCGGAAAGGCGTCCTATCGGGCGGTCGGCAAGTTCCTTCAATGCTGTCAGGCGTAGGGCGCGTTCAATCAGTTCCTCTTTGTGCGTTTTGTCGCATCCCTTGAGTGCGAGCAGCCCGGATGCTATCACCTGTCTTACCGTAATGGGAAAATGGGAATCCACCGAATTCTTCTGCGGCAGATACCCCGGTACCGGGAGCGATGATACCGGCTTGCGGTTTTCGTCGTAATAAATCACTTTGCCGGCAGTGGGTTGTATAAGGCCGAGAATCATACGGAGCAGAGTGGTCTTGCCTCCGCCGTTGGGCCCCGTTATGGCTACAAAATCGCCTCGGTCCACCGTCATGTTGATGTCGGACAGGATATGGCGGTCGTCGCGTATAAACTCGATGTTCTGCAGCTGTATAAGCGGCTGTCCGGGATTACCCGAGCATGCTGAGCAACGGCACGGTTCACTGTGGCCTGGCAATTTCATCGGCAATAATGTTTATTTGTTCTTCCCAGTCGTAGGCAAGCGGGTCTATTACCACAAAACGAGAGCCTATCGCATTGTTGATGGCCTCGGCCTGGCGCGAATCGTATTCTTTCTGGAAGAAAAAAACGCGTATGCTGTCGGCGACGGCGAGGTCTATGGCTTCGCGCAACCCTTTGGCGGATAAATCTTTTCCCTCCATTCCCAGCGACAGTTGCCTTAGGCCGTAGTCGCGCGCGAAATAACTCAACGACGGGTGCCATACGGCAAAGGATGAGTATCGGGAGCCATCGAGACGTTGCCGTATGCTGGTGTCGAGAGAATCGAGGTGCTGCACATATGCGTTGTACCGCAGGGTATGCTCCGATGCTCCTGCGGTGTCTATACGCTCCACGGCATCGCGCATATTCGCAGCCATGATCCGCATATTGCCTATGCTGCTCCAGTAATGCGGGTCGGCCTCGTCGTGATGGTCGTGGACGCCGGATTCATGATTATGATGCGCATGGGTGCCGTACAGTAGCTGGATACCCTCGCTTGCATTTACATATTTGTCTTTAGATGCCTGCTGTAATTTTTCCTCGAATGGCAGTACGCCAGTGCCGAAATACATTACTGCCCGGTCCAGCTTCATGCGGTCGGCTGCGGACGGATCGAATGTCTCGGGGTCGGTGCCGTTGGCAAGCAATGCCTCCACCGTATACCGGTCGCCAACAATCTGCTCCAGCACCTTGCGCTGTGGTTCGATGCTTACCAGCAGAAGATTCTTGTCATCTGTTTTTCGGGAGCATGCCGACGATACTAAAAGCAAGCCTCCGAAAATATATGACAGCGACCTACGCATGTGCTGCATCGGCTAAAAGTTTATTCGCCATTTCGCGAGCCGCCTTGCGGCCGTCGCTCATGGCGAGAATTACTGTAGCGCCACCGCGCACAATATCGCCGCCGGCAAAAACTGTAGGTATCGACGACTGCAGATGATCGTCTACGGCAATAGTTCCACGGCCGGTAACCTCGAGACCGTCGATATTGTCGGGGATAATGGGGTTGGGCGATACACCGATGCTCACAATGGCAAGATCTATAGGTATTTCGTCGATGGCTCCGGGTATCGGCTGCGGACTGCGGCGTCCGGATGCGTCGGGTTCGCCGAGTTCCATGCGCTGCACGCGCACAGCACGAACCCTGCCGCGCTCGTCAGCAAGATATTCCACAGGATTTGCGAGGGTAATAAATTCAACGCCTTCTTCTTTGGCATGGTGTACTTCCTCTACGCGGGCCGGCATCTCGGCTTCGCTGCGGCGATATATAATCATGGCTTTTTCCGCACCCATGCGTCGTGCTGTTCGCACGCTGTCCATTGCGGTGTTGCCGCCGCCGATAACAGCCACGCGCTTGCCGGAGGGAGCCGGGGTGTCGTGGCTGGGGCGGCCCGCACCCATCAGATTGATACGGGTAAGATATTCGTTGCTGGACAATATGCCTATGTAGTTCTCGCCAGGAATGTTCATGAAACGTGGAAGTCCGGCGCCGGAAGCAACGAAAATACCTTTAAAGCCTTTGTCGAGAAGTTGAGTGTAACTCATTGTCTTGCCAATAATTGTATTGGCGTGAAAACGGACTCCCATCGCCGATAGCGAATTCAGCTGGTCGTCGACAATAGAGTTGGGCAGTCGGAATTCGGGAATGCCGTATTTGAGTACGCCGCCAATTTCATGAAGCGCCTCGAAAACATCCACGTCAAACCCCATTTTTGCCATCTCTCCGGCAAAAGAAAGGCCTGCGGGACCGGAGCCGGCAACCGCTATGCGGATACCGTTTTTCTTGATTTCCGGTTTCTCGTTCTTGTGTGCGGCAATCTCTGCATCGGCGGCAAAGCGCTCAAGGTAACCGATAGCCACGGGAGCTTTTTTCATCTTGTTATAGATGCAGCGGCTCTCGCATTGTTTTTCCTGCGGGCACACACGGCCGCAGACTGCAGGCAGGGCGCTTGTGCGTCGCAGAACAGCGGCTGCTTCGGTATAGTGGCCGCGCTGGATATTCTTTATAAAATCGGGTATAGCGATGTTTACCGGACAGCCATCAACGCAAGTAGGCGTAGGGCAATCGAGGCATCGGGTGGCTTCGAGCACAGCCTGTTCTGCACTCAGGCCGCGGTTTACTTCTTCGTTGCAGGTTATGCGGTAGTGAGGGTCGAGCGTGGGCATTACCACGCGCGGTATATTTGTGCGCTCTTTGGCCGGCATGGCATTGCGCAACTCTTCGCGCCATGCTTCGGCGCGACCTGTGTTTTCTGTTTGTTCGCCCATGATTTTCTATTTTTGAGGGTCGTACGCTTTCATGCGCATAATCATTTCGTCGAAGTCTACCTGATGTCCGTCGAATTCGGGGCCGTCGACGCATACGAAACGTGTTTTGCCGCCCACGCTAACGCGACAGGCACCGCACATGCCCGTGCCGTCGACCATAATGGTGTTGAGCGAGCACACTGTGGGAACATTATATTTCTTTGTAAGCAGGCACACGAATTTCATCATCACGGCGGGGCCGATGGCAACGACTTCGGCAACGCGCTCGCGGTTGATAACCTCCTCCACGCCTGCCGTAACAAGGCCCTTTTTGCCGGCGCTGCCGTCGTCGGTCATAATAATCGTTTCGTCCGACCACTTGCGAACTTCATCTTCTAAGATGATAAGGTCTTTGTTGCGTGCGGCAAGGACACTTACAACGCGGTTGCCGGCCTGTTTCATGGCCTTGATAATAGGAAGGAGCGGGGCTACGCCAACACCGCCGCCACAGCATACCACCGTTCCGTCGCGACGTTCTATGTCGGTGGCTTTACCGAGAGGACCTACAAGGTCAGTAAGTTCTTGCCCGGCTTCGAGGGCGCATATTTTGCGGGTGGATTCGCCCACGGCCTGAACCACAAGTGTAAGCGTGCCGGCCTGGGTGTCGGCATCGGCAATTGTCAGGGGTATGCGTTCGCCGCCTTCTCCGCAGCGAACAATGACGAAATGACCCGGTTTGCGTGCGAAAGCGACATCCGGCGCCTCCACCACAAGTTTTACCACATTCGCCGAGAAATATTCTTTACTGATTATCCTGTTCATTTCTCATATATAAATATCATGCAAAATTAGCGAAAATTCACGATAATATACAAATTTATTTGGTGGCATTACAAAATAAGACAAATTCCGGCATTCCGGTGCTGCCGTTCGGTGGATTTTTGTTAATTTTGCAAACAATGGAGGTATGTTACCTCTGTCGACCGATAGTAATTTTACAATCAACACATATATGAAAAAGACAATCATCTGCGCATTTGCGCTCCTTTTCCTTGGAGCGTCGTCGGCTATGGCTTTCGATTTGAAAGATCTTGCCGGAAAAGTGGCAAACGGTGGTAACTCCGAGCAGGCGGACGGCCCTACCAGTATGCTTGGCGGTTTACTAAGCAGCCTTATCGCCAATGATAATTTTAATATCGACGATCTTGTGGGAACATGGTCGTACGTTTCTCCCGCCGTTTCTTTCAAGAGTGAAAACGCATTGCAGAACATAGGGGGTGTGGCAGCTGCTGAAGTTGTGGAGGAAAAACTCGCGCCTTATTACAAGCGCCTCGGTTTTTCCAAAACTACGCTCACTGTCGACGAGGAACATAATTTCCAGATGCAGATGGGACTGCTGAAATTCTCCGGGACTGTTGAGAAGAATGAAGATAAACTGCTTGTTTTCAATTTTATGGCATTGGGCAAAAAACTTGCCGGTGTGAATGCCAATGCGACAAAGAGCGGCAATTCGCTCAATGTTACATTCGATGCCGACAAGCTTATCAAAATGCTCTCTGCCGTGTCGAATAAGTTAAATGCAAAGACTCTGACAACAATCACCGACCTGTTGAATTCCTACGACGACATCTACATGGGTTTCACTCTTGACAAAACGTCAGGAAAGTGATTGCTTAGCGGATAGTGGAGGGGACAGAGTAATAGTTATATTCCCTCTCCACTAAAAACGTCATCAACTAATCTGACTCCAGTCGGTCTTGCGGTCGAGAATGGCGGCCAGTGCGCGCGCAAAATAGTTGTTCTCGGTTGCCGAGAGCGTTGGGTCGGTGTCTAACAGTGCTTCGGCGGCATTTCGGGCCATTTGGATTATCCGGCCGTCCTGAGCGAGATTCGCTATCTTGAGATCGAACGGCAGTCCGCTTTGGGCTGTACCTTCGATGTCGCCGGGTCCTCGCATCTGCATGTCGGCCTCGGCGATGACAAACCCGTCGGTGGTGCCTGTCATAATATCGAGGCGTTTGCGTGTATCTGCCGAAATCTTGTATTTAGACATCAGTATGCAGAAACTTTTGTCGGCGCCACGTCCAACTCGGCCGCGCAATTGATGCAACTGTGAAAGTCCGAATCGTTCGGCGTTCTCGATAATCATTGTCGTGGCATTGGGAACATTTACACCAACTTCTATAACGGTGGTGGCCACGAGTACCTGCGCCTTGTTGGTGGCAAACAGCTCCATCTGTGCATCCTTTTCGGCAGGTTTCATTTTGCCGTGGACTAGAGCGACCTTGTAGGGCGCGAAAAAATCTACCGCTGCCTCGAAACCTTCCTCTACACTGAGCAGGTCGAGTTTCTCGTTTTCTTTTACGAGCGGATATACGATGTACACCTGATGCCCGGCGGCAATTTGTTTTTTTGCCGCAGTCATTACGCGCATGCGTTGTTCGCCGAAACGCAGGGCGGTGGTTACAGGAGTTCGGCCAGGCGGCAGTTCGTCGATTACAGATACATCCAGATCGCCGTAAACGGTCATGGCCAATGTTCTCGGAATAGGCGTTGCCGTCATTACAAGCACGTGCGGCGGCAGCTGGCTTTTTTTCCACAGGCGTGCGCGCTGTGCCACACCGAAGCGGTGCTGTTCGTCTATTACCACCAGACCGAGCCGTCTGAATTCGACACGGTCCTCGATTACTGCATGAGTGCCAACAAGAATGTGTAATGAGCCGTCGCGCAGCTGCTCGTCTATAATCCTCCGTTCCTTGGCCTTTGTCGAGCCAGTGAGCAGCCTTATGTTCAGGCCAATTTTTGAGGCCATGCCGTTGATTGTCTCGTAGTGCTGTGCGGCCAGTATTTCCGTGGGGGCCATAAGGCACGCCTGATAGCCGTTGTCGAGGGCGAGCAACATTGCCATAAGGGCAACGAGGGTTTTTCCAGAGCCGACATCGCCCTGTACAAGACGGTTCATCTGCTTGCCGCGTGCGATATCCGCATGAATCTCTTTTATCACACGTTTTTGTGCACCGGTCAGCTCGAAAGGCAGACACTGCTTGTAGAAATCATTGAACCACTGTCCGATATGCGGCATGGGATATCCCTGCGATGATGCCTTGCGGTTTCGTGAGCGCATAAGCATATCGGTCTGGATATAAAAAAGTTCCTCGAATTTAAGTCTTTGCCTTGCCCGTGAGAGCGTTTCGGCATCGTGGGGCATATGGATTGTCCGTATAGCCTCGTCGAGGCCCATGAGGCCTTCCCTTTTCATTATCGATGGCGGCAATGTCTCTTTCAAGGGAAATTTAAGCGTGGCGAGGAAGCCTGTAATAGCGGTGTGCAGTACGCGGCTGTCGATATTCTTTTGCCGGAGGCGTTCGGTGAGGGGATAAACGGCGCGTACGCCGCCCATTGTTGCAAGCGACGATTCGGGATCGACTTCGGGATGTGTCATCTGTAGCGTCCCGTTGAAGCGAGATGGTTTGCCGAACAGGATATATGTCTGTCCGGCGCGAAGGCTGTTACGTATATTGCGTATGCCTTTGAACCACACGGTTTCAATTGTGCCGCTGCCGTCGCTGAACAGTGCCACAAGGCGCATCTTGGCTCCTTCGCCAAGGACATTGAAAGAAATGAAGGCGCCTCTGAGCTGAACGTATGGAAAATCGGAATCGTCTATGCCGGACAGTTCGCGTATGCGGTATATGCGCGAGCGGTCGATGTAGCTGTTGGGAAAGTGATGAAGCAGGTCGTAGACATTGTGTATACCCAGCTCTGAGTTGAGAGCTGATGCGCGTCCGGGACCGATTCCCTTGACGTATTTTATATCAAAACGTCTAAGCTCTAGCATGCTCGTGCCCCTTACGCTTGTTCGCTCATATAAAGTTCGGCGATGCGCAGGTCGGAGGAATATGTAATCTTGATGTTGCGGGTGTCGCCTGGAATAAGGTGTACTTTCGCTCCCGCATATTTCTTTACCGCCGAGGCGTCGTCGCTCAGTGCGTCGCCCTCCGGCATGGCTTTGTATGCGGCAAGGATTGTGGATGCGCGGAAGACCTGAGGTGTCTGCACAGCTACGAACTGCGAGCGGTCGACGGCGGAAGCGTCGTCCGGCTCGTTTGTCATCAGCGAATCCGTCAGCGGTGTGCACGGGACAAGAGCCTGGATATCGGGATTGCCGAAAGCTTCCCGCAGCCTTGAAAGCATTTCCGCTTTTACAAGAGGACGGGCGCCGTCGTGGATATAGACAAGGGTGTCGGTGTTGTTTTCTTCTTCCGGAATCGCAGCCAGAGCATTACGCACGGAATCGGTGCGTGTTGTCCCTCCTGTAACAACTTTCGGACTTTCGTAGTCGAATTCATGGCACATCGTTTCCCATCGGCCGGTCTCTGTGGCGGAAAGTACAAGGATAATATCGCTTGGATCCGCAAAGTTTTTGAATGCGTCGATGGTGTGCATAAGCACAGGACGCCCTTCAAGCAGTGCGAACTGTTTGGGAATAGCGCCGCCGAAACGGTTTCCCGTACCGGCGGCGACAATGATAATTCTGTTTTTTACCATGCGAAGATGGGACGTTCTGCCATCATCTTGTTCACGGCTTTGCGTACGGCCTCGATGTTGGCGGCGCTTTCGGGGTTGGAAAGAACTGTGTCTATCATCTCGGCGATGATACCCATTTCCGCAGTCTTCAGTCCTCGTGTGGTAATGGCAGGAGTGCCTAGGCGGATGCCCGAAGTCTGGAACGGCGAGCGTGTATCGAACGGCACCATATTCTTGTTTGCGGTGATGTCGGCCTCTACAAGAACACGCTCTGCCACCTTACCTGTGAGATCGGGGAACTTGGTGCGGAGGTCCAGCAGGATGCAGTGGTTGTCGGTGCCTCCGGATACAATCTTGTAACCGAGGTCTAACAGACGTCCGGCCAATTCTGCGGCGTTGTCGCGCACCTGTGTCTGGTATTCTACGAATTCGGGCTGCAGTGCTTCATGGAATGCTACAGCCTTGGCGGCGATTACATGTTCCAGAGGGCCGCCCTGCACGCCGGGGAATACGGCAGAGTCGAGTAGCTGCGACATCATCCTCGGCTGGCCCTTGGGATTTGTCTTGCCCCAGGGATTAACGAAATCTTTGCCCATAAGGATGATACCGCCGCGGGGACCGCGGAGTGTCTTGTGGGTGGTGGAGGTAACAATGTGGGCATATTTCAGCGGATTGTCCAACAGTCCGGCGGCGATAAGACCTGCGGGATGTGCCATGTCCACCATATAAATAGCGCCTATTTCGTCGGCAACGCGACGCATGCGTGCGTAATCCCAGTCGCGGGAATATGCGCTGGCACCGCCGATAATCAGCTTGGGACGCTCGCGGAGACAGGTTTCCTCGAAAGCGTCGTAGTCGATACGGCCTGTTTCGGCGTCGACATTATATTCAAGGGCCTGGAAAACGAGACCGGAGAAGTTTACGGGGCTTCCGTGGCTCAGGTGTCCGCCATGACTAAGGTTAAGACCAATAAACTTGTCGCCGGGTTTGAGGCATGCCATGAAAACGGCCATATTGGCCTGTGCGCCCGAGTGAGGCTGAACGTTGGCATATTCGGCACCGAAAATACGTTTGATTCGTTCGATAGCAAGAGATTCCACCTGGTCCACAACCTGGCAGCCGCCATAATAGCGATGTCCGGGGTAGCCTTCGGCATACTTGTTCGTCAGGCATGAGCCCATAGCTTTCATCACTTCGTCGCTTACATAGTTTTCGGAAGCGATAAGCTCGATACCGTCGGTCTGGCGTCGGTGCTCGGCGTTGATAAGATTGAAAATGTCTGTGTCCTTAACCATTGTTATGTGATATTATTCTGATGTTATTTCTTTTTTACACTGAATCCGAATGTGCCCAGCTGATCGCCCTGCGCGTAATATGCACCGTGGCTGTAGCTCATGAGGCCGGCGCGGCGCAGGTCGAAGCGTCCGTCTGCCTCGAAGTACCTTTCATCAGCAAGAACGTTCACAACTTCGGCGATAAACATATCGTGGCTGCCCAGGGGCATTATTGTTTTAACGCGGCATTCTATTGAAATGGGCGACTCTGCCACAGCGGGACATTCCACCGCTACGCCGGGGTATGGCGTGAGGCCGGTCAGCTTCCATTTGTCATTGTCGGCGCCGCTTTTAACACCGCACAGATCCGTCGCCCGGGCCATGTCGGCTGTCGTGAGGTTCACGGTAAACTGCATGTTGGCTTTGATAAGACCATAGGAATACCGCTCGGGGCGGATTGAAACATACAGCATGGCCGGATTGGTGCATATAGTACCTGTCCATGCCACGGTGAGCATGTTCGACTTTTCGGCGTTGCCGCACGAAACAAGAACGGCGGGGGCCGGGTAGACAAGAGTGCCGGGCTTCCAGTTCTGCTTCATTATATTATTTCGGCGTCGGGGCCGCTTACGCAGTGATTGCAGTAGTGGCAGCGGAGGATGGGAGTTGTGGTTTCCTCGACGTTAAAGCGTGTGCTCATGGGCTCGTTGTTGGTGATGCACTTTGGGTTGGGGCAGCGCACCGTTCCTACGAGCGTGGCCGGCAGTTCTACAGGATGCTTTTCTGCAACGGCATAGTCGCGGATTATATTTATGGTTGCTGTAGGAGCCACAACGGCTATGCGGTTTAGCACGTCGCGGTCGAATTCCACTCCTTCGATTTTTATTATGCCTTTAGGGCCCATGTGGGAGCCGGGGAGGTTATAGCCGATGGTAACAGCGTTGGGCATGTTCTCTATGCCGAGAATATGCACTGCGCGGAACAGGGCACTGGAGGGTATATGGTCTATCACGGTGCCGTTGCGCAGCGCGGCTACGGCAAGTTCTTTCTTCTGTGTCATTTTGATAGAGGGTCTATGCCAAGGGCGTTTGTAATAATAGCCTGTCTGGCGAAAACACCATTGCGGGCCTGTTCGAAATAATATGCGTGCGGACTGTCGTCTACGTCGCGATCTATTTCGTTTACGCGTGGCAGGGGATGGAGAATGCGCATGTTCGGCTTTGCCACGTCCAGCATATTCCGGCGCAGGGTGTACAGGTTCTTCACCTTTTCGTACTCGGCGAGGTCTGGGAAGCGTTCGCGCTGCACGCGTGTCATATAGATTATGTCGCTTGCGGCGATAACTTCGGGCGAGAAATCCGTATGCTCGTAGTACTCTATGCCGTTTTCTTCGCAGAGACGTATGTATTCGCGGGGCATTTCCAGTTCCTTTGAAGCAACAAAGTGCATCACCGGTTTGAAGAAACGCAGGGCCTGAAGCAACGAATGAACCGTGCGGCCGTACTTGAGGTCGCCGACCATTGTAATAGTCAGGCCTTCGAGTTTACCCTGGGTCTTGAGAATGGAGTAGAGGTCGAGCATCGTCTGCGAGGGGTGCTGGTTGGCGCCGTCGCCGGCGTTGACAATAGGGACACCGCCTATTTCCGAGGCATATCGCGCAGCCCCTTCAAGATGGTGGCGCATAACTATAAGATCGGCATAGTTGGATACCATTTTGATGGTGTCGTTAAGCGTCTCTCCCTTGGATGTGCTCGATGTGGCAGCGTCGGAAAAGCCGATTACACGGCCTCCAAGACGGTTGACTGCTGTTTCGAAACTAAGACGTGTACGGGTGGAAGGTTCAAAGAATAGCGTTGCCACCACGCGGCCTTCAAGAAGGTGGCTGTTTGGGTGCTGCTCGAAATACCGGGCTCGTTCGAGCAGTGCGAGAATCTGTTCCCGGCTAAGGTCGTCGATTGCGACCAGACTGTTATTTTTCATAAATCCGGAGTGGGTTTAGGCTTTGCAAAATTACGCAATAATTCAACAATAGAAAAATTAATCGAAAGAAAATTACCGTGTGAAAAATTGCGAGTGCGGTAACCTGCGGTATGGGCGAAATTAGAATTTTTTTGTGTTATAAATTTTAGGAGGGGCGAACCAAATACGGGGAAAAAACATTAACTTTGCAGGAAATTCATCAATTACAACCAAAATATGGCAGAAATCAAGTGTATAGGCATTCTAACTTCCGGAGGTGATGCTCCCGGCATGAACGCAGCCATCCGCGCCGTAACCCGTTCGGCTATCTATAACGGTCTAAAGGTTAAGGGTATTTACCGCGGTTATCGTGGCCTTATTGCCGACGAAATTGCCGACTTCCGTACACAAAACGTTTCCAATATCATCCAGCAGGGCGGTACAATCCTGAAAACGGCGCGCTGCAAGGAGTTTGAGACTCCCGAAGGCCGTCAGTTGGCCTATGATGTGCTTCGCCGTCATGAAATTGACGCACTTGTTGTTATCGGCGGCGACGGTTCCCTTACGGGCGCGCGTATTTTCGCCAATGAGTTCAATTTACCCATTATCGGTCTGCCCGGTACTATCGACAACGACCTCTACGGTACCGACACCACCATAGGATACGATACTGCGCTGAACACTATTATGGAGTGCGTGGATAAGATTCGCGATACCGCCACGAGCCACGAGCGTCTATTCTTTATTGAGGTAATGGGTCGCGACGCCGGCTTCCTGGCGCTTAACGGCGCAATCGCTTCCGGTGCCGAAGCTGCCATTATTCCCGAAATCTCCACTGAGGTCGACCAGCTGGCCGAACTGATTCAGAACGGTTTCCGCAAGAGTAAGAACTCGTCTATCGTTCTTGTTGCCGAAAGCCCGGTTACCGGCGGCGCTATCGGTTTGGCCGAACGCGTGAAAAATGAATATCCGTCGTACGATGTGCGCGTTTCTATCCTCGGCCACTTGCAGCGCGGCGGCTCGCCTACGGCACACGACCGTATCCTTGCATCGCGCATGGGTGCCGCTGCCATCGATGCCCTTATGGAGGACCAGCGCAATGTGATGATCGGAATCAAGAACGACGAAATTGTTTACGTGCCTTTCTCCAAGGCCATCAAGAACGATAAACCTATCAACCGCGAGTTGCTGAACACGCTGCGCCGCCTTTCCATATAAGTGTGAAGATAAAACTTGTGTGTGTAGGTGCTGTGCGCGATGCCGCTGTGGCTTCGGCGATAGAGCGCTACGCAAAACGTATTCCGCATTACTGGCCGTTTGGAATTGTGGAGTTGCCCGATGTGAAACTCGGGCGCTCCGCCGATTCCGAGCGTCAGAAAGAGCTTGAAGGAGAAAAAATACTCGCCGAGATTGCTCCCGGCGATTTTCTGATGTTGCTTGACGAACGCGGCAAAGAGCTTACTTCCCGCGAGTTTTCCGATATGATTGTCAGAAAGGCAGTGGACCTGCCAAAAAATCTTGTATTGCTTGTCGGAGGACCGTATGGGTTCAGCAAGGCTGTATACAACCGTGCCGACGGTATGCTCTCGCTATCGAAGATGACATTCCCGCACGAGCTTGTACGACTGTTTGTGGTGGAACAGCTCTATCGTGCCGGCACAATAATGCGCGGCGAACCGTACCATCACGATTGACTTTGGTCAGTTGTATTCTTTCATAAGGATTGCACTCCCGGCAGACAGGCTCGCCGGGACATTGATTATGCGTTGGTTTGCCGAGCCCCGGAACAGCAGTGTTGTGTCGCGCTGTGCCATAATGAACGGGCCGTCGACGAGTACGTCGACAAATTTAAGCAGTTCGGCGGTGCCTTCGACGGGCTCCTGCATCAGTTCCTCGAATGTAAAGCCGGTGTAACACCATAGTTGCAGGCCTTCGGCTTTGATTGCGCGTGCAAGAGGAATGAGTGCTTTTGCCTGATATATGGGGTCGCCGCCCGAGAAGGTTACTCCGAAACCGTTATAGCGGATTGTTTCCATCAGCTCACCGACGCTTGTCTCATGTCCGGCCATGAAATCCCATGTCTGTTCGTTGTGGCATCCGGGGCAGTGGTGCGCGCAGCCTGAAAAGTATATGGAAGTGCGCAGCCCCGGACCGTCGACGCTTGTGCCTTCGACGGTCCGGACAACGCGAATCTTATCATTCATGAACCACGCGGTCGTTTAGTTCGGCAAGTTTGGCTTTGTTCCAACGGTCGGTGGTGCCAACGAGGTACCCGGTGATGCGCTGCAGTTTGTCGATGGCTTTGCTGTGGCATACTGGGCATTCTTCAAGGTTTTCGGAAGCATCCTCGTATCCGCATTCCATACAGCGGTTGCGGTTGTGGTTCACCGAGCAGTAGCCTATGTTGTACTTATCCATCAGATCCACAATGTTGCTGATGGCTTCGGGGTTATGCGTGGCGTCGCCGTCGATTTCCACATAGAATATGTGGCCGCCGCCAGTCAGGGCATGATAGGGCGCTTCCACTTCGGCTTTGTGTCGAGGAGAGCAGTGATAGTACACCGGCACATGATTGGAGTTGGTGTAATATATCTTGTCTGTAACTCCCGGAATTTCGCCGAAAGTCTTGCGGTCGCGAGCTGTGAAACGGCCGGAGAGACCCTCGGCCGGAGTTGCCAGAACCGAGTAGTTGTGCTGGTACTGTTCGCAGTAGTCGTTCACGCGGCTGCGCATGTGGCTTACTATGCGCAGACCCAATGCTTGTGCTTCCTCGCTTTCGCCGTGGTGCTTGCCTACAAGGGCGATAAGACATTCCGCCAGACCGATGAAGCCTATGCCCAAGGTGCCTTGGTTTATTACGGGCTCGATTGTATCCTCTGGTTTGAGTTTTTCGCCTCCGACCCATAGTTTGCTCATGAGCAGGGGGAACTGCTTTGCAAGTGCCGTTTTCTGGAATTCGAAGCGGTCGTTGAGCTGGCGAGCGGTAATGTCGAGCACATCGTCGAGTTTATGGAAGAACATATCTATGCGCTCCTGCTTGTCTTTTATGGGCATGCACTCTATGGCCAGACGCACTATATTGATTGTGGAGAAGGATAGGTTGCCGCGTCCCACCGACGTCTTTTCTCCGTAGCGGTTTTCGAACACGCGGGTGCGGCAGCCCATAGTGGCTACCTCGTAGAGATAGCGTTTGGGATCGTCGGCACGCCACTTCTCGTGATGGTTGAAAGTTGCGTCAAGATTCACGAAGTTGGGAAAGAAACGGCGGGCGGTAACTTTGCAGGCGAGTTTATAAAGGTCGTAGTTGGGGTCTTCGGGCAGATAGCTTACTCCACGTTTCTTTTTCCATATCTGGATGGGGAATATTGCGGTGGAACCGTTGCCAACACCCTCGTAGGTGGAGTGAAGAAGCTCACGGATAATGCAGCGGCCTTCGGCGGAAGTGTCGGTGCCGTAGTTTATGGAACTGAACACAACCTGGTTGCCGCCGCGGCTGTGGATTGTGTTCATGTTGTGGATAAAGGCCTCCATTGCCTGATGCACGCGAGCGGCAGTGCGGTTTATCGCATGCTGAAGCAGGCGCTCGTCGCCTTCCAGACCATCCAGAGGTGTGGTTATATAGTCTTTGATAACAGCGTTGCGCAGTGCGGGAAGCTCGCGGCCGGTCAGTTTTTCAAGGGTCTGTATTTCTTCTTCGAATGACGAACGGACGAATGGCGCGAGGTAGAAATCGAATGCAGGTATGGCCTGGCCTCCGTGCATCTCGTTCTGTGCTGTTTCCAGAGAGATACATGCCAGCACACTGGCGGTTTCGATGCGTTTTGCCGGGCGTGATTCGCCGTGGCCGGCAATGAAACCGTGCTCTACTATATTGTCGAGAGGATGCTGTACGCACGTAAGGCTTTTGGTGGGGTAGTAGTCTTTGTCGTGAATGTGCAGGTAGTTGTGGCGTACGGCATCACGGGCTTCGGAGGAAAGCAGATAGTCGTCGACGAACGGTTTGGTTGTCTCGCTGGCAAACTTCATCATCATACCCGCAGGCGAATCGGTGTTCATGTTGGCGTTCTCGCGGGTAATGTCGTTGTTTTTGGCCTGTATGATTTCCAGAAACATATCGTGAGTCTTGGATTTGCGGGCGATATTGCGCTTGTCGCGATAGGCGATATAGCGTTTTGCCACTTCCTTTCGGGGGCTGTTCATCAGTTCGAATTCCACGAGGTCCTGAATCTGTTCGACACTCATGGTTTCCGATCCGGAGGCGCCTATACGGTCGGCTATGCGCTGTATCAGTGCCTCGTCCTCTCCAAGCTCGGTCGTGAGCATAGCTTTCCGGATGGCTCCCTTGATTTTTTCTTCGTTGTACCCGACAACACGGCCATCGCGTTTAACTACTACCTGTATCATTGAATGTTATATTTAATCGTGTGTTTTAAGTTGTTATTCTGTCTACAAAGCTACACAGAAGTTTTTGATTGTGCAAATAATATTGTTTTAAATTCTTTGTTGATTTTTCAAAAATGGATAACTTTTAAGGTGTGTTGAAAATGCAATATATTAGATTTCAGTATCATAAAAATTAAACCGGAAAACTTTGAAAGTTTTTCCGGTTTTGATAATTTTCGAAAACGGCGTTTTGTGAGTGTTTACGCTTTACCAAGAAAAAGCATGTCGAAGAATTCCCAGTACACAGTTTCATCTGCCGGATGGCGTTCCATTTTGTCAATAAAAGTGAGCAGACAGCGGATTGTCATGCGTACTGGCAGAGGAACCATTTTTATGGCGCCCTCGTAGAACGGCTGTAGCGATTTTACATATGACATAGCCTGGTCGTAGTGCCCGGTTTTGATAAGCGATATCGCCAAGGCGTAAACGGCTGCCGGTCCGTGCAGTGGGTCGTGTACAAGTCCGTCGAGCATCATCGCATTGTTTTTGCATACTTCAATCACCTGTCCGTAATGTTCCAGATGTATTTCCACTTCTATGATTCGGCTCAGCTGAAACGGATCGTCGCAGCTATTAATGTTCAGACAGTGGGCAAGCACGATTTCGGCAGCGGCAAAGTCGCCGTGCGAGCATAGTGTGTGCGACAGAGTATCATAATCGGCATCGGCCAGCGCGCCGTTGTCGGTGGTCTCGAAGAATTTGTTTAGTATCTCGATTTTGTCGGGCACATTCAGATTGAGGTACTGGGCGAGAGCGGTGGCATTTTCCGGATGCACCAGAAGAAAATCACGTAGCGTCTTGCGAACAACGGCCTCATTGTAATTCAGTTTGTTGTATATGGCGCACAGGCTTTCGACAATATAGAATTCGTCCGGGTTGGCGGCTGTAAGGCGCTTCAGAGGCTCTATAAGGTCGCGCAGCAATTCCGGTTCGAAGTTGTAGGCTATATCTATCAGTGCGAAAAGCGTTTCCTGGTCGTCTTCGGCCAAAGCGCGCGCATATTCGAATGTCTGTCTTGCGTCATCGTGCCGTTTCAGACGGCATTGTCCGCGTAGAAGCATAAGCCAGTATGCCGGGGCGAATGGTTCGGTCTCTATCAGCGCATCAGCCAATCGTACAAGGGTCTCGTTATCGTCGGCTTTGTCGGCTTCGCGCGCTACTTCGTATTGGAACGACGGTTTGTAAGGAACTTTGGCCGATATTCTCTCGTAGTTCGTGATAAGCCATTTGTAGCAGTCCAGGTCAACGGCAAGATCGACAAAACGGATTATTTCTTCGTCGTCGAATTCGTCGTACTGGTTCAGCAGGAATTCGAGCGCCTCCTCGGGGTTTTGCGGAGGATTCACTTCCATGCGTGCGATGTCGAAAAGAATCGAGGCCGCTTCCGGATTGTCGGCAAGGTATTGTTGCGCGGCTTTTGTGCGTTCGTCGGTCTCGTCGTCGGTGGTGTCGAGGTATAGAAGGGCTTTACGCTCGGCCAGCCGTTCGCTCTCGGGGTAGAGGCGCGCGCCGCATAGCAGAACTTCTAACTGGACGTAATCGTCGTTGTAGTCGCCGGCGTAGTCGTAGATGTCTATCAGTTCGTCTTCGTCGAAGAACCGTTCGGACACGGGTCGAGTGAGCGCTTTGCGGAAGCGCCGGTAGAGTTCTTCGCGAGGATTATTCTCATTTTCCATGTGGCACATATTAAATGCGGCCGGAGAAGTTACTTCGGCCGCACATTGTTATGTAAGATGCAATCAACCGTTCTTCTGAACTTTCTCCCATGTATCCTTAAGGGCGATGGTGCGGTTGAAAATCGGTTTCTCGGGGGTGGAATCGTAGTCCGGAGTGAAATAGCCCACACGCTGGAACTGGAATTTGGCGAACTTGGTGGCGTTATCTATGATGTACGGTTCAAGTTTGGCATGCTCCACAACTTTCAGCGATTCGGGATTCAGCATCTCGCGGAAATCGCGATCTGGTTCGGCAGCGGGGTTCTCGACATCGAACAGACGGTCGTACAGGCGCACTTCGGCGTCAACCGCATGCTGTGCGGAAACCCAGTGCAGGGTGCCTTTCACTTTGCGGGCTGCGCCGGGCATACCGCTTCGGCTTTCGGGATCGTAGCTGCAGTGCAGTTCTGTGATGTTGCCGTCGGCATCCTTAATCACTTCGTCGCACTTGATGATATACGCGCCTTTCAGACGCACTTCCGAGCCGGGAGCGAGGCGGAAGAACTTTTTGGGAGGATTCTCCATAAAGTCGTCGCGTTCTATGTAGATTTCGTGGCTGAACGGCATTTCGTGAACCCCGCTTTCGGGATCTTCGGGATTGTTCTCCATTGTAACAGTTTCAACCTGACCTTCCGGATAGTTGGTGATAACGACCTTGAGCGGGTTCAGAACAGCCATTACGCGGGTGGCAATTTTGTTAAGGTCGTCGCGGACGGCATGTTCAAGCAGGCTGACGCTGTTCAGAGCCTCGTATTTGGTGTAACCGATGGTATTGATGAAGTTACGGATGGATGCCGGGGTGTAGCCTCGGCGACGCATACCCGAGATAGTCGGCATTCGAGGATCATCCCAACCGGCAACAAGACCTTCCTTGACGAGCTGCAGCAGTTTGCGCTTGCTCATCACAGTGTATGTCAGGTTGAGGCGGTTGAACTCGATCTGACGCGGGCAATAGCTTTCGTCGGCAAGCTCGTGCACGAAATGTTCATACAGCGGACGGTGTACTACGAATTCGAGGGTACAGATGGAATGGGTAACGCCTTCGAAGTAGTCGCTCTGGCCGTGGGCGAAGTCGTACATGGGATAAACCTTCCATGTAGTACCGGTGCGGTGATGCGGTGTCTTGATAATGCGGTACATGATGGGGTCGCGGAAGTGCATGTTTGGCGAAGCCATATCTATCTTCGCGCGGAGCACGCGGCTGCCTTCTTCAAACTCGCCGGCGTTCATGCGGGTGAAGAGATCGAGATTCTCCTCGACAGAACGGTTGCGGTACGGGCTTTCCTCTCCGGGCGTTGTGGGAGTGCCTTTCTGGCGCGCGATTTCCTCGCTGCTCTGGTCGTCCACATAAGCCTTGCCTTCCTTGATAAGGCGGACAGCAAGATCGTAGAGCTGGGGGAAATAGTCGGAAGCATAGTATTCGCGGTTACCCCAGTCGAAGCCAAGCCAGTGAATATCTTCGCGAATAGAATCTACGTATTCAACATCCTCCTTCACGGGGTTGGTATCATCGAAGCGAAGGTTGCAAGTGCCGCCGAACTTCTCAGCCACACCGAAATCCATGCAGATTGCTTTTGCATGGCCTATATGAAGGTAGCCGTTTGGCTCAGGTGGAAAACGGGTGCTTAACCGTCCGCCGTTTTTACCGGCACGGAGGTCGTTGTACACTTCTTCTTCCACAAAGTTGAGGCCTTTGGCCTGTTCATTGTCAAGGGTTGCGTTTTCTTCTGACATATTATGATATGTGTTACTGTTTGTACTTTGTTATCCGAGGCGTTTGCGGTAGAACACGAAGTCGCGTCCAAGATATTTCTCGCGCACCACAGGATTTTCGGCGAGTTCCTCGCTTGTGCCCTGAAATAGTATGCGGCCTTCGAAAAGAAGGTAGGCGCGGTCGGTTATTCGTAGAGTTTCCTGGGCGTTGTGGTCGGTTATTAGGATTCCGATATTTTTGTCCTTGAGTTTGTACACTACTTTCTGGATATCCTCCACGGCGATGGGGTCCACACCGGCGAAAGGTTCGTCGAGCATGATGAAACTCGGATTAATGGCGAGGCATCGCGCTATTTCGGTTCTGCGTCGCTCGCCGCCCGAAAGCTGGTCGCCGAGATTCTTGCGCACTTTCTGCAGGTTGAATTCGTCAATAAGGCTCTCAAGTTTGTCGGCTTGTTGTTCCTTGGTCATGTCGGTCATCTGGAGTACAGCACGAATGTTGTCCTCTACGCTCAGTTTGCGAAACACGGACGCTTCCTGTGCGAGATATCCGATGCCGTTCTGTGCCCTTTTGTATACCGGATATTTGGTTATATTCAGGTCGTTGAGGAATATATTGCCCTCGTTGGGCTGTATCAGGCCAACGGTCATGTAGAACGTGGTTGTCTTTCCGGCGCCGTTTGGTCCGAGCAGTCCCACAATCTCGCCCTGCGTAACATCGATGGAAACATGGTTTACTACGGTGCGTTTGCCGTAGCGTTTTACAAGGTTGTCGGTACGCAATACCAGGGGCTTTGTCTTTTCTGTCGCGATTGTCTCTGGTTCGCCCGTAACAATGGTAGCGCTTTCGGTTAGCTGATCCGTAGCGTTGTCTATTGTCTCAAGGATGGTTTCCTTTCCTTCGGGAACTTCGAAGGGCTGAGGAATGTTGCGTTCCTCGTCGTTCCTGTTTCTATGAAGCCAGCTCAGCGCCATATCTCAAATTGCAGGATTCGACACTCCGCGCACGGCGCTTCCCTTATGCAGGCGACTTTCGATATAGTCGGTGAGCAGATTGATAGCTACTGTGTTGCTGCCGCCCTGAGGGACAATAAGGTCGGCATAGCGTTT
Organism: uncultured Porphyromonadaceae bacterium; assembly: GCA_937921035.1. GTDB lineage: Bacteria > Bacteroidota > Bacteroidia > Bacteroidales > Muribaculaceae > CAG-873. The sequence continues at coordinate 63,765 of CALEUL010000023.1, forward strand.
ACTCGGCTCTATGTACTGGCAGTGCATGGGCTTGAGTACATCCTGATATCGGTTAATCACGATCTCGGGAGTACGGCCTCGCTCTATGCAGTCGCGGGCGATAACGCGGATAAGACGGTCGTCGGCGTCGGCATCGACAAAAACTTTGATGTCGAGCATGTTGCGGATGGTGGGGTCGGTAAGCACCAGAATACCTTCCACAATAACTACGTCGGCCGGTTTCACCTCTACGGTCTCGCTCTGGCGGGTACATGTAAGGTAGGAATATGTGGGCATCTGTATTGTGTGGCCTTTTTTGAGCTCGGCAAGATGTTCCACCAGCAGCGACCACTCGATAGCGTTTGGCTCGTCGAAGTTGATTTTGGAGCGTTCCTCCGGCGGAATATGGCTGGAATCTTTGTAGTAAGAGTCCTGTGGCATCACCGCAACCTCACCCGCGGGAAGGCTGTTTATGATTTTGTTTACCACTGTGGTCTTGCCGGAACCGGTACCTCCGGCTATTCCTATTATTAACATGAGCTATGCTTGGTTTTAGTTGCGTTCAACGCTTCAAAACAATGTGCAAAGTTACACATTGCGCATAAAACTGCCAAATTTATTTTAATGGCGTCAGCGGCAAAGCGCGGAGGCTGCCGTCTGCAGAAGTTCGGACAGAGTGGGATGCGCATGTATGCTCTCGCACAGTTCTCGGGCCGTGAGCTTCCTCGAAATGGCAAGCGCAGCCTCTGCTACAAGGTCGGCGGCGTGCGGGCCGAGGACAGAGCAGGATGTAAGGATGCCGCTTTCCGCTTCACATTCCAACTTGAGCAAACCGTCCTGACCTGAGGCAAGAGCCTTGCCGTTGCTGGCATAGGGTAGCTTGATTGTGCGTGTCTCACAATCTATAGCACGCTTTACAAAGGCGCATTCGGGGATGGTGAAGACTACGGAGGGAACTACATCGAGGTTCACTGTTTTGCCGAGAACGCAGCGCCCTTGAGCGCTTGCGGCATGGGCAAGCATGCATTTGCCGTTTACATCGCCGATGGCATAGACTCCGTTGGCCGACGTACGGAAACGATCGTCGGTAGCGATGAATCCGCGTTCGTTTACGGCAATTCCGGCGTCCGCGCATCCGTCGGGAAGAACCGCACGGCGGCCGACGGCGGCGAGAACGTAGTCGCTTTCAACGGTGAATTCTTTGTCTTTCTTCGTGTATCGCACTGTACTGTCAGCATCGATTCCGGTAACTCTTGCATCGGTTACGATGCTTATACCTCTTTTCCCCAGGGCGTTGCGCAGACGCTTGGCAATATCGGTGTCCATTCCGGGGAGTATCTCCTTGCAGAATTCCAGCACGGTAACGTCGGAGCCGTATGCGGCGGCTACCGAGGCCATTTCAAGGCCTATTACGCCTCCGCCCACAACGGTGATGCGTCGCGGCAGTTCGGTGAGGCTCAGAAAATCGTCGCTGCTGTGATATAGAGAGGGAGCTATGCCTCTTAACGGTGCCGGGCATGAACCGGTAGCGATTATTATGCGCTGAGCGGTGTATTCCTCACCGTCGGCTATAACCCGAGGACCTTCGGCAAGACGAGCCTCGGCGTTTATCACTTTTACAGTGCCAAGCATATCGGCGATTCCGCCGCGCAATTCGCTTATTACCTCCGCTGCACGCTCAACCGCTGAGGCATAGCTTGCGGTGGCAGATGCCTTGATGCCGAAGCGGGTGGAGTTTCGTATTGTTTCGAGTATTTCAGCTCCTGCGCACAGGCATTTGGTGGGTATACAGCCTCGGTTAAGGCATGTTCCCCCGAGGTGGCCTTTCTCGAACAAGATAACGACAAGGCCGGAAGCGGCGGCCTCGGCGGCAGTTTCGTAACCGCCGGGACCGCCTCCAATAATAATCAGATCTGCTTTTTGCATAGTTCGGCGTAAGAGGTAACAGGATTCATCGCTGCCTCGTCCTCGTCGGGGTGCGATATGGGCGTGGTGTATGGAGCGTTCTTAATCTTGTCGGGGTTGCGCACGGCATCTTCGGCAATAGACCGCATCACGGCAATGAACTTGTCGAGCGTTTCGGGCGATTCCGTCTCTGTGGGTTCTATCATCAGGCTCTCGTGGAACAGGAGCGGGAAGTAGATGGTAGGTGCGTGGAAGCCGTGGTCGAGCAAGGCTTTGGCGATATTCAGAGTGGTTACACCCGTGGATTTGTCTCGCAGACCGTCAAATACAAATTCGTGTTTGCAAGGGCCGGGTATGGGCTGGAGATACAAATCGGAGAGGGAGTGCATTATGTAGTTGGCATTGAGCGTGGCAAGTGGCCCTACTTTGGCGATACCTTCGGCACCGAGTGTAAGTATATAACTTAGTGCTTTTACGAGTACAGCAAAGTTTCCCAGCCATGCGCTGACACGGCCGAAAGCATCGGTTCCGAATTCAACATCAAGCATACCGTCGGCTTTCTCTACCACACGCGGATTGGGGAGGAATTTCTCGAGGCCGGCGCGTACGCCCACGGGACCTGCGCCGGGACCACCGCCGCCGTGAGGCGTGGAGAATGTCTTGTGCAGGTTAATGTGCATCACGTCGAAGCCCATATCGCCGGGGCGGGCGATACCGAGCATGGGGTTGAGGTTGGCTCCGTCGTAGTAGAGCAGTGCGCCTGCGGCATGCACCGCCTCGGCAATCTCGGGAATGTGTTTCTCGAACATGCCAACGGTGTTGGGGTTGGTCATCATTACCGCCGCGATGGTGCTGTCCAGCTTGGATTTGAGGTCGTCGATATCAATAGTGCCGTCAGCAAGGCTTTTGACTTCCACAATGTCGAAACCGGCGATATGGGCGCTGGCAGGGTTGGTGCCGTGTGCCGAGTCGGGGACTATCACTTTGGTGCGGGCTTCGTCGGCGCGGCTCAGATGGTACTGACGTATAACCATAAGGCCGGTATATTCGCCGTGGGCGCCGGCAAAGGGATTGAGGGTGAATTCGGCCATGCCGCCAATCTCGGAGAGATATTTCTCGAGCGTGCGGTAAATTCTCAGAGCGCCCTGTACGGTGTTTGCAGGCTGCATGGGGTGCAGGGCTGCGATGTTGGCGCGGGCCACGTTCGCCTCGTTGCTCTTGGGGTTGTATTTCATCGTGCAGGACCCCAGCGGATAGAAACCCGTGTCTACGCCGAAGTTGTTGGAACTGCTGTTTGTATAGTGGCGCACAAGGGTGGGCTCGTCTACTTCGGGAAGTTCGGGAACGTTGCCGCGGCGCAGGGCGGCGGGAATGGTGCTGTCGCCGTCACTGTATTTGTAGCGGGGCAGCGAATATCCGCGGCGTCCGCTGTGCGAAAGCTCGAATATGAGCGGTTCGTATAATTCTTTGTTCATCTTACAGGCTGTTTACCAGTGCGACATATTTTTCGATATCTTCGGGCGAGCACATCTCGGTGGCACATACCATCAGCGTATTCTCTGTCAGTTCTACTCCGGCCAGAATTCCCGCGGCGGCTGCTGCGTCTATGATTTTCCTTGCCGGATATGTGTCGGCAGTCTCAAGGACGAATTCGTTGAGAAATGGCTTGTCGGGATATTTCATGCTCACCTTTCCAGTGGCGCATAGCTTATGTGCAAGAGAGTGCGCGGCCTGTGCGCTGAGTTCGTTCACACGGGCGAGACCTTCGGCTCCCATCAGTCCCAGATACATGGCTGCGTTGAGGGTCATTATGCCCTGGTTGGAGCAGATGTTGGAGGTGGCTTTCTGGCGGCGTATGTGCTGTTCGCGAGCCTGGAGCGTGAGGACGAAAGCGCGTTTGCCTGTGGCGTCGGTGGTGGCGCCCACGATGCGTCCGGGCATCTTGCGCATCAGTGCTTTTGTGCAGCACAGATAGCCCAAACCGGGGCCTCCGTAGTTCAGCGGAATACCGAGGCTCTGAGCCTCGCCGCAGGCGATGTCGGCGCCCCATTCCGCCGGGGTGCGTATGGCCCCGAGTGTCGACGCATGGCTGTTTACGATGAACAGTGCTTTGTGGCTGTGGCAGATTTCGGCATAGCCGTTGTAGTCTTCGAGGATACCGAAGAAGTTGGGCGATGCAACCACTACGGCGGCGACATCTCCGGCGCCCATCGTTTCTTCGAATGCTGTACGCGATGTAATGCCGCGGTCTTCGGGGATGGTCTCGACAATGATGCCGCACCCCGAGGCGTATGTGCCGATAACAGATGCTGTGGCAGGGGCGAGCGTCGCCGAAACGAGCACGCGCTTTTTCTTCTTGGAAGCGCTCACAGCCATCATGACGGCCTCAGCGGTGGCTGTGGCGCCGTCGTACATGGACGCGTTGCAGATATCAAGGCCCGTAAGGCTGCACATCATGCTCTGATATTCGAATATATATTGCAGCGTACCCTGCGAAATCTCGGGCTGGTAGGGAGTGTAGGCGGTGTAGAATTCCGAGCGCGATAGCATGGCCGGAATAGCTGCCGGAGTGTAGTGGTTATAGAACCCGGCGCCTGCGAAGCATGTAAGCGAGGCGTTCTGCTTGCTAATGGCATCGAACCAGCGGGCCACTTCCGGTTCGCTCATTCCTGCGGGCAGCCTGTATGGTCCTTTCAGCCGCAGCTGCCCGGGCACGTCGCTGTACAGGTCGTCGAGAGTCCGGGCGCCGCAGCGTTCAAGCATCCTGCCGATGTCTTCGGCGGTATGCGGCAGATAGTGGTCGGCAGCCATATCAGTGTTCGTTTTCGCAGAATTCGGCGTAGCCCTTTTCGTCCATCAGTTTGTCCAGTTCGGAGGGGTCGGCGATGCGTACCTTGATAATCCATGTGCCGAGCGGGTCGTTGTTGATTAGCTTGGGATTGTCCTCCAGGTCGGCGTTTACTTCCAGTACCTCTCCGGTTACGGGCGAGATAAGGTCGGAAGCGGCTTTGCGGCTTTCGATGGCGCCGAATTCCACGCCAGCCTCAACTTCGTCGCCTTCGTCGGGAACGTCGACGTAAGTTACAGCGCCAAGTTGTTTTGCGGCATATTCTGATACGCCGATATAACCGTTTTCGCCTTCTACTTTGATATATTCATGGGTGGGAAGATACAGAATCTTAGACATTGTATTTTATTTTTTATAGTTAGGAATATAGAAACGTTTCTTAATCACTGTCGCCGGAGCAAGTTTGCGGCGTATTTTAACCTGTAGCCTGGAACCGAGCGTTCCGTACGGAGCTTCCACAAGGGCCATAGCTATGTTTTTGCCGAGCGTGAGGGAGTTGTATCCCGTGGTTATGTAACCAACGGTACCGCCGTCCATGTCGAGCACCTCGAAGCCGTGGCGTGCCGTGGCGTGACTGTCGATTTCCAGACCTACCAGTTTGCGCTTCAGCCCCTCGGCCTTCTGCTTTTTAAGCGCCTCGCAGCCTATGAATCCTTCGGGCTTGTCAAGTTTCACGAACATGCCCAGTCCTGCTTCCAGCGGCGTGATCTCGTCGGTGAGTTCGTCGCCGTACAGTGGCAGCCCTGCCTCGAAACGCAGTGTGTCGCGGCAACCCAGACCGCAGGGTTCGATACCTGCCGCCATCAGTTTCTCCCACATACCCACAATAACACCGGGGGCTGCATAGAGTTCAAAACCGTCCTCGCCGGTATATCCCGTACGGCTTATAATCGTGAGGTCTGGCAGAGTTTTGAATGTGTAGAACGACAGGTCGGAACAGTCTATGCCCAGTACATCTTTCATCACCTTTTCGCTGTCGGGACCCTGCACGGCAAGCTGCCCGAAATCGGCGCAGCGGTCTATTACCTCAACATCGTATGCTCCGGCATGCGACCGAATCCAGCTCAAGTCTTTTTCTGTGTTGGAGGCGTTGATAACGAGCATGAAATCATTCTCGTTGCGGCGGTACACGAGCATATCGTCCACAGTGCCGCCGTCGAAGGCTGTCATCATGCCGTAGGCCGCCTGCCCGTCGTGCAGGGCGGCTGCGTCGTTTGTGAAAATATGGTTTACGAATCTCAGCGCCTCCGGGCCTTTGATGTCTACTTCGCCCATGTGCGAAACATCAAAAACGCCGCAACGTGTGCGCACGGCCTGATGCTCGGTGTCCAGCCCTGCATATTCTATCGGCATGTCGTAGCCGGCGAAGGGCGACATCTGCGCACCCTGCGCCACGTGTTTTTCATGCAGGCATGTTGTTTTTATATCATCCATATCTGAACTATTGGTATATTTAAGGATTTATATTAAAATTTCAAGCATCGCTTCCGGTTTGAGGCCCCGGATTAAAGCCTCTGTATCTATTTTTTTCAATGCCTCGGCAAGCGCCGCGGGAGTGTATGGAATGCCCCGCAATGGTGCTTCTATCCGTTCGGCCACATTGCCTCGGAAGAAAAAATCGCCGCCGAGCAGAAGGTTTCCTATTGTGCCTTCTGGCGTCAGTTCGATTTCGGCATAGAATTCGCCTATGCCTTCTATGCGGCGGAAACGGCGTATCAGATTTTCGCTGTCTTTCCCGCGCATGCGTCCGTACAGGAAAAACGGTTCATAGTATCGTTTCTCTATTGCATCGATTTCTTTGGCCTGCGCGGGAGTGAGGCGTACGGCGTGGCCTCCGGAAAAGAACTCGATGGCATATCTGCCGAATTCCTCCACGCTCATGTCTATGCCCAGCGAATGCAGACAGGTTACACGACGCGGCGCCGACTGTACGGCTTTGGATTGCAGTTTTGCCCGCGACGGAGTGATAGCATTAGCCATCCTTTCTGTGTCGACATCGAAAAGCATTGTGCCGTGGGCTATCGAATGGCCGTTATGCAGGTAGAAAGCATTGCCGGCTATCTTGGAACCGCCGATAAGGATGTCGTTGCGTCCGCTCACACATGCGTCGAAGCCCAGCGAACGCAACATAGCGGCTGTGGTGTCGGCATAGCGCGCGAAGTTTCTGTCTACATCCGTACCGGGAGCGATATATGAAAACATGAAGTTGTTCATGTCGGCGTATACGCAGCCGCCGCCACTGCGGCGGCGCACAACGTCTATGCCGTTATCCCGGCAATAAGCCAGATTCACTTCCAACGGCATGTCCTGATTACGCCCGCAGATAACTGTGGGCGCCACGCGCCAGGAAAAGATATAGTCATCATCCGGCAGATTGTCCGCAACCCACTCCTCCAGGGCAAGGTAATATGGGAGACGGTGCTGAGCCGAATCGGGCAGTTGGACTTCGATCATCGCTCATGTTTTTTCGACGCCCAAATTTAAATAATTATCTCCGCCCCGACAAATATTTTATTATGCCCTGCAACATAAAAAAGTGGAGAGCTGAGAGTGGGGTGTGGCGAGAAAATTTTTTTTGAGAAGATGTGAACTTTTTGTGTAGGGTGATGTTTTATCTACAAAGAGCGGCAATTTTCTGGCTTCTTGAAAAAAGCCCAACAAATATTTAATTTGCCCTCGATAGCCCGGACCATACCCCTAAGGCCGGGCTTTTTAGTTGTTTATAAATGTGCGGATACGGCGTGTGAGGGGGCGTTCGAAATAACGGGATACCAGCCATGCACCGGGAATACTTGCGCATAGCACGGCCACTAACATAGGCCATGTTCCGATTGTCAAATCTATCTTGGTCGCGATTATCCTGAAGGCATACAGCACGGGAAGATGCAGCATGAAAATGCTGAAGCTGATGTTCCCCAGCCATACAAGAGGTCTGGCCGACAGGGCAGTGGCGAGGTATCCTTTGTCCTGCGACACAGACAGCAGCAGAAGTGTCCCCGGTACGTACCACCATGAGGCAAGGAACAGCACCTCCGGCATATACACCGACGCAAAGAAAGCCAACCCGCATAACAATAACACAAAAGTCTGTCCTCTCCATTCTCTGCACTCCGTATTCATCTTAACCCCTCCTGCAATCATTCCGAGAGCGAAGTCGAACAGTCGGCTATATGGAGCAACATAGATGAATGCTTCGAGTTTCTGGCTGTCGTGGACGGAGCATCCTATCAGGGCCGTGTAGACAACCGCGGCAATTAGCCACACACCTGTGAAAAGGCGCGGACGGCTGTGGTGCAGTTCCGACAACAGGGGAAAGAGGCCATAGCAGAGCAGGATGGAACTGAGAAACCATCCAACAGGGTCGCAACTGTAATAAACTGAGCGTATCGGTATCCAGCTCTGGAGCATAAGCAGGTCTGCAAAGGCACGCGGCAGAACATAGGGCAGGTCCCCCAACGATAGAAGGACAGCAAGAAGGATACAAAAGGAGTTCAGAGGCGCCAGACGCGCAACTTTGTCAAAGAAAAAACGTCCCGCATTGTCCGGCCTCTTTTCGGAAAGAAGAAAACCACTCATCAGGAACAGTAGCGATATGCCGAAGTTGTTGCTTTGCTCCATGTATCCCGGTATTCCGGTAACATGCTGAACAACAACGGCAATCGCGACAAGCGCTCTAATGCCTTGAAAAGCCTGAATCATATCAGATGGCAGATAAGCGTGGCCGAGCTGGCATCGTCTACCATCACACGGACAAAATCGCCAACTTTGGCATTGCCGCGCGGGAAAACTGCAGTCTTGTTCTGGCTTGTGCGTCCTACCATCTGCTCTTTGCTGCGTTTGGAAACACCTTCTACAAGCACCTCGAATTCGCGCCCGATATCTGCGCAGTTGGATTTCTGCGACAGCTCGTTCTGCAGGGCGATCATGCGGTTCAGACGCTCGATTTTAACATCTTCGGGCACGTTGTCGGGCATAGTTTTGGAGGCGAGTGTTCCCGGGCGTTCCGAATATTTGAACATGAATGCGGAATCGAAGCCAACCTCGCGCATCAGGCTCAGTGTCTGCTGGAAATCTTCTTCGGTCTCGTTATGGAAACCGGTGAACATGTCGGTGCTTATTCCACAGTCGGGTATGGTGGCACGGATATCGGCGATACGCTCCAAGTACCATTCTCGGGTATATTTGCGGTTCATGGCCTTGAGTACGGAGTTGCTTCCGCTCTGTACGGGCAGATGGATGTGGCGGCAGATATTCGGATGGGTCGCAATCGCCACAAGTGTTTCGTGGCTCATGTCCTTGGGATGGGATGTAGTAAAACGCACCCGCATATCTGGAGCGGCTTCGGCGACCATAGAGAGCAGCCGTGCGAAGTTCACTTCCGAGCCTGTGGAGTTGTCCAGATAGCTGTTTACATTCTGTCCCAGAAGTGTTACCTCCTTATATCCGTGAGCTCTCAGATCGGCCACTTCGCGGAGGATGCTGTCTACCTCGCGGCTTCTTTCGCGTCCGCGGGTATAGGGCACAATACAATAGGAGCAGAAATTATTGCAGCCGCGCATTATGCTCACAAAGCCCGATACCTGTTTCCCGGGGAGACGCACCGGCACGACGTCGCGGTAGGTCTCGGTGGTGCTGAGCTCCACATTTACAGCCGGCAGCCCCTGTTCGGCCGAGGCAAAGAGTGCCGGTAGGTCGAGGTACGAATCAGGACCGGCGACAATATCCACGCCGTGTTTTGTAGTCAGTTCGTCTTTAACGCGCTCGGCCATACAACCGATTACGCCGATTATAAGCCGCGGCTTGTCTGCCGGACGGTTGCGTCGCAGTGCGCGCAGTGCCTGCAGGCGGGCAATGATTTTCTGTTCCGCGTTGTCGCGGATAGAACAGGTGTTAAGAAGTACGGCATCTGCCGATTCTATATTATCTGCTAAAGAATATCCGGCCATTTCCATGATAGACGCCACAACCTCGCTGTCGGCCACATTCATCTGGCAGCCGTAAGTTTCTATGTATAGGGCAGAGCTGTGATGTGCCGAATTATTCTTATTATTATCCATTTGAGTTAAAATATTTGGGCTATTAACGAAGATTGAGTAAATTTGCAGCAAAATTACAAAAAAAATCGGATGGCTAAATTGATAATAGTTATTATTATGTTTCTTCTGGCTGTTGGCAGTGAATGGCTGAAGGCCCGGAAGAAGAAGGCTGTCCGCAATATTCCGCACAGGCAAGTCGCCGCCGCCCCAGCATTTGCAGCCTCGCAGGCAATGCCGCAGAGGCGTTCACAGCCGGTAAAGGCAACGGAGACCCTGCTTTTCGAGGAAGGGCAGCCATCCACTTCGAGAAACACTGCGGAAACAGCTACAATCCACGCCGGCACACATACCGAAGTTAGCCGCGAGGAACTGCGAAGAGCTGTTATTTGGAGCGAGATTCTTAAACCTAAGTTTTGATATACTAATAGAAAACCACAACGAAATAAAATCATGGCATTCAATTACATTACCGCTGAAGAAGCAGCCGAGATGATTTTCGACGGTGCAACCATTGGCCTTTCGGGCTTCACTGCGCCCGGCACCCCCAAATTTATAACCGAGGCTCTTGCTGTAAAAGCTACTCGCGAGCATGAGGCAGGACGTCCCTTCAAGGTTAACCTTTTCACCGGCGCTTCGACTAGCGACCATGTCGACGGTGTACTGTCGCGCGCAAATGCATACAACATGCGTGCGCCCTACCAGAATGTGCCCGATCTTCGCAAGAGAATCAACGCACACGACTGTCATTACTTCGACCGCCATCTGTCAGAAATGGCTCAGGAAGTGCGTTACGGCACCTATGGTGATATTGATTTCGCTATTATCGAGGCTGCCGACATCACCGATAACGGCGAAGTTATTCTGGGTTGCGGTGTAGGTAATGTTCCCACTTATGCCAAACTCGCCAAAAAGATTTTTATCGAGCTTAACGACAAACTCCCCAAGGAACTCCTCGGTATGCACGATATATATCTGCCGATGGATCCTCCCCGCCGTCGTGAAATACCTATTTATGCTCCCAACGACCGTGCAGGCTCTCCCATTCTGAAAATTGATCCCGCAAAGGTTGTAGGTATTGTAAAGACAAGTTCGTACGACTGTGTGAAGCCATTCACAGCCCCCGACGAAGTTTCTACAATGATAGGCAAGAATGTTGTGCGCTTCCTCGTGAGCGAATACAAGGCCGGTCGTCTGCCCAAGGAATTCCTTCCTCTGCAGTCCGGCGTTGGCAACGTTGCGAATGCCGTTCTGTACGACCTCGGCGAAAGCAAGGAACTGCCCAACTTCATGATGTATACCGAAGTTATTCAGGACGCTGTTCTCGAACTGCTCCAGAAAGGCAAATGTACCTTCGCCAGCACCTGTTCCATGACCTTCACCGACGATACGGAAAAAGTGCTGTTCTCCGACATGAAGTTCTTCCATGACAAGATTCTGATGCGTCCCGCCGAAATATCCAATAATCCTGAGGTAATCCGCCGACTCGGTGTTATCGCCATGAATACGGCGCTCGAGGTCGACCTCTTCGGTTCCGTCAACTCCACACACGTTCTCGGTACCCGCATGATGAACGGTATCGGTGGTTCCGGCGACTTTACACGAAATGCCTATATTTCCATCTTCAGCTGTCCCTCCGTTACCAAGGGCGGTCTGATAAGCAACATTGTCCCGATGGTTGCTCATCCCGACCACAGCGAACACTCGGTAGATATTGTAGTAACCGACCAGGGTATTGCCGACCTGCGCCACAAAGATCCCGTGGAACGTGCCTATACCCTTATCGAGAACTGCGCTCACCCCATGTATCGCGAGTTGCTGCTCGATTATCTCAAACTTGGCACAAAGGGCCAGACACCTCACACCCTCAGCGCTGCATTCGCATTCCACAACGCCTTCAACGAAACCGGCGATATGCGTAATGCCGACTATGCCAAATACTGCTGATATATTTTAGAAAATCTAATATCCGGCGGCGCCGTGGCCTGCATGGGCTTCGGCGCCGCTTACTTTTTACCACAAACTGATGTTTCAGAAATTTCTAACCAGGATAAGTGATTTTTTCACTAACTATTTCTCCCTCTCCGGTCAGCTTGTCTCGCAGGCAGAGGCAGAACAGAACATCCGCGAGGGTGTCTCGTTCCGTGGTACCAGCATCCTCATTCTTATTCTCGCCATTTTCATCGCCTCGCTCGGTCTGAACACCAATTCCACGGCTGTCATAATAGGCGCCATGCTTATTTCTCCCCTTATGGGTCCTATAATCGGCATAGGCCTCGGAGTGGGAATACATGATTTCGACCTGATAAAGCGCTGCCTGCGCAACCTGCTCATGGCGGCTGGATTCTCGGTTATCGCCTCCACTATTTACTTCCTCATATCTCCTGTGAACGAATCGCACAGCGAGCTGCTTGCCCGCACATCGCCTACAATCTACGACGTGCTTATCGGCTTTGTCGGCGGCGGCGCGGGTATTATCGCCCTCGGCAGTACCAACAAGGGCAACGTGATTCCCGGCGTGGCGATAGCCACCGCCCTTATGCCGCCTTTGTGTACCGCCGGCTACGGTCTCGCAACATGGCAGCTCAACTATTTCTTTGGCGCCACATATCTGTTTATCATCAACTCCATATACATCGCTTTCGCCACATTTATAGGCGTCAAACTGATGAAATACAAGGGCGTCAGCACAGTGGATACCGCCCGGTCCAAGCGGATACGCAAGATTGTTTATTTCCTCGCCATTCTCACGATGTTGCCGAGTATCTATCTTACCTATCGCATGATTTCGTCCAGCAAATACGCCATGAACATCGATGAATTCATCAGCAAGGAGTGCCGATTCCCGGACACACAGGTTATAAGCAAGAAAACATCCGACGTGGATGGCAAGAAAGTGCTCCAGCTCACCCTTATAGGCAAGCAGTTGCCTCTGGATTCGCTGCAGCTTGCTCTTTCGGCGCGTATGAAGTTCTATGGGCTTGCAAACACGCAACTGCAGTTCATTCAGGGCGGGGGAGCGATAACCCCTAATGCATCGGCGGGAGTCGGCGACATTTATCGTATAGCGCAGAACACTATCACACGGCAGCAGAGCACGATAGACTCGCTTCGCAACATTCTCACCGAGGTAAACGAATCTGCCGAGGCCGGCCCCGAGATGGCGCCGGAGATAAGGGTGGTCTTTCCTGTTGTTCAACGCATAGGTATAAGCCGCACTGTGTTATCCAATATTGCCGACAGTGGCAAAGTCGATACCGTCAATGTGGCTCTCGTACAGCTTAAAAAGCCTATTTCATCAGCCGAACGCACAAAACTTGCAAGCTATATCGAGGCAAGGATGAACATAAAGAATGTAGAGATAGTAACAATCCCGTAGAAAGTTACAGGCAAAATAAATTTCGGGCGACTTCTTTAGGGAAGCCGCCCGAATCTATTATGATTGAGTATCAATGATTTTCCTGCTCGGGAGCAATGAGCTTGTAGCCCTTGCCGTGGATGTTGATGATTTCGATGGACGGGTCGGCCTTGAGGTGCTTGCGCAGTTTGGTGATGTATACGTCCATAGAGCGTGCGTTGAAATAGTTGTCGTCGATCCAGATGGTCTTGAGGGCATAGTTGCGCTCGAGAATCTCGTTTACGTGTGCGCAGAGCAGGCTAAGCAGTTCGGATTCCTTGGTGGTGAGCTTTGTGATATTGTCGCCAATCATCAGAACCTGCTTCTGAGTGTCGAAAGTGAAATTGCCGATTTTGTACATGGTAATTTCCTTGCCTTTCTTGCCTTTTACACGACGTAGGATAGCTTCGATACGGAATACCAGTTCTTCCATCGAGAACGGTTTGGTGATATAGTCGTCGGCACCGATTTTGAAGCCTTCGAGGATGTCGTCTTTTAGAGATTTTGCCGTAAGGAAAATAATAGGTACTTCGGAATTTACCGTACGGATTTCCTGGGCGAGAGTGAAACCGTCTTTCTTCGGCATCATCACGTCGAGCACGCAGATGTCGTATTTTCCTTTAAGGAATGCTTTGTAGCCGGCTTCACCGTCGACATACAGATCGGCGTTGTAGCCTTTCGCCTGGAGGTATTCACGCAGAAGCATGCCCAGGTTTTCATCGTCTTCACAAAGAAGGATTCGCATTCTGTCTTCCATAATTATCAATTTTTAGAAAGTGGGAGTATTATTACAAATTTTGTTCCTGTACCGAATTCGCTCTGCACGGTAATTGTGCCGCCAAGCTCTTCTACCATCTTGCGGACATATGCCAGACCAAGGCCGAAGCCTTTGACGTCATGACGGTTGCCGGTGGATACACGGTAGAATTTCTCAAAGATTTTTTTTAGGTCGTCTCGTTTGATTCCTATACCGTTGTCCTCCACAGAAATCTCAAGGCGGTCGTCGCCGAGGTTGCGGGTGCTGACGGTAAGCTGGAGCGGCCTGTCGGAATCGCGGTATTTGACGGCGTTGTCGAGGAGGTTGAAGATTACGTTTGTAAAGTGCATCTCGTCGACATTCACGATGGCATCCATAGAATCCAGATGCGCGTCGATAGAACCACCGTATTTTTCTACTTTGAGTTTGAATGTATTCACAATATTGTAAATAGCCGCGTTAGCATCTACTTCCTCCAGACGCAATGTGGAACGCTGATGGTCGAACATCGACAGCTGGAGCACCTTCTCTACCTGGAAACGCAGTCGTTTGGTCTCGTCGGTAATCACTGTGGAAATCTGCTGCAGCATAGCGGGCGATTTGCGTACGCTCTGGTCGTTGAGCATCTGCGCAGCAAGCGATATTGACGAGATTGGCGTTTTGAATTCGTGCGTCATGTTGTTTATGAAGTCGTTCTTCATCTCCGTAAGTTTCTTTTGGCGGAAAGCGACAAATATGGTGTACACGAATATGATGAGTAGAATGAATGTGAACGCGAAGGCGGGCACCATGAACGATATCGAGGAGAAGATATAGTCAGCCTTGGTAGGGAAATATACTTTAAGATAATTCCTTGGGCCGTTGAGGTCGTTGGGGAATATTGGCTGGGTAAACATGTTGTCGCGATCGGCTTCCGTTGCCTGATAGTTGGCCGATTTATACATTATCGTGCCCGCATGGTTCGCTACGGCAAATTCGAAGGGGACTTTAAGACCGAGTGTATCCAATTCCTGCCGGAGGTATGTGCGTACGCGCGCCGAATCGGCGCGTTCACCTATCGGTCGTACCGAGGCCTTGGATATGATGTTCAGAATAACATCGTCGAGAAGGTCTTTCTGATAGAAATAGCCCTTGCGGTAGGCATCCTGGAACGAGCGGTAGTGCGATTCCATACCGCCGACGCTTGTATTCAGTTTGGTAATTTCGTTGACGTTTCCTTTGATAGTGAGGTTGGCTTCGAGGCCGGAGGTGGTTTTGAAACTATACTTGATACCTTCGAGAACCGATGATTCTCCGATGTTGTTGCCTTCGATGGAGGAGGTTTGGCGTTGCCGGACCTCATCTTCGAGGAAGTGTTTGGCCTCGTCCTGATCAAGACGCAGGGCTACTGCTACTAAACTCTGACGGACACCCTGCACAAACTGCTCGTAGCGTATCTGCACGATGTTCTTCATATAGAATATCTGGATGCACAGCAGTCCGACGAATGCTATGGCCATCAAAACCGTTAATATCCAAATAGTTTGTTTCTTCATTTGGTAAATGCCTTAGTAATGTAGGCGTTTAAGAATTAACCTATATTTTGTTAACAATTAAAACTCTTTAATGTTAGATGGCACCTGGAATAAATATATGCCGCTCGGCCGTATTTTAACATTTCGAGCCAAAATTAACTAAACGAACCGAAATGACAAAACTTTTGTTTGTTAAATTAACATAACGGCAATAAAAAAGCCACTATAGAGTGGCTTTTTTATAGAGGATTTCACTCTTCTTCGACAGCGTCGGGGGCAACGCCTTTTGGCAGAGTGAAATGCAGCCACAGGAATGCGATTGTTCCGGCAACAAGCGAGCCGACAACTATACCGAGTTTGGCGTGTGCGAGAAGGTCGGACTGTGCGGCGGCGTCGAAACTGAGGGTGGCGATGAAAATTGATACGGTGAAGCCTATGCCTCCAAGCATGGCGATGGACGACATCATGTGCCAGTCGGCGTGTTTGGGCATAGGGGCGAGTCCGAGTTTTACTGTGAGCCACGAGAATGACAGGATGCCGATGAATTTGCCCAAAACAAGACCGAGGATAATGGCGAGAGACACTCCTTCGAACACTGATGCCGGATTCATGTCCAGCAGGAAAATGCCGGCGTTGGAGAATGCGAACAGTGGCAGGATAAAGTAGTTTACTATTGGGTGCAGGCTGTCCTCAAGGTCCTGAAGCGGCGATATTACTTTATCCGAGGCGCTTTCAACTTCCTTAAGCCAGTTCATCTGCTCTTTGCCTAAGATTGTGCGTTTTTTAAGGTCTTCAGGATCGTCGCACTCTTTGAAATGCGAAATTGAGTGGCGGATTATGCGGATGTATTTCTGCGGGGCGAACACCGGAGTGGCTGGTACGCAGAATGCAACGAGAACACCCGCGATTGTCGGATGGATTCCGGAGTTGAGGAACAGGAACCATACAAGGCCGCCGATGACAAGGTAGAAAATCTTGCTTTTAATATGAAGAGCCGACCCTAAGAGCAGGAATCCGAGAAGGCCTGCGGCATAAATGAGGAATACATACTCGATATTTGACGAATAGAAGGCTGCAATAACAATAATACCGCCGATATCATCGACAACGGCAAGTGTCGTGAGGAAAATCTTTAGCGACAGCGGCACGCGCTTGCCCAGCATCGCCAGTACACCGAGCGAGAAAGCTATATCTGTGGCCATAGGTATGGCTGCGCCTCCGCTGTAGTCGCTGCCCTGGCTCATAATCCAGTATATGATTACCGGGCATACCATTCCGCCTATTGCGCCAACAATAGGGAGAAGTGCCTGGCGGAACGACGATAGCTCGCCGACAAGAACCTCTCGCTTTATTTCCAGTCCGATGCTAAAGAAGAATATTGCCATCAGTACATCATTGATGAATGCCAGCAATGTCATGGGATGCCCGTCGTGGCTGAATATATTGAAATCGCCCAGTTGCAGCCGCACTTCCTCGTCCCAGAAATCGAAATAGTAGCTGTTTATTCCCGGAATATTGGCGATTATAAGCGCGACAGCTGTTGCGGCTATCAGTATGTTGCCGCCGGAAGCGTGGCGTCTCAGTGCCTGACGTGCTGCGAAGAATATGCCGCTATCGAAAACCGATTGATTATCTGTAACGTCAGGTTTGCTGTTTTTAAATAATTTGTACATTTTCATAAACGTGATGATAATGCAATAGAAACAAACAGTGTCTTTCCAAAGTTTGGAAAAGCACTGCCTTTGTTTTTATTGCTGTTGTTTTTAGTGTGTGCGAACGCTTAGGAGAAGAATTTTTTCAGGTGCTGGTAAAGCGCGTGTAACGGAAGCCCCATCACATTATAGAAACATCCGTTTATGCCCTCTATGGCAGCTCCACCCACCCATTCCTGGATTCCGTAGCCGCCTGCTTTGTCCAGCGGTTTGTAAAGCTCCACGTACGTGGCAATCTCTTCGTCGGTAAGCGGACCGAAAGTAACATCGGTAGCCACGCTGAAAGTATCTTGCTTAAGACCTTCGAGCGATGTCAAGGTAACGCCGGTAACCACGGTATGGGTATTGTTCTGGAGATGTCTCAGCATATCTTCGGCTTCATCGGAATCCTTGGGCTTGCCAAGGATTTTGCCATCAAGTATAACTACAGTATCGGCGGTAATAATCAGTTCGTCGGGTTGCAGGATATCGTTGTAAGCCTCGGCTTTCAGACGTGAGAGGTAAGCCGGAACATCTGTCGGTTCAAGGTTGGCCGGATATGTCTCTTTCACGTTTTTGGATGTAACGATATCGAATGCTGGAAGAATCATTCCAAGCAGTTCGCGGCGCCTGGGCGAGTTGCTTGCCAACAGTATATTCTTATTCTTAAGAGCTGGCGAGGGCAGAGGAGGAAGAACTTCCGGCGCTGCCGCGGGGGCCGTGCGCCAGTTAAAATCAAGATGGTGTGTCATTGTCCGAATGCTTTGCTTTGCTGCGGCCAGACGCCGCGCACGGTAAGGAGTTCTTCGAGAAGTTCGCGAGCCACGCCATAGCCGCCGTCGGCACTCGTAATGTATCGGGCGATGGCTTTTATCTGCGGAGCGGCGTCGCGCGGAGCAACAGCAAGCCCTACTGTTTTCATTGGCTCGAGGTCGGGAATGTCGTCGCCGCAGTATGCGACTTCTTCTGGCGCCAGATTGTATTTGGCCATCCAGTCGTTAAGCCATTCGAGCTTATTGCCGGTACCGAGGTACTGGTCGGTAACGCCCATATTTTTGAAACGGGCGCGTACCGCCGGCGTATCTGCTCCGGAAATAAGGGCGATATGCACACCGGCCTTCACAGCAGTTACAATTGCATATCCGTCGCGGAGGTTTGCCATTCGTCGTGGAATTCCGTTATCGTCCATCGGCACCACGGCGGGGGAAAGCACACCGTCTACATCGAAGGCGATGCCGCGGATTTTGGACAGTGGATAATCTATTCTGCTCATCTCTTATTTGAGACACACATTGTGCGTCTTTATAATATAATCTGAAATCGAATCGTAAATTTTCTGCAAATCATTATCGAGGGCGGCACGCTGTATATCCATCACGGCTTTGTCGCCGCGCTTGGCGGGACCCGTAAGGGCGTCGTGTGGCCCGATTGCGAATACCTTGGCGACGGTAGCTTCCACAAGAGGCCGAACCGTCTCCAACGGATAATTCTCCTCTGCGAGAACCTGCCCTGCGATATCCAGCATTTCCACAATGAAATTGGATGAAAAGACGCCGGCTATATGCAGTTTTGAACGCTGGTGTGCGTCGGCATGGTGTACTGTAGCCGAAATACAGGAGGCGACGCCGTCAAGGATAGCGTAATCGTCGGCGACGGCGGCCTCGGTGAAGAACGGTACTCGGGCCATATCGACAAACGTGTTCTTAGAGAACGTCTGCAATGGGTAAAGTACACCAGTTCGCGGGCTTATGGGGGCAAGACGCTCTTTCTGCACTGTTCCTGACGTGTGCACGACAAGCGGGGCTGAAGCGATGTTGCCGATTGCCTCTACGACACGGTCTACGGCGTTGTCGGCTACACTGATAATGACTATTGCCGGCTTGAAGGATACAACATCGGTCAAGGAACCCCATGCGGGAATGTTATTTTCCTGCGCGAGGTCGCGGGCATGATCGGGTGTGCGCGAACAAACTGCGGCAATCCGTCCGGCAAGTGCATGGGCAATATGCGATGCGACATTGCCTGTACCGGCCAGAACAATATCGCGCTCCATCATTCTTCCTCTCCGTTGGTCCAGGTGCCTAAATGGACTTTCTCCCATTTGAGCTTGGACGGGTCTACGGGCTTGCGGGTTTCTGCAGAATATCCGAAAGTCATGATACATTCCACAACCATTTTGTTGGGGATGCCGAGCATTTCACGTACATAATTTTCGGAGGGTTCGTTATCGGCGGTATCACGACCGCGTACCTGAATCCAGCAGGAACCGAGTCCGAGTGCAGCGGCCTGCAGGTGCATGAACATTGCGGCGCAAGTGGCATCCTCTATGTATGCCTCGCTCTTTTCCGGGTCGGTTGTAACAACAACGGCGAGCGGAGCGGAGGAAAGTCCGGTGGCGTATGATGGTTTCATATGCTCGAGCTTGCGAAGAACCTCGCGGTCGTCCACCACGACAAATTCCCAGCTACGGGCATTTTTGGATGTAGGCGAGAGCAATGCAGCCTCAAGGATAGTCTTGACGTCCTCGGGGTTGATAGGCTGTTCTGTATAGCGGCGTATACTGTGGCGCTGGAGCAAAAGTTCGTGAAGTGTCATATTAAAAGAGGCGAAGATTAAACAATAGTCCGCATCTTTCGCCGAATCACTTCCGGCATACCCACGCGGACGGATAGGTATTATAAATGTCGGCGGCCTGAGCTTTCTGCATCAGTTCTTCAGCGGTCGGGGCTCCCATGATATATGCGCGGTAGCGACCGTCTTTCTGAAGCATTTTTACGCCGGCAGGAGCGCTGGCCATATAGCGTGCGGCTTCGTCGCTGTTTGCAAGCGAGGCCACTACAAGACAATAACGCTCGGTGTTGACGTTTTGTTCGGCAACAATGCTTTCCGCAGGGGTATTGTCGTAAACAACTTCCGACGATGCGTCGGCTGGAGTGTTGAATATCAGTATCAGGGATTCGTTGCTGCGCGAAGTTGGATCTGTCGTTGCGAAAGTTGTAACGGGCTGCGGCTGTTCGATACCGAAGGAGGCCTGAGTGGTGGTGGTGTTCCCTTTCGGTAACTGAGCGATTATAAATGTGAGGAACGCGAACACGGCTATTGCGGCGGCACTGGAGGCTGTGCGACGCATCGACCGCATCATGCGCTGGCGCCGTTGTTCCATTTCATTTTCGTCTGCCGCCGAGGTTTCTTCCGAATTGACGTGAATAGGCTCAAGTGTGATTTCCGGGTAGGAGAATGCCGGACCGGACCATCCGTTGTTCTGTACGAATGACAGTACGCCTTCATTCTGCCGGATAGTTCCTATTTCGCCGATATTCGATTCTCCTTTGAAGTTGAGATCGTGGCGTACGTCCCCGATACCTTGCTGGACAGTGGCGAAAGCCTGCTCGCTGTCTACACCGGAACGGAGCATTACAGAATGCTGCAGGTCAACGTCATCGCCATTCTCAGCGTCGTATTCGAACGACACTGTGGTCCCGGGTGGAAGAAGGCGTACGCCGTCGAACGATGCGGGCCGGCGGTGGCATGTAAATGTTCCTATGCCGGGAATTCCGACAATTCCGCGGTTCTCAAGCAAATAGGTAATATGACGTTTTGTTTCGTTCATTCGTTCTACAAAATTAGTAAATTTTTAGGAGAATAACGACACCTCAACGCAAATTCCTGAAAAATTTTCCGAGTGATAGAAAAAACAGGCTGCATCTCACAGAGACGCAGCCTGTCGTATATGGGGCTGGGATGAATCAGATGCCGTAGGCGGCGAGCTGTTCAACCTTGAAGTTGCGGATAAATTCGATGTGGCTTTCGCAAAGAGCCTGCGTCAGTTTTGTGTAGACGGTAGCGGAAGCGGTGAAGCTTTCGTTGGTCTTTGCGGAGAGGAGCATCAGGTAGGACATTACCAGGCTGCCGGCCATTTCTACGAGGCGACGGGCCATGAAGTCGAGCAGACGCTGATCGTTGGCAGCGGTAACTTTTTCCACTGCTTCTGCAAAGAGAGCGGTGAGGCCCTTCAGTGTCTCGGCCATAGGTGCGAGTTCTCCGGAGAATCCTTCTTCGGCATACTTATTGAGAAGTTCGAGGTATGCGCCGGTGGTTACGTAGCGGATAGCGGCAACTACCTGTAGCTGTGTTGTGCCTTCGTAGATGGAGGTGATGCGGGCGTCGCGGTAGATGCGTTCGCATGCGTAATCCTTCATGAAGCCGGAACCGCCGTGAATCTGGATGCAGTCGTAGGCGTTCTGGTTACAGTACTCGCTGCCGAGACCTTTTGCAAGGGGGGTGAGGGCGTCGGCGAGTTTGCTGTAGTATTTCATTTCGGTGCGCTCCTCGGGAGTGAGCTTGCGCTCGCGGGAAATGTCCTCGTAAATCTTGTACATGTCCACAAAACGCGAGGTTTCGTAGAGCAGACAACGGGAAGCGTCCAGTTTGGCCTTCATGTTGGCGAGCATCTCGGAAACTGCGGGGAATTCGATGATGGCTTTGCCGAACTGACGGCGCTCCAGTGCATACTGGCGTGCTTCGCGGTAGGCAAGTTCGCTCACGCCCACGCTCTGTGCGGCAATGCCGAGGCGCGCGCCGTTCATCAGGGCCATAACATATTTGATGAGGCCCAGACGGCGGTTACCGCAAAGTTCGGCGGGAGCGTTCTTGTAGACGAGTTCGCATGTAGGCGAGCCTTTGATACCCATCTTGTTTTCGATGCGGCGTACGGTAACACCGCCGTTGCGCTTGTCGTAGATGAACATAGACAGGCCGCGGCCGTCCTTTGTGCCTTCTTCCGAACGCGCGAGCACCAGATGTATGTCGCTGTCGCCGTTGGTGATGAAACGCTTCACGCCGTTGAGAACCCATGTGCCGTCCTCTTTCTGGGTGGCTTTGAGCATCACGCTCTGAAGGTCGGAACCGGCGTCAGGCTCGGTAAGGTCCATAGACATTGTCTCGCCCTCGCAAACACGCGGTATATACTTCTTGTGCTGTTCCTCGCTGCCGAATTCGTAGAGAGTCTCGGCGCAGTCCTGAAGGCCCCAAAGGTTCTCGAAGCCTGTATCGGCACGGCTGACGATGTCGGCGGCCATGATATAGGGGGTGATGGGGAAGTTGAGGCCACCGAAACGGCGGGGCATTGCCATACCCATCAGACCGGCCTTGCGGCATACGTCAAGGTTCTGGACGGTGCCGGATGCGTAGTGTGCGCGGCCGTCGGAGCAGGAAGCGCCTTCGTGGTCGACACCCTCGGCATTTTCGGCGATGGTGGTGCCGCAGATTTCGCCTACGATTTCGAGAACTCGCTCGTAGTTGTCCATTGCGTCGGCGAAGTCGGTCGGCGCGTAGTCATATTTTTCAGCATCGGTGTAGTCGCGCTCTTTGAGGGCGACAATCTTCTCCATCAAAGGATGGTGGAGATGATGCTTCAGATCGGGATTGTCAGTATAGAAATTTGCCATTTTGCTTCGCTTACTTGGAGTTTTTCTTGTAATACTTGATAAGTTTGGGAACGATATCCTCCATATCGCCAGTAATTACATAGTCGGCGATCGAGTTGATGGGAGCGTTGGGGTCGTTGTTTATGGAGATGATAATCGAGCTCTCCTGCATACCGGCGATATGCTGGATCTGGCCGGAGATACCGCATGCAATATACAGTTTTGGACGTACGGTAACACCGGTCTGGCCAATCTGACGTTCATGCTCTATAAATCCGGCATCAACGGCGGCGCGGGATGCGCCTACTTCGCCACCAAGAGTGTTGGCCAGGTCGAAAAGCAGCTGGAAGTTCTCTTTGCTGCCTACGCCGTAACCACCGGCAACGATAATGCTGGAGTTTTTGATGTTCACTTTCGATTTCTCGATGTGGCGGTCAATAATCTTGACAATATAGTCGGCGGGATCGGTGTATTTGGCGGCGTCCAGCTCGATAACCTCGCCTCTGTGGTCGGGGTTGAGGATTTCTTTCTTCATCACACCCTCGCGAACGGTTGCCATCTGCGGACGGCATTCGGGGTTTACGATGGTGGCAACGATGTTGCCGCCGAAAGCGGGACGGATCTGATATAGTAGGTCGTGATATTCCTTTCCGGTCTTGGGGTCGGTATGGTCGCCGATTTCGAGTGCTGTGCAGTCGGCGGTGAGGCCGCTGTGGAGGCACGAGCTAACGCGGGGGCCGAGGTCGCGGCCGATGCAAGTGGCGCCCATCAGGCAAACCTGCGGTTTGATTTCACGGAACAGGTTGATGAGAACTGCAGCGTGCGGGTTGGAGGTGTAGGGGTACAGTTTTTCGTCGGCAACCTTGTAAACTACATCGGCTCCATAGGGGAAAATCTGATTTTCGACACCGTCGAGCTTGTCGCCGATGACAATTGCCTCGAGCTTAACACCGAGACGGTTGGCGAGCACGCGGCCTTTTGTAAGCAGCTCAAGGCTGACGTCTGCGATTTTGCCTTCGTCAAATTCGCAATATACTATGAGGTTGTTATTGTCTGCCATAGTTTTAATGATAATAATTGGAAGAAGGGCTGCTTTAGCCGATGGTATGATTGACGATGAGTTCCTTGATCAGTTCTTCAATCTGCTCGTCGTTGTTGTCGAGGCGTCGGCTGTCCTTGGCTGTAAACACAACGTTCTCCACGGTCTTTACTTTTGTGGGAGAACCTGCCAGACCAATCTGTTCGGGATCGGCATCGACGTATGCAGCGCCCCATTCCAGAATCTGAAGGTCGGGGTTAGCCTTTACCATTTCAGCTACATTCTCGGGAAGCTTTGCAAGTTCGCTGGGAGATGCGGCGCGTTTGAATTTCATGACGCGCTTTGCGTTACGGGGACGGCATTCGGCAGCCGAGCCGTTTACGGTAACAACGCAGGGCAGGGGTGCTTCTACTGTTTCGATACCGTGTTCCAGACGGCGGACAACCTTAATCTTACCGTTGGCAACTTCGAGGATATCCTCAGCATATGTAACCTGGGGCAGACCGAGTTTTTCGGCAATCTGAGGACCAACCTGAGCGGTGTCGCCGTCGATAGCCTGACGGCCGCCGAGGATAAGGTCGTAATCGGCATATTTCTTTACAGCCTGAGCCAGCGAGTAGGATGTGGCCAGAGTATCTGCGCCGCCGAGTGCACGGTCGGTAAGGACGATGCCTTTGTCGGCACCGCGATAGATTGCCTCGCGGACAATTTCAGCTGCGCGGGGCAGACCCATAGTAAGCAATGTAACTGTGCTTCCTGGATGAGTTTCTTTCAGCCGAAGGGCCTGCTCAAGAGCGTTGAGATCCTCGGGATTGAAAATCGCGGGGAGGGCGGCGCGGTTTATGGTACCGTCTTCCTTCATGGCATCTTTGCCTACATTGCGGGTATCGGGAACCTGCTTTGCAAGCACAATGATGTTTAAAC
Source organism: uncultured Porphyromonadaceae bacterium (assembly GCA_937921035.1). Lineage (GTDB taxonomy): Bacteria > Bacteroidota > Bacteroidia > Bacteroidales > Muribaculaceae > CAG-873. The sequence continues at coordinate 88,278 of CALEUL010000023.1, forward strand.
TCATAATTACGCTATTTTATAATTTTTAATAGATTTTTCTTTTTTATACTGCAAAAGTAATCATTTTTGACCTCCGGAGCAAGATTTCGAAAGCCGCCACAGCTTCAGCAGTGTTAAAATTTCTTATTTAGGGTTCTGCCTTACTTTTTGCGCAACTGCTTCGAAATCCATTTGCGGGCGTTGATGAAGGCATCCAGCCAGATGGTTGCCTGGTCCTCCGGATCGCCGGGATACCAGCCCCATTGCCAGGGGAATATAGCACGCTCGAGGTGCGGCATAATGGCTACATGGCGTCCGTCGGCCGAGGCAAGAGCGGCTACTGCACCTTCCGATCCGTTGGGATTTGCAGGATATGCGTCGTAGGCATAGCGGCCTACAACGGTAAGCCCTGTTTCCTCTATGGGACGGTTGAAATGGAAGCGTCCTTCACCGTGAGCCACCCAGAGGCCGCCGCGCAGATGCGAGAGCGAGCCCATCATTATGCTCTTGTTGGTAGGAATGTCCATACCAACGAATTCCGATTCGAATTTGCCGGAAATGTTATGCCGCATCTCTACAGCCGGCTTGCCGTCGGCACAGGGCTCGGCTCCGAGCAGATTGAGTTCTATCATCAGCTGGCAGCCGTTGCATACGCCGAGGCTCATGGTGTCAGGACGCGCATAGAAGCGGCGCAGGCTTTCCGAGGCTGTCTCGTTCCAGCGGAAGCCGCTGGCCCAGCCTTTGGCGGAACCAAGAACGTCGCTGTTGGAGAAGCCTCCGCAGAATACAATCATCTGTACGTCGTCCAGTCTTTCGCGACCGCTCATAAGGTCGGTCATGTGAACGTCGCGTACGTCGAAGCCGGCAAGGTGGAGCGCAAACGCCATTTCGCGGTCGCCGTTTATGCCTTTTTCGCGGATAATGGCTGCGTTTATACCGGAACGTATGCGGCGCAGAAGCGAAATGCCGCGCGACTGGAAGCTGGCGTCGAAGTTGGGACGGAACCGGAACGTGAGTGGCAGCTTGCCCAGGTTGTCGCGGCGCTCACGGGCACATTCTGGATTGGTCTGAAGGCTGTCGAGACGGTAGGAGGGCTCAAACCATATCTTTCGCATCGTGTTTACATTAATCAGATGCGTGTTGCCTTTGTGGCTTATGGTGAGCACATTCTGGCGTACTGGCGAAGCGATGGGGAAATAACGCAGTCCCCAGCGGTCGAGAATTTTTTCGGCCTTGGTCTTGTTTTGGTCGAGAACTTGTACGACAACGGCGGGATTCTCGGCAAAGAGAATGCTTACGATATCGTTGTTGCCGATAAGTTCGAAGCCGTTGGTGTAGAAATTGAGACCGCACTTCACATTGGAGAAGCACATTTCCAGCAAGGTGGTGATAAGACCGCCGGCACTTACGTCGTGGCAGGCGGAAATAAGACCGGCATGCACGAGTTTCTGAACTGTTGCGAAAGCACGGCTGAAGTATGAAGGATTCGTAACGTCGGGAGTCTCGCCGCCTACATAGCCCAATGTCTGTGCAAGAGCGGAACCGCCGAGAGCCAGAGGCGCGTTGCTGAAATCAATATAATATAATGTGGAATGCGTGGTTGCTGTTAATACCGGGCTTACGGTGGCGCGGATGTTGTCTACCTCGCCTGCGGCGGAGATGATGACCGTGCCGGGTGCTTTCACGCTTGTGCCGTCGGAATACTTCTGAGTCATAGACAGACTGTCCTTGCCGGTGGGGATGTTTATACCCAGTTCGCATACGAAATCGCTGCATGCCTGCACGGCAGTGTAGAGTGCGGCGTCCTCGCCTTCGTTCTTGCATGGCCACATCCAGTTGGCGCTGAGCGAAACGGCATTCATGCCGTGGTCGAGGCTCGCTCCAACAATATTTGTAAGCGCTTCGGCCACCGAAAGACGTGATGCTGCGGCGGGGTTGCTGATGGCGACTGCCGGCGCATGGCCGATAGATGTTGCGATACCGTGGCGTCCGTGGTAGTCGAGTGCGACTACGCCGCAGTCGCTCAGGGGCAACTGCAACTGTCCTACGCACTGCTGGCGTGCAATTTTGCCTGTTACGCTGCGGTCTACCTTGTTCGTGAGCCAGTCTTTACATGCGACGGCTTCGAGCGAAAGAACGTTTGTAAGATATTCCTCGAGCTTCTCGGGGTTATACATGGGCTCGGAGAATTTCTCTTCCACCGTCTTGTCGCGCATAACGGTTTTCGGCGGGTTGCCAAGCATGTCGGTAACAGCAAGGTCTATGGCAGCATCGCTTCCTTTGCGGGCAAATTTCAGACGCTCGCTGCCGTCGGTCTCGCCGACGATATACAGCGGAGCACGCTCACGCTGTGCGATACGCTCTACCAGAGGTATGTCCTTGGGATTAATCAGGAAGCCCATGCGCTCCTGGCTCTCGTTGCCTATGATTTCTCGATCGGAGAGGGTGGGATCGCCCACAGGCAGTGTATTGATGTCAATAAAGCCGCCGGTAGCCTCGATGAGTTCGCTCAGGGCGTTGAGGTGGCCGCCAGCGCCGTGGTCGTGGATGGAGACGATGGGATTGAAACCGCTTTCGGCGAGGCCGCGCACAAGGTTGGCCACACGTTTCTGCATTTCGGGGTTGGCGCGTTGTACGGCGTTAAGCTCTATGGCGCCGGCATAACGGCCAGTGTCTACCGACGAGACGGCACCGCCGCCCATGCCGATGCGATAGTTGTCGCCGCCGCTAAGGGCTACAGCCATGCCGGGCTCGGGAGTGCCTTTGATTGCGTGGTCGGCGTTGGCAAAGCCTACACCGCCGGCAAGCATAATCACCTTGTCGTAGCCCCATATGCGCGAGTCTTCCTTATGTTCGAAGGTGAGCAGCGAGCCGCAGATAAGTGGCTGGCCGAACTTGTTGCCGAAGTCGCTGGCGCCGTTCGAAGCCTTGATAAGGATGTCGGCGGGTGTATGGTACAGCCAGTTGCGGCTTGCAATGGCATCTTCCCAGCTGTGTGAATCCAGACGGGGGTACGATGTCATGTATACAGCCGTGCCGGCCAGAGGAAGGCTTGCGCGGCCACCGCCGAGACGGTCGCGTATTTCACCGCCGCTGCCAGTTGCGGCGCCGTTGAACGGCTCTACGGTGGTGGGGAAATTGTGTGTCTCTGCCTTGAGCGACAGCACGGAGTCTATCTGCGTTTCTGCGAAAACCGAGGGCTCGTCGGCGCGTTCGGGGGCGAACTGCCATATTTTGGGACCTTTCACAAAAGCTACATTGTCCTTGTAGGCCGATACGAGACGTCCGGGATTCTTCTGGCTGGTGCGTTTTATAAGTTTGAAAAGACTTACGGGCTTTTCTTCGCCGTCGATAATAAATGTGCCGTTGAAAATTTTGTGTCGGCAGTGCTCGGAATTAACCTGCGAGAAACCGAACACCTCGCTGTCGGTAAGCGGACGGCCCAGACGTGCCGACAGGCCGGCGAGATATTCCTCTTCCTCCTTGCTCAGGGCCAGGCCTTCGCGGGCGTTGTATTCCTCGAAATCCGTAATGTATACGGGCTTTTCGGGCTGAGCGTCGGTTGCGAAGATGGCCTCGCCGGGGTTCTCGTATATTCGCTGCAACATGGGGTCGCAGGTACCCTCGGCGGGAGTGGGGGTTAATTCTTCTATACGCAGAATGCCGCCGAGCCCCATATTCTGGGTAATCTCAACGGCATTGGTACTCCAGGGAGTAATCATTTCGGCACGGGGGCCTGTGTAGCGGCCGCACAGGCTGCTGCCCGCGGCAAGAGGTGTGGCTCCACCCAGGAGCCATGTGAGGCGTTCTGCCTCGCTGGCTTCCAGACGGTGGTCGGCGTCTACGGCATAAGCCTTTCCGTCGCCTTTAACAAAGTATATGACCATTTGTCTATCCGGTTGATATTTGCCGCAAAATTAACAAAAATTTTTGTGGCTGGCAAACAACAATTCAAAAAGACGGTCATATTTATTTGAATTTACTGATTGTCAAAGTGCTACTTGAACACCTTCGAAAGATACTTTTCTTTGAGTTGTTGTAAAAGTTCCCAGAAACCGGGGACAAACAGGGTACCGAGTATCGCGTTTACGGCCATGCCGAACACCACTGCGCAGCCAAGGGCGATGCGGCTGTTGGCACCGGCGCCTGTTGCGAATAACATGGGCATTACACCGAATACGAACGCGAGGGCTGTCATGAGGATTGGCCTTAGACGTACTTCGCCGGTCGACAGTGCTGCCTGACGTATGGGCTGTCCGGCCTTGCGGTAGTCCATAGCGTATTCCACAATAAGGATAGCGTTCTTGGCGGCCATACCCAACAGAAGGATTATGCCTATCTGGGTGTAGATGCTCACGCTCTGTCGGAAAAGCATACATCCGATAATCGCGCCAAGGATAGCAGTCGGGGTGGTGATTACGACGGCCACGGGGTCGGTCCACGATTCATACTGTGCGGCAAGCACAAGTATGGTTATGATGACAGCGAACAATAGTGTCATCGTTATTGTGGTGCCCGCCTGTGTTTCCTGGAGGGCTTCGCCGGTCCATGCATACGAGAATCGCTGCCCGAGCTTTTCCTTGACGATATTCTCCATGATGCTTATTCCGCGCTGCGAGCTTACATGCGGAGCTACGTCGGCTGTTATGGCCGCGGTGGTGTACATGTTGTATCGCTGCACCTCGGACTGTCCCGGCTTCTCTTCGATGCTGGCGAATGAGCTGAACGGAACCATGTCGCCGTCGGAATTGCGCACTGTTAGCTTGAGGATTTCCTCGGCATTGCTTCGCGATTGCTGTGCGCCGCTGAGGAGGACTTGGTATGTGCGTCCGAATTTCACGAAATCGTTGACATAGGCAGTGCCCATAAAGGCCGACAGGGTGGCGTAGATCTGCTCGAGGGTTAAGTTATACGATTTGGCTTTTTCTCGATCGATGTTCAGGCCCATCTGGGGTACTTCTGCCTGGTACATTGAAGTAACCTGCTTAAGTTCAGGATATTTGGCGGCTTCATCCTGAATTGTGCGGATTGCATTGGCTATTTCTGTCGGACCAAGATTGTTAATGTCCAGCAACTGCATTTCCAGACCTCCGCTGACTCCTAAGCCGGGGATTGCCGGAGGATTGACAGAGAACACGATGGCTTCCTGAATATTGTTACCGGCTGCGTCTACCTGTTGCATGATATGGTCCAGGCTCTCGTTTTTGGCCTGGCGGTCTTTCCACGGCTCAAGCACAATGAAAAGGGTGCCTACGTTGCTGCTGTTACCGCCTCCGAGCATCGACATGCCCGAAACAGCCATTACATCTTTTACAGAAGGTATCTTGCAGATTTCGGATGTGAGTTTGCTCACGATACTGTCGGTCCTTTGAAGCGAAGCGCCGGCGGGAAGCTGTACGGAAGTCATGAAATAGCCCATATCCTCCGAAGGTACATAAGAACGCGGCCAGCGCATGAAGCCCCAGAAGGCGCCTCCGCAGAGGACGAGGAATATAACCAGTGCCATCATGGGTTTGCGAAGCAGAAAGCCAACGCCGGAGTTATAGAAGTTCTTGAATCTGTCGAAACCTGAATTGAACCAGCGGAACAATACGAAGGGCTTCTTGCCGGGGTTGGAGGGTTTAAGGAACAGCGAGCACATAGCCGGAGTAAACGTAAGTGCGTTGAATCCGGAAAAGGCCGTGGATACGGCAATGGTGAGCGCGAACTGTTTGTACAGCTGTCCGGTTATACCCGAGATAAATGCCGTAGGAATGAATACAGACAGAAGTACGAGTACTTCGCCGATTACAGGTCCCTGCAGTTCCTTCATGGCTTGTGTGGCCGCTTCTTTTGGCGAGAGCTTCCCCTGATCGAGTATTCGCGAACAGTCTTCCACCACTACGATGGCATCGTCCACTACTATGGCAATAGCAAGTACGAGTCCGAAAAGAGTGAGGGTGTTAAGCGAGAATCCCATCAGCTTCATAACTGCGAATGTAGCTATGAGTGATACCGGAATTGTAATCATTGGAATTATTACCGCACGCCAGCTTTGCAGGAACAACATGATTACGAGCATAACAATCAGGGTTGTCTCCAGGAAGGTAACGAGCAACTCGTCGATCGAGGCGGACACGAAGTCGGTTGTATCGAGTATTATACGGTAGTCTACACCCTGAGGGAAATATTCCTTCAGTTCCGCGAGTCTGGCCTTTACGGCGTCGGCCACTTTCATGGCGTTGGCGCCGGGAAGCTGGTAAACTCCTATAAGACCTGCCTGGTGGCCGGATACATTGGAGGCTACGGAATACGACTGGCTGCCGAGGTCGACAGTGGCGATATCGTTAAGGCGTAGAATTGCGCCGTTGGGCTCGGTGCGAATAACAATGTTGCCGAACTGCTGCGCGTCGGTAAGACGGCCGCGTGCCTGTATGGTGTATTCAAATGCAGTTGTGGACGGCGACGGGTTGGCGCCGACGCTGCCTGCCGAAACCTCCATGTTCTGGCTCTGTATGGCAGCTTCCACATCGGCTGGGGTTATTCCGCGGACGCGCATTTTCTCCGGGTCGAGCCACACACGCATGCTGTAGCTACCCGAACCGAAAGCGCTCACACTGCCCACGCCATCGATTCGCGAGAGTTCGTCAACAAGGTTGATATTCGCATAGTTGGTAAGATAAAGACCGTCGTACCTCTCGGGATCGTCGCCTTCGAGGGCAATAAACAGGATGATGTTGGACGAGCGCGACATAACGTTAACGCCCTGCTGTTTCACGGGCGTGGGTAGTACGGGCTCGGCCTGCGACAGACGGTTCTGCACCTTCACGGCAGCCATATCGAGGTCGGTGCCGTTTTCGAAAGTAATCTGGAGGGAATAGGAGCCGTCGGAGCCTGAACAGGAACTCATATACATCATTCCGTCGACGCCGTTCACTTGTTCTTCGATAGGCACGCCAACTGTTTCTGCCACAGTCTGGGCGTCGGCGCCTGGATATGTGGCGGATATGAATACCGTTGGCGGGGTTATGTCCGGGAACTGGGCCACTGGCAGGGATTTGAGTGTCAGCAGGCCTGCCAGAACCATCAGAATGGCCAGTACAGTGGCAAAAATAGGCCGGTTGATAAAGAATTTGCTGAACATATGCGATGAATTATTTTGTCAGAACCGGAGTGATTTTCTCGCCGTCGCGCACTTTCAGCAGCGCCTTGGTAACATATCGCGATTTACTGTCGAGGCCATTGGTTACAATGCGCATGGTATCGGCATATAGGCTTCCTAATTTGACGGGGGTGTATACCACAACATCGGAATCGTTTACTGCATATACATATTTCCCGAGTTGGTCGGTACCAATGGAACTGTCGCGGATAAGTATGGCTGCGGAATCTGTCTCGAGTGGAAGATCCACGCTTGCAAACATGCCGCTTTTCAATTCGCCGTATTCATTGTCAATGAGGCCTTGCAGTTCTACGGTACCGGTGGAGGTGCTCACATTAGGCGACATATAGTCGAGTTTTGCAGTGTATTTGTGTTGCAACTGGTCGGTGAACGAAACCGGGATGCTGTCGAGGTTTACATTTCCCTGCTGCAGGAACTTTTTGATTTTAGCCATTGTGCCGGCATCGTCTATGGAGATGTAGGTAACCATTATATTGTCCTCATATATTGTAGCAAGCGTTACCGGCGCTCCTTCTCCGGCAAGATATGAACCGACATCATGTGAGGCTGCCGATACATGGCCGTCGAAGGGCGCACGCACAGTGCAGTAGCTCAGTTGTGTCTGTGCCGTCTGAAGCTCGGCTCGTGCCGATTTTATCTGGGCGTTGCATTCCTCGAGGTTGCTTTTGGCCTGTTCTACTTCCATTTTGCTTACTGCATCGCTTTTGTAGGCTTCGGAAACGGCGGCATAGTGCTGGGCGGCATATTCCTGATTTGCGATGGCAGTGTTGAGGGCGCTCTGGGCACGCGCCACGGCGTCGCGGTAGTTGTCGTCCTCGATGGTGAAAAGAATGTCGCCTTTCTTTACAAAATCGCCGTAACGGTAGTTGCATGAACGCAACGTTCCGTTGACTCTTGCAACGAGGCCTACTTCGCGGAATGCTTTTATGATACCTGGATATGTCTGCCTCACGACAACGGATTCGACCACAGGAACGGCAACGTCAATTCTTGCCGCATCTTCTTCCGGTGCGGCTTTGTGGCGACTACACGAGCATACGGCTGCACTTAAAGCAACGCATAAAATGGCTGAATGTATATTCTTCATAGTATGATAGTTTTTATTCAATATTTTCCACCCAGCCTCCGCCGAGTGCCTTGTATAACTGAATCACATACAGCAGGGACGCCCCACGGGCCTGTACGAGGCTGTTCTGATACGACAGATAGTCCTGCTGGGCGTCTACGACGTTTGTAAAGATTGTCAACCCCTGTTTGTATAAATCAATGGATTTGTCAACTTCTTCCTGGCAGTTTTCCAATACTTTTTCCAGTCGCAGACAGTGCTCCAGGGAACCTTTGTAGTAGTTTACGGCGTTGCGTACTTCTTCTATCGCCGTCAGCACGGTCATGTTATAGTTGTCGACTTGTGCTTCAAGTGTTTCCCGTGCGGCAGCGGCGGCGTTGCGTCGTTCCAGACCATCGAACAGAGTCCACGAAAGAGTAGGAGCCACGGAGTAGGCCAGACTCTGCCCGTCGAATAAATCGCCAAAATTATGCGCTTGCGTGCCGATGCTCGCATTTAGCGACAGTGATGGCAGATAGTCGCTTTTGGCTATGCCCACAGCGGCCGCGGCAATCTCAATGTTGCGCTCGGCTTCCGCTATATCGGGGCGTCGGCGCAGAAGATCGGCCGGAACGCCCATGTCCGGCAGTGCCACCCGAGATGGCAGTGGTTTTTCTGTGTATATGCTCTGCGGGAGCTCTCCGGGGATAGCTCCGGTAAGAACGGCAATGGAATTGTAGGCGGATTCGATGGATGCCTCCAGCATTGGCACCGTGGCAACGGTGCTGTAGTATAGCGTCCGCGCCTGTGCCACCTCCAGTTTGGAGGCCAGTCCCGCTTTGTGCCGTGCTTCTACGATGGCGAGCAACTGTTTCTGATTGTCGGAGTGGAAATGCGCGATGGAGAGCTGTCGGCGGCTGACGCACAGGTTGATGTACGCCGTGGCTATCTCGGCTTGCAGGGCAACCATCACAGAACCGTATTCTGCTGCCGAAAGTTTTACATATTTCCGCGCTTTTCCCACCTGCCTGGCTACCTTGCCGAAGACATCAATCTCCCAGCTAAGGTTCGCTCCGGCGCTGAAATATGACATTGTCGAGCGTTCTCCGTCGCGTGAATCTGTCCGGCCGGAAATGCATTCGCGGGTATATCCAGCGGATATGTCGATCTGTGGAAACCATGCGCTTCGCGCCTCGCCCAGTTGCCTGCGGGCGATGGCTATGCGGCGGCACGCTGCTGCTGCATTATAGTTGTTTTTCTCTCCCAGCGCCACCAGAGTGTCCAGTGTGGCATCGCCGAAGTTGCGCCACCATGCCTCATTGTCGCTGTCGGCGCGCGCGTCGGCGATATCAAGAATACTGTCTGCAGGCCATGCGGTGCCTGCCAGGTCCAGTGCCCGCGCATTCTGGCCGTACATCGACGCGGTTGCCGCAATCGCGGCAAGCATTATGGCGGAAAAGGTTTTGTTCATGCGTTCTGTCCCGTCTAAGGATCTTTTGAGCAGCGGTTTGCATCGGCAATGCCGCCTGTTGTTAAATTTCAGTTTATTCTATAACAATTCACAGAGATAAAACGAGCTGTTAAATATCCTTAATACATTCCGCCCGACCGTCAGCTCCGGTGCCCCATAATTTGCCCGTGCATATAATAATGTGTATCTTTGCAGGTTGAAAGGCTGTGCAGGCCTATTCCGAACGATACAAAAAACAAAAATATAGCAGCAATGAAATTCAACATCTCAAGCAAAACCTTCTACCAGAGCGCCGCAGCGGTAAGCAAGGTTATCAGCAACAAAAACGCCCTTGCGATTCTCGATAATTTTCTTCTGGACATCGACGCCGAGGCAAAAGTCCTCACAATAACCGGTTCCGACCAGGAAAACGCTCTCTCGGCCCGCGTGGCTATAGAAGAAGCAGCGGGCAGCGGCAGTGTATGTGTCGGCGCCCGTCGCCTTGTTGAGCTTCTTAAAGAACTGCCGGAGCAGGGTATCACAATCTCGATAAACGACGATACACTGGAGATGCAGATAACATATCAGGCCGGCCATTTCGCATTCGTGTGCCTGCCTGGCACGCAGTACCCGCGGTTCGAGCCCGAGATTTCTGGTGAACCCGCCGTATTTACGATTGCCGCCGAGCAGATGGTAACAGGTCTGGACAACACTATGTTTGCCGCAGCCACCGAGGAATACCGTCAGGCTATGATGGGCGTGCGCTTCGACGTTACGCCGGACAAGATAGTGTTCGCCGCCACCGATACACGCAAGCTGGTGCGCTTTGTGGACAGCCGCACGGCACCCGACGTTACGGCATCCGGCACAATTCCAGCAAAGGCCGCAGGTATCATCAAGAACGTACTCGCCGGAGAAGATAATCTCAAGATTACGATGTACAACAAGAGTGCGCTGCTCGAAACAGAACACATCTCGTTCCAGCTTACATTCCTTGGCGGCAACTATCCCGACTACAACCGCGTGATTCCGCGCAATAATCCCAATATCCTCACCATCGAGCGTCAGGCATTCCTTAATGCCGTCCGTCGCGTGGGTATTTTTGTTGAAGTTGAAGGTGGTCTGGAAAAATTCCGCTTCGCTCAGGATTCGGTCCTTATCAAGAGCAGCGACCCCAACCTCTGTTCCAGCGCACGCGAGCAGGTGCCCTGCAACTACAGTGGCAATGAACTCACAATCGGTTTCAACGCTTCCTATCTCATAGAGATTCTCGGTACTTTGAAAACACAGGAAATTGCGATAGAACTCGGCGACGCCGCCCGTCCCGGTGTGTTCAAGCCAATGGAAGAGCCTGAAAATACCCAGCTGGTTATCATCCTTATGCCGATGACCGTAAGCGATTTCTGATAAGATGAAACTGAAACTTACACGTCCGTTGGTGTTTTTCGACCTGGAGACCACGGGCACAAATATCTCCAGCGACCGCATTGTGGAGATATCGATTGTTAAGCTTATGCCCGACGGTAATATCTACGAGAAAACCCGTCGGATTAATCCCGAGATGCATATTCCCGAGGGAGCTACGGCAATACACCATATAACCGATGAAGACGTTGCCAACGAACCTACGTTCCGTCAGGTGGCCAATTCGCTGTCGCAACTCATAACGGGATGCGATATCGCCGGTTTCAACAGCAATCGTTTCGATATACCGCTGCTCGACCGTGAATTCGAACGGGCAGGAATCGATTTCGATTTGTCGAAGGCGCGCCTGATTGATGTGCAGACAATATATCACAAGAAAGAGCCCCGGACTCTGGTGGCCGCGTACAACTACTATTGCGGCAAGGAGCTTGAAGGCGCCCACGGTGCCCTTGCAGATACAAGAGCCACAATGGAGGTGTTGCTGGCGCAGCTCGAAAAATACGACGACGTGCCTTGCGAAGTGAGTGCATTGTCCGAGTATTCGTCGCCAAACCGCAATGTGGACCTCATGGGCAGGCTTATCTATGATGACCAGAACCGTGAGGTGATTAATTTTGGTAAATACAAGGGCCGTCTCGCCGAAGAAGTGCTGACAAAAGACCCCGGTTATTATAGCTGGATTATGCAGGGCGATTTCGCCCGAAACACCAAGAGTGCGTTCACCCGCATAAAACTCCGTCTTAAAAAATAAGGCATGTTCCCGAATCTCAAAGGAAAGCATATCATACTCGGTATCACCGGCGGCATCGCGGCCTACAAAAGCGCGGTGCTGTTAAGACTGTTTGTTAAGGCCGGCGCCGAAGTACAGGTGGTTATAACGCCTCATGGCAAGGAATTTATAACGCCGGTAACATTGTCGTCGCTCTCCGGACGTCCGGTAGTCAGTGAGTTTTTTAGCGCCAACACCGGCGAGTGGCATTCGCACGTCGACCTCGGACTGTGGGCCGACGCGATGATAATAGCGCCGGCAACAGCATCGTCTCTTGCAAAAATGGCCACAGGTGTTGCCGACAATATGCTGATAACCACATATCTCTCTGCCAAGTGTCCTGTGTTTGTCGCTCCGGCGATGGACCTCGACATGATGGCGCACCCGACAACTCAGCGCAACCTGCGAACTCTTGCGGCCGATGGTGTGCATATCATCGAACCTGCCGAGGGCGAACTTGCAAGTCATCTTGTAGGACGCGGCAGAATGGAAGAACCCGAGAATATCGCCGCGGCGATAGACGCTTTCTTCGCCCGAAGCAGCGACCGCAGTCTTGCAGGCAAACATGTGCTTATAACCGCCGGTCCCACGGTGGAAAAAATTGATCCGGTGAGGTTCATCAGCAATTTCTCCACCGGCAAGATGGGCTTTGCTCTGGCCGAAGCGGCTGCAGAGCGCGGTGCGAGAGTAACTCTTGTAGCCGGTCCTGTGGATGCCTCGCTAAAAACGGTCAGCCCTGCGATAAAGCGCGTGGATGTTGTCAGTGCCAGAGAAATGCTCGCAGCTTCCGAGGCCGCTTTCGCTGATGCTGATATTGCCATAATGGCTGCTGCTGTGGCCGATTATGCCCCTGCTGAATTCCGGGATAAAAAAATCAAGCGGGAACACGAGGATGTCGAAAAAATTGCTCTTGTAAAGAATCCTGATATCGCCCGCTCGCTTGGAAGCAGAAAGCATCCAGGTCAGATTTTGGTCGGTTTCGCATTGGAAACCGACAATGGCGATGTGAATGCCCGCGAAAAACTTGCCCGCAAGAATCTCGACATGATTGTGCTCAATTCTTTGGCAGATGCCGGCGCCGGTTTCGGCACCGATACCAATAAAATTACAATCTATTATGCAAACAACCCGCAGCCCGCTGTCTTTGCCTTGAAAAGTAAAGCCGATGTGGCCCGCGACATATTAGACTCGATAAACAGTATATGACCTCTTTCCTCCGACATATAACATTTTCTCTTTTTACATTGGCTGCGGCATCTCTGGCAACCGCGCAGGAGCTCAACTGCGAGGTTACCGTCAACGCCGAGCAAGTTAACGGCAGCAAGCAGGTGTTCGAAACGCTCCAGCAGGCAATCAACGACTACATGAACACTACCGTTTTCACAAACGCGCAGTTCGGTGCAAACGAGAAGATTGAATGCCGGTTATATATCACCGTAAAGGAATACACCGACGACAAAATGACCGGCGACATACAGATACAGTCGCTCCGGCCGGTGTATAACTCTACATATACAACAACTCTTATCAACTTCAAAGACACGAAGGTAGATTTCACCTATCGCGAGAACGAGCCACTGGTATTCTCCGTGAACAATATGGAAAGTCAGCTTACCGCGATTCTCAATTTCTATGCCTATCTTGTCCTTGCTGTCGATTTCGATTCTTTCTCGCCGCACGGAGGCGATCCGTGGTTCGACCGCCTTGCGCTGATTGTGCAGATGGCACAGTCCAGCGGAGAAAGCGGATGGAAAGCTTTCGAGGACAATAAAAACCGCAGTGCCGTGCTGAGTTCGTATACCGATCCCCAGACTTCGGCTATCCGCGATCTCATTTACCAGTATCACCGCCAGGGCCTCGACCAAATGTCGGTTTCCGTAGACAAGGGCAGGGGAGTGATTACCGAGAATCTTGAGGTAATCAAGAAGATATATGAAGTTGCCCCTATGTCGGTGGCTCTTTCTATCTTTAAAGACTCCAAACTTGACGAGCTTGTGAACGTTTATTCTAAAGCTCCCGCAGAAGAGCGTACCAAAGTGAGCAAACTTCTGGAACCTATTTATCCGACAGATCACGAGAAGATTGAACAAATCAGAAAAGGAGCAGAAACACGATGATAAAGACATTGCACATCAGCAACTACGCTCTGATAGACGAAATTGATATTGATTTCGCCGACGGCTTCAATATTATTACCGGTGAGACCGGTGCCGGCAAATCCATCATTATGGGAGCGCTGTCGCTCCTTACCGGTGGCCGTGCCGACAGCAAAGCTATGCGCTACGATGATAAGAAAACTGTTATCGAAGCTGTTTTCACTCTTTCCGAATCGGACGGCGTATCGGCGTTGCTTACCGATAACGACGTCGACAATCCTGTCGGTGGCGAGATAATACTGCGTCGCGAACTTACTGCAGCAAGTGGCCGTTCCAGAGCTTTTATAAATGATACTCCGGTGAATCTGACATTGCTGCGCCAGGTGGCGGAGCAACTTGTGGACATACATTCGCAACACGAGAATCAGCTTCTGTCCCAGCCGGAATATCAGCTGGGTATTATCGACAATCTCGCCGGTAACGAAGCTTTGCTTGGCGATTACCATAAGGCTTATTCGGCTTTCCGCAGCGCTCTGAAACAGTTCACCGACACCCGCGACATGATTCGCCGCAACAGAGACGACGCCGACTTTATCCAGTACCAGTACGAACAGCTGGCATCCATGAATCTGGAGCCGGGCGAGCATGCTTCGCTCGAGCAGGAACGCGATGTGCTTTCCAATATCGGCAATATCAAGGACAGCATGGAAAGCGTGCTCGGCCCGCTTGTGAACGGTACCGAGAATGTTCTCGGGCTGCTGGGGGCAGCTGTAGGCGCCGTGCGGGAATTATCGGAGACATTTGAAGGAAGCGATACCGACTACACCGCACTTGCCGACAGGCTTGAATCGGCGCGTATAGAGATATCAGACATCACTGATACCATAGCTGCCGAGGATGCCAAGATTGGCGCCGATCCGGAGCGCCTTGCCGAAGTGGAGCAGCGGTTGAGCGAGCTGTACTCTCTGGAACTGAAACACCACGTAGAGAATTCCGACGAACTGATTGTATTGCAGGAACGGTTGGCGAAGCAGATCAATGCCCTCGACGATGCCGAGAATATCCTTACTTCGTTGGAAAACGCTGCCAAGCGGGCAAAAAAGACTGCATGGACACTTGCACAGCAGATTTCGGAACGGCGTATCGCGGCTGCATCGGCGTTTGCCAACGAACTGAGGCAACGCGCCATGCCGTTAGGAATGCCAAACATACGATGCGAGATATCCATAACACAGGGAAAACTCGGCCCGGACGGAATAGACCAGGTGCAGTTTTTGTTCGCCTTCAATAAGAATCAGCCACTGATGCCGATAGGGGCTACCGCTTCCGGCGGCGAACTGTCGCGTGTCATGCTGACGGTAAAGAGCATCGTGGCTGAATCCATGCATCTGCCTTCGATTATATTCGATGAAGTAGATACCGGAGTGTCTGGCGATATTGCAGGACGGATGGGAGCTATGATGGCTTCGATAGGCCAACATATCCAGGTGATAACCATAACGCATCTGCCGGGCGTGGCCGCTCTGGGCCGCCGTCATTTCAAAGTATATAAGGAGGACGATGAAACAAGTACGAACACGCACATACGAATTCTCGACAACGAGGAAAGAATAGGCGAGATAGCACTGATGATCAGCGGCAGCACAACCGACAGTGCCGCAATCGCAAACGCCCGCTCGCTTCTCTCCAAAGCATCAATTACTAAAGACTGACATGGACAAGACAGATTATATATTCGGTATTCACTCCGTTATCGAGGCAATCGATTCCGGACGTACAATCGACAAGATTTTTATAAAGAAAGACCTTAACGGCGAGCTTGCCACCCGGCTTACGCAACTTGCACGCACGAATCGTATCGCGATACAGCGGGTGCCGGTGGAGCGACTGAACAGAATAACACGTAAGAACCATCAGGGCGTTGTTGCCCTTACGGCTGCTGTGGATTACGCCAGCCTTGGCAACGTTATGCCTATGTTGTTCGACGATGGTGTGCTTCCGTTTATTCTTGTGCTTGACGGCATAACTGATGTGCGCAATTTCGGCGCTATCGCCCGCACGGCCGAATGCTGCGGGGTGAACGCCATTGTAATTCCCAGGCACGGCAGCGTATCTGTAGGAGGCGACGCTGTAAAGACATCGGCAGGCGCGCTTAACTATATTCCCGTGTGCAGGGAAAATTCGGTGCTGTCTGCTGTAAGGTATCTTAAGGACAGCGGCTGCTCCATTGTGTGCGCCACCGAGAAATCTTCGCAAAATTATACACGAGGCGACTATACCGTTCCCGTAGCGCTTGTAATGGGTGCCGAGGATACCGGCATTTCTCCAGAAGTTCTCGAACTGGCTGATTTCCGTGCCGCTATTCCGCAGTTCGGGCGCATAGAATCTCTGAATGTGAGCGTGGCTGCCGGTGTTATGATGTACGAGGTTGTTCGTCAGCGTCTTGCCGATAACCTTGAGGTAATATAAGATTATTCAGGAATGATTTCCATTAACAATCTTAGCATCGAATTCAGCAGCCAGGTGCTGTTCGACAATATCAATTACGTTATCAATCCGAAGGACAAGATTGCTCTTGTGGGAAAGAACGGTGCCGGCAAATCCACAATGCTGAAAATTATTGCCGGGCTCCAGAAACCAACATCCGGCAGCGTGGCGGTACCGAACGAAGTAACAATCGGCTATCTGCCGCAGCAGATGGTCCTTGCCGATACTAACACTGTGATAGAGGAAGTTCGTAAGGTTTTTGCCCACATCGACGATATGCAGAAGCGCCTGGACAGGATGTCGCAGGAACTTTCGGAACGTACCGACTACGAAAGCGAATCGTATCAGGAACTTATAGAGCGTGTGAGCAATCTTACCGAACAGCTTGCGATGGCGTCCAGCGAGAATTGTGAGGCCGAGATGGAGAAAACTCTTATGGGGCTCGGATTTGTACGCGAGGATTTCAATCGCCCTACATCGGAGTTCAGCGGAGGATGGCGTATGCGCATCGAGCTTGCCAAGCTGCTTTTGAGGCGTCCGGATGTTTTGTTGCTCGACGAGCCTACCAACCACCTGGATATCGAATCCATACAGTGGCTCGAAAACTTCCTTATGACGAAAGCGAAAGCCGTCGTGCTTGTTAGCCACGACCGTGCTTTTATTGATAACGTTACCAACCGCACAATTGAGATTAATCTCGGTCGTATCTACGACTATGCTGTAAACTACAGCAAATTTGTTGTGTTGAGGCAGGAACGCATAGAGCAGCAGATGCGTGCCTACAAGAACCAGCAGAAGCAGATAGCCGATACCGAGGAGTTTATAGAACGGTTCCGCTACAAAGCGACAAAATCGGTGCAGGTACAGAGCCGTATAAAGCAGCTTGCTAAAATTGAGAGAATTGAGGTAGACGAGCTCGATAATTCGCAACTCAGCCTCAAATTTCCCCCGGCTCCACGTTCCGGAGACTATCCACTGATTGTAGATGACCTCGGCAAGGCGTATGGCGAACATCAGGTGTTCGACCATGCCACTTTTACGTTGCGCCGCGGTGAGAAGGTCGCTTTTGTAGGAAAGAACGGCGAGGGTAAATCAACTTTGGTGAAATGTATTATGGGCGAGATTCCATATACTGGAGTCCTGAAGCTCGGGCACAACGTAAAGATTGGTTATTTCGCTCAGAACCAGGCTCAGCTGCTCGATGAAAGCCTTACAGTTTTCGACACCATCGACAGTGTGGCAGTGGGCGACATCCGTCTGAAGATACGTGATATCCTCGGTGCGTTCATGTTTGGCGGCGAGGCTTCCGATAAGAAAGTCAAAGTACTTTCCGGAGGCGAGAAAACGCGTCTGGCAATGATAAAGCTCCTCCTCGAGCCTGTGAATCTCCTTATTCTCGACGAACCTACCAATCATCTTGACATGCGGAGCAAGGATGTGCTGAAACAGGCGATAAAGGACTTCGACGGCACGGTGATTGTTGTTAGCCACGACCGCGAGTTCCTCGACGGCCTTGTGGAGAAAGTATATGAATTCGGTGGCGGCAAGGTGCGTGAATGTCTCGGTGGCATTTATGAATTTCTCGAGAAAAAGAAACTCTCCTCGCTTCAGGAACTGGAGCTTTCCACATCCCCGACCAAGAAAACAGTGCCTGCAAAAACTGTGCAGAAACCACAGCCCGAACCAAGCGTTCAGAATGCGAAGAAACTCAGCTATGCCGAACAGCGCGAGCGCGACAAGGCTTTGCGCCGTGCGTCCAAAAAGGTAGAGGAAGCGGAGGCTGCTGTTGGCATGCGTGAGGCCGAGCTTGCAGAAATCGAAGCCAAAATTGCTGCCGGTGATGTGAGCAACGAAATATTTGAAGAGCACGCGCGCTTGGGCAAGGAAGTGGAAAACGCCATGAGTATATGGGAACTTGCTCAGATGGAACTCGACGATATGAAAGAACAATACGCAAAATAACCATTCATTATTTATAATATGAAAAAAGAACTAATGTTAATTGCAACTGCAGTGGCTCTTACAGCGTTTACCGGCTGCAAGAAAGAGCAGGCCAAGGGCATCGACACTGCAAACCTCGACACCGAGGTATCGCCCAAGGCTGATTTCTATGATTATGCCTGTGGCGGATGGATGAAAGCAAATCCACTGCCTGCCGAGTTCTCGCGCTTCGGCACATTTGACGTTCTCGGCGAGAACAACCGCAAGCAGGTACACGAACTTGTTGCCGAACTTGCAAAGGCTGAAAATATCGAGAACGGAACAAACGCACAGAAGGTGCGCGACCTTTACAACCTCGGCATGGACAGCGTAGGCCGCAACAATGCAGGTGCTGCTCCCCTAAAGGAAGATCTTGAACTTATTGCTTCCACTCCACGCGAAAAACTCCTCGACATCGCCGCTACTATGCCGGGAGTGGATGTGTTCTTCGGAACTGGTGTGGACGCCGACCTCAAGAATTCCGACATGAACACTATGTACTGGATGCAGAGCGGACTCGGACTTGGCGACCGCGACTATTACACTGACGATACCGACCGCGCCAAAAGCATCCGTGAAGCATACCGCACATATCTTACTACTCTGGCAAAACTGGCCGGCTATGACGATGCTGCTGCAAACCGTCTGATGGAAAATACCTTCGCAATCGAAACAGAACTTGCCAAGAACCAGATGACGCGTACCGAACTGCGCAATATCCCCGCCCAGTACAATCCCACAAGTGTTGCCGAGCTGGATAAGCAGTATCCCAACATCGGTCTGAAGCATTACTTCGAACTGAATGGCGTAAATCCAGATACGGTTATTGTTGGACAGCCCGCTTACTATGCTACTGTGTCCAATATGCTCAAGACTGCCGACGAACAGGCTTTGCGCGACTATTTTACCGCCTCCTATCTTGGTGCGGCAGCTCCCTATCTGAGCGACGATTTCTATAACGCGCAGTTTGAACTGAGCAAAGTTATGTCTGGTGTAGAGGAACAGCAGCCCCGCTGGAAGCGAGCCCTTGCGGTGCCTAATGGCGTGCTCGGCGAAGCTCTTGGCGAACTCTATGTTCAGAAGTACTTCCCCGCGAGCTCCAAGGAAAAGATGCTTAAGCTCGTTGGAAACCTCCAGGAGGCACTTGGCCAGCATATCGACAAACTGACATGGATGAGCGACAGCACAAAAGCCCGTGCCAAAGAAAAGCTTGAGGCTTTCACTGTTAAAATCGGCTATCCCGACACCTGGCGCGATTATTCCAAACTTACAATCGACCCCGAACTGAGCTACTGGAAGAATGTGCAGAACGCTATCAAGTTCAACAACGATTTCAATTATGGCGAATACGGCAAGCCTGTGGATCGCGCACGCTGGCAGATGTCGCCCCAGACTGTAAACGCTTACTATAACCCCACGACCAACGAAATCTGTTTTCCCGCAGGTATTCTTCAGCCTCCGTTCTTCGATCCCAATGCCGACGACGCCGTTAACTATGGTGCAATCGGTGTTGTTATCGGCCATGAAATGACTCACGGCTTCGATGACCAGGGACGTCAGTTCGACAAGAACGGCAACATGTACGACTGGTGGACAGCAGCCGATGCCGAGGCTTTCGAAGCTCTTGCAGGAAAACTGGCAGCACAGTTCGACAGCATCGAAGTTGCTCCCGGCGTTCATGCAAACGGCAAACTTACTCTTGGCGAGAATATTGCTGACCAGGGCGGTCTGCGTGTAGCACATACTGCGTACCTTAACTCGCTTAACGGTGCCGAGGCTCCTGTTATCGATGGCTTCACACCCGACCAGCGTTTCTACCTTGCATACGCCAACGTTTGGGCCGCCAATATCCGTCCTGCCGAAATCCTTTCCCGGACCGAAAGCGACCCCCACTCGCTTGGCCGTTACCGCGTAAATGCTACTCTCCGCAACATAGAGCCTTTCTATACTGCATTCGACATTGTTGAGGGCGACAAGATGTTCATGCCCGAAGCAGAGCGTGTTATTATCTGGTAATCCCTATTACATTCAATAGAAAAGCCGACCAATCTGGCCGGCTTTTTTTGGGTATATACGGTTGCTTAGAATTCGCTTGAAAAGTGGAAGCGAATCTTGGGGAAGTCGTTCTGAGCCATTGTAAGGACGAACTGCGAGTCGGCCATGAAAACATCGCGGCCTTCGCGGTCTGTTGCCATGAACTGATACTTGCGTTTTTTGAATGCTTCGAGTGCTGCCTGGTCATCGCTCTCAATCCAGCACGCCTTATACATACTCATGGGTTCCCATCGGCATTGGGCGCCATATTCGTGGAGCAGACGGTATTGGATAACCTCAAACTGCAACTGTCCGACAGTGCCGATAATCTTGCGCCCGTTGAACTGATGCGTGAAAAGCTGGGCAACGCCTTCGTCCATAAGCTGCTGAACGCCTTTGTCGAGCTGCTTTGCCTTCATCGGGTCGGCATTTTCGATATACATGAACATTTCAGGAGAGAAACTCGGCAGACCTTTGAAATGAATGTCCTCGCCTTGTGTCAGCGTGTCGCCGATTTTGAAATTGCCATTGTCCGGAATGCCCACGATATCGCCTGGATATGCTTCGTCTACGATGCTTTTTTTCTGTGCCATGAAGGCTGTGGGAGCCGCAAAGCGCAGAGTTTTGCCGAGGCGTATATGTTTGTAGGGCGCGTTACGTTCGAATTTGCCTGAGCAAATTTTTACGAAAGCGATGCAACTGCGGTGGTTGGGATCCATATTCGCATGAATTTTGAATACGAAACCGCTGAAAGCGTCTTCCTCGGGCTTTACCGTGCGTTCTATAGCGTCGATGGGGCGAGGCGAAGGGGCAATTTTTACAAAGCAGTCCAGCAATTCCTTTACACCGAAGGTATTAAGTGCCGAACCGAAGAATACGGGTGCAAGCTTACCCTGAAGATATTTCTCGACGTCAAATTCGGGATATACGCCTTCAATCAGTCCGAGGTCGTCGCGAAGCTGGGCGGCGTCGCGCTCTCCAACGGCCGCATCGATGCGGGGATCATTCACATCGTCGATTTCAACACGCTCGGTAGCCTTCTGCTTGTCGGGCGTGAAAAGGTCCAGGCCGTTTTCGTAAATATTATAAACGCCCTTGAATTTGGCGCCGATGTTTATCGGCCACGAAAGCGGGCGCACATTGATTTTCAGTTCCTGCTCAAGTTCGTCGAGGATATCAAAAGGATCGCGACCCTCGCGGTCGAGTTTGTTTACAAAGATTATGACAGGAGTGTTCCTCATGCGGCAGACCTCCATAAGCTTGCGGGTCTGCGCCTCCACGCCTTTTGCGACATCCACAACAATTATGACGCTGTCGACGGCCGTAAGAGTGCGGTAGGTGTCCTCGGCAAAATCCTGGTGGCCCGGAGTATCAAGAATGTTTATCTTGTAATCGCCATAGTTGAACCCCATTACAGATGTGGCGACGGAGATGCCGCGTTGCTTTTCAATTTCCATCCAGTCGCTCGTGGCTGTTTTCTTTATCTTGTTTGATTTTACGGCTCCGGCGATGTGTATTGCGCCGCCGAAAAGCAGAAGTTTCTCGGTAAGAGTGGTTTTACCGGCATCGGGGTGTGATATGATGGCGAAGGTACGCCTTTTGGATATTTCTTCGGTAAGAGTAGCCATTGGAGTATTATAGGCGGGCGACACACCGGCGCAAAGCATCCTGCCAGTGAGGAATGTGAATGCCGAACGTGTCTTTGATTTTTGATTTGTCCAATACTGTGAATTGCGGACGGGTGGCCGGAGTAGGGTAGTCGGCAGTGCCTATGGGGAGCACTGCCGCGGCAGCCTCATTTAATCCTGCCGCTTCAAGAGTGGCGACTGCAAGGTCGTACCACGATGCGACGCCTTCGTTTGAGTAGTGGTATATTCCGGGTGTCCAGCTGTTGCGGAGTAGTACGCACGCAATAGCTTCGGCAAGGTCGGCGGCATATGTCGGTGTGCCGATCTGGTCGGAAACCACCGATAGCTTACGTCCGTTCCGCGCAAGATCAAGCATCGTTTTTACAAAGTTGCGGCCGTGAGGAGAATACAGCCAGCCTGTGCGGATTATTATTGCCGACGGGGATAAAGCGATAAGGGCCGTCTCGCCCTTGCGCTTGGTGCTGCCGTACACCGACAGCGGCAACGGTTTGCAACTCTCGTTATAAGGCTGGCTTGAAGTACCGTCGAACACATAATCGGTAGAGATATGTACAATCTTAAGATTCAGTGCATCGGCATTGGCGGCGATATTGGCAATGCCGTCGACATTTACTTTGTGGCACAGAAGTTTTTCTTCTTCCGCGCGGTCAACGGCGGTATAAGCGGCGCAATTTACAACGTGAGTGAAATCGCCGTTGCGCAGGTACAGGTCAACGGCCTTGCTGTCGGTAATATCGAGGTCGGAATGGCTAACGCCAACAACGCAACCGGGTACAAGGCGCTCAAGAATACAGATAAGTTCTTTTCCGAGCTGACCGTTGCATCCGGTTACCAATATTTTGAAATTCCTATTGCTCATTTACTGTGCAATTTAGAATTCGTTATTCCCACTCGATTGTGGCTGGCGGTTTGGAGGAGATATCGTAGCATACGCGGTTAACGCCGCGGACTTTGTTGATAATGTCGTTGCTCACCTTTGCAAGGAATTCGTAGGGCAGGTGTGCCCAGTCGGCAGTCATAGCGTCCATCGAGGTAACGGCGCGGAGAGCGATTGCACGCTCGTAGGTGCGCTCGTCACCCATGACTCCCACGCTCTGCACGGGAAGGAGGATAGCGCCGGCCTGCCATACGTGGTTGTAAAGGTCCCAGTCGCGAAGCCCCTGAATAAAAATATGGTCGGCTTCCTGAAGAATAGATACTTTCTCGCGCGTAACCTCACCTAAAATTCTTACGGCAAGACCGGGACCGGGGAAAGGATGACGCGTAATAAGGTGTTCGGGCATTCCCAGAGCGCGTCCTACAGCGCGTACCTCGTCTTTGAAAAGCAGACGGAGTGGCTCGCACAACTTCAGGTTCATGTTCTTGGGAAGACCTCCTACATTATGGTGGCTCTTGATTGTCGTTCCGGTTATGGAAAGCGATTCAATGCAGTCGGGATAGATAGTGCCCTGCGCAAGCCACTTGGCATCGGTAATCTTTGCAGCCTCGGCATCGAAAACGGCAATGAAATCGGCACCGATAATCTTGCGTTTACGTTCGGGATCGGTAACACCGGCGAGATCGGCGAAGAAACGGTCGGAAGCATCGACGCCGCGTACATTCAGGCCCAGACATTCATAGTCCCGCAGAACATCGGCAAACTCATTCTTGCGGAGCATGCCGTGGTCAACGAAAATACATGTAAGATTTGAACCGATTGCGCGGTTAAGCAACACAGCGGCCACCGACGAATCGACACCGCCGCTAAGACCTAAAATCACACGGTCGTTGCCTAACTTTTCCCGGAGCTCTTTAACAGTAGATTCTATGAACGATTCTGCGCTCCACGAGCAGGAGGCGCCGCAGATGCCAACCGCGAAATTCTTCAGAAGCTGCATGCCGCATTCGCTGTGGAAAACCTCGGGATGGAACTGTACGCCCCATATCCTGCCAAGAGAAGCAGGACCTTCGTAGGCGGCGAAATTGACCTCTGGTGTAGACGCAACTTTGCGGAATCCGTCGGGCAGACGTGTAATAGTGTCACCATGACTCATCCATACCTGAGCTCCAGGCATTATATCCTTAAATAGAGGACAGGTTGCATCAATGTAGCTCAGCTTTGCCCGGCCATATTCGCGAGTCGAGACAGGTTCTACGGCTCCGCCGAATTCCTGAGCCATCAGCTGCGCTCCATAGCAAATGCCTAAAACAGGCACCTTGCCAATGAAATCGCTTAAGTCCGCCTTAAAAGCATCCTCCGCGTAAACCGACAGAGGGCTGCCGGAAAGAATCACGCCGATAATGTTTTCGTCAGCCTCGCGCCCGCGTGGATATTTATTGTAGGGAATAATCTCGCTGTAGATGTTAAGTTCTCGGATTCGACGCCCTATCAGCTGCGTTGTCTGAGAGCCGAAATCCAGAATTACGATTTTTTCCTGCATGGGTAGAAAATGTAGTTTGTAATTTTCTGCAAAGTTAGCAAAATTTCATAACATATAAAAATCCGGTTTTGCAACCTTGCTGCGCAACTTTGCCGTATCTTAGTTTACAACAATTATATTGTCCGGGTTCCATTTGTCTTTAACCTCTCCGGGACCCTCGGGATGGCCTACTAAAACAATGCTTAAAGGAACGAGATTATCTGTAAGGTTAAGGCAATCCTTTACTTTTTCGCATCGGTCGAGGGCAGGGTAGCACCCGTTCCAACCGGCGCCAAGACCGAGAGCGTGAGAAGCAAGGAGAATATTTTCAGTCGCGGCAGAGCAATCCTGTACCCAGAAATCAGCACCCTGTCCGTCGATGAACCTGGCGGAATCACCGCATACGATAATTGCCAAAGCCGCGTTGCGCTTCCCGGCATTGTAATTCATGGAATCCATTAAACATGCAAGAGGCTCGTTTTGCACAACCACGAATTTCCACGGCTGCTTGTTCATCGCCGAAGGAGCGCTCATGCCAGCCTTAAGAATAATCTCGACAGTATCATCGGAAATCGGTTTGGCCGCAAAGTTGCGCACTGTGCACCGCGTCATAATACAGTCGATAGCCTCGTCGCTTTTATTATCGGGCGCCTCCGTGCCGGTTGAACAGGCGATAGTACCAAGAAGAGAGGCATAAATCATGCCTCGGGTGATGTTACAAAAAAAAGAATTCTTCATAGAATCTGTATTAAAGTTTGGAGCAAAGTTAAATCAAAAGTCTGAAAAGAGCAAATCCGAACAAAAAATTATACAATAAATACAATTTGCGGTTTACAAGTAAATTATGCGCCATATACAAGAAAATAATAGTTAAAACGAAGGCAAATTTGCAAAATAGCATCAAAAAAAGTTGCTCAAAAATTTGCATGAATCAAAAATAAGGGCTAACTTTGCATCGCTTTTGAGAAAAGCACCAACGAGATTCGCTAGCTCAGCTGGTAGAGCACAACACTTTTAATGTTGGGGTCCTGGGTTCGAGCCCCAGGCGGATCACCAATAAAACACTGAAAATCAAGCAGTTATCCAGCAAAGATAGCTGCTTTTTTCTTTTATTTGACTGTTATTGCGCTCACAGAGTTAAACCGAGAGTTAAACCGAAAACCAACATGAGCGAAACAGTTAATGTGGTATGCTACAAATCGAAAACTCTCAAAGACGGCACACACCCTCTAATGGTGAGAGTATGTAAAGACGGCAAAAAGAAATATCAAAGTTTAGGTATTTCAATTCTGCCCTCTCATTGGGATTTCAAGCGGAATGAGCCAAATGACCGTTGTCCCAATAAAGATGAGATTACAATTCTTATTCAACAACGATTGTATGAGATTCGGAAAAATATCCTTTCTAAAAGGATAGACGGTAAGGACTACACCGCTACCACTATCATAAATAGTGTTACGGAGCAGTGCAAATCTGCCAAATCAGTAGGAGAATATTATCTGACGTATATAGATAATCTCAAAAAAGAGAACCGTATTAGATATGCAGGTATGTATGAAGTTTCCTACAATTCCTTTATAAAGTTTGCAAAGCATCTTGATATACCGTTTTCAGACATTGATGTAGCATGGCTAAGACGATATGAAGCATGGGGTAAGGAACAGAACTTGTCGGTAAGTACAATCAGCACACGTCTTAGACACTTGCGTGCGATTTTTAATCTTGCCATAATGGAGCAAGCAATTAAGAGTGAGTGTTATCCGTTTCATGCTTATAAAGTTTCCAAACTAAGCAAGGAAACAGCTAAACGTGCGCTTTCTAAAGAAGATGTGTATAAAGTTATAAACTATGAGGGATCTTCTCCTTTGGAGATCCTTGCCATTGACTTGTTCACTTTCTCTTATCTCTGTGCAGGTATTAATTTCATAGACATGGCAAAGCTGAAATGTTCAAACATTAGAGAAAATCAGATTGTCTATAACCGAGAAAAGACAAAGAGGCTAATCATAATACCCTTACAGCAAAAGGCTCTCCAACTAATAGAGAAATATCATAATGATAAGTCTCCTTACATATTCCCTATCCTTTCAAACTATCATAAAACCGAGATTCAGATAGCTAATAGGCTTCATAAGGTACTTGCAAAGATAAACAAGTATCTTAAAGAGATTGGAATTAAACTCAATCTACCGTTACCACTCACAACCTATGTAGCACGCCATTCCTTTGCAACCGTACTTAAAAGAGCCGGTGTTTCGACCTCAATAATCAGTGAATCTTTAGGACACAGTTCAGAAAAAATTACCCAAGTCTATTTAGATAGCTTCGAGAATGAGCAAATAAATGAAGCCATGAGTAATTTATTATGAATTGGAGCGATTAAAAGGCGCAATTTCCCATTAACTGATCTTAACAGTTAGAGACTTTAGAAACTCTGTTCGCACTATATTGATGTTACTATTGCATTAACAAATAGATTGTCTTAACTTTGCATCGCAAACTCAAAAGCGCATGAGTAAGCAAGAGAACATTGACATGATGCACACTAAATCTCCTGCAAGGATGCAGGAAAGGACTTAAATGTTTTCAAAGTGGTGTTTAAGCTCAGCACTGAAGTGTGGTGAGGAGCTGAATTTATTAATCTAAAAATAAACACCCAAATGAATATAATATTCATAGGAGACAAAGAGTCTCCAACAAGATTAGCAACTGTTGATATTAAGATCAACGGCACAATTAAGACTATTATTCCTGTGAGAACAAAGTTCTCTATGAATCCTTTGTCGCCAAAAGTTGAGGGAATAGCGGCAGCTATTAAAGATGATGACATTCTCCCCTCTACAATATGCTTTACAAAGCCTGATATATTCCTCTCCGAGGGGATAGAGCTGCTCCAACTTAATGGTGATCTGCTCCCAACAGAAATGCCAAGTGATGCTCCCGAAGTCCTTGTTTATTTAGATAAGGCAGACAACATCCAACTTCTTGGCGCGCGAGATCTAACGGCACATACTGCCGTGATTGTGGAGTGTACAAGTGTTGCAGATGCGTACGATAAGGTCGCTAAAACTGCGTACTTGTCGCAAGTCCCGACGAAAAATGAATGGCTTGGATTGGCTGCTACAAAGGATAATACATTAAATACTATACTTGATTTCGCAAACGAGCATGGTATGGCAGGCACAGCAACACAAGGTTATTTCGGACTTGACATGAAAGTCTCGCTACTACAAAGTCAAGCGATTGTTAAATCTAAGACTATTGAATTGCAGCGAACTAAAGAGCAGGCTACAAAGCTCCTTGATGCAGTAGTTACAGCCTTTGGCGCACGCAATGCAAAGCAAACACGTTACATCAAGGCGATTAATTGGTGTATAAACGAATATGGGTATGATTTAACAATATCAGCTCTACATAACGTAAGCCTTACTGAAAAAATCCATATTGACAGTATGGGCTGTGATAAAAAAATATCTTGCTTGCAAGGATTGATGATTGAGCATATTGCTCAGTTAAAAATGGAGCAAGCATCCAACTAAATCTAAGAGTGTGCATCAGAGAGAATATAAGAAAGAGGCTGTCTAACAACCAAAGTTAGGCAGTCTCTATTTTATACACAAAATCAGAA
>CALEUL010000024.1 GCA_937921035.1 uncultured Porphyromonadaceae bacterium
TTTCAGGGGTCAATCGCACTTTGTCACACGGGGTCAATCGCACGTGGCTTTTCCAGGTATACCGCGTAATACAGTAGCCTCCCGTCTGTTCCGGATTAAAGAAAAAATATCATCAAAAATAGATAAATAGTTATGGAACTACACGAACTCAGATCTACATGGAAATCTATCGAGCACCATCTTTCCCAACAGGAGCATACTGATATTTTGCCGACCGATACAGCCGACAACAGAATAAAACTATTACGCCGCATATACATCAGCATGGCTATTACTTTTGCTGGGCTGATTATTATGATTATTTCGATATTTTGGAGGCCAGGATATACCGCCACCTTGTGGACCGCCGCCTTCTGTGTTTTACTCGTTATCGGCATAGTGGCAGAACTACGCCTTGCAGGTATGGTTAGAAAAATCGACTTATGCAACTTCTCCCAAACAGAGATTCTGAACTGTGTTATCCGTATTAAAAAGTATTACAGAGATATGGAACTATGGATTTCCGGCGCAGCCATTATGCTATTAGGCTATTTACCGTTTACGTCTCCCGTTTTCAACATGATGGACATGATTATTGTCTGGAGTTTAATGATTATCGGATTCACTCTCGAATATATTTGGTATCGAAAAAACACTAACTATATCAACAAGTTAAAAAACTGGTTATAATAATTAATAACATGAAAATTACAAATTCAATTGCTGCATTCATTGCAATAGCTGCTGCATTGGCATTAATAACAACCACAAACCCGACATAATCAAAATTAACGCTGAATTGCCAGTTGAATTATTTATAGCAGCGGAAATGGACGATTCGGTTATTGCTCTGCTCCCAGCACTTATGCGAGAGAACGTGCATATCTCGGAATTAATCCATTACCAAGGCGACAGCGTAATTACTGTGCCATTCTGTTTCTCAGATACCGGAAAGTACGCCCAAATTACAGAAGCCAATCTTGAGAAAAGAATAGCGATTAGTATCAATGGCGATATTGTCTCGACACCAATTGTAAAAATGAAAATTACAAATGGCGCCTGCTCTGTACACCTTTCAAAAAATCAGATTGCCAATTTTTTCCCAGGTACCGTAATCGATAATTTTTAGAGATTTACGGGTTAAATCCATGAATTCTGGCGTTTCTTCACGGCAAGCGACTCACTCAGCAGGCGCACGAACTCTTTCACAGACTGCTTGTGATATGTGTCCTTGAGTATGTGTACACAACCTGTCATTTCATTGTCGGGCACATCAAGAGGAACCGCTTTTACATCGCGTTCGCTATATATGGAATCCTCGGCAAGAACTGTTACAAGACTGGTCTGCCGGATTAGTTTCAGCAGTATATTCACCTCGTTCAGTTCTATGCGGATATGAAAATCACTATAATCCGTTATGAGGTTATCAAGGGCATTACGCGCCTGCAGCCCCTTCGACGGCAATGCCAGTTCGTAGTTCATAAGTTCGGAGAGTGAAATTTTCTCCTTTGATGCGAGGGGATGTGTTGTCCTTACCACAGCCGACAGGCTGTTCTGAAACAGAAAGTGCGACTCCACACCGACAACCGGCTGTGTGGGCTTGAAAGCCAACACGAAATCCAGTTCACGCTTGCCAAGAAGGGTCATAAGTTCACTCATAGGCTTGTATATGATGTTGAGCTTTATGCGCGGGTACAACTTCATGAACGAGACCACAGTCTCGGTAAGTATCGGACTGAAAGAATACGTCACGCCGATGTTCAATGTGCCTGTAAGCAGCTTCTGGAGATCGCGTATGCGATCGGCGCAGGCCTCGGCATCGTGTATGGTACGCAAGGCAAACGGCAATATCACCTCAGCGGCCTCGGTAAGGCGTATGGAATGGCTGTTGCGCATAAAAAGCTGCACGCCTAATTCATCCTCCAGCTGCTTTATCTGCTGCGAAAGAGAGCTCTGCGCAATGTTCAGCGCTTTTGCCGCGTCGGAAAAATTCAGTGTCTCGGCGGCTTTGGCAAAATATCTTAACTGTCTTAACTCCATAGTCCTGCAAAATTATCAATAATATATCTACCTCGTAGCGGTAAACGAAAGTTTTTTGAAAAGGAACACCGGAATTGTGGCCCCGACAACCATTCCCAGGATAATGAACGAACACGTCAGCCCGTTATATGCCAAAAGATAAAAATAATGGCCGAAGGCGTCCTCCTGTGTATGGTACAGACAGGATAGCAATGCCTCTATCGTGCGGTAGGCATACATTCCCGGTATCATGGGAAGCAACGCCGGAAAGAAACATACTTCAGCAGGGCATTTTATGTGCGAGGCAGACAATACCGCAAGCACACCGATTGCAAACGAAGCCAGTGTGCTCGCTGGAATGATGTGCATTCCTCCGAATTCGGGTAATGTGAGCACATACCTTATGGCGTGCCCGGCCGCTGCAATCAAAGCAAGTGTAAGATATGCACGCCTCGGCGTGTTGCTTATACTGGAGAATCCGATAGCCGCTATAGCCGCAAACAATCCGTCCTCAAAAATATTTATCAATATGTCGGTCCACATAAACTGTCTAAAACCATTTTAAACCAAGGATGAACATTCCCGCACACAACCCCGCCGACAGACATACAGTGAGCACCGCGGCATCTATAAAGCGGCTGACCGCGCACAGATAGTGGCGGTATATCAGGTCGCTCACCGCATTTATGTACGGCACACCCGGAATAAGATAGAGCACGCTTGTTCCAAGGGCTGTCTCGGGCGTTGTGCCTATGTCGAAAACATGTCCGGCGGCACTCAACGCCGCGGAGAAAAAGGACGCGCACAAAAAGGTGAGGCGTACGTCGCGATGATCCTCAAGCATTATCTGTTTCAGCCTATAGCCCGCAAGAGTTGAAACAAATACAATAAGCATTGCAATTGCGTCGCCCCCGAAAAGACGGCAGAAAGAAGCATTGGCAAAGCTCGTAAGAATCAGCACCTCGTATTTTCCTGTCGGTTTTGTCTTCCGGATAAGCATGAAGCGCCTTGTGGCTGTCGAGAAATCGAGATGATTGTCGGCCACCTCCCAGCTGAGGCGGCTGAGGCGTGCGTTAAGGTTGAAACTGATGCCGCAATCAGCGGTCTTGCGCACTGCCACGCCACTGTCGGCGGCATCATTGTTCCACACCGACACGTATACATGTGTCGGCATAATAAAGATATCTGCCTCCATACCCCAAGCCTCAGCAATCCGCCTGGTGTTTTTCTCGATACGTATACATGTTGCTCCGCATCCGGATAGCAGGGATGCGTAATCGGCGAGAAAAGCAGCCGTTTTACGGACCTCTGCATCGTGCTGCGCACCATCGGACTTACAGATCCTCGAATTCATCGTCATCTACATCTCCCGGGACATAAAAAATTTCCTTTTCACTCCCTATATCAAATACATGTGCCCGCTTGCGGCCGTTGTGATGGCAATGGCAATAAACTGCGACAGCTCTAAATACAAAGGCGAACAACAGCACTCCCGCTATCATGCACCATACAATCATTGGTTGAACCATAATCTTTCGCTTTTAATTTTGCCGCAAAAGTACAACCGTACCGTAGACCGCAGAAACACTCAGCAAGGGATTTCCCTATTGCCGTTATAGGCAAAAATGAATTCTCCGGTATATGAAACATTTTTTATGGAAGAAACATGACACTTTTTTAATTTTGTCGCGTCTAAAGGAATAAAATAGTTATTATTCAGCAATGACAATAGCTCTCAACGTTCCGGTTTCATTATCGCCGGGCCTGCGGATACGGATTTTCGCGGCCCGCCTGGCTGCCGCAGCCCGCCATAATCCGGACAAAAGCATAGAATCTGAAAGACTGTTCATGGACATAACCCGCAATCAGGGTAACCTTGTTGCAAGCATCTGTCTGTCGTTCGCCAGATCTAAGGAAGAATTTGAAGACCTCCGCCAAGACACGCTGCTCAACATCTGGCGTGGCATCGACAGTTTCCGCGAAGACAGCAGCATCTCCACATGGGTCTATAGGGTTACTCTCAACACCTGCGTCAGTTCGCAGAGGAAAAACAAAAGAAGCGAAAAACAGACAGAGGCGCTTGATGAGTTCTATCGCGAGCTGTTCGACGATTCATCTGCCGAAGATTTAGAGCGCTACGAGCTGATGTACCGCCTTATCGCAAAACTGTCGCCACTCGACAAATCGGTACTGATAATGTGGCTCGACGACAAATCGTATGACGAAATAGCAGACGTTATGGGTCTGAGCCGCAATGCTGTTGCCTCGCGCCTTAAACGCGCAAAAGACAGGCTGACAGCCATAGCAGCCGATACAAAATTCTCAATCATCTAAATATAAGCAAAATGGAAATCGACGAAGTAAAATCTAACTGGCAGTCTGCAAAGAATAACATCCGACAGGACCTGGGACCGCATTCCGACAAAAACAAGACCGCACTCCAGCGCTTAGGCGACAAATATTGCCGTTTTTCGATAATGAGCCTGATAATTATGTTTATTGGCCCGAACGTACTGTTCAACGCCGGCATCAGATCGGTCTGGTTTATTGCCGGATATTTCATTCTTTTAGGAGCTGCATCGGTTATCGACCGCTATCTCGCCAACAGTATCCGCGCGATAGATCCGGCGCACATGTCGGTAACGGAAGTGCTTGAACGCACAATGAAATGCCGCAGAATCCATGTGCGCTTTGTCGCAATGGCCGCGCCGTTCGCTATATTCTGGTGTGCGGGGGCAGCATATATCATGCAGGCGAACATTTATTTTTTCTACGGAATATGCACAGGAGGATTTGTCGGACTTATCGTCGGAATAAATGTACTGATGAACTTCCTCAACGATTACCGCGAAGCAATGCAGGAATAGTCATAATAAACTGTCGCTGACTTTTGGCGCGCAGGCTGTTCTGCTTATAATTTAAAGCGTGTATGAGGATTTTCGTGGCAAAAAGTTTGTGAATTGAAATATTTTGGATAAATTTGCGGCATGAAAAACTCTAAGGCATATTTCTATCAGGCGAACATGGCGGATTTCTCCTCTATGATGTCCATGATGATGATGCGCAGCCGACAAAGCCGGGTGTAGAGTTTTCATGTTCCCAAATGATTATTCGCAATCCGGCTTCAAGGCCGGATTTTTTATTTTATACAATTCAAAAGACACATAATATGGACTACAGCAAACTCAAATTCGCCACGCGTCAGATACACGCCGGCCTCGATCCCAAAGACAAAACAGGCTCTCGCGGAACTCCCATCTACCCTACAGCTGCTTACCGTTTCGAGAGCTGCGACTATGCGGCAAACCTTTTCGAGCTTAGCCAGCCAGGAAATATATATACACGCCTACAAAACCCCACAAACTCGGCATACGAGGAACGCGTCGCCGCCCTCTACGGAGGTGTGGGCGCCGTCGCCGTTTCGTCGGGCATGGCGGCAACCCTGGTTACAATCACCAACCTGGCATCGAAAGGCGACAATATCGTTGCCTCGCCATACCTCTACGGAGGCACCTATAATCTTTTCCGCCACACAATAGGACGCCTCGGCATCGAGGTTCGCATCGCCGGCGGCGAAAAGCCAGAAGATTTCGAAAAACTTATCGACGACCGCACAAAAGGCATATTCATTGAAAGCATGGGCAATCCCACATGCGCCGTGCTCGATATCGAGGCCATCGGCAAAGTTGCCGCACGTCTCAAGGTGCCGTTTATCGTAGACAATACCTTCGGCGCCGGCGGCTACCTGTGTAATCCCTTCGACTGGGGCGCCGACATCGTCGTGGAATCGGCCACAAAATGGATCAACGGCCACGGCACTGCTATGGGCGGCATTATCGTGGATAAGGGCAGCTTCGACTGGGCCGGCTCCGGCCGCTTCCCGAACATTGCTGGGCCCTCCGAAGGCTACCACGGCCTTGACCTGACAGAGGCTTTCGGCCCGGCAGCGTTTATCGTGAAATGTCGTGTTGACGGTCTGCGCGACTTAGGCACATGTCCCTCGGCTTTCGACAGCTATCTGATGATGCTCGGCCTTGAAACACTCTCGCTGCGCGTGCGCCATGAGGTGGAATCCACACACCGGCTGGCCGAGTTCCTGCGCGAAAGCCCGTATGTGGAACGTGTAAGCTTCGTGGGATTCGAGGACAATCCATATCACGAATTAGCGAAGAAATATTTCCGCTACGGCTCGTCGGCTGTGCTTAACGTGGAACTGAAAGGCACTTTGGAAAGCACTGTCCGCTTTGTGGAAAGCCTGCAGCTTGCCGCGCACATGACCATGATAGGCGACTCCATCACTGTGGTAACACACCCGGCATCGACAACCCACAAACAGCTCAGCGACGCCGACCTGCGCGCCGCCGGCGTTACACCGACGCTACTGCGCATATCCCTCGGTCTTGAGGATGTAGAGGATATAATCGCCGATTTCAGTCAGGCATTTGAAAAAATAGACGCCTGATGCCAGAGTTCTTTCATACCGACAAGCCTTTCGAGCCGGAGCAGGGCGGTGCTCTGCCCGGCTTCACAATCGCCTACCACACCTTCGGCAGGCTTAACGAGACGCGCGACAATGTGGTTTGGGTATGCCATGCACTGACGGCCAACAGCGACGTTGCCGACTGGTGGCCCCATACGGTTGAGGAAGGGCGTTTTCTCGACCCATCCAAGTGGTTCGTGGTGTGCGCCAACATCCCCGGCTCGCACTACGGCAGCACAGGTCCGCTGAGTATCAATCCTACCACCGGCACGCCCTGGTACAGCGATTTCCCGAAGCTGACGATACGCGACATGGCGCGCGCCCTGCGCTTGCTGGCCGAACACCTCGGAATAGGGCACATTCACGCTATGGTAGGCAGTTCTGTAGGCGGTTTTCAGGCACTTGAATGGGTGTGCGAGGAGCCGTGGCGCTTCGACAAGCTGATTCTTATAGCCACCGACGCAAAGGCATCACCGTGGACAATTGCCATCGACGAGACGCAGCGCATGGCCATAAAGGCCGACGCCACTTTCGGCGAGCCGCGCCCCGACGCCGGTATGGCCGGACTTGCCGCGGCTCGCGCCATTGGGCTGCTCACCTACCGTGGTCCGCGCGGCTACAACATAACACAGCAGGATTTACCCTGCGGCGACGCTGTGCCGGCAACACACCGTGCCTGCACCTACCAGCAGCATCAGGGCGACAAGCTGTGCCGCCGCTACAACGCATATTCATATGTCGCTATCCTCGATGCCTTCGACACCCACGACGTAGGCCGAGGCCGCGGCGGCACGGAGGCTGCCCTGGCGCGCATCACAGCCGATACCATTGTTGTCGGTATCACCACCGACATAATCTTCACCGTGGAGGAAATGCGGCGCCTCTCCAAAGCAATACCGGGCGCAAAGTATGCCGAGATAGACTCGCAATTCGGACACGACGGGTTCCTCGTAGAGGACCGCAGCCTCAACGAAATAATATATCCTTTCATCAACGATAAAAAAGAATCTAAATGAAACCATTGATAATAGGCCTGTTCGGCCTCGGCACTGTTGGTTGCGGCATTGTGGAAGTGATTGCCAAAGCCCGCAACGCACACGCCGAAATCAGGCGTATATGCGTTCGCAACCTCGCTAAGAAACGTCCGGTAGAGGTAGACCCGGCCATACTGACCGACAAACCCGCCGACATCTTTGCAGACCCCGACATAAACCTGATAGTGGAAGTGGTAGACAACGCGGAAGCATCGTTCCGCATCGTTTCCGAGGCCCTGAGCCGTGGAATAGCCGTAGTATCCGGCAACAAAGCCATGATTGCGCGGCATCTGCCTGAACTTATAAAGCTTCAGCGCGAGCACGATACTGCCCTGCTCTACGATGCCTCGGCTTGCGGCTCCATCCCCGTTATACGTAACCTTGAGGAATACTACGACAACGATCTGCTGCTGGAGGTAAAGGGCATCCTCAACGGCTCGTCAAACTACATTCTGTCGCGCGTGTTCGACCATAACGAGGACTATGCCGGCGCACTTGCAAAAGCCCAGGCCCTCGGCTTCGCCGAAAGCGATCCCACCTTCGATATCGAGGGCTACGATTCATTGTTCAAACTCGTCATTATCACCGTTCATGCCCTTGGCGTTTATGTGGCGCCGGAGAAAATATTTACCTTCGGCATATCTGCCATCCACGACGCCGATATCCGCTATGCCCGCGAAAAGGGCGTCAAGATAAAATTAGTGGCACAGGTGGTGAAGGTGTCGGAGGATCGCTTCACCATGTTCGTCATGCCCGAATTCGTCAGCCCGTCGCGCTACATCTACAGCGTGGACGACGAATACAACGGCGTTGTGGTGCGCGGCGAGTGCTACGACCGTCAGTTCATGTTCGGTAAGGGTGCAGGAAGCCTGCCTACGGCATCGTCGATTCTCAGCGATGTAATGGCCCGTCTGCACGGATATCGCTACGAATACAAAAAAATGGGCTTCGCCGGGCGTCCTGAATTCACCGAGGACGTGCTGCTGCGCGTGTACGTGCGCTACTCTGCCTCCACAGCAAAAGAAGTGCGCGCACTGCCCTGGCAGACGGTGCGCGAGGAATATTTCTCGGAGGAAAACGGCAACTACATCATCGGCGACATAAAACTGAGCGACCTGCATGCCGCAAGGCAGCTCTTCTCGTCACCCGATATATTCCTGGCCGACATACCTCTGTTCTTCGCCGACAGAGACGACTGAAACCCTACGCGGCGGCGTTTTTCTTGGCTTTGCCGATAAAACGGCGGCTGAGGAAACGCCGCACGGGCTCGTCGTAGAACTTGAGGCATACCCATGCCACGGCCACGTTGAGGGCACAGACACCCAGAGCCACGGGCCATGTGTCGGCAAACGTCCAGCGTTCCGTCTTCATCATCCAGGCATAGAACAGATACATGACAGGGTAGTGGGTGATGTACAGCGGGAACGATATATCGCCGAGGAATCTGCATACGGCCGACGAGAATCGGTCGGTTGTCTTGCCGGAAGCACCGAGCCATACCAGCAGTGGAAACACGCAGATGATACAGAACGATTCGAACACACCGTTGAGACACAGCGCTCCGTTGCTTTCGATATAAGGCACAAGGAAAAGCGCCAGCAGCACGACAGCGCATATCCAGAAAGCGCCGCGTACATTGCCCGGACGGCATACGCGCGACAGCAGTATACCGATAGTGAACGGACACATCATGCGCAGCAGGCCGCCGAAAAAGCCATAATCGCCCATCGACCAGCCCACGCCAAGCGAGCCGTATCCCGAAAAATCGCCGCAGGTAAACACAATCAGTGCCGCCGCAAGCAGTGCGGCCAACACTGCCACAACCCTTGTGGAGCAGCGGCGTATAAGAACGGCATACACAATATTGCCGATATATTCGAAAAACAGCGACCATGCCGGGCCGTTGAGCGGGAAAGCCTCGCCGTTACCACGCACCTCGTATACGCCGCCGGGCATCGCCGGAATGAAAAGCATTGCGCAGAGCAGCGCCGCCATTGCCTGTGGTACAGATATCTTTGTGCCGTCCCATTGGACGCCGCCTTGCAGCAGGAAGCATATCAGACCGATCACGGCACCCATCACCACCATAGGATGCAGGCGTATCAGTCGCCTGAGAGTGAAACTGCCCATTGTAAGGTTCTTACCCCAGCGGTCGTCGTAGGCATAGCCGATAACAAAGCCCGACAGGATGAAAAAGAAATCCACAGCGAGGTAGCCGTGGTTCATAAATGAGATTACCGGGGCTCCGGAAGCGAAAGCGAAGCCTTCGTTGACGTGATACCATATAACAAGCAGTGCGGCCACGCCTCGGAGGCCGTCAAGCAAAGCATAATGCGGTTTGGTGTCGGCATAAGCCGAAGAAGACAAAGACATTGGTCTATAAGTTGTTATTCAGTGATTAAAGCCCGATCGTACACTCTGAGGCACCGGGCACTCCACAAAGTTAGCTTTTTTTCCGCATACGG
Source organism: uncultured Porphyromonadaceae bacterium (assembly GCA_937921035.1). Classification (GTDB taxonomy): domain Bacteria; phylum Bacteroidota; class Bacteroidia; order Bacteroidales; family Muribaculaceae; genus CAG-873. Next base: position 9,978 of record CALEUL010000024.1, read on the forward strand.
GCAAGCATTAGAATAAAACCGCCGGTGATTGTTGTTTATTCGGGTAATTGTCAGTAATTTTGCGGACAGAATAATCCTGTTTTTTATGAAAAAATTTCTTACTCTTTTTCTGCTCGTCGCTCTTGCATGTGGCGCGGCATCGGCTACTCAATATATTCCCGTATTTCAGGAAACATTCTCCGGGTGCAAAAGCACCATAATCCAAGGCGGCTATTTCACCGAGTCGCAATATTTCAACCCAGCCGAAGAAGGCGACAATGCCGGGTGGACAATCGCGAATGCGTACACCAGCGAGCGCGCCATAAAATTCAGCGCCAAAACCAAAACCGGAACGGCAACCACTCCCGGCATCCCCTTCGCGGGTGAAATTGCCAACAACGTAAAAATTACTTTCCGCGCCCAGACTTGGAAAGGCGACAACGTAGACGTACACGTAGAGTTTGTCGGGGTTGATGGGTCGAAGCAGATTATCGACACCGACGCATCCACCAATATCTCCAACCGGAGCGAGGCCCCCTTCGAACTTTTCTTCAGTAATATCCCGAGCGGGAGCAAAATCAAGTTCTCGGCCACGGCAAAAGAGGGAGGCAACAATGTTACCCGGTTCTTCCTCTCCGATATTGTGGTATACGAGGAATTGGAGGGCCCGGCCCCTGTTCTCCAGCCCGCCACATTCTATCATCACTTCGACAATCTGATGATAGGGCACGAAAGCGAAACGCGCACAATAGACGTTAACGCCGAAAACCTTTCATCCGACATAGAACTCACGCTACCGGAGCCAAGCAATTTCGCATTCGAGAAAGCAGCATCGTGGGATTCCCGCAAAGGCGGTCGCCTCAACGTAAAATTCACCGGGCTCAATGCCGGCTCCAAAGAAGAAACGCTCACCATAAAAAGCGGCGATATGGAACAGAAGGTTATCCTTACCGGAAACGCGAAAGTCTACGCCCCCGTTGTTGCGGGAGCCACGAATGTCGGTACCGAATCCTTCACTGCAACATGGGAACCCACGGCAGGCTACGACAAGACCTACCTTACTGTGTACACCAAAGAAAACGGCCCCCTCGAAGCCACAGAACTGATGTTCTCCAAATACATCGAAGGCAAGAGCAACAACCGCGCCCTTGAAATCTTCAACGGCACAGACGACGACATCTCGTTGCTCGGCTACGTTCTTCGTATGGAATCCAACGGCGCCGGCGGCCTCACCGCCAGCGAATTCAAATTCCCCGACGCAGTTATCGATGCCGGAGGCACATACACCATCTGCAACGCACAGTTCAACGAAGTACGCGACATAGCAGACAAGACCATAGGCTACCAGGACGGGGGTTATGCAAACATCACGACCTTTACGGGCGACGATGCCATAGGCCTATTCAATCCCGAAGGCAAACTGGTAGACCTGCTGGGATACGAAAGCTACGACACCAACGACCGCGTGAGCGGCGAATGGGGCACCGACGTCAGCTACTACCGCAACGCCGACTGCTACGAGCCACACGACAAATTCTACGTTGAGGAGTGGACCGCCTACGACCGCGACTACTGCACCGACTTCGGCAAGCACACCATGAACGCGGAAGGCCCCGTTCGCAAGATTGTTGAAACAATTGAAATCGACGGCAACACCGACAGCTATACTGTGGACGGCCTGACCCCCGGAGAGACATATTACTACGCCGTACAGGGTGTCTCCAACGGACTAAAGACCCACTATTCCAAAGAAGCATCCGTTTTACTGAACACATCCGGTATCGACGCAATAGAGGCAGCACCCGCATACAGCCTGAGCGGCAACATGCTCACAACAGGGGATGGCACCGAGGTTTACGACACGATGGGACGTCTAGTTCCAGGCAACGGAACCTACAGCCTTGCCGCAGGCATCTACATCCTGCGCAATGCCAGCCGGGCCGCCAAACTCATCGTCCGCTGATATGAAACATTTAATATCGGTTGTTCTGCTGGTCTGCGCGGCCTTAGCCGGCATGGCGCAAGGCATTGTTGACGGTTCGTGGGAGGGATTGCTGACCGTGGGCAAGAATTCGGCCATACGTATTGTCTTCAACTTCAAGGACGACGGCAAAACGGTTACTCTCGATTCTCCCGACCAGGGCGGCTACGATATAGCTGGCAAAGTAAAGTATAATTCAGGCGATTCGGTGAACATCACTGTAGCCCGACTGGCAGTCAGATTTGCCGGCAGTGTGAAAGATGGCAAACTAAGCGGCATTTTCCGTCAGGGCATTGCCAAAATGCCGTTGCAGCTGAGCCGAAAGGAATCTGTTCGGCGCCGACCTCAGACACCTCAGCCGCCGTACCCCTACACAACCGAGGATGTTACCTTCACAAGCGGCGGCTCCGGTGCCGGCAACGCCACACTGGCAGGCACACTCACTTTGCCGGATAAGCCGTTGGAATCGCACCCGGTGGTTCTGATGGTAACAGGCAGCGGCTTGCAAAACCGCGACGAGGAGGTTTTCGGCCACAAACCTTTTGCCGTGATAGCCGACTACCTCGCGCGCCAGGGGATAGCATCGCTGCGCTACGATGACCGCGGCACAGCCTCCTCAACAGGCGACGTAACCAGGGCTACTACTCACGATTTTGCCGCCGACGCCGCAGCAGGCGTCAAATACCTGCGACAAGACAGCCGTTTCGACAAAGTGGGAGTTCTGGGCCACAGCGAGGGTGCGACGATATCTTTTATGATACCATCCGATTTCATTGTAGCCGTTGGCGCTCCGGCATTGCGCGGCGACTCTATCCTGCGTTATCAGAGCGCGCAAGCAATGGCAGCACAGGGCCTGGACAAAGAGGTGATTGACGAATATGGCGAAGCTCTTCTCCGTTTTTATCAGACAATCGCCGACAAAGGGGCCGTATACACCGCCGCACACCTCGACGAAATATGCGGCTGGGCCGACGACCCGATCCACAATACCCTTAAAACCAACCTGAAACAGATTGCCGCATCCAACAACGCATGGATATTCACCTTTGCAACGATGTCGCCGTCGAAATACATCACGGCGCTCGGCGACAAACCCGCGCTTGTGCTTTACGGCGAAAAAGACGTACATGTACCGCCGTCGCTCAACGAGGCACCCATGCGAGCAATGGCCCCCAAGGCGGACGTGCGCGTGTACCCCGGGCTGAACCACATTATGCAGCATGCAGTTACAGGAGCCGTTACGGAATACGGTGATATAGAGGAAACCATCTCGCCGGAAGTATTGGAGGCGATAGCTTCCTTTATATCAAATCAATAGGCTTACGAAATCTTATAGTTAAGCTTTTTTGTACGGTTACGCCGGCGCGAACGCGTGCTGAAAGCGTGCGCCAGAAGCCGGCGGACCGTATGCTTCCTCTTGTGATATGCGGCAAAAGATTCTTTTTCGGGATCGAAATCGGGCTTGTAACATCCGTCGGGACTAACGTAGCAGTAGGTGAGATCCTCAACTTCGGCCGATATCGCGTCCTGCATATCGTCTACAGCGTCGAGCTGTTGCAGCGTAGGAGCGATTACCGTAATTCCGCGGCGCCGGCATTCGGCAACGACGGCCCCGATGGTATCAGCATATTTTTCTTTCAGCGGAGCAAGGTCGAAGTCGTTCCAAGCCGATTCGCCAATTTTCTGCACGGGACGGAGCTGAACGGTGTCAGGGCCGGCTCCAGGCTCCCAAATGTCCCAGAAGCGCGAGCCGGCGAGGTCGTCTATGTTCAAGCTGTTCACCGTGAAATTTACGCGCAGCGAGAACTCAGGATGACGTTCTTTAACCCGTGCAATTCTGCGTGCGAGCGCACGGAAATTTTCCCAATGAGCACCGTCCATCAGATACTCGTATGTCTCCTTTCTTGTACCGTGGAGCGACAGAATAAGCTCGCCGAGGCCGTCCTGCACGAGCGCATCAAGGTCGATGCGATCGCCAGCAAGAAGCTGTCCGTTGGTAACGAGCGAAATGTTGGGCACTCCGTAGCGTCTGGCGCCTCGCACAATGCGCGGGAGCATGGGCGACAGCGTAGGCTCGGCACCGCAGCCTATCTGGAGCTTCAGCGCCACGGGATAGAGCGCTTTCTCTATTTGCGAGAGGCGTTCCTCGGAAATGACACCGCGCATGGCAGCACGGCGTTCCGGGTCGCTGAAATAGCACATGCGGCAACGCAGGTTGCAAGCCAGCACAGGGTCGAGGAATATGCCCGCCATACGTCGTCGCATCCTCAGCATCGCCGCCAGGGCCATGAGTTTCATCGGACCGGGCACCTTTCCGGCAAAAAATCTGAGTGCTTTGTAAACGTTCATGCCTCGATATCGAGTTCGTCCAGCGACAGGCCCTTCATATCCTTCGGCGACAGAATCATCTTGTCAGGCTCCACGGGCCATTTCACTGCCACAGATGGATCATCGAAGCGCAGAGTACGTTCGGCGGCAGGGCAATAGTAGTTGTCTACCTTATACAGGAAACGTGCTCGAGGGCTTAGAACGGCAAAACCGTGAGCGAATCCGCGTGGGATATATAACTGCCTGCCGTTTTCGTGCGAGAGTTCCACGGCGATATGGCGGCCGAAAGTGGGCGAGGCAGGGCGAAGGTCGACGGCGACATCCACAATCGTACCGACAGCCACACGCACCAGCTTAGCCTGTGCAGCGTCTCCGGCCTGGAAATGGAGACCGCGCACAACTCCGAATGTCGACTCCGACTCATTCTCCTGGACGAAATCCGGTACTATTCCCGTGGCCGCACGGAATTCGTCGCTGCGGAAAGTCTCGCAGAAATAACCGCGGCTGTCGGCGTGCCTGACAGGCTCGATAAGCCACACGCCCTCTATATCTGTAGGTGTGAATTTCATACAGATGCAAAGTTAGCTACATTCCTGTGGGCGGCCAATCCCGGACAGCAATAAATAGTGTTAAAAATGACATTTTGGCAGTTCGGGATGCTGGCACTTGTTTTGCCATAATTGTTTTACAAAGACATGCAATTAATATAAACTCAAAGATATGCAACAAGGAACAATTGGTGTTACCACCGAAAACATTTTTCCGGTTATAAAGAAATTCCTGTACAGCGACCACGAGATTTTCCTACGCGAGCTTGTGAGCAACGCTGTTGACGCCACCCAAAAACTCCGCGCCCTCGCCAACTTCGGCGAATTCAAGGGCGAGCTTGGCGAACTGAAGGTGAACGTTAAAATAGACAAGGAAGCAGGGACTCTCACCGTAAGCGATTACGGTATCGGCATGGATGCGGCCGATGTAGACAAATACATCAACCAGATTGCCTTCTCGGGAGCCGAGGATTTCCTGAACAAATACAAGGACACAGCAGCCAACATCATCGGCCACTTCGGCCTTGGTTTCTACTCCGCTTTCATGGTGGCAGAAAAGGTAGTGATAGAATCGCTGAGCTACAAGGAAGGCGCCGAACCCGTACGCTGGGAATGCGACGGCTCGCCGGTGTACAACATGGGGAAAGGTTCGCGAAGCGAACGCGGTACCGACATTATCCTTTACATCGACAAGGACAGTGCCGAATTCCTCGAGCAGGAGCGAGTAGACATGCTGCTGCGGAAGTACTGCCGCTTCCTGCCGGTGCCTGTAGTTTCCGGCAAGGAACGCGAATGGAAGGACGGCAAATGGAATGATACCGACCGCGACCTGATTGTGAATGACACAGAGCCGAAATGGATGAAGAAGCCGGCAGAGCTCACGGACAAGGACTATCAGGAATTCTATCAGGAGCTGTATCCGGGCTCGGAGGAACCTCTGTTCTGGATTCATCTGAATGTGGACTATCCTTTCCACCTCACGGGTATTCTGTTCTTCCCCAAGATCAAGAACAATTTCGATATCAACCGCAACCGCATCCAGCTTTACTGCAACCAGGTGTTCGTAACCGACTCGGTGGAGGGTGTTGTTCCTGAATTCATGCAGCTGATGCAGGGTGTTATCGATTCGCCAGATATTCCTCTTAACGTTTCGCGCTCGTATCTACAGGCAGACAGCGCCGTAAAGAAGATTTCGAGCTATATTACCAAGAAAGTTGCTTCGCGCCTTGACGAAATGTTCCGCGCGGACCGCACGGAATTCGAAAAGAAGTGGGATGATATCCGTATCTTTATTGTGTACGGTATGCTCACGGACGAGAAATTCTGCGAGTCTGCCATGAAATTCCTTCTTTTCAAGGACACGGAGGGCCGCTATTTCTCTGTTGACGAATACCGCAAGCTGGTTGAGACGGAGCAGACGGACTCGGAGGGCAAGGTTGTTTACCTGTACGCCACCGACGCCACAGCTCAGTACAACTACATCAAGGCCGCCAACGACAAAGGCTATAACGTGCTTCTGCTCGACGGTCAGCTGGACAACCACTTTGTGAGTCTGCTTGAACAAAAACTGGAGAACACATCGCTTGTACGCGTGGATTCCGACGTTGTGGAGAATCTTATCCGCAAGGATAACCGCAAGGTTGCCGACCTCACTCCTGCGGACCGCGCTATCCTTACCCGCATGTTCGAGAAGGATACTGTAAAGGTAGAGAAATGCAAGTTCCTGGTGCAGTTCGAGGCACTCGCGGCTACTGCCGACCCTGTTGTGCTCACCCAGAACGAATACATGCGCCGAATGAAAGAAATGGCGAGCATGCAGCCGGGCATGAACTTCTACGGCGAACTGCCCGACAGCTACAATCTTGTTGTCAACACCGAGAACCCCATTGTCGTTGCTATGCGCGAGAAGGCCGATGCAGCCCTCAAAGACACCATACAACCGCTCCTGGACCAGATTGACAAAGGGAACGCCGATGCCGAAGAGGCCCGCAAGGCCGGCAGCGACGACGCCAACAAGGCCAAGGCTGAGGCGGCAGAGAAATGCGTTGCGGACGCCCGGGCAAAAATGAACGAGGCAATCGACAAATACGCCGAAAATGAGCCTAAGGTAAGTCAGCTGGTTGACCTGGCGCTTCTTGCCAACGGTCTGCTGAAAGGGGAAGCTCTTTCAGCCTTTATCCACCGCTCGCTCACGCTTCTTTAAAAAGGAGTCTGCAATTATTCCGGCATTCCTGCAGGGACATGCGTTTTGGTGTGCTTTTGGCATGTGCGAATTCTAGGGTACGTGCCTGACATGCCAAAGGCATGTCCCTGCATGCGTTGGGGCGGTTGTGGGTGGATGGACACGCCTTCAGCGGGCGGAGAGGCGGTTGTGGAGCTTACGGCAGGCGTCGGCGATACGGGTCCTGACGGTTGCGATGGATAGGGTAAGATGGTCGGCTATTTCATGATAGCGGTATCCTGCCAGATGCATGGAGAACGGTTCCCGAAGGTATGATGGGAAGCGCATGAGCATGGCGTTGACTTCGGTAATTGTGTAGCAGCCGTCGGGAATTTCGTTGAGGCTGTCGCTAAGGCAAAGCGCAAATATGTTGTCGGAGGTATCTACTATCGCTGCGGTCTGTCGTTTTTTGCAGAAATCGTTTATGAATATGTTTCGCATTATAGTGAATACCCACCCTTTGAAGTTTGTGCTCTCATCGTATTTTTCGGCGTTGGCGAGCACTTTGAGTGTTGTGTCCTGTAGCAAATCGTAAGCGTCCTCGCGGTTGTTTGTGAGCATGTATGCGAAGTTCAGCATGTTGCCCTGAAGATTCATCAGGCTTGTCTGGATTTTTGTGCTTGCCATAGTAATATGTGTTTGTTTGAATTAGCTGGTGTGTTGTTTACTGACGAAGTTATAGTTTTTTCGTATGCTTTGATAAACCTTTAACAAATTTCACACGAACTTTTTCTCAAGACACTCGAAAATATCAACCAAATCACTAATTATCAATGATATAATATTATAACAGGTTTGTTACAAAAGATGGATTCGTAACAGTTTTGTAATAATTTGACAGTAGTGTCTCGAAACTCCACAGAATGGCCTCCGGCCATTGCAGCTGCTATATAAAATACCGTATTTGTATGTCCTGCAACATCGATAGCAGGCCATCAGGCGGGCTCGTCGGTTTCGTGGAAGAAATGGATATCGGGTAACAGTTCCGGCAACGAGGAATCGGCGGCGACACTAAGGCCGAATCCTGCGGCTGACAGCTGGCGGGCAAGCTCGGGCTTTCCACGGAAACCGTGTATCACCCAGGGGACGGATGGTTTAAGCAGCTTTTTAAGCTCCATAAGGCGGCCGTAGCGCCTTACGCAGTGTATAATCATGAATTTACCCACATCATCGGCAATTGCGGCCTGACGTACGAATATGGCTTCCTGTCGCTCTGCGGAGCCACCGCGCAGAGCATCGAGACCGCATTCGCCGATAGCAGCAACGCGAGGGTCCCGCGCCAGTTTTTCCAATTTCAGCCAGTCGGCATCGTCAGGAGGGTTGTCGGCGTCCCAGGGATGTATTCCCACGCTATACCAAGCTTCGCCAGGCGGGGTGTCTATAGTGGCGTCGGGCGAAATGGACGTTAGCCTGGTCGGCCCATAAAGGCCGTGGATGTGTATGTCGTCGAAAAACTCGGGAGGAGGTGTTTGCATGCTTCAGGGAACGGGGTCATAACCGGAACCACCCCAGGGATGGCATCGCAGAATTCTCCTCAATGCCAGCCACAGCCCTTTAAAAGGTCCGTGTTTGCGTATTGCCTCGAGGGCATACTGGCTGCATGTGGGGGTGAAGCGGCAGCTTGGGGGTGTATAAGGCGAAATGCACGCTTTATAAAAGATGATTGGAATGCAGAGGAGCCACACGATTGCGGCTCGAATACTGTCAAGAAGGAATTTCATTGCCGAGAGAAGGAGAGTTGAAGTGTTCGGCAAGAGCAGCCATTATACGGTGTACGGCGGCATCGACTTTATCGTAAGGCAGTTTGTCGTTAGCAACGTATACGAAAGCGATGTCTATCCTCAGTCCTGGGATAAGAGGAAAATCCTGATGGCACAGACGATATGCCTCTCGTATTCGACGGCGCATGAGAACGCGGTCAACAGCACGGTGGAGCCGTTTTTTCGGCACAGAAATAACAAATGCGACAGGAGCGTCGGAACGACGACGCGGATTGTTTCGCGCCACAGCCCTCAGAGGATAGCAGAGGCGTGTAAACGATGCTCCGCCTGGGCCGAACAAATCTTCGATGGCCCTTGCGGAGCAAAGTTTTTCTTTTTTATCTAAACCGAGTTTCTTCACAAGAAATCGGGAATAAAATCAAGCCTTGGCCAGATAGTGGTCGATAGCGGCGGTGATTGAGGGGCATTCGGGAGTAGGAGCCTCGATGTCGAGCCTGAGTCCGGCGTCGCGAATGCTCTTAGCAGTAGCCGGTCCCAAAGCAGCGAAAACGATGTTGCCCTGCTTGAAGTCGGGGAAATTCTTCACCAAAGATTCGATACCCTGAGGGCTGAAGAATACGAGCATATCGTAGTCCATAGTCTCGTCGGGTGTGAAATCGTTGCTGACAGTTCGGTACATCACAGCAGAAGTAACGTTAAGCTTGTTTTCGGTCAGGAGAGCAGCTTCGGAACCGTTGTTAACGTCGCTTACGACGAGGAGGAATTTTTCGTTCTTGTGCTTCTGCATCGAAGGAATAAGGTCGACAAGTTTGCCAGTCGGCGAAGCAAAAATTTTGCGTTTACGGTAGACGATGTATTTCTGCAGGTAGTTCGCAATAGTTTCGGAAGTGCAGAAATATTTCATTGTCGCAGGAATTGAAACGCGCATTTCCTCGCAGAGACGGAAGAAATGGTCTATAGCTCCGCGAGCGGTGAACACAACGGCGGTAAAATCGGCGATGTTCACTTTCTGCTGGCGGAAATCCTTGGCGGCGAGGCCCTCAACCTTAATGAAAGGGCGGAAAATAATTTCAACACCATATTTCTCCGCCATGTCGAAATATGGGGATTTTTCGGATGTGGGTTTCGGTTGAGAAACGAGAATTTTCTTTATTGCCACAGCTTGCGTGTTAAGAACCCCATGATGGGGTTATAGAATGACTGATAGTTATACAGCGCCGGACAGTATTGCAGAAATGCTGTACAAGGCTGCCTGAGGTATTATTTCGAGTGTGCAAAGGTACAAAATAAAATAAAGCAAAGAGACGAAATTTCGATAAAAAATTCTAAAACCTTTCAGAATAAATATCAAATGTATAAGTTCGTAGGCTGATATAGCGACAATTAATAAAATTTCGCACCAAGCGGGACAGCTCACCATGAGAATTGCCGGAAGGGCCATTGCAAGACCGGAATATGCCTGAGTAGCGTTAAAACCGGCAATCCACCGCCTGCTGTCGTCGGGAGTAGCGAACGCGTATCCCACGAGCCCATATGCACACAACTGGAAAATATAATAAGCAGCCACGAGCAGCATGGAAGCCACAACTCCGGCGAAAGAAGGGGCAGACGGAAGCGACGGACAATTGTAGAGCACAATTCCGCCGAAAACGACGAAAATGAGCGCCAGCAGGAGCGCGCTGGGAGTTGTTACAGTTCCGCTGTCGTCGAAAAGGTTGCTGCGTCGCCGGACATTCCAGAGTTCGATTCGGTATGTGCGGAGGGCACGGCCGACAGCCTTGGAATTAAGAGCCGCAACAATCAGGACACCAGCCATGATTGCAGAGAGCGGAGTGCTGTGCATATATCCGGCGACCTGCGAGCCGGGCTCAATACCCTCCCGGACCCCGGAAGGCGTCGCCACCACCTTTACGGCTTTCAACTTGGCAGCGAAAGCCTCGGCACGCAGCGAATCGGCCACATGGACAGGGATAAAATGAGGGACGCGACCCGGGACAGTATCTGCGGCGACAGAATCGACAATAACGGTATTTATTCCCTGGGGGGCCACAAAACCGCGAGGGGCGTCGTACGAAGCATCGGGGGGAGCGGGAACAAACTCGACAGTGTCTGATGCGGCGTAAGAAGCGGCAGCAACGGAGTTGTGTTCCGCTGAATTAGCGAAAGGGGTGCGCGACTGTATCGTGAGTGTGTCGGGCATATCAGACGAACTTAGGCGAAAAATCAGTATCTGCCGAGGAAGCGAGCGCCAACTCAACAGCCTGTCGCGGATTGTCGGCAACCGAGAAAGTATTCAGATGGTCGGCACGCATAAAACCTTCGCGGACCGCTTTGCCGAGCATGGACAGAAGGGGACTATAGTAATCCTTAATATTAAGAATGACCACGTTGCCGAGGAAAAGGCCGAGCTGCTTCCAAGTTATAATCTCGCACAATTCCTCAAGGGTGCCAATACCGCCGGGAAGGGCAATGCAAGCGAGCGATTTTGCCATCAGCTCCTTGCGAGAGTGCATATCCTCGGTTATCACGAGCTCGTCGAGGCCGGTATGATGCCAACCGCGCTCGTGCATAAAGCGAGGAATAACGCCAACGACACGACCTCCGGCCTCGATAGCACCGTTCTCGACAGCGCCCATTAGCCCAGAGCGTCCGGCTCCCGTAACAAGGGTTGCACCGGCAGCCGCAATCTCGCGGCCGAGCCATGCGGCAGCCTCGCCGTATTCAGCCGGGAGGGTATCCGACGAACCGCAATAAACAGTGATTTTCTTTTCCATATCTGCAAATAATTCGCAAAGGTACAAAAATCCCAGCAACCGGACAATCGTCGGGGCGCCCTGCGGGGGCCACACATAGCCATAACATCGCCAGAAAAAGCAGAAAAGTTTGCTATCGGGCAGGATTGTTGTACTAATAGGCGATAGTTTTTCCGTTTTGCGCCAAAAATTAGTAATTTTGCCGTTGCGCGCACCAATGCACAAGTGAACCATATCCGTTGTACGCGAGTTATATATTTGTGTGTGGATACCGGATTGTAGGAAGCACACGTCGAAACTTTTCAACTATCCTTCTATGAGGCTGATTAATTATTTTCAAACTCTAATGCGATATTCCGCAACAGCCGTGATTGCGGCAGTGTGCGTTGCCTCTCCGACCTTGGGCTACTCCCAGACGGCCGATACAGCAACCGTTCTACCGGGTGCCACGACGCTGCAGGAGTTCCGCGACATGGCACTTCGGAACAACAAAAAGCTGATGATAGCCCGCGAACGCATGCGCAAGGCAGAATATCAGAACAAGGAAGCCTTCGCGGCGTATCTGCCGGGCATAGATTTTGAAGGCGGGTACCTGTACAACCAGCGCGAGATTTCGATTTTCAGCAGCGACCAGCTGCTGCCAGTGAAGTCGTTCGACCTGGCCACGCAGTCGTACCAGTTCAATCTTGTAAAAAATCCGATGACCGGCGAGCCAATAAAGGGCCCTGACGGCCAGTATATACCCTCGGAGGTAGCGCTTATACCGAAGGAGAGCATGACGTACGACATCCACAATGTGTTCTTTGGCGCGTTCACACTTACTCAGCCAGTATTTATGGGGGGCAAGATAGTTGCGATGAACAAGATTACGAATGCGGCCCGTCAGGCAGCGCTTGAGCTGCACAACAGCGAGGCCGAAAATGTGATCTATGCCGTAGATGCCGCATACTGGCAGGTTGTGTCGCTCAAAGCCAAGGAAAAACTTGCCACCAGTTTCGTGAACCTTCTGGATACACTCTGCCACAACGTACATCTGCTTGTTGACGAAGGTCTTGCCACGCGCAGCGACGCCCTTAGCGTTGACGTGAAGCTGAATGCTGCCGAGGTGGACCTTACGAAGGTTCGTAACGGGCTTGTACTGTCGCGCATGGCACTTGCTCAGGTATGCGGACTGCCGGTAGACACCCAGTTCACCCTGGCCGACGAAAATTCCGAAACACCTGTTCCTGCGCCCATCGTGGAAGTACAGGACAATTACGATATGGAGAATGTGTTCGCCAACCGTCCCGATCTGCGTGCCCTCGCCCAGGCCGTGGAGGTTGCAAAGCAGGAAAAGAACGTAGCACGGTCGTCCATGCTGCCGCAGTTGGCCGTGATGGGCTCGTGGGAATTCTCCAATCCCAATATGTTCAACGGCTTCGAGAAGAAGTTCCGCGGCGCATTCTCTGTGGGTGCAGTCCTGCGCGTGCCACTATGGCACTGGGGCGGCAACTACAACAAGTACCGGGCCGCCAAGAGCGACCAGATATCAAGGGAACTCGAGCTTGAGGACGCCCGGGAACTGGTAACGCTCCAGGTTAAACAAGCCACGTTCAAGACCAAGGAAGCATTCAAGACCTATGCCACGACGATGACGAACCTTTCGAAAGCGGACGAGAACCTTCGGACAGCAACCCTCGCGTTCCGCGAAGGGGTCGCCACCACCGACAACGTAATGGAGGCACAGACCGCATGGCTGAAGGCCCACTCCGAGAATATCGACGCCGCAATCGAGGTACAGCTTTGTCAGGTGTACCTGAGCAAGGTGCTCGGCACACTTTACAGATAACAATAAAACACAGCATACCATGCAAGCAGACAATACAACACGCGAGAAACGCGCAAACCGCACCCTCCTACTGACCATGTTAGGAGTGGTTATCGCAGCAACAGTGATAGCAATTATCGGTTTCATTTTCATGAACCGCCCCGACAGCTACATAGAAGGCCAGGTAGAAGGTACCAACATCCGCATCTCGGGCAAGCTGCCCGGCCGAGTGGCCGAATTTTACGTGAAAGAAGGCGACACCGTACAGGCTGGGGACACCCTGGTGCACATACATTCGTCGCTTGTAGAAGCCCGTCTGAGCCAGGCGGAGGCCATGCAGACCGTCGCCGCCTCACAGAACAAAAAGGTTGATGCCGGCACACGCACACAGATTATCCAGGCAGCCGCCGACCTTCTGGCACAGGCACAGGCCGCCGAAACCATTACCGAGAAGACTTACAAGCGAATCAGCCGCCTCTACGACGAGGGCGTAATCGCCGAACAGAAGCGCGACGAAGCCAAGGCCGCCTACGACGCCGCCGTTGCCGGGCGCAAGGCCGCCGAGAGCCAGCTGTCGCTTGCGAAGGCTGGAGCCCAGAGCGAAGACAAGGAGGCTGCCGCCGCAATGGTTCACGCCGCACAGGGCGGCGTGAACGAAGTGAACGCCGTTCTTGAGGACAGCTATCTGGTGGCTCCGTTCAGCGGCACCATAGACCAGATTTATCCCGAGGTTGGCGAACTTGTAGCTACCGGCGCGCCTATCATGAGCCTTCTGCGCGACGATAACCGCTATATCACCTTCAACGTGCGGGAGGAGCTACTGCCCTACCTCACCATGAACAAGGAAATAAGTGTAATGATTCCGGCTCTTGGCAAAAAGGATATCAATGTAAAGATCTACTACATACGCGACATGGGCAGCTATGCCACCTGGCGCTCCACCAAGGCCACAGGGAGCTACGACAGCCGCACGTTCCAGATTAAGGCTCGTCCCGTCGACAAGGTTGAAGGACTGCGCCCGGGCATGTCGGCAGTGTTCATCGATCCGGAAAACGAATAATACAACAACCTCTCTATTCTCAACAATATGTCCGAAACAGGATTCATAGCCGGCCTATGGCGGGAATGCAGACAGATGTCGAGCCGAAGAATGTATATTTTCGGCATGATAATCGTGCCGATTGCCGTAGCTGCGTTTTTTCTGAGCCTGCTCAGCGAGGGCCTGCCCATGCGGATACCCACGGCGGTAGTGGACCTGGACCATTCGGAGATGTCGAGGAGCGTTACGCGCAGCCTCAACGCCATGCAGCTGGTTGAAATCAGCCGGAAATACGAGAGCTACGACGATGCCCTTCGCGGCGTACGCCAGGGCGACATATTCGGCTTCTTCGTCATTCCCGCCAACTTCGAGAAAAACACCCTCAGCGCCAAATCGCCCACACTGGAGTATTATACGAACATGACGTACTATGTGCCTGGTTCGCTGGCCTTCAAGGGATTCAAGACAGTGGCCGTAGCCACATCGGCCGGCGTAATGACGCAGGTGATGATGGACGTAGGGCTGGACTCCGGGGCGGCAGCCTCGCTTATGCAGCCCATTACGATGGATATCTTCGGGCTTAACAATCCCTGGATGAACTACGCATATTACCTGTGTCCGTCGTTTTCTATGGCCACCTTAGTGCTGATGATAATGCTGATGACGGCATTCTCCATAACAATGGAAATCAAGAACGACACATCGCGCCGCTGGCTGGAGGTTAATAACGGCAGCATTCTTATGGCAGTGATAACCAAGCTGCTTCCACAGACGGTTGTTTTCACGGCTGTAGGATTCTTTATCCAGTGGATGCTGTTCGGCTACTCTCACATGCCCATGAACGGCTCCATCGGGTGGATGCTGCTTGCCACCTTCCTCACCGTAGTAGCCGCCCAAAGCATTGCGACACTTTTTGCCTCGATAGTTCCGAACCCCCGCATGGCTCTTATCCTGTGCGCCCTCACAGGCATTCTGGCGTTCTCGTTCACCGGTTTCTCATTCCCCGTGGAAAGCATGTACGGTTACCTTGGCGTATTCAGCTGGCTCGCGCCTGTGCGGTACTGGTTCCTGATATACATCAACGAGGCCCTCAACGGCTACGCCGTATATTATTCGCGATGGTTCTTTGCCGCACTGCTGCTTTTCCCGCTTGTATGTTCCGCCGGCCTGTGGAACCTGAAGCGAGTTTCCCTGAACCCCGTTTATGTGAAATGACATGAAAGCACTGGATAAAATAAACGCATGGAGCGCCCAGATGGGACGCGTTTTCCGCAACGAGTTCAGGCGTATCTTCGGCGACATAGGTGTAATGCTGTTCTTTATAGCGCTACCGCTGGCTTATCCCATTGCCTATACGCTGATATACAACCCCGAGGTTGTGCGCAAACTACCAGTGGCTGTTGTGGACAACTCCATGACGCCCCAGTCGCGCGACCTTGTCCGCAAGGCGTCGGCATCGCCGTCCATCGAGATCTACTCCTACTGTCCCAACATGTCCGACGCGCGCAAGCTCATGGCCGAGCACAAGGTGTTCGGAGTAATGGAGATAACCAAGGACTACGGCCGGAACATAGGCAACGGGACACCCGCACATGTGTATTTCTACTCCGACATGAGCCTGCTTCTTCGCTACCGCACATTCATAGCCGCCCTTACAGACCTGCAGATTGAATGTATAGGGGACCTTACCGCCGAAAAGATATCCTCCCACGGGCTGGAAAGCCTTGCCGGCGACATCAGGATGCCCGTGAACAGCAAGAGCAACTTCCTTGGCAACGTTGAGCAGGGCTTCGCCTCGTTCATTATCCCGGGCATCGTTATCCTTATCCTGCAGCAGAGTATGCTTCTCGGCATAGGGATGCTTGGCGGGACCTCGCGCGAGCGTCGTCGCCGCAACGGGGGTTACGACCCCCAGGAGGTGTACGCATGCACAACCGCAACAGTGTGGGGCCGCGCCCTGGCGTACGTGGTGTTCTACATTCCGCTGACGATATACATTATGCGGTTTATCCCGGAGATTTTCAATCTGCCCCACTACGGCAATCCCGGCGATTATCTGCTGTTCATATTCCCACTTCTTCTGGGAACAGCATTTCTGGGCCAGAGCCTGAACTACTTCATGAAGGAGCGCGAAAGTCCTTTCATCATCATCGTGTTCACCTCCGTTGTATTCCTGTTTCTCTCGGGCCTCACGTGGCCGCGATACGCCATGAGCGCACTCTGGCGGTGGGCGGGCAACCTTGTTCCCGCGACATGGGGTGTTGAAGGATTCATACGCATCAACAGCAATGCCGCCACGCTCGCGGAGGTTCGAGAGCCATTCGTAGCATTGTGGATACTTGCTATAGCCTACATGCTGATAGCGTGCTGGGTAACTCTAAAAATAAAAGTTCAGGATGGCGCATACCGTCTTCCTACGAAAAACCAATCAAATGAAACTTAACTGATTATGGCCGGTATAAAAAGTCTGGCCAAAGATACAGCCATTTATGGCCTCAGCTCCATAGTGGGGCGTTTCCTCAACTGGTTACTGGTGCCCCTGTACACCATTATGTTTCCGGTTGAGGAATATGGTGTTGTAACATTCGTGTATTCCGTGGTGGCACTGGTGATGGTAATCCTCACCTACGGCATGGAAACAGGTTTCTTCCGTTTTGCCAACCACGACAAGTGGAAAGACCCGTCGCTGGTATACAGCACATGCCTATCGTCCCTCGCCGTCAGCTCGACGGCTTTCGTTGTTCTTATAGCGATGTTCCTGGGGCCTGTTACGCACGCAATGGAATGCGACGGACATCCGTCGTTTGTAATTATGATGGCGCTGTGTGTTGCACTGGACGCCTTCCAGACCATTCCATTCGGTTACCTTCGCTTCTGCAAGCGCCCTATGCGCTTTGCGGCCCTCAAGCTGGTTAACATCGGACTGAACATAGGCCTCAACCTGTTCTTTATCCTGCTGTGCCCGTGGCTGATGCACCACTCGCCAGCAACGGTTTCGTGGTTCTACCGGCCCGATTTCGGGATAGGTTACATCTTCCTGGCCAACCTACTGGCCTCTATAGCGAACATGGTTCTGCTACTGCCTGAGCTTCGCGGTTTCCGCTGGCGGTTCGACAGAGAGCTGTGGGGGCAGATGATGCGCTACTCTGCTCCGCTGCTTGTTCTTGGCATCGCCGGCATAATGAATCAGACCATCGACAAAATTCTGTATCCGCACCTTGTGTCGGACCCCGCCGAGGCGATGTACGGCCTTGGCATATACGGCGCCAACTACAAGATAGGCGTGCTCCTACTGGTGTTCCTTCAGGCATTCCGCTTTGCCTACGAGCCGTTTATATTCGCCCACAGCAAAGACTCCGGCAAGGACAGGATGGCAGCCTACCGGGACGCCATGACGTACTTCGTGGCATTCGCCCTGCTAATATTCCTCGGCGTGATGTTCTATCTGGACTATATCCGATATTTTATCTCGCCCCGCTACTTCAGCGGCCTCAAAGTTGTTCCGCTGATAATGCTCGGTGAGCTTTTCTTCGGCATATTCTACAACCTGTCGGTATGGTACAAAATCACCGACAAAACGCAGTGGGGCATGTGGTTCTCGCTGTCCGGACTTGTTGTTACCGTTCTACTTAACGTTATACTTGTACCCCGGATGGGATATATGGGCTGCGCTGTCGCCGCCATGACATGCTACGGCCTCATGATGGTAGCAAGCTATGTGGTGGGCGCCTACCACTACCCTATCGGCTATCCTCTGGGCAAGCTGCTCGGCTATTTCGGCGCGGCAGCCGTGCTCTACATCATAGGCGTGTGGCTGTTGCCTCTGGCCGGCATCGGCGGGCTGCTGGCGGCATTCCTGCGCCTGTGCCTGCTCGCACTGTTCGTTCTTTTCTTCATGCGGAGCGTGAACATCGGTTTCAGCACCCTTGTTGCGCCCTTCAAACGATTCATCAAGCGATGAGGATAGTTCTGATCAGCAACAGCGACAACCAGGGAGGCGCCGCAGTGGTAACATACCGCCTTATGTGCGCACTTCGCGATCTTGGACACCACGCCGACATGCTTGTTATGCACAAGGGTACCGACGACCCGGCCGTACACGTTGCAGGGTCTGCGTGGCGCATAAAGAAAGGTTTCCTCGCCGAACATCTGCGTATATTTCGGGCATGCGGCTACGACCGCCGCAATCTGTTCAAAATCTCCATAGCTACCGATGGTCTGCCACTGAGCCGGCACCCTCTTGTGCGGCATGCCGACGCCGTTCTTCTCGGGTGGGTCAATCAGGGGATGCTGTCGCTTGACGAGATACAGCGTATAGCAGCCGAAAAGCCGGTGGTATGGACGATGCACGACATGTGGAATCTTACTTCGCTGTGCCATCACGCGCACGACTGCCGACAGTATACGCAGGCTCCCGGGTGTACAGACTGCCCTCTCGTAGTCCGCAAAAAGCTCGGCAGCACCACATGGAGCCGCAAGAAAAAGCTTTATGCCTCGGGCGGCATACGTTTTGTGGCCGTGAGCACATGGCTTCAGCGCTGCAGCGCGCAAAGTTCGCTTATGCACGGCATTAAAGTTGAATGTATACCCAACGCGTTCCCCGTTGATGAATTCTACACAGAACCGCGGCGGCCGCGCAGCAGCCTTGGACTGCCGGAGGGTAAAAAAATAATACTGATGGGAGCAGCACGTCTCGACGACCCCATAAAAGGACTGCCCTACGCCATAGACGCCCTCAACGCGTTTCCGGGCAACGATGCCGTGGCCGTGTTCTACGGAGCGATCCGAAATCCCGAAACACTCGCCGACCTGCATTTCCCGCATATCACCCTCGGCCCCGTGGATATCGCCACAATCCGCGAGCTGTGCGCCCATGCCACCGTTGTAATGTCCACGTCGCTTTACGAAACACTTCCCGGCACGCTGATAGAGGGCATGTCGGCGGGTTGTACGCCCGTAAGCTTCGACAAAGGAGGGCAGAGCGACATCATCACGAGCCCCGAAGAAGGCTATCTGGTACCAGCATACGACACAAAGAAATTCGCCGAAGCCCTTCGCGCGGCCCTCGCCACCCCATGCTCGCCAGAGAGGCAGCGCACCGCGGTGGGCGCCCGCTTCAGCGCCGCCGCCATCGCGCGCCGCTATCTTTCGCTGCTGCAATGAAAATATCCAGCAATCCAAAGCATCCGGCAGAAAGTGCATCTCTTTTTGCAGTGAGCGGCTGCATAAATTTTTTATAATTACCGAAGAATTATTAATTTTGCATCCGGAAGGATTATATCTTCTGTTTTACGATTAACCCCACCAGATGGATTACAGTTTTTTAGACTTCTTATGTCTGCTCGGTGCCGTAGGGTTGTTCCTTTATGGCATGAAAGTGATGAGCGAAGGCTTGCAGAAAGCCGCAGGCGACCGTTTGCGCAACATTCTTTCCGCCATGACCCGCAACCGCTTCACGGGCCTGCTAACAGGTTGCCTAATCACGGCCCTTATCCAGAGTTCATCGGCATCCACGGTTATGGTAGTGAGCTTCGTAAATGCCGGTCTAATGTCGCTGGCACAGTCGATGGCCGTAATATTCGGCGCCAACGTCGGCACCACATTTACGGCGTGGATTATAGCTCTGTTCGGATTTAAAGTCAACATCTCCACATTTGTTATACCGCTAATCGGCGTTGCCGTGGTCTTGCTTCTGATGAACAAAAGCAAGACGAAGAGCATCGGCGAATTCCTTATCGGCTTCAGCTTCCTATTCATGGGCCTGGACATGATAAGCGCCTATGTACCGGACCTTCAAAGCAATCCCGAGATGTTCGCCTACCTGAAGCAATATGCGTCGATGGGCGTACGCTCCATACTGATTTTCACGCTTGTAGGCCTTGTGCTTACGATGATAATACAGTCGTCGGCAGCCACCTTCGCCATTACGCTTATAATGTGTACGAAAGGGTGGATTACGTTCGACCTTGCCTGCGCACTTGTGTTAGGCTCCAACATCGGTACCACAATCACCCCCATTCTTGCATCGCTGAGCGGCAACGTAGCCGCCAAACGCGCTTCTATGGGGCATCTTATGTTCAACCTGTTAGGTACTCTGTGGTGCATCTGCGTGTTCATACCATTCGTGGAACTTAACTCTTGGCTTACCGAGGCGATAGGGCAGGGTAACCCCAACGCACTGTACAACTATGTGTCCAACCTTGAGGCCACCGACCCTAGCATCTACAACCATCTGTTCGACAATTCTCTACCGGCAGGACACGAAGTACTGAAGAACATCGCCACCATGCAGATGAGCCTATCCTTCGGCCTCTCCATATTCCACACGACCTTCAATATAGTGAACGTACTGCTGATGATATGGCTTACGGGCCTGTATGTCAAGATTGTTGAATGGATTGTACCGTCCAAGAACCGCGACGACGAGGAATTCACCCTCAAGTTCATCTCGGGCGGTCTTATGAACGCCGCCGAACTCAACATAACGCAGGCAGAAAAAGAGATTTATGTATACGCCGAACGAGTGAACCGGATGATAGGCATGGCCCAGGAGCTTATCCACACGAAGGAGAAGTCAGAGGAGTACAATACGCTACTGTCGCGGCTGGAGAAGTACGAGGATATATCTGACCGGATGGAACTCGAGATAGCGCACTACCTCAACCGATGCGCCGAAGGACGCCTGTCCAACGAAGGCAAACTGAAGATAGCGTCGATGCTGAACATAATCAGCGAGATAGAGAGCATAGCCGACAGCTGTATGGGCATCGGCAAGATAATGAACCGCAAAATAGAGTCGGGCGCCGTATTCCCACCGGAGATTTACGACAATATCGACAACATGTACGTTTACATAAAGGAGGCTATGGCCTTGATGCTGGCGCATCTGAACAATATGGAAAATGTGAGCGGCAAGTCTCTTATCGATTCCTATAACAAGGAACGCGAGATAAACAATTACCGCAACACCCTGCGAGGCGCCAACGTCGAAAACATAAACGGCAAGCATTACGAGTATCAGGCGGGCATCTACTATATGGACATTGTCGGCGACCTGGAGAAGACCGGCGACTATATCATCAACGTAGCGGATACCCTGCGCGACGGGTTGCATACCCCGGCCAAATAGGCCCCCAGATACCTCCAGCGGGCGATTGAGATAATAAATATCGGGAACAAAAACTATACAATACGGTTACAGGTATTGATATCACGAGTAAAAAATCATTATTTTGCAAGTAGAAAATCAATACAGCGACCAATCTTATGGCAGACACCCCATCTCTCGGAAATATTCTTGTTGTTGACGACGACATATATATCTGCGACCTTCTGCAGGTGAATCTGGGAAGCGAGGGGTACAGCGTAGCCATAGAACCGGACGCCTCGAAGGTTGCGGAGATGTCGCTGGACACGGTCCAGCTTATAATTGTAGACGCGATGAAGCAGGAATACAGCGGCATGGACCTAATCTACGACCTCAAGGACAATCCCGATACGGAGGGTATAGCCCTTATCCTGTATTCTCCAGTTAAAAGCGAGCGCATGGCCATCGACGCCCTTGAGGCTGGCGCAGACGACTATATCTCGAAGCCCTTCTCTCTCCGGGAACTGATGGCGAGGATAAGAGCCATCCTCCGGCGCCACACAAGAGGGAGCAAGGCGTCGTCGCTCACCTTTCTCTCACTAACGATGGACCAGGTGGGCAAAAACGTAAAAATCGACGGTCAGCCAGTTCCGCTGACCTCAAAAGAATATGCGATTCTGCAGATGCTACTGAAGAATCCGGACACACTAATCCCACGCATCGAGATATTCCGGAAAGTATGGCCCGAAAGTACCGCCGGCTCGAACGAGCGCATAGTTGATACAAATGTATCGCGACTACGTAAAAAGCTTGGCGACCTATCGCAGCATCTGATTAGCCGAACCGGTCATGGCTATATGCTATCCACCAATGTATAAAATATTTGACCGCTAACTAAATTATTACTAATCTTGGACACAGATCCTTTGCCGTCGGTAGACGCGCTCCTATCTATTACCGGTTCACTTCCGGACATGTTTCTTTCTCTACCCACCTTCAGCAGCGGACAGGCCCTCGCACTTGTCATAGCGTTGCTGTGCCTTGTAGCGTCGGGGTTCGTCAGCGGCAGCGAGATGGCCTATTTCTCACTTACAGAACAGCAGATAGACGATATCGGCGAAGGACAGCGAGGCGCCGGCGTGCTTCATCTGCTCAGAGAGCCACAGAAACTGCTCGCCACAATCCTTATTGCGAACAACCTGGTAAACGTTACCATTGTCGTACTCACCAACTACGCCCTCGGGCCAGTATTCGGAGGGATGGCTCCGTGGCTCAGCTTTGTGCTGCAGACTGTACTTCTGACATTCCTCATCCTGCTATTCGGCGAAATACTTCCCAAGCTGTTCGCGAACAACTACAACATTAAATGGGCTATTTTTGCGGCAGCACCGCTGGGGATGATATCAAAGCTACTGTCGCCATTCTCGCACATGCTTGCCAAATCCGGAAGCCTGGTCAAGAAAGTGGTTGTAAAACGCGCCAACGACATTACTACCGACGAGCTTTCGCGCGCCCTCGAAATTACACAGGGTACGTCGGGCGACGACAAGGAAATGCTGGAAGGCATCCTGAAATTCGGCGACACGACCGCTTCGGAAATCATGACTCCGCGCGTAGACATAACCGACCTTAACATCAACCTGCCGTTCGACAAGGTTATGGAAACCGTAATCTCGAGCGGCTACTCGCGTATGCCCGTCTACGAGGATAACCAGGACAACATCAAGGGCATCCTGTACTCGCGCGACCTGCTTCCATATATCGGAACGGGAGAGGCAGACACCCTGGACTGGAAAAAACTGCTACGGAGCGCCTATTTCGTACCCGAATCGCGCAATATCGACGATCTGCTGGAGGACTTCCGCCGCCTGAAGATACACATGGCTGTGGTGGTAGACGAATACGGCGGCACACAGGGTTTAGTTACCCTTGAAGACGTACTTGAGGAGATTGTGGGCGATATCGACGACGAATACGACGAACCGGACACCACCTTCAAACGCCTTCGCGACGACACATACATGTTTGAGGGACGCACGCCCCTCACCGACTTCTTCCGCATAACCGACCTTAACCCCGAGGACTACGAGGAGGTAACACAGGACGTAGAAACCGTTGCAGGCATGTTGCTGGCCGTAAAGGGCGATTTTCCGAAAGAAAAAGAGCCACTGGTTTACGGACGCTGCCACTTCCTTATCCTCGATATCGAGGACCATCGTATCGCCGAAGTGCGTGTAAAGGTGATGCCGGAAATAAAAGACAAGGAATGAGGGCAATTCCCGCACTCGCACTGATGCTTGCATTATCAGCCGCCTCGTGCAGGGACGACAACAGCGCCGTGCCTCGCCGCTACGCCTACCCGCGCGTGGCGCCGTGCGATACGACGGTGGTGTCTGCACGCCTTGGCGATTTCAGAATACAGATAAACGCCGACGCCGACACCACCATGCCGGCGAGCAACTGGCTGAACATAATATACCCACACTACGGCGTTACCGTACACCTGAGCGCAAACAGCTTTGACAACAACAGCGCCCTGCAGGCTGCCATAGCGAACCGCCGACAGCGCATGGAGCTAAACTTCGGCGCCACACCTGCCGAGGCTATAAGTTTCAACAATGGCGCCGGGATAAGCTGCACCATTGCCGGCAGCCCCGACGCCGGGAGCGCCCCCGTATACATCACTGCCGTGAATCCGCACAACCGCAGCATGCTCAGCGGAGCCGCAGTATTCGCGGGGCCCACGACGCCCGTGGATTCCGTGGAACCGGTGTACAGAATCGTGTACAGCCACCTGCTGGAGATGCTTGAGACAGCAGAGCAGAATTAAATCAAATATGGCCGACAACATCTATATATGCGCTATAGAGGACGACGGACGCCCTCGACGCATCCGCGAGACAGCAGCCGTGGAAAAACTCGTAGGGGAGGCCTTCGGGCCATTTGCGCGCAAATATAACCTGCCTACAGGGGCCCCAGCCGTGCGCTTTACAGGTTCCGAAGCAGCGCAGGCCGCACCCGTATTCTCGATAAGCCATTCCCAGGCTTTCGCCGCTCTTGCAGTGAGCCCCGACGGGCGCTCCATAGGGGTTGATATAGAGAGTTTCCGTCCAACACTCAGGCGCGTTGTTCCTAAATTCCTCAATTCCGCCGAGGCATCGGTGTATGCAACAGACGAACAGCTCCTGCTTGCCTGGACGCTAAAAGAAGCCACATATAAAGCCGCAGGCACCACAGGGCTGCCGCTTCATGATATCCACCTTCCCGACAGGGGCGACATCATTACCCTTGCCGACGGCCGCACATTCCACATACTACACGCAGGAGCGACTCCGTCGTACACTCTTTCTGTCGTCATCGCAGAATATTGACGGGGGAATCCTAATAAAATTTTGCAGATAGGAAAAAAGTATTTACCTTTGCAGAAGCAAGCCCGAATGGCGGAATCGGTAGACGCGACGGTCTCAAACACCGTTGGAGCAATCCATCCCGGTTCGATCCCGGGTTCGGGTACAAAAGTCGGAAAATTTCCGACTTTTTATTTTATATATACGCTGAAATGATGGCAAATGGAAAATGCGGCGAAGCGTAATATAAAGAGTGCCTTATTCCCAGCCCCAGTTCAGGGCTCCAAGGGAAAACCAGACTTTAACATCCTTGTCGGCGGGTATTTTGTTTACTAAAATAGCGTAACGCGAAAAATACCATTGAGAGGCCGAATCGCCGGTGGGTGTAGCAGTTCCTACACGTATATTCCAGTTATATATTCCCTCGATATTGTCCCGATAGTATCTGCTACGGTATGTGTCTATCGGCCAGTTATGTATATCATACCAAAGGAGCAGGGTGTACTTATTGAAATTTATGCCCGAATAAGCATCCGAAAAACCTAATGGATCTGCCGGAAGTTCCGATAAATTATCTACACGGACCTGCTTTGCCGCCCAGCCTTTGATATTACCGACCCACTCGCTATCCTCTACACTAAAAGAGACCGTGGATGGAAGATAGTCCTGCACAATGGGCAAAATTGTTTCCGTCTGAGGGTCTTCGCTGTTGTTTGCGCAAGAGTAGAGCAGCAATGACAGCACACATGCAAGGAAGTGTAGATATTTCATAAAATGGGAGCATAGTGATTAAAAGCTAAACGACATTCCGACATAAATATTGTATATCGTAAACGCCTAATATTTAAAAATATTCACAAAAATTTGTTCGTTTTGTTGCGATTTTGTAACTTTGCGAAGTAATAGATTCTTTGTATGAAAAAGTGGTTCTCCTTTTTGGTTGGAGTAGTGCTTCCAGGGTTCGTACTCATATCCTGCGGCAAATCTTCAGCCACCGGCCAGCATGAAAAGAATGCTACAGGCGAAAAAACAGCCAAGATGGGCGATTTCCGCGCCGACAGCGCTTATAGCTACATAGAGCGCCAGGTTGCATTCGGCCCGCGCGTGCCCGGCACTCCCGAACATGACGCATGCGCAGACTACCTCATCAAGGAGCTCGACAAGTACGCCGATACGATATACGTTCAGCGCGGCACGGTAACAGCCTTCAACGGCGATGTGCTGCCTATCACAAACATAATAGCCAGCTTCAATCCCCGTCAGACTCGCCGCGTACTGCTTGTAGCGCACTACGACACACGTCCCTGGGCCGACAACGACCGAGATTCGGCCAACCACACAAAATCCGTACTCGGCGCCAATGACGGGGGCAGCGGAGTGGGTGTAATTCTGGAGATCGCGCGAAACCTCCGTGAGCGTCAGGCAGCAGTAGGCGTGGATATCTTCTTTACGGATGCCGAGGATTACGGCGACAACAACGGCTTTGCAGGCAATGCAGACAGCTGGTGCCTTGGCACACAGTACTGGATAGAGAACATGATACCGTACCATTCAGACAACACACCGCTCTACGGCATTCTGCTTGATATGGTAGGCGGCCAGGACGCACGCTTTCACCACGAGGCTTTCTCCAAGGAATACGCCACAAGCACCGCCTGGAAAGTATGGGGCGAGGCCAAACGCCTCGGCCACGACGATATATTTGTGAACAAAATGGGCGGAGCAGTTACCGACGACCACGTATTCCTTACCAACGCCGGTATACCCACGCTAAATATAATTGAATCCGTAAACGTTCAGACCGGTACATTCCCGCCGTCATGGCACACCGTCAACGACGACATGAGCAATATCTCCCGGGGGACCCTCCAGGCCGTAGGCGAGACCGTTCTGAATGTTCTGTACAAAGAAAAAGCATACTGACATCATGACAATAGAAGAAAGCCAGAAGCAGATAATCGACGAATTCACGGATATCGACGACTGGATGGACCGGTACGCGTGCATCATAGACATGGGCAACAGCCTTGAAGCGCTGCCGGATGAGCTTAAGACACCAGACCGGATTATCGAGGGTTGCCAGAGCCGCGTATGGCTCGATGCCGAAAAGCAGGATGACGGCACACTCAAATTCCGCGCCGACTCTGACGCCATTATCGTAAAAGGAATCATATCCATGCTTGTTGACGTACTTTCGGGCCATACACCGAATGAGATTCTAAACGCGGACCTGCATTTTATCGATGATATCGGCCTGTCGGAACACCTGTCGCCCACACGCAGCAACGGCTTGCTGGCAATGGTGAAGCAGATGCGGGCTTATGCCGCCGCACTTGCCTGATTGCAGGTGGCACCGGATGGGGCACCGGATGCATAAAACGTTAAAACGCAGCCGACAGTTGGCAGAGAAAGAAATAATCACTATCTTTGTGCCATAATTCAGGAGAGATGGCAGAGTGGTCGATTGCGACGGTCTTGAAAACCGCTGTTCTGCAAGGAACCGGGGGTTCGAATCCCTCTCTCTCCGCAACAAACGCTGAAAATCAGCAGATTGCAAAACAAACACCCAGTTTTACACCCAAGAATGTAAAGTCGGTGTTTTTGTTTTATTTAAGATAATACAACCACTACATAATAAAAGAGTAGCGATATTAAAAGAATCCGATGAGAAAAGACTAATATTTATCTATCCATTCAGTTTGATTTTTCAGGACTTTACATCGTCCTGAAAGTATTTGTTATTGTATTCCAACGTCAGGAGTGGATTATAATACAAGTTTTTTGTGTGGATAGAATTTCGTTTTGCTTAATGTACGAAAGTACTTATCT
Organism: uncultured Porphyromonadaceae bacterium; assembly: GCA_937921035.1. GTDB lineage: Bacteria > Bacteroidota > Bacteroidia > Bacteroidales > Muribaculaceae > CAG-873. Next base: position 37,618 of record CALEUL010000024.1, read on the forward strand.
ATAAACGCATGAAATATTAGCACAATGAATCATTGGAAATCAACTTTGGCCGTGATAGGAATAGGCCAACTCATATCTATTTTAACAAGTACGATTGTTGGCTTCTCCATTATTTTTTGGATTAGCAACGAATTTAAATCCCCGACAGCTTTATCTCTGGCTATTTTAGCTGGATTTTTACCACAATTTGTATTAGGCTTGTTTGCCGGGGTCTATGTTGACAGATGGAATCGAAAGAAAACGATGTTTTATTCGGACTTGTTCATCGCGTTCTGTACCCTATGTCTTTTTATTGTGATAACCAAGGGTTATAAAGACCTTTCTTTTTTTTATCTATTGACTGCTTGTCGTTCAATAGGCAGTACGTTTCATGCACCTGCTTTACAGGCAAGCATCCCTCTACTGGTTCCCAAGCACCATCTTGTCAGGGTATCAGGTTTGTACCATTCCATTCAATCCTTCAGTGAGGTGATAGCTCCCGTTGTAGGGGCAAGCCTCGTTGTTTGGCTTCCCATACAGTATATTCTGCTCATAGATGTGATCGGAGCTGTTGCTGCTTGTCTGACCTTACTTTGTGTCCAGATTCCTTCTCTTCAAAAAACGAAAGTTCTTCCAGATTTCAAAAAAGAACTGACGGAATGTTGGCATACCTTGCGGCGTACAATGGGCATTTTGCCTTTATTCGTATGCTTTACGCTGGTGACTTTTGTCCTTATGCCTGTTTTTACGTTATTTCCTTTTATGACGCTTCTGCATTTCAACGGAAACATTTTGCAAATGGGAGTTGTGGAAATGGGTTGGGGCTCAGGGGCATTGTTGGGCGGTTTAGTACTTGCCTGTAAGGCTTTGAAAAGCAAGCAAACATTAGTGATGCATACGGCTTATGTGATATTGGGATTGTATCTGATTAGCGCCAGTTATTTACCATCAAGCGCATTTATAGGTTTTGTTTGCCTAACATTTACAGGAGGCATAGCCTATTCCATTTACCATGCGCTTTTCATCGCTATTATTCAGCAGAACTTGGCTTCGGACATGCTTGGACGGACTTTTTCTCTCATCTTTAGTTTGAGTACCTTTCCATCAATGCTGGGTATCGTAGCTTCAGGATATTGGGTGGAAGCATGGGGTATCACATCCGTCTTTATGATCAGCGGATGGGTTATCTTTCTGATTGGAGTGGGTGCAAATTTTATTTCTTCAATCAAGCAGTTGGATAATTACGCATAGTATTATTTATTAAAGAATTATTATATGACAAAGAAAGAACACACTACGATTACAGAGTTATTTCAAGTTTTGGACTTGTTGGAAAGCCTGGACATGCAGTTTTGGTTGGATGGAGGCTGGGGAGTGGATGTCTTGTACGGACAGCAAACCCGCTTGCATAGAGATATTGACATTGATTTTGATGCCAATTATACAGACCAACTCCTTGATCTTTTGCAGGAGAGAGGATATCAAATTGAAACAAATTGGTTGCCCACCCGTATGGAACTGTATAGCAAAGAATTAGGCTATATTGATATCCATCCTTTTGTCTTGAATGCGGACGGCACTTCCAAACAAGCCGACTTGGATGGAGGCTGGTATGAATTTCAACCGGACTATTTTGGAACAGCAGTCTTTGAAGGCAGAAGCATCCCTTGCATTTCTGCAAAAGGGCAACAAGTATTCCATTCGGGCTACGATTTAAGAGAGAAGGATATTCACGATTTATCTATAATTAAACAATGTATAACAACAATGAGCCTAACAATTAGATAAGAACAAGAAAATGACAGAAAAACAAATTGTCTGGTATATCTTACTTACAGAAGTAAAGATAGACAGTGACACCCAGTCTGTCACATCCCTGAGTGTAGCTCCATTGGCAGTCTTGCCGGAATTCCAGCGTAAGGGAATTGGGGGGGATGTTGATTCAGTAAGCCCATCAGAGGGCAGCACTTTTGGGTTACGGCACAGCAGTCGTATTGGGGCATAAAGAGTATTATCCTCGATTTGGCTATCGCAAGGCTATCGATTTAGGAATTGAATTTCCTTTCGAAGTCTCTCATGAATATTGCATGGTGGCTGAATTAATACCTGGAGCTACTGAGAATGTGAAAGGTATGGTTTGTTATCCAACTGACTTTAAATAGTTTAACAAGTAAAATTCATTATATAACTCGGACTGGGTATTTCAATTTCCCAGTCCGTATTCTGATAGTACTTATTCAATTGGAAGATTGTGTTGCTTCAAGAATGAAAGTTTATCCCAATACCCTCTTTGAAAGACGATTTTGTTATCTTTTACATGAAAAAATCCGCATCCACGAAGTCCAAGAGAGTCTTTCCATTCCATGATAGCCCATTCGCCATCTTCAAAAATATTTTCCACCATACAAACCATTTTAGCAGTGGCAAATTCATTCACAAACATTTTGTAGATTGATTCTTTACCTATTATTGGTTCGTTTGCGACTTGATGATTTACTGCATTAGTAGCATACAGCTCTGCTATATGATAAGCATCTGCTTTGTTAAAGCAATCTATCCATTTTTCCAAAACTTCTTTAGGCTTCATTTTTTATAAATTCTTAGGATTTTGATTCTGTAATAAAAACAATCTGTTTGGATGCATAGATACTTGATTTTATTAATAATAGGCTATTCTATATTCTAAATCCTCTGGATTTTTGCTCTCTCTGCACCGAGTTACGTAGATTCTGCTGTAACTTTTCCCATTGTTCCTTAAACCATTGTACTATGGGTTGTCGGTTTATGGTCAGCATAAGCTTACCACTATCCATCGGATGTTTCTCAACCCTAAAAATATCATTCTTGATGTCAAATTTCCACCTGTGTTCTTCGGAATAAATTTTGCCACTACATTGTATGGATTCTTTCTTTGTCAAGAGGTTTTCTATCATGTCTTTGGTAAACCCGATAACAGCGCATAATTTTTCCATTCTCAACATCTCTTTGAACATGGGAAACCATTTGTGGGCTTTTTCAAGCAAGGTGCTCAATCGTGATATTTCCTTGTCTTTGGCTTCAAGTTCTTGATTATGTATTCTTTGAAGATTACGAATTTGTCTGCTATGCTGTTCCTGTATTTGTTGTATCTGAATTTTTAATTCATCAGTAGCTTTGTCCCGTTTGGTAATTTCCTGATGTAGCTGCTCGATGTGATGTTCCAGTTCTTTCAGCTTACCGCTTCCGAAAAGAGAACCTACACCGCTTGCTATGGCGGTAGCAGCATTGGTGGCTGTTTTCTTTAGTTTGTCCGTGCGTATCTCTGCTTTTACCTGTTTGAGTTCCTGTTCGGCAAGGCTTACTTGTTGTTCCTTGTGTCGCTTGGTTTCCTCTATACGTTGCAGTTCGGCTTTCTGCTTCTCAATGATGAAATCATTTCGTTCCAGATGCTCTTTACCTGTGACAGCTTTTGCCTGTCCACGTTCCATCAGGAGAATATCGGAAGCAAGGGTCTGCATGGTTGCCATATCCTCGTCATTGAGCTTTCGGCTCTTTCCAGTTTCATGGTTCATCCAGTCGAATACGACATGAGCATGATAATTTGGTTTGAACCATCTGTTACCGACTTGGAAGCTCTCCTTGTCTTCTGCTTCCGGCTGACCGTTCAGCCAATGCCCTTCGTCTTTATGCAGGAAAATCTGTAGCGGAGTGATGCCCCAGCGTCTTTGGCACTCTTCACCGAATTTGCGTACATCAGCCAGTGTGGTGTCCGGTCTGATAAGCAATACTCCTTCACGGATGGGTGAGCATCCCGCCACCTTGATAATCTTTCCATTCTTTCCCTTGCGTTCCCTTTCCTTTTCCTGCATGGCACGTCCGGTCTTTTCCTTGACCATTTGCTTGATATTGTCATAATGAGTTCGCAGTTCGGGAGTGCCGAAGTCGGGATTTATCCACTGTTCGTTATCGGTGGAAA
>CALEUL010000025.1 GCA_937921035.1 uncultured Porphyromonadaceae bacterium
CTTTCAAAATTCAAACAAGGCAAGAAATTTTTATTTATTGCCTTTCACAAGACGCGTTTTTACGAAGCGCCGATTTATTCCCGGCCGGTTCGAATCATCTTAGTTTATTGTGGAATTTGACAGAGTCGAACAACGCTGACTGTGCAGCGTCCGTTACACTCTTGTACTTTGTTGTTTCTGTTGTCAGACTATCAATGTTCTCTTGCCTTGGGTTTTCACCGGCAGCGGTTGCAAAATTACGCCGTTATCAAATTTCAGCCAAATTTTTGTTCAAAATTTAACTTATTTTAATTCTTGCGCCGCTCTCTCGCAGCCGCCCCGGGGTCGTTCCCGAAAGCGAGTGCAAAATTACACCCTTTATCCGAATCCACCAAATATTTCAGCAAGAAATTATGCCACAAAACAGGATTTTAACTTTTGTTTACAGTTAAGACCGAAGCGTAAATATGCCATCTACGCGATTATCAGACACTTAGCCAATCTGCCGCAATTTTGGGTTGCTGAGACAATTTCTATTCGTTTTTTTACTAAGCCAGCCAAAGAAAAAAACAGGCAAAAAAAAGTGGACATCGAACACATCCGGCTTGCGGCCCGCTCTACTCTTATTTATTAATGTGTAAAGGCTGCATAATTGACAAACTGTTTTGCCGGAATCATTTTTTTTCGTACCTTTGTATGCAAAATAAAGAATGAATAATACCCCCTCTTATAGTAAAGACATGACAGAAGAAAAAGAGGAATACAGTGCCAGTAATATCCAGGTGCTTGAGGGACTCGAGGCAGTTCGCAAGCGCCCGGCGATGTATATTGGCGACATTTCCGAAAAAGGTCTGCACCACCTTGTTTACGAGGTTGTAGACAACTCTATCGATGAAGCACTTGCGGGATATGCCAAGGATATTAACGTAACAATCAACGAGGACAACTCCATAACCGTTGTAGACGACGGCCGCGGCATTCCTGTTGACATGCACGAAAAAGAGCACAAGAGCGCCCTTGAGGTTGTCCTTACAGTACTGCACGCAGGCGGCAAATTCGACAAGGGATCATACAAAGTCTCTGGCGGTCTGCACGGCGTGGGTGTATCGTGCGTAAACGCGCTTTCGACATACCTCCGCGCCGAGGTAAGACGCAACGGCAAGATATATGCCCAGGAATACAGCTGCGGCAAGCCCACCACCGAGCTGATGGTTGTAGGCGACAGCCTACACACCGGCACCACCATCATCTTCAAGCCCGACGACAGCATATTCACGACCACCATCTACGACTACAACACGCTTGCCAACAGGCTGCGCGACTTAGCGTTCCTTAACTCCGGCATTACGCTGCACCTGACCGACATGCGACAGTTAGATGCCGAAGGAAAGCCCCGTTCGGAGACCTTCTTCTCGAAAGACGGCCTTCGTGAGTTCGTAGAATACATCGATTCCAACAAGGAATCGCTGATCAACGACGTTATCCATCTGAACACCGAGCGCCAGGGTGTTCCCGTAGAAGTTGCGCTTACCTATAACACCACCTCTAACGAGAACATCTACTCCTTCGTAAACAACATCAACACCATCGAAGGCGGCACACACCTCACCGGTTTCCGCCGCGGCCTCACCACGACCCTGAAGAAATACGCCGAGGACAACAACCTGCTCAAGAACGCCAAGGTTGAAATCAGTGCAGAGGACTTCCGAGACGGCCTGACCGCGGTCATCTCCGTAAAAGTGCTCGAGCCTCAGTTCGAAGGTCAGACCAAGACAAAACTCGGCAACAGCGAGATTGCTCCGGCTGTGAACGCAGCAGTATCAGAAGCATTGGTAAACTATCTTGAAGAGCATCCGCGCGAGGCAAAACTGATTGTAGAAAAAGTAGTTTTAGCAGCCCAGGCCCGCCACGCCGCAATGGCCGCCCGCCAGAAGATTCTGCGCAAATCGCCACTTTTCGGTGGCGGACTACCCGGCAAACTCAGCGACTGCTCCAGCCGCACCGCCGAAGACTGCGAGCTGTTCCTCGTCGAAGGTGATTCGGCAGGCGGCACAGCAAAACAGGCCCGCGACCGCCGCTTCCAGGCCATCCTGCCCCTACGAGGCAAGATTCTGAACGTGGAAAAGGCTATGGACCACAAGATTTTCGACAATCAGGAAATCACTAACCTGTTCCGAGCGCTCCGCGTTACCATCGGCACCGAAGAAGACCCCAAGGCGCCCAACCTGAGCAAGCTGGCATACCACAAGGTTATTATCATGACCGATGCCGACGTCGACGGCGCCCACATCGCGACGCTGCTTATGACATTCTTCTTCCGCCGCATGCGCCCGCTCATTGAACAAGGCTACCTCTACATCGCCTCGCCGCCACTGTACAAGTGCAAGCTGGGCAAGAACGAGGAATACTGCTGGAACGACATGCAAGTGCAGCAATTCATCTCCAAATACGGCGAACGCACTACAATCCAGCGATATAAAGGTCTGGGAGAGATGTCCGACGAAGAGTTGCGGACAACCACAATGTCGCCCGAACACCGAATTCTGAAGCAGGTGCACATAAGCGACGCAGCCGAAGCAGACCGCATATTCTCGATGCTGATGGGTGAAGACGTAGCTCCGCGACGTGACTTTATAGAATCCAACGCAACATACGCCAACATCGACGCATAAACCATCTCAGCCCCGGACTTGTTCTATCTACAAGCCGGGGTTTTTATATCAAGTCCTTTTGTCGGAACATTTGAAAAATCCCATCCGGCACACACGTTTGCAACACAAAGACACTATGGCCAAGACAAAAGACAACAGAAAACATATTGCCCGCATAAAGGCATCCGTTGACGCATATATAGCAAGCACCCCCACCGGTACCTATAACTACAAACAGGTATCCGCGGCACTGGGGCTGGGCACACCCGGCGACCAGCGCACCGTCGCGCTGTATCTCGCCGAGCTCGCTTTCGACGGCATTATCTCAGAGACCGCCCCAGGACGATACAAATCGCCCAACCGCAGCACCAAAGCCATCGGTATTTTCGTACGCCGCTCCAATGGTAAGAACAGCGTAATAACCGACAGCAACGAGGAAATCGCCGTGGCCGAACGCAACTCCATGCACGCCCTCAATGGCGACAAAGTGGAAGTAACCATTTCGGCGCACATGAAGGGCGCCGAGCCCGAAGCTGAAGTAACGGACATAATAGAAAAGAAAGAACAGACCTTCATCGGCACACTGAAGGTACAGCGCACCTATGCCTACCTTCAGACCGACTCGCGCTATCTGGCCACCGACATAATTATCCCGCGCAGCAAACTGAAAGGCGGAAAGAACGGCGACAAAGCCATCGTACGCATAATCCAGTGGGACGATGACGCAAAAAATCCGACAGGCGAAATTGTGGACATCCTTGGCGAAGCAGGCGACAACACCACAGAAATGCACGCTATTCTGGCGGAATTCGGACTACCTTATCACTATCCCGAGTCCGTGGAACGCGCAGCCGACAAAATTGACGCAGGCATAACGGCCGAGGAAGTTGCCAAACGCATCGACATGCGCGGCGTGCCCACATTCACCATCGATCCCAAGGACGCAAAGGACTTCGACGATGCACTGTCTATCCGCAAACTGCCCGACGGCAACTTCGAGGTAGGCGTACACATTGCCGATGTAACACACTATGTTAAGCCCGATACAATCATAGACAGGGAGGCACAGGAACGCGCGACGAGCATATACCTTGTAGACCGCACCATCCCCATGCTTCCCGAGCATTTATGCAACGGAATATGCTCGCTACGCCCCGACGAGGACAAACTGGCATTCTCGGTGCTCTTCATAATGAATTCCAAAGGAGAGATTGCAGACTACAAGATTGCCAAAACCGTTATCCGCAGCAACCGCCGCTTCACATACGAGGAAGCGCAGGAAATTATCGAGACCGGAAAAGGCGACTATACTGAAGAAATCCTTACTCTCGATAAGCTTGCGAAAATACTTCGCAAAAACCGTTACGAGAACGGTTCGGTTGACTTTGACCGTCTGGAAGTTCGGTTCAACATAGACGAATACGGCCATCCCGTAGATGTTTACTTCAAAGAATCGAAGGACGCCAACAAACTTATAGAGGAGTTCATGCTACTGGCCAACAAGGCAGTAGCAAGCTTTATAGGCAAGCCCGCAAACAAGAAAAAAGCGAAAGCATTCGTTTACCGTGTACACGATGTACCCGACGCCGAGCGCCTGAACAACCTCGCGGCCCTGTCGCGTGCTTTCGGATACCGCCTCAAAACGACAGGCACACCCCGCGATATCAACCGCAGCATCAACAAAATGCTCCAGGACATCAAAGGCAAAGGCGAAGAGAACCTTCTTTCCACCCTTGCGATACGCTCGATGGCAAAAGCGATATACACGACCACAAATATCGGCCACTACGGCCTTGCCTTCGACTACTACACCCATTTCACCTCGCCTATACGCCGCTACCCCGACATGATGGTTCACCGACTGCTGGAACGCTACATGCAGAACGGCCGGAGCGTGAACCTGCAGAAACTCGAGGACGAATGCAAGCATTCCTCTGACATGGAACAGCTTGCGGCGAGCGCCGAACGCGCGTCCATCAAATACAAGCAGGTCGAATATATGGCAGATCACCTTGGCGAAGTATATCAGGGCGTTATCTCGGGCGTTACCGAATGGGGCCTGTATGTGGAACTTGACGACAACAAGTGCGAAGGCCTGATTCCTATCCGCGATCTCGCCGACGACTATTACGACTTCGACCAGCAGAACTACTCGCTGATAGGACGCCATCACAACCAGCGTTATCGCCTGGGAGACAAGGTGAAAGTTCAGATAGCCCGCGCCGACCTGCAGAAAAAACAGCTCGACCTTGCCCTCGTAGACGAAAAGAACCCGCCTAAAAGCCTGAGCGAACTGAAAAAATCGCCCAAACAGCGCGAATACGAAAAACCGGGCAAGAAACGCCGCAAAGGACGCCGATAACGCAATGGACGGCAGCATAATCATAGAAGGACTGCGCGTTTTCGGGCACATCGGCGTGGCAGAACAGGAGCAACTGGTTGGAAACATGTACGATGCAGATATTTGCCTCGACTTTTCTTGCTCCCGGGTAATGGAAAGCGGTAGCCTCGACGACACTATCAACTACGCCGCAGTGGTTGCCTCGGTACGTTCGGAAATGGAGGTGCCCGCCGTTCTGCTGGAAGAAGCTGTGGGAAGAATCTACCGCCGGCTATGCCAGGAATACCCCGCGATAACAGGCGGCAGCATAGCACTTTACAAAACGCACCCGCCTATTTCTGCCGAACTTGGTCGCGTCGGTTTCCGCTACCGGTGGCAGAAAAACGACGGAGACGGCGATTAACAAAAGTTTGGATATTTGAAAGATAGACAACAATTGCGTGAAGCAAGTTCCCGCTAACATGTTGTAAAACATATTTCTACACATTCAACTAAGGTTCAACGGGTTAGAACAGCCGGAAGCGACTTGCATCCGGCTGTTCATATTTTTTATGACATATTTTCTTTGAAAAGCCGGTCAAAAACGCTATCTTTGAAGCAAAGAATCAAAAAAATTAACAAAACTTTACAATCCACCGTGATGGAGCAGACTTTCATCATCCTAAAGCCTTCGACAATTTCCCGCAGCCTTGTAGGTGACGTGCTCACCCGCTTTCAGCGCAAAGGTCTCCGCATAGCCGGCATCAAAATGATGCAGCTCAATGAAACAATTCTCCGCGAACACTACGCCCACCTTGTGGAGCGTGCGTTCTTCCCCACATTGGTAAAATCCATGATGGCGACACCGGTAATCGTTATGGTACTCGAAGGCAAGGATGTTGTATCTGTAGTACGAGCTATGGTAGGTGCCACCAACTGCCGCGCGGCAGCTCCGGGTACTATCCGCGGAGATTTTGGCATGAGCGGCCAGGAAAACATAGTACATGCATCCGACAGCCCCGAAAACGCCAAACTCGAGATTGCCCGCTTCTTCAAGCCCGAGGAAATCTTCAGCTACGAACTTCCCACAGTATCCTCCATCTACGCTCCGGACGAAAGATAAACCAAGAAAAACGGCCTCTCCATGAAATTTTTTATCATAGCAGCAGCGGCTCTCTCTCTGGCAATGACAGCTTCGGCACAGAACTACCGGTTGCCCGACCGGCATGCCGAAAGTCATGGTACTCTCCTTGCCAATCAGGGAAACGCCGGCATATCAGTGGAAAACACCGAAAAATATCTGGAAGCTCTCTTCGAGGAAGAAGAAGAGCCCGAATTCGATATTTACACTGAAGGCTGGAACAGCAAACATGTGAACTGCTACAGCGGCGTAAAAGTACCGCAGACAGCACAGATAGATGTTTCCAGCTTTGCAATGCCCCACAAAGGCTATATCACCTCACCTTACGGATACCGCCGCCGGTTCCGCCGCATGCACAAGGGTGTGGACCTTAAAGTTAATATCGGCGATACCATCCGGGCAGCCTTTGACGGCCGCGTGCGTATAAAGAACTTCGAACGCGCCGGCTACGGCAACTACCTGGTTCTGCGGCACACCAACGACCTTGAAACGGTCTACGGCCATCTTTCCGGCTTCCTTGTTGATGAAGGCCAGTATGTGAAAGTAGGCGACCCCATCGCACTTGGCGGCAACACAGGCCGCTCGACAGGCCCTCACCTGCACTTCGAAACCCGCTACATGGGCTATGCAATAAACCCGTGCGCAATTTTCGACTTCGCCAACCAGACCACCCACACCGACATCTTCACATTCGACAAGAACACATACCAGAAGGCGCGCAACTTCGACCCGAAAGCCAACAGCGCCTACGCGCAGCAGTATCTGCGGGAGAATCCCAACAAGCCGTATGTGAAGAGCAAATCGTCCGGCAAGACCACCAATACCCGCGCGACATCGTCTACTTACCACGTACGCAAGGGCGATTCCCTGAGCAAGATCGCAAGCCGCCACGGCACAACGGTCGCCAAGCTCTGCCGTCTTAACGGTATAAAATCCAATGCAAAACTGAGCATTGGCCAACGACTGAAACTTCGTTAAAACTAACTTTATCATAGCAAACGCGCGAGGCTCCGGCCCCGCGCGTTTCATTTGTCCGTTCCGGATATATTCTGTCTGGCAGGTGGAAGTCCTCTGCACTTACCGATAGGGGAAAGTGCTCAGCCAAAGACAATGGTGTATGTCGTAAGATATGGGAAAGAGGACAATATATCCCCTCTTATATAAGAATTCTATAGTGGAGCCGGAAGTTTTTCCTGAACCTCTGCAGGACAGGCAATCCAATACATGAAATACTTTAGTTCATTTAACTTTTTATTAAAAGTCAAGCTATCTGTACCGCTAAATGAATTAGTTTGCATGCAATCAAAGATTATTTCCTTTTTGGATGAAAACAAAACTAATCTCTCATAAAACGGCCAATAGGATATATTCTCAACCGGTTTCATTCTATTACAATATAATGACATGGTGTCTAATCCCCATTTCAAGACCGGCGCATTTAATGACAAGGTATCAATACGGCAATCATTATTTCGCGTATTACCTGAGACTATTACATAATGATCTCTTTCTGAAACGACTAAAGACCAAATATGCCCGTGATGTCCTTTAGTATAATAAAGGAACTCCTTTTCTTCTATTATACTATTAATTGAATCGTCAAGATTGCTTATAACATCGAAACGTTGATTGTCCAACTGTGAACACCAAACTATAAAACTAACTATCAGGAAAACGAATGATACAAGATATTTCATATTTCATCTATCTGAATATCGGTAACAAGGATGGGTGTGAAACAACTTCTTTCTCGAAGCCCTTGAGCATGTGCGCGGGGGCGGGTCCGTTGCCTATAACTCATTATAGGGAGTTACATTAGGGATATTCAGAAAATATCCCTAATGTAGCAGGAATAATGGCAGATCACGATTTTCTGCCCATAAATCACTTAACATTATACTTATTAACATAATAAGCGCGAGAATATCGTATATCAATAGAATTTTATGAGAAATTACAAGCCTCACCAATAGGTGATTAATAGCAACATACAGCAAAAAGATTCCGGATATAATCAGAAGGACCAAGAAGTACCCCAATGGCTTAACGGCGTGCCTTACATTATAAGAAAAGAATAATGCCATATAGCAAAAAGTACCGAATAGATATACAAATGCAATAAATCGAATGGACAAAATGCGCCAGTTCTTTTTAATATGGTGCAAAAAAATATTGACAAGTCTTTTTATGTTTCTTGAATCTAATTCCATACTATTTGTGAATATATATTCCGGTTGGGTTTGATTTCATTATTGATTTAAACGCGGTACTCGGCAAGTTATTTATGTTTGGCCTAACTATGGGTTCCTCAGTCATTACAATTGGAAAACCATAGTTTTATTATGAAAGCTTTAAGTTCTTCAATTTTTTCCTTAACATCATCGCTATAGTCATTTAGTAATGACGATGAAGATAGAATTGTCTGGCTGCCGTCATATAGGATTGATAATTTATAATAACATGGTTGATAAATGTTGTCTACTATTACCGGAGACTTTGTTATCTCATTAGCCATAACATCAAAGGCCCACCTTAAAATAGGATACTTCCGGCATGTAGTAGAAACACAATTTTCTTTACCATCAAGGATTAAGACATCACATATGGTGTCTCCTTCGGCAATATATATATATTAAGTTGGAAAGCCCAAATTCATAACATATATATTTACGACAGGAATCCAATCGTAGTTCTCTGCAAATTTTACCTTTATCATATTCTGAAGAATAAATCTTATTGGTAAAACACAGGCAAAACAGTGCTATTATGATAAAATATTTCATTATCTATTATCTAATGCCGGGGATTGCCAGCACAAAATGCCCATTAGGCAAGATAGACGGCTCGTTTTATAGACAGAGCTCTGCCGGCAAGCATATCCGACATTTCATTAAAAGCAGACACATAATAGTCCTCAGCCATCATTGATTGCGCTTGTACCGACAGCTGTAGAGGAGGTAACAGAAGATATAGCCATAACTTCTTCATAGATCGCAAATCTAATTAAAATCAATTGAATGGCTGCATTTTTAGGATATGTTTTACAACATAAATTTCAAGACTGACAACCGTATCAATTTTTTTCAACCAGACTGAGAATAACAGAATCAAAGTTTTTCCAACATGTGCAGGGATATCTTTGGCATAGCTGCCGCCTAAAGCGTTGATACTCAGCAGACTCGGTAGGCCATTACTGACGTGCCAAAGGCTACAGTACATGACAATTTTTATGTCACTGTTTTCCATAGGTTGGATTCACATATTTTGGTTATACCCAAGATGTCTGCAACGACAAAATCGAGCCCCCAGCTGAACAGACTGAAACGTCTGCGTCCATTTCGTTTCATTACCGGAATAGCCGTATCCGCAGATTTGGCAAGCCCATCTATGAAAACGCATGCATATGCGATGAGCGCGATAACGAGCATGTTCTGAAATCTGCCACTGAGGGGCAGATGGGTATCCTCCATATTAAATCCGGCCGATTTCATGGCACGGAATGTGGTCTCAATCTGCCATCTGAGTCTGTAAATCTTGTCTGTGAACGAGGAGCCCACAGGCGTAGCCAGAATCAGCAGACTCTCGTCATCGCGTACGTTGCGCCTGACCGCATAGATACGCGCCTTGACATTTCCACGGATTATGTACCTGTCCGAAAGCACCACGCTGTCTCCGACTGCGAGTGATGCCAGAACGGTTTTTATCTTGCAGCTTTTGCCTGTGGATGTATTCCTGACATAATGGTTCTCCCTGATTCTCAGGCAAAAAGGGATATGCCTTATGCCAAGCCACTTGATGAAGTTCGTATAGCCAAACTCCCTGTCTGCCACGAGACACTCTATCCGTTCCTCCGGAATGATGTCGAGGACATGCTCCATGAAAGATATCTGCTCGGCGAAATTGGTTGACCCTCGCTTGTTATAAGTGGTGAAATATATCGGTATGGATATGCCGTCGAAGCAGATTCCTACAGCAAGGATGTTGTAAACACGGCTTCCAAGCTCCCATGTGGTACGGTCCATAGTAAGGATGTACTTCTTTTGACTTGGCAATGCACTGACAATGGCTCTCCCCACCAAGGTGACGGAGAAGATTCTCAGTGCCAGAAGGCGTTCTATTCTCCTCACTCCGGATAAAGTCTTTACATCTGTGAAGGAATAGCGGGCTAGCCTGACGAGATTCACCGACAGTGTCATCAGCATCGCGACAACCAGAGACTTCAGACATTTTTTGTGAGAAAGTTGTAATCCGTTGACCCAAACGGACTCGAGAATTGTTTGTAATATATCCATGTGGCATTCGGTTTTATAAGCGATTTGACCAATACTTAAACAAACCGGATTGCCACATTTCTTATGCCTTTATTAATCATGCGTTTATATACGCACGTTTTTAACACTAATTACACCGTAAGGGACATTTTATATTGATTATAAGTCAATTATAAATTGTCATGTACTGTAGCCAAAGGCACGTCCCTGCATCGGGGTTCTGCAACGTCGTCACGACCGGTGCCTCAAGCGCCCCCTTCAGGAGCCGGGGAGGCAGCAACGGTGGCATGACATCTGCCGTGAAAATTGTACCGGGCCAAAGACTACTTGCTCTCGCAAATATCCACGAAGATCAGAGATTACCAATTATGATTTCCAATTCTATATGATTTTGTATAACCGTCAATGTTAAATCGTCGTGTACGGCACTAAAGATTATTTTTGTTCCTTTTATCGGCAACTTCGGTCCATAGAAAAGCCAGTCAAGAGCTGCGCTTACTGAGCATAACTCCTGACCGGCATTTTTCTTACCAATTAACAGGTTCATTGAGAATGTTTCCGTCAGCTGCGTCCTCGGCGGTGAATGTGTTGCCGCGATACTGTACGCAGAGCATCACAAGGGGTTCGGTGCCGTTGTTGCGCATGCTGCGGCGTCCGTCGGGAGCCACGCGGACAACGGAGCCTTCCTCGATGGGAAATACATAGCCGTCGACCTGAAACTCGCCTTTGCCTGCGAGGAAGAAGTAGAGTTCCTCATGATTCTTGTGGGTGTGAAGGAAACCGGTTTCCTGACCGGGAGCAAACACCTGGAAGGAGAACTCGCCTCCTGTTGCGCCGACAGCCAGACCTCCGAACACCTTACCTGGTATCCTGATTTCCGGACCGAGCTGGAGAACGTAATCCTTGATGTCGGCGAGGTTGCCGAAGTTTGCCGCGCTGAAGTTCGCGCCTTTTTCGATTGTCTGAATCTGTTTCATATCATTTGTCTTTTTGTTTACGCACTGCAAAGTTACAACGATAGCACCTGCTTGTCAAGAAGTTACATTTTTGTCCCATAGTAACCTTTTTATCGGTTTTGCTGACTATCAGAAAGAAAAAAATTTCATTGGCAACTGTTTTTTTCAGCCAAACAGATGAACGGTTGATTTTTAGGCCGTATATCAATATAAATTACTACCTTTGTAATTAAAAGTAAGTATCCAGATATATGAAAAGGAAAGAGGAAACAGGTTCCATCATTGAGATGTGCCCTGTAAGAAACGTTATAGCCCGTTTTGGCAACAAGTGGGCGCTCCTTACCGTGCTTATCATCGGCGAACAAGGCGTTGTGAGGTTCAACGAACTCAGCCGCCTGATTCCCGATGTATCATCGAGAGTGCTTTCCTCCACACTGCGCACACTGGAGGCAGACGGCTTTATTGACCGGAAGGTGTATGCCGTTGTACCACCTAAAGTTGAATACCGGCTTACCGAGGTCGGGAAATCACTTCTACCGCTGATTAAGCAGCTCACGGATTGGGCGCAGACAAATATGAAGAAGGTAATGACCCACCGGAAGGAATTTGAGCAGACCGAAATTAAATAAACCCGGCAATAACAATGATAAAGGCGACGAAGCGTGAGGCTCCATCGCCTTCAATTGTCAGGCGAGCATGTAATTCTGTCTGACAGATGAGAATCTTCGATTGTCCGACAGGATAACGGATCAGTAGTTCAGTTTCATTGACCTGATATAGGTTGGCTGTGGGGTGCAGCTGTCGAAACGGCAATTACGAAGATACTCTGCCATGAGGCGGCGGCTCAGTTGCTGCGACGGCCGAGCGGCGCGAACTTCGGCATAGCTGCCGCGGGGGGCCTCCGAGAATGCCACGATGCTGTCCCACTCCGCCGGGCGCGTAACGGCATTCATGCAGGAATTGTCGACTTTCTTGTACGGCCAGAAAGTATAACCAATATTGTTGGCTTCCATTACCTCGGAAAAATCACGTTGCCACTCATCGGTATTATGTCCGATCTCGCCCATGTACATAGGTAGCCCGGTGCTGTCGCGGAATGCGATAAAACTACCGATTGCCTCGGCAGTGGCCGGGCCGCCGTAGCGGTGGCAGGTATACATAATGTTGTCGTCGAACTTCCAGTCGGTAAAAGGTTCGAAATTCGAGTTCCACTGCGGACCGCCCAGCAGAATAATATGATTTCCGTCCACCTCGCGGATTTCGGCGACAGCGCGTTTGTACAGCGGCTCCAGCTTTGCGTTAAGTTCGTCCTTGTTATCGAAGAAATGGGCGATAGGCTCGTTGATAAGCTCGTATCCGAGAATGACCGGTTCGTTACAGTAGCGGGCGGCGATATTTTTCCAAATGTCGCAGAACAGCTGCTGCGACGTCTCGCTCTCGAAAAGCCAGGGGTAGCCGTGGCTGTCATCGATATTGTCGCCCGTCTGTCCACCGGGAGCGTCGTGCATGTCGAGTATCAGATACAGATTGTTGTCGCGGCACCATTCCACGACGCTGTCCACACGCGCAAAGCCGTCCTGATTCGATGTAAGGCCCATATAGTCCTCGTCGGTGAACAGCTTGTAGTTGAACGGCAAACGGATAGTGTTCGCGCCCGTAGAGGCGATGAATTCCACGTCCTTGCGTGTAATATAATTGTCCTTGAATTCCTTCCAGAACTCTGCGGTTGCATCCGGACCGACAAGCTCGCAGAACATGCGGTCGATGTAATGGGGAGAATTGGTCTTTTCGAAACCGAACATATATCCCTCGGGGTTAAGCCAGTTGCCTAAGTTTGTACCGCGGATAAACAGTTTGCTGCCGTCGGGAGCGACAAGATCTGTACCGCTGACGCGCACAAAAGCGCCAGGAGGGAGTGCCTCGTCCTTTTGGGTTGTGGCACAGGAGGCTACGACAAAAGCCATAGCAAGATATGCTAATTTTTTCATAGTTCTAAAAATTGTAAGATGACTGCAAACCTTTCCGGAATACTGTAGAACCCGGAACAATCTTTTTTACCTTAGCATAAAATAGCCTGATACCTTACCGGCTATTGCAGAAGAACATTATTTCTTTTGAAAAACACGTACGTAGTCCACTTCCATAGTAGCCGGAAGAACGGATTCGTCCACGCCCTGAGCCCCGCCCCAGGAGCCGCCCCAGGCAAGATTGAGAATGACGTAGAACGGCTTGTCGAAAGGCCAGGTGCTGATGTTTCCCTTGCCGTCGTTGGGGAATGAAAGGAGGCTCACGTCGTCGACGTAAGTATAAATGCCTTTCTCCGTCCATTCCAGACGATAGATGTGGAAATCGTCCTGCGCGCCCTGCGTGAGACGTTCGGCGGTTTTCTGGGTACCTTTGGTGTGGTTGTAGCTCTCGCAGTGGATGCTCGAAGAAGTATAGTCAGGATTGTAGCCAACTTCTTCCATGATATCTATTTCGCCGCACTTGGGCCACGGTGTTGAGCCCCAGTCGTTGTTGGCAGGCATCATCCAGAAGGCAGGCCACGTGCCTTTGCCCTTCGGGAGCTTTATGCGTGCTTCAAAAATGCCGTATTTCCAACCCTTGTTCACGTTTGCGTATATTCGGCCTGAATAGATTTTTCCGTTCTGCTTGAAACAGTGTATTGAAAGGATACCGTCGGCCACTTCGGTTACCGGCTGTCCGTTTATCGCGCCGGCGACATAGTTCTGAAGCTCGTTGTTAACCCATCCGGCATTCTGGACCTCGTATGTCCAGTCGGCAGTATTGAGCGAATTTCCGTCGAACTCGTCGTTCCAGACAAGCTCGAAGCCTTCGGGAACATTGATAGTAGGATCTACCGGAGCGACAGGCTTACCGGCCTGCTCTACCGTAACATGGCCACGGGCAGAGCCTGAAATAAGCGTAACCGTAGCCGAACGCGCCGAACGGTCTCTGTTTGCGTCCAGGGTAACGTCAACAGTGCCGTTTGCGGTAAGTGTGCCGGATTTGGCAAGCTTTACCCATTGTTCGGAACAGACGGCATCCCATTCGCCTGTAGCGGTAACGGTAAACTGCTGCGTACCGCCGTCGGCATCGAAAGAAAGTTTTTCGGCGGAAACGGAAACCTTAGCGGGAGTTTCCTCTTTCTTGTCGCTGTCTGAACATGCCACGAGCGTAAATGCTGTCGCACTGGCTAAAAAAAACGTTGATATGGTCTTGAACATCGTTCTGCAAATCGTTATAATAATGTTTCAGGAGCTAAAAAAACGCGCGGCCGGCATTAATGCGATAATACGAACCGGCCGCGCGCCTCAGAGGACATCAATCGTGATGAACCTGAAGTATTATATTGCTGACATCTACGGTGGTGTTTGCTTCGTTGCCGCCGAAGTCAAGCACGAGCATGAGAGCGTGCATGGGTTCCGGAGCCTTTACGCCGGACACCCAGAATGTCTTGGGCGAATCGGCATCCAACGCTACGCGCTCGTCAAAGAAGAAGTTGTTGTCGCGCTTGTTGCTTTCGTCATAGTCAGGCTCCACGAGCTTGACAGTAACACCGGGGTGAGCGTTATTGCTCTTGAGGACTATCTTGAAATCGTAAGCGGTCTCGCTGTCGATTGGAGGAAGGTCGGTGAGCAGTTTCACCTGAGCCTGCCACTGTTCAAACGTAGCAGAAGGGAACTCGACTGTGAAATCCTGACCGTTGAAAGTGAGGACTGGGTCGGCAATCGGCGCCCATCCGGGAGCGTAATAGTACGACGGTGTGATAGCAGCACCGCTCCAGAGGTTCTCGGGGCTGTTGACGCCGGCCCAGTTGGGTTCCGGAGTGGTTGGAAGTTCGGGCAGGACGGTGCCGTCGTCGTTGGCATGGTCCTTGATTACGAAATTCTCTACAGTAATCTGAATGCCTGCGGGGTTACCGCCGAAGTCGAGGGTGAACACGATATTGTTCATGGGCACGACAGCGGGCAGATTGCTGAACCAGTATGTTACGGGCTCGCCAGCGGTGAGATTGATTTTCTGGTTGCAGAAGAACGAGTGAGCATCGTCATCATCACCGTCGGGATGGATTTTGAGCGTAACATTGCTGATATCCATAGTTGATGTGAAGATGAATGATCCGTCGTACGATTTGCCTTCTTCGAGGCAGATGTTCGAACCGATGTGCATCTGAGCCTGCCACTGGTCTGTTGTAGCTTCGGGCAGAGTTACAGTCCAGGCATCGCCGTCGTAGCTATAAGCAGGATCGGCAATCTGGCTCCATCCCGGCGCATACCAGAAACTGTTGAGGTGAATATCTGTTCCGGGAGCCTTGACGAGGTTATACTGGCCTTCGTAGTCGAAACCGGCGAAGCCGTTCATCTTTGTCTTGTCTACGGTGAAGGACTTGGTGATTGTACCGTCGCTCACGCCGTTTGCATTTCCGATTTTCACTTCCACACTGTATTCACCCGCCTTGCGGTAGTAGCGAGAGAAAGCGAAGTCGGTGGAATACGACTTTCCGTCGATAATCCAGATTGGATAAACACCTTTTCCGGTGAACTCGAAGTTTGCATAGTTTGTTTCCTGGTCCACCGTAATTTTAACGAAGTCGGCAAATTCGGCAGCCTGAGGCACATCGTTGATGTTCACTTCATAAACTTTATCCTCGGTGCATGAAACGATGGCTGCTGCGCCGCCGGCTGCAAGAAGAGAAAGTGCTATTGTCTTTATAAAATTTTTCATAGCCATGGATTAATAGGGATTTTGAGTAAGAGAGCCCTGTGAGCGGTCGATTTCCGTCTGAGGAATAGGGAGATATTTCTTGTTAGGCGTCCAGGAGTTGGTTCGGTAGCCGTATTCGTCGGGAACGAGCACTGTAGCGGCCTTGTCGGTACGGATAAGGTCCCAGTAACGCTTGCCTTCGCCAACGAATTCGAGATGACGTTCCTCGATGATGTTGTCGATGGTCGGTTCGAGTTCGGTACGCAGACCAGCACGACGGCGGACGTCGTTAAGGTATGTCTTTGCCTCGGAGTTGCTGCCCCCGGTGAGAACGAGAAGTTCTGCGGCGTTGAGCAGAGCCTCGGAGTAGCGGTATATACGCCAGTTATTGTTGTAGTTGAGCTCTGATGAAGCCTTCTGGTCCTTGTTGCCGTCGGCCTGTGCGGCATACTTCTCGAGGAAGAATCCGAAGTCCTGATAGCGCATGTTGTATGTGCCCTGCTGATCGCGCACATCCCAGCATGTTGCGTCGCGGCGTGTATCGTCGGCGCTGTAGCGGTTGTAAGTCTCCAGACGCACGGGGCAGAATCCCCAGCCGCCGTTATGTCCGTCCTGTCCGGAGGGCCAGTTGTTGGGGCTGATAAGAGTTGGAAGCACGGTACCGCCAGCGGTGAGAGGATTACCCCAGTCGCGTGTGGCGTTATCGTCGATGTAGTTTATTTCCCAGATGGATTCCTTGCACCATTCGCCTTCTTCCTTGAAGATGCGTGTATAGTCGGGCTCGAGGTCGTAGTCGGTGGAGTTGATGATTTCCTTCATGTAGCCGAGGGCCTTTGAGTAGCGTGGCTGATCTTTCTGGTACATAACAATTTCGGTAAAGAGCATGTATGCCATCGCAGTAGTTACGCGTCCGGCCTCGGCATCGCTTGCGCGGAAAGCAAGCGCGTTAAGGCTGAGAGCGGTCTCGATATCGCCCACCATGCATGCGTACAGATTGTCGGCAGACATCTGCTCCTGTATGTATGGTTCGGTAAGATTCACCTCATAATAAGGAACGTTGCCGTAGAATTTCCAGAGCCAGTTGGCGTAGAAAGCGCGGAGCACGAGAACCTGTGCTTTCCAGTAGTTTATGTCTTTTTCGGTAGCACCGGGCACACCGGCCTCGATAGATGCCAGAACGTCGTTGCAGCGCTTGATGCCGCTGAAAGCCTCTACCCAGATACCTGAAATGACCTTAAGCGGAGTAGCGCTGTAGTTGGCCATAAGATGCCAGTTCTCGTTGTCGGTCTTGTTTGAGCCGCCCACCCATAGGTCGTCGGCCATGATGTCGCTCATCATGATGAAAGGTTCATAGCTGCCCATGCCCCAGTCGGTCCACTGGAGGGGATCGTATGCGGCGACAACCGCTTCATCCACATGGTCCTTAGTAGAGAAATACTCGTCCGAAGATGTCTGAGTGGGCGAGGTAACATTCAGGAAGTCATCGCCGCAGGCCGAGAGACCCAACGCCATAGCGGCAAGCCCGAATATCTTATATATCGATTTCATGTTTATGATTCTGTTTATGATTTAAGATTTCTGAAACTTAGATACCGAGGTTGAAGCCTACAGTCCATACGCGTGCCTGGGGGTATACGCCGTAATCAACGCCGAGCGAGGTAGCAGCAGACGAGATTTCGGGGTCGTAGCCGTGATACTTTGTCCATGTTACGAGGTTCTCGGCGGCAACGTATACGCGCAGCTTGGAAACAAACGCCTTCTTTGTGAGCTTTTCGGGAAGAGTGTAACCCAACTGCAGGTTTTTCAGACGCAGGTAGCTGCCGTCGGATACATACAGGTCGGACGACTGCCAGTTGTAGGAATCGGCCTGCACATAGCGCGGATACTTGTTGGTGGTGCCTTCGCCGGTCCAGCGGTTCAGCATCCACGAGGGAAGGTTGGAGGCAATGGCATCGATACGGCGTGTTGCGTCGTAGATATCGTTGCCGGCAGTGCCCTGGAAGAAGATGTTGAAATCGAAGCCGCGCCATGTGGCTGTGAGGCCGAAACCGTAGCTCCAGTCGGGCATGCCTTTACCAATCTTTGTACGGTCGTCTTCGGTAATCTGGCCGTTTCCGTCGACATCGGCAAAGCGGACGTCGCCGGGCTTGAGGTTTGTACCGTACTTGGTGTTGTATTCGTTGGCCTCGGCAATATTCTGGATGATGCCGTCGGTCTTGTAGCCGTAGAAGTATGGGAAGGGTTCGCCGTTCTGTGCGCGCGAGATAGTACCAGTGCCCTGGAAAGAGTCGAGGTTGGCCCAGCCCTGTTCGTTGCCGTAGGCGATGAGCTTGTTCTTGAGATATGAAGCGTTTGCGTTGAAACGAATGGAAAGGTCGCCGAAGTTCTGGCGGTAGCCGAAGTCGAATTCAAGACCGGTGTTGCGCATCTTGCCCACATTGCCGACGGGGATAGCCTCTCCGACGTACTGCGGCAGCGACATTGTCATAAGCATGCCGTCGGTGTCCTTGAGGTACCAGTCTACGCTTAATGTGAACATGTTCTGCAGGAAACCGAAATCGATACCTACATCCGTCTGCTTTGATTCTTCCCAGCGAAGGTCGGGGTTAGGCAGCTGGCTCGGCTTGGTACCGTTTATGATAGCTCCGGTCTTGCCGAAAATATAGTTGTTGCCGGTGCTTGTGAGAGCGACATACTGGAAGTTACCGATATTCTCGTTACCGTTCTTACCCCAGCTTGCACGGAGCTTGAAATTGTTCAGCCAAGTGCGGGTGCTTTCCATGAAAGCTTCGTTCATGATATTCCAGCCTGCCGATACGGAGGGGAACGTAGCCCAGTGGTTGTTGCTGCCGAAGCGGCTGGAACCGTCGCGGCGTACGGTAGCCTGAATCATATAGCGCTCGTCGAAGTTGTAGCTTGCACGAGCGAAGTATGAAGCGAGTTTCGATTTTGCGTTTGGCGCGCCCCAGGAGTTACGGTCGCCGTCGGCGGGGAGACCAGTGGAGGCATCGAGGTACGGACGATCGTAGCTGATAAGGTTGTTGGCGGAACCGCCGAGGTAGTAGCTGCGGCTCTCCTTTGCAGACTGACCCAGGAGGACGCTGAAGCTGTGCTCGTTGATGGTCTTGTCGTATGACAGCACATTTTCAATCTGCCATACGAGGCCGCGCTCGCTCTGCGATGACGCGGAGGAGAAGTTCTGGCTCTGACCGTTGCGCAGATAGTATTTGGGTGTGTAGCCGTCGCTGCCCCAGAACGAGAGGTCGGCGCCGTAGCTGATACGGTAGTGCAGGTTATCCCAGATTGAAAGATCGCCCACAAAATTGCCTACAAACTTGTGGCTCCATCCCTCACTGCCGGGAAGCGACATGTTCGCGATAGGGTTGCTAAGTTCCTGATAGTTGCCGAAAGCGGTGGGAACCATCAAGAGACGGCCGTCGGGACCGTACATGGGGACATAGTCGGCCTGACCGGAAAGATAGTTGAGCTGATATGCCTCCTCGGCGCTGCCTTTTTCAAGGTAGGGAGTGAGGATAGGCGACATCTGCAGTGCGGATCCGAGTGGCGAACCCCACATTGAGTTAACGTCGATGCCTTTGCTCTTGATGCGGGTGTAGGCAAGATTGGTGTTGATGGTGAACTTGTTTAGGAAGCAGCGCTGCTTGGTGGCGTCGAAAGCGGTGATGCCGAGGTTGCTGCGGAGAGTGAAGCGCTGGTAGTTGGAGCGGTCGAAGTTACCGCCGACAACGCCTTCCTGCTCCATATATCCTGTAGAGAGCATGTAGTTGATGCGTTCCGAACCGCCTGTAAGCGAAATCTGGTGATTCTGCATGGGAGCGCCGTTATTGAAAACCTCCTCCTGCCAGTCGGTACCTTCGCCATAGGAAGCGGGGTCGGCATAAGGCGGAGCGATACCGGCGTTTACAGCGCCTTCGTTCATCATCATGGCGTACTCGGCAGCGTTGAGCACTTTGCGCTTCTTGGCAATGCTCTGCCATCCGTAGCTGAAATCGTAGGAGAATTTAGCGGGACCTTCCTTACCCTGCTTGGTTGTTACGAGCACAACGCCATTGGCGGCACGTGCACCGTAAACGGCGCCGGAAGCGGCATCCTTCAGCACCTCGATGGATGCGATGTCGTTCGGGTTAAGATAGTCAAGGCCACCCTCGATAGGCATGCCGTCTACAATATAAAGAGGGTCGGAATTGTTGATCGTACCCACGCCACGGATGCGGACACGGGCGGCAGCGCCGGGCTGACCCGACGAGGAAGTTACCGTAACGCCTGAAGCAAGTCCCTTGAGGGCGTTGTCCATACGAGTGGGGGCTGTAACAGCCAGTTCATCGGAGTTTACTTTGGCAATAGAAGCGGTTACCACGCTCTTTTTCTGCACACCGTAACCAACGGCCACAACTTCGTCGAGCATTGTGGAGTTCTCTTTAAGAACAATGTTCATCAGAGGAGCGGCAGGTTTCTCCACACTGTCGTATCCAACATACGAAAACACGAGTGTAGAGCCATCCGGCACCGTAATAAGGAAGTTACCGTCAATATCGGTAGTAACACCACGGTTTGCTCCCTTCGTAATAACAGAAACACCGATCAGGGGCTCACCCGCCGAATCGGATACATTACCTCGGGCTGTAATGTCAGCCCATGCCGTAGCACTGCCAGCGAGCAGAACCACAAGCGCGATTGCAATTGTCTGCAATCTGGTGAAAAAATGTTTCATGCGATAAAGGTTGGTATTAAATTAAAAAGTTTTTCTGCTGCAAAGTTAAGGCGTTTATCGCATAAGTAAATCTGGAGTAAAGGGATTTGGTAAATTTTGATTTTGTTTTAGTACCTGAATATCAGAGCTTTACAATTTAAGATTTTATATGTTTTGGTAAGATTGGTTAAGTTAAATTTTAGATAGAGGTGCAAGTTATATCACCGGTTTTCCAAGCGAGCGCACGCGTTCGGCAAAGGTTTCGCGGGGTACCGCCGCCTTGTTTCGGATTCGCTGGCGGGTATTGTATACAGTCTGCACGGAACAGTGCAGAAATTTTGCAATCTTCACGCTATCGTTCATGCCCAGGCGGACAAGGGCGTATATCCTCAACTCGGTTGTAAGCAGACCGTCCTTTCGCAGTTCAAGCAGTTCCCCGGGACGGAGCAGTGTGTTGAAATCCTGCACAAAGTCGGGATAAATCTCAAGGAAGATGCGATCGAAGTTGGCATACAGCTCCTTTATCTCGCCGTGGGACAGTTCGGGGGATTTAACAAGGTCGTAAACATCGTCGATACGCTTTGCGACAATCATGCGGTAGATATTCTTGCGGAAATCGTCCATCTTGCCTATATAATTGGAGCATACCGAGAAAATATTGGCAATGTAGTTCTCTTTAGCGTCATTCACCTCGGCAAGCTCTCGGGCACTGGCACGGGCCGTCTCGTACATTTCCGACAGCTTTGCGTTTGTGGTTTCGAGCTGAGTGCGCATATCCTGCAATTCGGCCACACGTTCCTCCAGGCTTATTTTGGTTGCCGCCAACTTTCGGCGGTTTCCGCGGTTCTGGCGCAACTGCTTGTAGAGCAGGAATACGACTACACAAAGGACGCAGAAAATAAACAGGAGGCACGTCATGTATGCGCGAGTCTGCCTCAGCTGTTTCTCGCTGTTGCGGTACAGGGCGTTGAATACCATGTCCTGCAGATTGGCCAGATGCCCAACGCGCACACGGCTCTTATAGCTGTTGGCAAGCTGAATGCTTTTACTGAGATACGAATTCGCACGCTCCAGATATCCTTTCTGATACATAATAGCGCCAATTTCCTCGAGCGAAGCAATCTCTTTGTTGCAGATGCGCGTATCTGCGATGGCCGAATATATCAGATAACGCATTTTACCGATGCTGTCGCCGTTGAGCTCGCACAAACGGCTCATCATCCAAGCCTCCCGGGCATCTTTCTCGGTATTCATGCACCCCTCCTTTAACCTGCATGACAGCTGAGGCATAAGCACCGAAGCGCGCACAGAATCCTCGATGCAGTGCCATCCCATAAGCCAGAAATAGTCCGGGTCGTTCTCTGGAAGAGTGCAACAGAGGCGAGTGAGAAATTCATCCACCTCCGGCTGATATACTTTTTCGGCATTACGTCCAAGGAACTGATCGATATGCGTTTCCATGAACAGACGCGTTTTATAGTACTTGACCAATTCGGGACCCGACATTCCGGCAGTATCGACTTCTGCCAGACACCTCGAAGCATCGGAAAGCAGGCCCGTGGCGGAATAGATGTATGTACGGTTCATGTTCACATCGTTCATCAACTCACGCCGACCGAGCCGACGGGCTATATCGTAGCATTTGTCCGCATACACCAGTGCAGAATCCGAGTCAAAGCCGCTGTATGCAGCATATAGTTCGGAAGATATCCAGTATCGCTGTTCATCATTTCCGGAATGGCCCAGACGCTGACGCAGCATGTCAATTTCGGCAACGTGCTGTTTCTCCAATTCGGCGCTTTGAGCAAGTTCGGCATCGAGGCTGTCGAGCAAAGCCGTAATCTCCGGAGTTATTACGCGGTCGGCGGCCACAGATACTGCCGCTGCGATTATCCAGAACAACATTATAAACAAAATATGAATCTTATATTCGAACGATTTCATGGTTCAGACAAGTTCCATCCTTAATAAAATAAGGATATAATCATCGCAAAGATAGCAAATTGATTCACTTTTTGCAACATTTAACCCAAAAATCGCCAATGAAATCCAAGAGCGGTAAAAAATACGAGTTTGCAGTTTTACTTTTGCCAGAATTTCACTAACTTTGCGCAATTGATGGCAAGACCTCTCGTCGAGGCTTGCAAACCGCACCTTGCATAAGACACATTTTAGTTTTTCACTATAATATATAAACACACGATGAAAAGAGTTTATACATTCGGCGACGGTAAAGCCGAAGGCAATGCAGAAATGCGAAACCTTCTCGGTGGCAAAGGCGCCAACCTGGCCGAAATGAACCTTCTGGGTATGCCCGTTCCTCCGGGCTTCACTATCACGACTGAAGTCTGCAACGAATACACCCAGTACGGGCGCGACGAAGTGATTTCCCGCATCAAAAAAGACGTAGAGGAATCAATCGCTCATGTAGAAAGCCTCACGGGCAAGAAATTCAACGATCCATCCAACCCTCTGCTGGTATCCGTACGCTCCGGCGCCCGCGCATCCATGCCCGGCATGATGGACACCGTCCTCAACCTTGGCATGAACGACGCCACCGTTGAGGCTCTCGCCGAAAAGAGCGGCAACCCCCGCTTCGCCTGGGACAGCTACCGCCGCTTCGTGCAGATGTACGGTGATGTTGTTCTTGGCATGAAACCCAAGAAGAAAACCGACATCGACCCCTTCGAGGAAATCATGGACAAGGTGAAAGAAGAAAAGGGCATCAAGCTCGATACCGAACTCCAGGTAGAAGACCTCAAGAAACTCGTAGTACTCTTCAAGGCCGCAGTAAAGGACTACACCGGCAAGGATTTCCCCGATAACGCATGGGAACAGCTCTGGGGCGGCATATGCGCCGTTTTCGACAGCTGGATGAACGAACGCGCCATCATCTACCGCCGAATGAACCAGATTCCCGAAGAATGGGGCACCGCCGTCAACGTACAGGCAATGGTTTACGGCAACATGGGCAACAACTCCGCAACAGGTGTTGCCTTCAGCCGCGACGCCGCCACCGGCGAGAACATCTTCAACGGTGAATACCTCATCAACGCACAGGGCGAAGACGTTGTAGCCGGCATCCGCACCCCTCAGCAGATTACAATAGAAGGCTCGCGCCGCTGGGCAGCCCTCCAGGGCATCTCCGAAGAGGAACGCGCCTCCAAATATCCTTCGCTGGAAGAATCCATGCCCGTATGCGCCAACGAGCTCTTCGCTATCGCAGCCAAGCTCGAGGACTACTACAAAGACATGCAGGATATGGAATTCACCATCCAGGACGGCAAGCTCTGGATGCTCCAGACCCGTAACGGCAAGCGCACAGGCGCCGCTATGGTAAAAATCGCCATGGACCTCCTCCGCGCCGGCGTAATCGACGAAAAGACCGTCCTCAAGCGCATGGAGCCCCAGAAACTCGACGAACTTCTGCACCCCGTATTCGACAAATCGGCTCTCAAGCGCGCCAAAGTGGTTGCCAAGGGTCTTCCCGCATCGCCCGGCGCAGCTTCCGGCCAGATTGTATTCTCCGCCGAAGAAGCAGAATCGTGGGCCGAGAAGAAACGCAAAGTCGTTCTCGTGCGCATCGAGACATCGCCCGAAGACCTTCGCGGTATGGCCGTTGCCCAGGGTATCCTGACAATGCGCGGCGGTATGACATCGCACGCAGCCGTTGTTGCCCGCGGTATGGGCAAGTGCTGCGTATCCGGCGCAGGCGAAATCAAGGTAGACTATGTTGCCAAGACCGTTGAAATGGGTGGCAAAACCTATAACGAAGGCGACTGGATTTCCCTTAACGGCTCCACAGGCGAAGTTTACGACGGCCAGGTTCCCACCACCGAACCCGCACTCGACGGCGACTTCGGCGCAATCATGAACCTCGCAGAAAAATACACCAAGACATACGTGCGCACCAACGCCGACACCCCGCGCGACGCCAAGCAGGCCCGCAAGTTCGGCGCTCAGGGTATCGGCCTCTGCCGTACCGAGCACATGTTCTTCGAAGGCGACCGCATCAAGGCCGTACGCGAGATGATTCTTGCCTCCGACCTCGAAGGCCGCCGTCTGGCCCTCAACAAACTTCTGCCCATGCAGCGCGGCGACTTCGAAGGCATCTTCGAAGCAATGGACGGATTCGGCGTTACAATCCGCCTTCTCGATCCCCCACTGCACGAGTTCGTTCCTCATCAGACAGCAACCCAGAAGGAGCTCGCCGACGAAATGGGTATCACCCTCGCCGAAGTAAAGGCCAAAGTTGACGCCCTCGAGGAATTCAACCCCATGCTCGGCCACCGCGGCTGCCGTCTTGGCATCACCTACCCCGAAATCACCGAGATGCAGACACGCGCCATCATCGAGGCAGCCCTCGCCTGCAAGGCCCGCGGCATCGAGGTTCATCCCGAAATCATGGTGCCCCTGGTAGGCTCCCTGAAGGAACTCCAGCACCAGGCTAACGTTATCAACGAAACCGCCGTTAAGGTATTCGAGGAAAAAGGCGACTCGATCCCCTACCTCGTAGGTACAATGATCGAAGTTCCCCGCGCAGCCCTTACAGCCAACGAAATCGCACAGGTTGCCGACTTCTTCTCCTTCGGTACCAACGACCTTACCCAGATGACCTTCGGCTTCTCGCGCGACGACGCACCCAAGTTCCTGAAGTACTACAAGGAACACGGTGTTATCAAGACCGATCCCTTCGAAGTGCTCGACCAGGTCGGCGTAGGCCAGCTCGTACGCATGGGCGTAGAAAAAGGCCGCAGCGTTAAGCCCGAGCTCAAGGTAGGTATCTGCGGCGAGCACGGAGGCGAACCCTCGTCGGTAATCTTCTGCGCAAAACTCGGCATGAACTACGTGAGCTGCTCGCCCTTCCGCGTGCCCATTGCCCGCGTAGCCGCCGCTCAGGCTGCTATTGATTAAATCATAAAGTAACATAATCCTTTTATCAGGCTGTAACGCATTGGGAAATCCGGCGTTACAGCCTAACTTATTTTTGGAGAAACTGCCGATATTTTATCACTCCGTAAAATCCGCATATAATTAAAAAGTTTGGTTTATTCTTGTGAATTGAAAGAAATATTTTTAATTTTGTAGCGCGTAAAAAAACGCCTTTATACCATCATTTACCAATCAATAGAAACACAAAACACAAATACCTTAGCGCCATAACAGGCGTAACTACAATGAAAACCGACTTAAGCTCTCAAATCAAGCTTGACCGAATTCCGAATAAATACTACAATCCCGATTCGGAAATCGAGCTTGCGGCAATACGCCGCGAGGAAAAGATTGACACCCGCATCTTTGAAACAGCAAACGAAGGGGCCGATTTTGTTGCCGCCCAGCTTGCCAAGTACATCAACCGATATGTTGATGCCAAAGGCAAGTGCGTACTGGCACTCGGCGCAGGCAACAACACCCACCGCGTGTATGCAAGCCTTATAAAAATGTATAAGGAAGGACACGTAGACTTTGCCAACGTTATCGTTTTCAACATAGGAGAATTCTTCCCAATCGAACCGGAAGGCCCCTCTACATTGGAACGACTGAAAAATGTATTCCTGAACTACGTTGACATAAAGCCGGAAAACATCCGCTCTTTCGATTCCAATATCACCAAGGAAACAATGGCCGACATGTGCCACGACTACGAACGCCGCATAGCCAACGCCGGCGGCATCGACGTGGCATTGTGCGAAATCGGCGCAACCGGCAATATAGCCTTCAACGAACCCGGCAGCTCCGCCGCAAGCTACACCCGTCTTGTACACCTCGGCAACGAAACGCGCCATCTTATCAGCAAGGACTACAAGTGCGACCGCGCCCCCAAGGGCGCCGTTACTCTCGGCATATCCAACATCCTCTCGGCACGCCGAGTCCTCACAATGGCATGGGGCGAGGACCGCGCCGGCATTATACACCGCACAGTAGAGGAGAACGCCACATCCGCAGTTCCCGCATCGCTGCTTCAGGGCCATCCACACGTCAAACTCATCACCGACCTCGGCGGCGCCGAAGACCTTACCCGTATCAGCCATCCCTGGAAGGTTACTTCCTGCGAGTGGACCGACAAGCTTATCCGTCGAGCCATCGTATGGCTCTGCGACATGACAGGCAAGCCAATCCTCAAGCTCACCGACAAGGACTATAACGACTGGGGTCTTGGCGAACTTCTTGCCATCTACGGCTCGGCATACAACGTAAACATCAAGATTTTCAACGATCTGCAGCACACCATCACCGGCTGGCCCGGCGGCAAACCCAACGCCGACGACACCTTCCGTCCCGAACGTGCGAATCCGTTCCCCAAACGAGTGATTGTTTTCTCGCCGCATCCCGACGACGACGTTATCTCGATGGGCGGCACCCTGCGCCGACTGGTTGTACAGGGCCACGACGTACATGTTGCATATGAGACTTCCGGCAATATCGCCGTAGGCGACGAGGATATGATGCGCTACTTCCTCATGACCGACCGTATCGCCCCTCTCTTCGGCTTTGATAACGAAAATTACACAAAACTCAGCAACACCGTAGCCGAAGCAGTTGCCAACAAAAAATCAGGAGAAATCGATACTAAGGAAGTACGTGAAATCAAGACCATGATCCGCCAGGCCGAAGCTACTATCGCCTGCCACTACATCGGCGTAAAACCCGACAACATCCACTTCCTGCGTCTGCCGTTCTACGAGACCGGTACTATCAAAAAAGGCGATCTGTCGCAGCGCGACGTCGACATTGTAAAGGAACTTCTGCAGGATGTTAAGCCTCATCAGATTTTCGTAGCAGGCGACCTCGCCGACCCCCACGGCACACACAAAGTATGCACCGACGCCGTACTGGCCGCTATCGACGAACTTCTTGAAGAACCGTGGATGAAAGACTGCCGGATATGGATGTACCGCGGCGCCTGGGCAGAATGGGAAATCGACCATATCGAAATGGCAGTGCCCATCAGCCCCGAGGAACTGCGCTTCAAACGCAACTCCATCCTGAAGCACCAGAGCCAGATGGAAAATGCTCCGTACCTCGGCGACGACGACCGTCTGTTCTGGCAGCGTGCCGAAGAGCGTAACCGCGCGACAGCACAGCTCTACGAAGGACTTGGCCTTGCTTCCTATGAAGCTATCGAAGCCTTTGTGGAATATCATCCCATCCGATAATACGATTATATCGCGTATACATTAACGGACGCTCCCCGGCGGGAGCGTCCGTTTTTATAATGATCAAATGAATATCAGATGTAAACGTTATTTGCCGTCGCACTTGGCAAGATGGCAGTGCATGATATTTCCGTCGGAGTCGCGGAGGTGCATACCGTTGCCCTCGCAGTAGCGCCAGAAAGAGCAGTCGGCACATATTCCCCGCTTCATCCATGAGCGATCGCGGTAACGTTCGAAACGGTTCTGCCATACATCCCAAAAATCGTCGGTATATATATTGCCCTGCCTGTAGTCGGCGCGTATGCTGGGGCAAGCACCAATGCCTCCGTCAAGGAGGACCGAAGCGGCAGTAACACCAGCCTGGCACTCGAAGAAATAGTCGCGCACAAGCCCCTCGTAACCTGCAAGAAAGCCTTCGCAACAAAACGACGGGTGTATGCGTCCTTCCTTGCGCGTGGCAACGATGAAATCCATCAGTGTACGCAATTCGTCCTGTCCGAGATCGAATTCCGGATGGGCTGCCGCACGGCCAGATGGAAAAATAGTGAACAGACGCCAGCGTTTAACGCCAGCGTCTATCAGTAATTCTTTCAGAGCATCGAGTTCGGCCAACGACCGGCGGTTCACGCATGTAACGACATCGAAATGAATATCTTCTGCCCTCGCAACGATGCGTATGGCTCCAAGAGCGCGACGAAACGACTCCGGATTGCCGCGCATCCAGTTATGACTGTCTTCAAGCCCGTCGAGGCTTATTGTAAGACTATGCAGACCGGCACGACGCAGGCTCTCGAAGCGCTTTTCGCTGAGCAGCATGCCGTTGGTAACAATGCCCCACGGTATTTCGCGGCTATAGAGCTCCAGGCCCACCGCCTCGATATCGGAGCGCACGAGCGGCTCGCCACCCGTGATCACTATGTTCAGCCTGTGCCGGTCCACGTGCGGAAGCAGCGAATCTATTACCCGCAGAAAATCCTCCGCCGGCATGTCTGGAAGCGCCGACGAACTCTTGCAGTCGCTACCGCAGTGGCGGCACGCTAAATTGCAGCGCCACGTGCATTCCCAGAACAGCTGTCGCAACGGATGCTCGCGCCGGCGTCCTTCCTTCAGGCGCCGGTTCAGTTCAAGAGCCATCCGCTGCCTTAACGACAGCGGTTTCATTCGGCCGTTTTCTTTTTCAGTTTGAAGTTAACGGTGGCTTCGCCTTTGCCTTCGTTCCAATTACCGTCGCCGTCAGACACCTTCTTCAGCGTAACGACGGTGGAATCGGCTTCAAGGGTGCCGTCGGCAGGAATGCATACCACCTTCACCATCTCGGAGGGGGAACCTATTCTTCGATTTTCGGACACATTATACGAGCCGGCAACATTTGTTGTGTCTTTGCCTATCGAGTATACTCCAGACGGGGCCTCGGGCATTGTAACTCTCACCTCAACGTCCTTCACGGCATTGCCTTCGGCATCTGTAACCGAGCCTTTCACTTCGAAATCAGCTGTTGGAGATCCGTACATCAAAGGATAATCCCCTTCATCGGAGCAACCAAAGCCCAGCAAAGCAAGTCCGGCCATGCAGATACGTGAAGTGATTGAGTACAAATTGGAACAAAAAGTTTTCACAGCAACCAGATATTGTGATATTGTTCGCAAATATATAGAATTAATCCCGGTTCAAGAAATAAATTCCGATAATTTTTGGCTACTTTTGCAGAATGAAGTCCGACAAACAGAAAACCGCAAAGATTAAGGCTCCACGCTATCGCAATCCGGCGCGCTACCGCCTTGAATTCATCCACGAGAACACGCTTATGACCTTGTGGAGCGTTCGGATGACGCGCGTGCGCGTATGGATTGTCTCTCTGTCGGGCATAGCCGCCGTCCTCGCTTTGCTATGGGCAGTTGTCGCCTTTACACCACTGCGACAATTGCTGCCAGGAGCCCTGCACGGCGACCTAAGGGCCCGCTACATGGAAACAGCTCTAAAACTCGACTCTCTGGAGGCCGCCGTCCGCCAGAACGATGCCTATATAAACAATCTACGCAATATATTTGCAGGTCCGAAAGAAGCCGACCACACCACCCTGACCCATTCCGTCGCCCTCTCCGACTCTCTTCTTGCGGCAAGCGAACTCGAAAAACAGTTTGTGCGCACCTATGAGGACGAGGAACGCTTCAACCTTTCAGTGCTCGCCCCCATCGCCGCCGAAGGAATGATATTCCAGTCCCCGGTAGCCTCGGCGGTATCTGTGGCATCTGTTTCCGGCGCCAAAGCGCTTGAGATACAGACCGGAGCACTTACTCCCGCATCGGCGGTATACCGCGGCACCGTGGTGGCCTCCACAACCGGCGCCGACGGACGCACCACCATCACAATACAGCACCCCAACGATTTTATAAGCGTATACCAGGGACTTTCAGATGTTTTTGTAGAAAAAGGCGACAAAGTTGAGGCAGCCCAACGCATAGGCCACATCGCCGCCAAAGGACGTCTTGTATTCGAACTATGGCATAGCGGCTCGCCCCTTAACCCACGCGATTATATAGCTATATAACATGACTCTCAAACCAATACTCCGCTGGCTTCCGTCGGCAATAGTAATAGCAGTGATACTCTACGCCACCCTGTTTCCCGACCCGGCCGGCGCCGACATGTTCCCGCTCATACCCCACATCGACAAACTGATCCATGCTATAATGTTCGGGGGCCTGGCCGGAGCACTCGCTTTCGACTACGAAAGAACGGGGTCCCGGCAACGGCCGGAACCCCGTGTAATGCTTATATGTTGCGGTGCCTCACTTGCCTTTGGCGGTGGTATCGAACTCCTGCAGGGCGCTATGGGACTTGGCCGTGGCGCTGACTGGTGGGATTTCGCCGCCGATGCCGTCGGCGTAGCAGTTGCTTATTTTACCGCTCCGCCGGCAATAAAGGCCGTTGTGTCGCACTGCAAAATCACTTCGTAACCTGAGCGTCGTCGGCAGCCTCGGCAGCTTCCGCAGCCTGATCCTCGGCGATTTCCTTGTCCTTGAATTCGGTGATGCCTGCGGCAATCAGCTGATTGTACCAGCTGAAAAGTTTCTGCAGGTCGCTGTTGTGTACGCGCTCGCGGTCGTAGTCGGGGAGAACTTCGCCGAAGAAATCGCGCATGGCCTGTTCGTTGGCAAAGCCTTTTACATCCACGGGCTTGCCTTCCATTCTTGCATATAATTTATCGAATACGTCGGGCAGAGGCACATCGCCGTTTTCGCTGTACATTGTAATGTCAGCCAAAGAAATGACTTTCTCGTGGGGATACGTAGGTACACGCTTGCCAGTCTGGAGCGATTCAACGATAAGAGCGTTCTTGCCACGTGTCAGCAACTTGTAGAGTCCCGGCTTTCCGGTAATGGAGATAATTCCTTTTATCATGTCGGTATGTATAAATGTACTTAGTCTTTAGGTCTGCAAAATTAACAAATTGCGGCGAAATACAGTTCTAAAAACAGAAAATTATTGCATACCGTGTTCATGCCAATGCTACGGCAGACTATAGCAGACGAGGCATAATGAATAGTGAGCGTTGCTCCCGCCAGCCCTGCGAAGCATTGCGCAGGCTCAGGGAGAGCAGGCCGGTTATATCGCCGGCGGCATGGCGTACGGCCAGAAGGACTTCGTTGACCGAAGCGAAACCTGAAGAAACTATCGATGCGACAGTGCGGCCTTCAAAAGTGGCTGAAGCCTGAATAATGTCTGTAGATGAAATGCTTGCCATATCTGAGGAGTTTTAAATGATGATGCAAATTTAAGAGCGCACATGCGCAACATTTATGCCCAGCTGTATTAACATGATATAAAATCCGTCCGATTCAATATGCACCGG
Organism: uncultured Porphyromonadaceae bacterium; assembly: GCA_937921035.1. Classification (GTDB taxonomy): domain Bacteria; phylum Bacteroidota; class Bacteroidia; order Bacteroidales; family Muribaculaceae; genus CAG-873. The sequence goes on from CALEUL010000025.1 coordinate 31,747, forward strand.
CGCTGAAACGGCGGTAACCGTCCCGTTGCTCCTTCGGCATTTTTTACTTATCTTTGCAAGATGAAACAAACGGCTTAAATCCCGTTTTTTCGCTAAACATTAATTACGATGCTGACGTTTTTTAAATATCTGATACAGCTGATACTGTCGCCGTCCAACGGATGGGAAGATCTGGCAAAACAGAATCCCGACCCCGAAGAGTCGCTGCGCACAGGGCTATACCCACTCATGGGGGTTTCAGCCGCCTCTGAATTCTTAGCCCTGCTCTACGGCCGCGGCGCAAGTATGCTCCATGTCGTATCGGCAGCCATAACCGATTTCGGGGCATATTTTCTGGCAATCTTCATAGCCCGTCTGGGCTTCGACCTGAGCCTGTCCAAAGTATGCGACGAGATTCCCGAACAGCGGCGCGTAAACAACTTCATCAATGTGTCCTTAGGACTGATGGTGCTGTTCCAAATAATTGACAACTGCATCCCCTGGAATCTGATGCTGCTTAAATTCCTGCCGCTGTATGTTGTTCTGGTGATATCCAAGGGCACAGGATATATGAACATACGCAAGCGCGACGATATGCGCTTCCTGAGCATTGCCGCCGGCCTGATTGTTGCGGTACCGCTGGTTATCTATTACTTTATCTATTTGCTTATACAATGAATCAGAAAGATATAAACATAAAAAACCGCCGCGCGACGTTCGACTACGAGATAATCGATACGTTCACCGCCGGCCTTGTGCTTACAGGAACAGAAATCAAAAGCATCCGTTCGGGACATGCCTCTCTTGTAGATACCTTCTGCTATATAAGCCAGTTGGGCGAAGTATGGGTAAAAAATATGAACATAGCCCAGTACTTCTACGGAACGTACAACAACCATGAGGCCCGTCGCGACCGTAAATTGCTGCTTACCAAGAAAGAAATTGCCAAGCTCGCCAAAAGCGGCAAGGATGCCGGCTATACGATAGTGCCGTTGAGGCTGTTCATCAACAGCAAGGGCCTTGCGAAACTTGTAATCGGTATAGCCCGCGGCAAGAAAGAATACGACAAGCGCCAGTCCATCAAAGAACGCGAGGACAAAAGAAACCTTGCACGAATCATGCAGCGCAAATAACAGAATTAGCATCCGTTCTGCAGAAACAATGCCTCGGTGCAAACAATTTTATCATTTTGATGCACAAATTTCATTTTACGCACCACATTTAATGTCATTTTGAAATATTTTATGTAAGTTTGTAACCGGAATAACAAAAACCAACAGACTTACAATGAAAAAACTTTACTCAGTCGCACTTGCTGTTGCCATTGCAGCCACATCAGCAACAGCTTACAGTGCCGCACCATTCGCGAAAGGCCGTCCTGCCGCGCCCCGAACACATCTCAAGGCTGCACCGGCATCGGCAACCCTTATCAACGAGGACTTTTCCAAATTCAGCGAAGGCACAGAGAGCGCTCCCGCCGCCGAGATTACATACGTAAACAATTACTATGTTCCCGACGAATACACAGCCCAACCGGGATGGACAGCCCAGGGACTGCATCCAGCCGGCGGCTGCGTCTCACTTCACCCGTGGACAAACTACTACGGAGATACCGACGGCGGATATATTTCCACACCTCCTCTTCCTCTCGGGGGTACCGCCACAATTACCTTCAGAGCCAAAGCAGCACCCGGGACTACCGCAAGCCTGTGGCTTTCGCTATGCGACGATTACTACGGTCCGGGAGATGACCAGGCCGATTATGAGTTGACAGACGAATGGCAGAACTGTACACTCGTGGCTTCACACGGATCGCTCGAAGATTATTCCTACTTCCAGTTCAAGGCCGAAGAAGGAATCGTTCTTTTAGATGATGTGCGCCTCGACTTTGTGCGCGACCGCATAGCCACTCCACAGCCCGCACCGGCACAGAACATCTCCGAAACGGAATTTATTGCAAGCTGGGAAAATACCGGTGCTCCGCAGTACCGACTGAACGTATATTATACCGAAAACATTGCCAACCCTGTTACCGGTGAAATAAGCACCGATTTCGACGGCATCAATGTAAATGCCGACGGCAAGACCATCAACACCTCCGCCCCCAACTATCCCGAAGGATGGTACATGAATGTGAGCCAGACCGGCGAACTCGATGTACAGACCGAGAACGGCAACTACGGTTCCGGCCCACTGTCGGTTGTTTTCGACGCTGTAGGCGACACTCTTGTTACTCCCGTCCTCCCCTACCCGGCCGATGAGGTATCATTCTGGGTAAAGCCCTCCGGGAATGAAGACGACGATTACATGATGTCGCTCCTGCGAGTAGAGACCTACGACACAGAAAGCGGAAAATGGACTGCCATAGCACAGCTTCCACACTACTATCTTGATACAGAAGGCGGAATCTACACATTCGATTCCGACGCACTCGGAAAAGCAACTACCCAGGTGCGCTTCACCATGATTCAGAAAGGACTTGTTTCCTTCTATGTGGACGATGTAACAGTACATTACCGCGAACGCGGCAACAACGTTCCCGTGATAAAAGACGCACTTACCACCGAAACGGAGTATACCGTAACGGGTGTCGACCACGCAAACGACTGGTACTACTATGTGGAAGCAATCGACGGGGACATAGTGTCCGAAAAGAGCTATCATGTATGGGTTGACGGCCTTACGGGGCTTAAAGTAACTGCAAAAGAAGCAACAGGTATAACAACCAACGGTTTCACCGCAAACTGGGCGCCTCTCGGCCACGCTACGAACTACAATGTTACCCTCAGCCGCGTAACCGTTGCCAAAGAAGATATGAACGACGTTGTTGTCCTTGAAGAGAATTTCGACGGCATCACAGAAGGAACAATCGACAACCCCGGCTCAGACTGGATGTCGCCCTACGACTTCGGCGCCCACGGCATGGCCAACAGCGCCTGGTGCGCCACACAGCCGGCATGGGCCGCAGGAATGGCAGGCACACAGGGCACAAGCCTCTGGGGAACCGCAGGCCTGGTTTACTCGCCCGTACTCGACCTCAGCAACAATGGCGGCCAGGGATTCAATGTAGAGGCAACCGTAGTTACTACAGTCGACAGCTTTGATTTCTACGGCACAACAGAACCCGAAGGCGTATATGTGATGGTACTCAACAGCCCCTACGACTATCAGGCCGTTGCTGCCGCATTAATCGAAACACCCGTTGCAGGCTCCACCACTGCGAAAGTAACGGTTCCCAACCCAGAGGGCGCCGATTTCAGCAACATTATAGTAACGTTCATGAACAAGAGCGGTACAATGTTCTTTGTAGACGAAGTAAAGATCACGCAGGACCTCAAAACCGGTGAAATACTAAAAGCTCCGTTCACTTCCGCATCTACCGCCGACACATATTATACTTTCACCGACCTGCCTACCGGCAGCGACTACGGTTACACCGTTGCAGGATCCACAACCCACGAATATTATGAATATGCTTCCGATCCCTCCGACGCAGTTGTAGTACAGCTTTCCGGCACTACCGGAATCGACGACATTGACAATGGAAGCAACGGCGTCAGCGCCGGTAACGGATTTATCGCCGTTATGACCTGCGACAGCAACGCTGTAGAAGTTTACACCCTGCAGGGCATCTGCGTAGGCAAAGCCACAGGGAACGCTACGTTCAACGTAAGTGCCGGCATGTATATTGTAAAAGTCGGCAACAAGACGTACAAGGTTGCCGTTAAATAACCGCCACGATAGTCCATAAAAAAAGCTGCGCCGCAAATACAAATTGTGCGGCGCAGTTTTTTTATGCTTTAGCTGTACGGTCAATGCGCGGCAGCCCAAGTAGGAGTGCTGTCGGCAATATCCGGCAGCGTGGCACTGTCGTACACGGGGTCAAGTCCCCTGCGACGCTGTGCTGTATAGTCCTGAAGCAATGCGACAGCGTATTTGCCGAGTGGCAGGATGGCTGCCAGGTTACATACAGTCATAAGCGCCATCATCAGGTCGGCAAGCGCCCATACAGTATCGAGCGACATCACGGATCCGAGCATTACCATTCCGGCGACAGCCACTCGGTAGACCACAACTGCCGAACGCGCCCCCGGAATATCGGCGAATCTGATGTGCTCTATTTTTTCGGGCCTGACACCGCCTAACACGACCGGACGCGTGGCCATTATGAACATAAGATTCGTCTCACCGTAATAATAGTTGGCCACAATCGATGTGAATGCGAAGAAGAATACTGCGATACCAACAAATGCCGTGCCCATACCAGCGCCTACCTCGCTGTCAAGAGCCTGCTGAGTAAGGACAATCCCGCTGGCGCCGCTATCGAATATACCGCTGGCCAATATTATGAAAGCCGTGCAAGTGCATATCAGCAGAGTGTCGGTAAAAACGCCAAGAGTCTGCACAAGCCCCTGCTTCACCGGATGCGACACTGCTGCTGTGGCCGCAGCGTTGGGCGTAGAGCCTTCGCCGGCCTCGTTGCTGAACAGACCACGCTTCACGCCCATCATAATGGCCGCACCCACACCTCCGCCGACAGCGCTATCCCAGTTGAAAGCGCCGTTGAATATCATACTGAAAATTTCGGGTATACGTCTCCAGTTCAGCACCAAGACGGTAACAGCCAGAATGATATAGGCAACAGCCATTACGGGCACCACTATCTCGCTGAAGCGTGATATTCGCTGTATTCCGCCCCATATAACGGCCACGGTCATGACCGTAAGCACAAGACCCACAAACCATGTCTCTATATTGTACCGGCTCAGCGATTGCGCTATCGTGTTGGATTGCACGGAATTAAACGCCAGTCCGAATGTCAGTGTAATCAGCACTGCGAAAACCACCGCCCACCAGCGACAACGCAGCCCCTTGAGGATATAATATGCAGGGCCTCCGACAAACGACCGCGGTCCGTAAATCTTGTACAGCTGTGCCAGTGTCGACTCAATGAAAGCATTGGCGCTGCCCAACAAAGCCACCACCCACATCCAGAAAACAGAACCGGGACCGCCGACAGCTATCGCGGTGGCCACACCGGCCAAGTTTCCTGTTCCTACGCGGCTGGCTATGCTTACGGCAAAAGCCTGAAAAGAGCTTATCTTGTGGTGGCCGTCCACGCGGGCGCTGCGTGCGTCGTCGTACTTTCCACCGCTCTCCGCAAGAATCCGGCACATTTCGCCGAACATGCGGAACTGCACGCCGCGCGTCCATACTGTAAAGTATATCGCTGCGCCAAGCAGCAACCCTATAAGCAGGTACGACCACAAGGCGTCGTTCACAATGTTGATAAAATCTAAAACTACCTGTTCCATGATACGTGTACATTCGGCGGCTCCAGGCATTGCACCCTGCAAGAGGCCTGTCCGCAAAACATTAGCCAAAGGTACGTAAAAAATCGTGTTTTTTACGTACCTTTGCACTCCAAATCTGCAAAAGAAAGCCCACGAAATGACATATCCGGAGAACATTGAGCAAAAGATTGGTTTCGACGCCGTCCGCGAACGAATCCGTCAGTTCTGCTCGTCGCCGCTTGGCGGCGAATATGCCGACAAGATGGATTTCCGCAAGGATTACGCCACCGTACGCCGCCGTCTGGACCAGACCAACGAAATGCTCGGTATTCTTACTTCCGAAGCCGGTCTGGAGATAGGCGCCATACACGACCGACGCAAAGCCCTTATTTCCATACGCGTGCCCGGCACCGCACTTGCCGAGGCGGACCTGCCCGGATTGCGAGCCTGTCTGGAAACAATGGCCGCGATAGCCTCTTTTTTTGCCAAACACCGCGACGAGACCACCAACGACACACCATATCCCGCGCTGGACGCACTCGCCGCCGACCTTATGCCGTTTCCAGCTGTAGCCAGTGCCATCGACAGGATTATTGACAGGCACGGCCAGATAAAAGACAACGCGTCGCCCGAACTCGCCGACATACGCCGCTCCATGACAGCCGCTTCGGCAAGCATCAGTTCGGCCATGCGACGCGTCATATCCGCCGCCGTGCGCGAGGGATATCTCGATGCCGACGCCACGCCGTCCATGCGCGACGGCCGCCTCGTCATCCCCGTGGCGCCGATGAATAAGCGAAAAATTCCCGGCATTGTCCACGACGAGTCGGCTTCCGGCAAAACATACTTCATAGAGCCGGCCGAAGTGGTGGAGGCCAACAACAGACTGCGAGAGCTGAGCATTGAGGAACACCGCGAGATAATGCGCATCCTCCGCGCACTCGCCGACGAGATTCGCCCGCACATCGACGAGCTGCTTGCCGGTTTCGCATTGCTCGGTGAATTCGATTTCATTGCCGCCAAAGCCCGCTATGCCCGCGACATCGACGCCACCATGCCAAGCCTCAACGACCGTCCCGAACTTGAATGGTACGGTGCGTGCCATCCCGTGCTGAAACTGTCGCTGCGCGAACAGGGACGACCTATTGTTCCGCTCGACATCACCCTGTCGCCCAAGACGGGACGGCTTCTCGTAATCTCCGGTCCGAATGCAGGCGGCAAATCAGTTACACTGAAAACGACAGCCATAGTGCAGTACATGACCCAGTGCGGAGTCCTCCCTCCGGTATATTCCAACTCGCACATCGGCATGTTCAACGATATCTTCATCGACATAGGCGACGACCAGTCCATAGAAGACGACCTCAGCACCTATTCCTCGCATCTGCGCAACATGAAGCAGTTCCTTATGCGCGGCAACCGCCGTTCGCTCATTCTTATAGATGAATTCGGCAGCGGTACAGAACCCGAAATCGGCGGAGCAATCGCACAGGCAGTGCTGAAACAGCTCAACGCCGACGGCGTATGGGGTGTGATAACCACACACTACCACAATCTGAAACAGTTCGCCGAAGAAACGCCAGGGCTGATAAACGGCTCCATGCTGTACGACAGACATCTGATGCAACCGCTGTTCAAACTCGCCATCGGCCATCCGGGCAGTTCTTTCGCCATAGAGATAGCCCGCAAGACAGGTCTGCCAGAAGCCATTGTGAAGGACGCGCAGGAGATTGTAGGCAGCGACTATGTGAACATGGACAAATATCTGCTCGATATAGCCCGCGACCGACGCTACTGGGAAAAGAAACGCGACGAGATTCACCGCAAGGAAAAACAGCTTGACGAAACCCTCGCCCGATACTCCGACGACGTGGAAAAACTCAGCCGCCAGCGCAAGGAAATAATCAGCGAGGCCCGCCAGGAAGCGAAACGCATCCTCGACAACAGCAACGCCAGCATCGAAAAGACCATACGCGACATCCGGAGCGCCCAAGCCGACAAAGAAAAGACCAAAATCGCGCGCGAGAAACTGAAACAGACACGTGAGGCCCTCGAAAACGATACGGAGAGCGGACATCCTCTGCTCAAGACTCCCAAAATAAAGAAAAAGAAGGAACAGAAGCCAGTAACAGCAGCCGCCGAAAAACCTCTGCAACCAGGCGACAACGTCTGTCTGAAAGACGGCGGCCAGACCGTCGGTACCGTCGAACAGATAAACGGCAAAGAAGCCACAGTGATTTTCGGCAGCATGCGCACAACAGTAAAATTGGACCGACTTAAACGTACTATACGCCAGCCGCAGACCGGAGGCTCCGGAGTATCGTATATCGCTGCGCAGACATCCGATTCCAGCCGTCTGCGCCAGCTCGACTTCAGCGCCGAGATAGACGTACGCGGCATGCGCGCCGACGAAGCCGTACAGGCAGTGATGTACTACATCGACGACGCGGTGCAGTTCAACGCTGGCCGCGTGCGCATCCTCCACGGCACCGGTACGGGAGCGCTGCGCCAAAGCATACGTCAATACCTCGACACCATAGGCGCTGTCCGCAGCTATCACGACGAGGATATCCGCTTCGGCGGTCCGGGTATTACGGTGGTAGAATTCAACTGATATTTCATGGCACTTTTAGGACAATTATTCACCACATTCGCAAAAATAGGAGCCTTCACGTTCGGCGGCGGATGGGCTATGATAAGCATCATCGAACGCGAGGTTGTAGACAACAAGAAATGGCTCGAGAAAAACGAGTTCCTCGATTTGCTCGCCGTAGCGCAGTCGATGCCCGGCATTCTGGCCGTCAACATCTCTGTTGTCGTGGGCGACAAGCTGCGCGGGCTCAAAGGCGCAGTAATAGCCGCATCCGGCACAATACTGCCGTGCTTCTGCATAATCCTGGCAATAGCAATGTTCCTCACGCCGGAGACAATAACCGGGAACGAGACCCTCACGGCCATCTTCAAGGGCATACGTCCGTGCGTGGTGGCACTGATAGTGGCACCGGTGTTCACAACCGCCCGGTCGGCGGGAATAGGATGGAAAATGGCCTGGATACCGGTCGCTGTGGCATTGCTGATATGGTCCAAGCTGCCTTTTATTTCCAACCCCATACTGTTCATAATTGCCGGCGGCGCAATAGGATGGTGGATTACAAGCCACAGAAAGGAGACTGAACGATGATGATATACCTGCGTCTTATATGGAGTTACCTCAAAATAGGTTTCTTCGGATTCGGCGGCGGCTACGCCATGCTGTCGCTGATAGAAAACGAAATCGTTACACCCGGATGGATTACAGAGCAGATGTTCACCGATATAGTCGCTATCTCGCAGATGACCCCCGGTCCTATCGGCATCAACTCGGCCACATATATCGGCTACGTAGCCCCGGCAGTATCGTCGCCGGCACTTTCATCGCCTGTATATGGCATTCTCGGCTCAATACTCTGCACGCTGGTTGTTATCCTCCCGTCCTTCATTCTGGTTCGTTATGCCGGCCACTATATCACCCGGCATCACGACAGCGCCGCAATCAAAGGTATTTTCGCAGGCCTCAGGCCCGTTGTTATCGGCCTGATAGCTTCGGCGGCGCTCATTCTTATGAACGGCGAGAACTTCGGCACCACCACTCCCGATATCATATGCAGCATAATCATAGCAGCCGTATCGCTCACAGTGGTGCTTACGACAAAAATCCACCCCATCTACGTGATAATTGCATCAGGCCTGGCAGGGTGGCTGATATTCTGAGCCGAAAATGAAACACGGTCTGTTATTGTTCCCGAAATCCTGCGGAGCAGGAGGCCCAGACGCTTTCGCCTGGTGGATATCCGAGGCAGCAGCTCTCGGCATTGAACTGCGGCAGGCTTTTTTTGAGGACATAACGGTAGAATTCTGCCGGCACACGGAATTCCGGCTTTACGGCGAGCGCATCGGCAAACCCGATTTCGTGATAATGCGCGGCTACTGCGCGGAAATATCTACCGCTTTCGAGACCGCCGGCATACCGGTGTTCAACCGATGGGCAGCGATGGCCGCAAGTCTGAACAAAGTGATAACCCACAACCTGCTTGTCGCCGCAGGAATACCCACACCCCGCACTTTCTGGAGTCCGGTTCCATCGGCATATCAGACAGTCTGCGCAATGCTGGAAAGCAATGTTTTCGTGGCCAAACGTCCCGATTCATCGAGGGGTTACGACGTATATCTTGTACACGACGCCGACGAATATGCCCACGCCTGTACCGCATGCAACGGCAACATGCTTGTGCAGGAATATATCGCCTCCAGCCACGGACGCGACCTACGAGTCTGGACCGTCGGCACCGCCGCCGTAGCACAGGTGCTCCGCCACTCGGACACCTCGTTTCTCTCCAATTTTTCACAGGGCGGCAGTGCGTCGCCGTTTGCGCTCACACCCGAGGCGGCAGCAATGGCAGTGAGCGCCAGCAATGCCATAGGACTTGACATTGCCGGAGTTGATCTGCTGTTTACCGCCGACGGCAACCACACCGTATGCGAAGTCAACGGAAACGCCGGATTCCGCACACTATCCGCCATAGGCGGCCCTAATATTATAAAACTGTACATGGAGTACATACATTCAAAAGTTTATGGCAACTGAAGAACAGGAATACCGCGAAGCGCTCGACTATCTTTCCGAACACTATACCGCCTTCCACAAGGTAGGCGCCAAGGCATACCATCCGGGCCTCGGAAGCACACTGGAGCTTTCCGCACGCCTCGGCAACCCGCACACAAAATTCAATACCATCCATGTGGGCGGCACAAACGGCAAAGGTTCCACGGCCCACACTATTGCTGCCGTTCTTCAGTGCGCAGGCCTGAAAGTGGGGCTATACACGTCGCCGCACATTCTCGATTTCCGCGAACGCATACGCATAAACGGCCTGATGATAGAAAAAGCCGCGGTAGCGGACTTTATGAAGCGCCTGCGCGAAATCCAGGGCGAACTCACACCTTCATTCTTCGAAGTGGCCACACTTATGGCTTTCCACTACTTTGCCACCGAAAAAGTAGATATAGCCGTAATAGAAGTCGGTCTTGGCGGACGGCTGGACAGTACGAACATAATAACACCTCTGTTGTCGGTAATAACAAACATATCACTGGACCATACCGCTTTACTCGGCGATACCGAAGCAGCCATAGCCACCGAGAAAGCCGGCATCATCAAACCCGGAGTACCGGTTGTGATAGGCTCGGCCGCCGGAGAGGTTCTCGAGGTGTTCCGCGACAAGGCAACTCAATGCCAGTTGCCTCTGTACCTTGCCTCCGGTCAAAAAATTTATGCGGAAGCCGAACAGTTCAGCGACCATATAGAATATACCGGTACGCCCTGGGGTAGCATAAGCGGCGAACTTGCCGGCGACTGCCAGATAGAAAATGCCGCCACAATAATGACTGCCCTGCAAGTGCTCACGCAGGCCGGTTTACCGATAAGCTCTGCGGCGGTCCGCAAAGGCATGGCAGAAGTATGCAGCCTCACCGGTCTGACGGGACGATGGATGCAAATACAATCGGCACCAGTGCGTGTGCTGTGCGATACCGGGCATAACATAGGCGGCTGGAGGCATCTTGGCCCTCGTCTGTGCGCGATTTCCGAGGAATCACCTCTGCGCATAATCCTCGGCTTCGTGAGCGACAAGGACGTAGACGCCATTTTCGAGACAATGCCACGCAACGCATTCTACTACTTCACACGTCCCGTCGTAGACAGGGCTCGCCCAGCCGAATCCACTGCCGCCGTCGCCGCAGCCCACGGCCTGGCAGGCAAAGTGTATTCCAGTGTAGCCGAAGCATATACGGCAGCCCTCGGCGAGGCCTCCGAAGGAGACACCATATTCGTTGGCGGCTCCACATTCATCGTCGCCGACCTGCTCGGCTGCTTGAAATAGCTGGTTTAGCTGGTTTAGCTATTATAGATATGATACAAAACCATGTTTTATAGCATGGTTTTTATTATTTTTCACAAAAAATCACTAATTTTGCACCGAATTTCTAAGGTATAATGTAGTTTTATGAGTACAACCGGTATTTCCGAGGTTTCTACTGTTACCAAATCGGTGGTTTCCAATGCAGTAGACTTTCACCCCAAGCTCTTTAAAGCACTCCGGCACTACACATCCGCAAAACTGAAAGCCGACATCACGGCCGGTATTGTTGTAGGTATTGTCGCACTTCCTCTTGCAATCGCATTCGGCATCGCATCTGGCGTAAGCCCCACCATCGGCTTATTGACAGCCATCATCGGCGGCTTCATGGTTTCTTTTGCCGGGGGCAACTCGGTGCAGATCGGCGGCCCGACGGGCGCTTTCATCGTTATTGTATATAACATTATCGCACAGTTCGGTCTGCACGGCCTCGCAGTGGCAACGTTCATGGCCGGCCTGATTCTTGTGCTGCTCGGCCTGTTCCGGCTCGGCACAGTAATCAAGTTTATCCCCTACCCTATTGTCGTCGGCTTCACCGCAGGTATAGCCCTTACGATATTTTCCACTCAGATCAACGACTTTCTGGGGCTCGGTCTCACAGACATACCAGGCCAGTTCCTTCCCAAGTGGGGCCTGTACCTCCGCAGCCTCGGCAACATATCGCCTGTAACGCTGATTGTCTCCGTGGTATCACTCCTTATTATAATAGCGACACCAAAGATTTCCAAACGACTGCCCGGCGCGCTAATCGCCATTGTGGTCGCCACAGGCGCCTGCTATCTTATGTCTGAGTTCTTCGACTGGTTCCATGTCGAGACCATCGGCGACCGCTTCGGCACAATGGCCACCGACATCCCCACGCCTCACGGCTTCACGCTGAATATGGCCACGATAAACATGTTGCTTCCGTCGGCATTCACAATAGCGGTGCTGTGCGCTATCGAGTCGCTGCTATCGGCAACCGTGGCCGACGGTATCACCGGCTCGCACACAAACAGCAACACCGAGCTTATCGGCCAGGGTCTGGCAAACATCACCGTACCGTTCTTCGGCGGCATACCCGTAACCGGCGCAATCGCCCGCACAATGACCAACATCACCAACGGCGGCCGCACCCCTGTGGCGGGCATAGTACACGCCCTGGTGCTTCTGCTCATCTTCCTCTTTGCAATGCCTCTTATCAATTATGTGCCCCTTGCCACACTGGCGGCAGTTCTTATGGTGGTTTCATATAATATGAGCGGCTGGCGCACTGTTGTTGGAATTTTCCGCTCGCCCAAAAGCGACATATCGGTATTGGTGGTAACGTTCCTGCTTACCGTGATCTTCGACCTCACCATCGCCATCGAGATCGGTCTGCTCCTTGCCGTAGTTCTCTTTATACGCCGCGTAACCGAAAACACCGAGATTAAGGTTTACTCCGAGAAACTCGACGTTGCCGAAGGCACCGACCTTGATACCCACGAGGTTCTCAACGTAGCAAAAGGCGTTAGCGTCTACGAAATCGACGGTCCGTTCTTCTTCGGCGTGGCCACGAAATTCGACGAGCTGATGCGTTCGGCCATGCGGGACAAACCTATCGTCCGCATCATCCGCATGCGTAAGGTATCATTTATAGACGCCACTGGCATCCACAATCTCGAGATACTAATCCGCGGTTCTCAGGCCGAAGGCATCCACATAGTCCTCTCCGGAGTAAAGGATAACGTACGCGCCTCGCTGGAGCATGCGGGAATACAGGATCTAATCGGCGAAGAGAATATCTGCTCACACATCTCCGAAGCCGTCGAGATGGCCAACCGCATCACGGAAACACAAGGCTTTCGCAACTGATTTTTATCATTTGTTGGCTCGCGAAGGCAAAAAAACGTCCTAAATGTTAATTTTGGCGTATAAAACGTGAATATTTCCGTACAGAATTTTTGCAATTAAAAAAAATGGCGTAAATTTGCACCGTTTTTGAAGCACAAATGTTTTATTACTTAATCAAGACGAAAATGAAAAAGTTAGTTTTAATGCTTGCTGTAGCATTCAGCATGTCGTTCTTCGCTTGCGGTAACAAAGAAGCAGCTGCAGAAGCAGAAGCAGAAGCACAGGACACCGTAGCAGTTGTTGAAGAAGAAGTAGTTGCCGCTGCTGTTGACACCCTCACCAACGACACCACCGTTGTAGCCGCTGAAGAAGTAGCTGCAGCTCCCGTTGCTGAATAATTCAGTACAGCATTAACGAAAAAGACTATCGGCCCCTTTGGGAGCCGATTTTTTTGTTTTAAACGCCGGATGATTTGGAAAACTCAGAAAAAAAACGTACTTTTGCGGCGCATTAAAAACAAACCAATAACAAAACACTCTAAATGGCAACAAAAATTAGACTGCAACGTCATGGTCGCAAGAACTATGCGTTCTATCCTATTGTTATCGCCGATAGCAGGGCACCACGAGATGGTAGATTTATTGAAAGGATAGGTTCCTATAATCCGAACACTAATCCTGCTACAGTTACTCTTGATTTCGAACGTGCTTTGTATTGGGTAACAACCGGTGCCGAACCCACCGACACCGTTCGCTCCATTCTTTCTCACGAAGGCGTACTTCTGATGCACCACCTGCTTGGCGGCGTAAAGAAAGGCGCATTCGACCAGGCAGAAGCAGAACGTCGCTTCAACGCATGGAAAGCCCAGAAAGATGCAAAAAATGCAGCCGTAAAGACAGCCGACGAAAACAAGCGTCAGACAACGGCAAAACAGCGTCTCGAAGCCGAAGTAGCCAAGAACAAGGCTAAGGCAGAAGAAGTCGCCAAGAAAAAAGCAGAAGCCGCAGCTGCCGCAGCAGCAGCCCAGGCCGAAGCTGAGGCTCCCGCCGAAGAAGCTCAGGCCGAAGCTGCCGAATAAGCAGCACGCCCTCGGGCTCGACGATATCCGGAAAAGGGTGTGTCCGCGTTCCATGCCGGCACACCCTTTTACTTAAAAAGTATGTCAATACTCCGATTACCACTCCCTTTTGTATGAAAAAATTCAATGAATATTCCGGTCTGAATCTCTCCGACCTCAACAAGGAGATATTAGCCAAATGGAACTCCGACAACCTCTTCCGCCGCAGCGTAGCACTGCGCGAAGGTGCCCCGTCCTTTGTATTCTATGAAGGACCACCCTCCGCAAACGGTATGCCGGGAATCCACCATGTGATGGCCCGCACCATCAAGGACCTTTTCTGCCGTTACAAAACCATGCAGGGCTTCCAGGTGCAGCGAAAAGCCGGCTGGGACACCCACGGGCTGCCCGTGGAACTCGGCGTTGAAAAATCGCTCGGCATAACCAAGGAAGACATCGGCAAAAAGATTACCGTTGACGAATATAACGCCGCCTGCCGCCGCGAGGTGATGAAATATACAAAGGAGTGGGAAACCCTCACCAATATGATGGGCTACTGGGTAGACACCACCGACCCCTATATCACCTACGACAACCGGTACATAGAAACCGTATGGTGGCTTCTCGCCCAGCTCTACAGCAAGGACCTGCTGTACAAAGGATACACAATCCAGCCCTATTCGCCTGCCGCCGGCACCGGCCTGAGCTCGCACGAGCTTAACCAGCCAGGATGCTACCGCGACGTAAAAGACACCACCTGCATAGCGCAGTTCACTATAACAGACCCCATCGAGGCGATGAAAGGGTGGGGAACACCCGTAATGCTGGCATGGACCACCACACCGTGGACCTTGCCCTCGAACACGGCACTGGCAGTAGGCCCCGCTATCAAATACTGCATCGTTCGCACCTACAATCCCTATTCCGGCAAACCGATGACCGCCGTGGCCGCCGAAGCGCTCATGCCGACCCTCTTCAACCCCAAAGGCAGCGAAATAGCCCTTGAGGACTACAAGCAGGGCGACAAGATTGTGCCGTATCGTGTTGTCGCCACCGTTACCGGCAACGACCTCGTTGGCATGCACTACATGCAGCTTCTGCCTTGGGTTAACCCCGGAGAAGGCGCATTCCGCGTAATCCCCGGCGATTATGTTACCACCGAAGACGGTACCGGCATAGTCCATATCGCCGGCACTTTCGGCGCCGACGACTTGCGCGTGAGCAAGCAGGCCGGCATACCGCCACTGCACCTTATCGACCGCGACGGCAAAATCCGCCCGATGGTAGACCTCTCCGGACGTTTCTACCGCATAGAGGACCTCGACCCCGAGTTTGTGAAAAACATGGTCGATACGGAAGAATACAGCAAGTGGGCCGGACGCTACGTAAAGAACGCCTACGACCCCGAAGCAACGGACACCACCGAAACGCTCGACGTTGCCATCTGCATGGACCTCAAGGCCTCCGGCAAGGCATTCCGCATAGAAAAGCACGTACACAACTACCCGCACTGCTGGCGCACCGACAAGCCCGTGCTCTATTATCCGCTTGACAGCTGGTTTATCCGTTCCAGCGCCGCTCGCCAGCGCATGATGGAACTTAACGATACAATTCAGTGGAAGCCCGCCTCTACCGGCTCGGGCCGTTTCGGCAAATGGCTGGAGAACCTACAGGACTGGAACCTGTCGCGCAGCCGCTTCTGGGGCACACCTCTGCCTATCTGGCGCACCGAAAACGGCGCCGAAGAAATATGCATCGACAGCGTGCAGACTCTCTGGGACGAGATAGAAAAATCTGTCGCCGCCGGCATCATGAAATCCAATCCGTTTAAGGACAAAGGTTTTGTTCCCGGCGATTATTCGAAAGAGAACTACGCCAAGATAGACCTGCACCGCCCGTACGTTGACGATATCGTTCTTGTGAGCGCCACGGGCAAGCCTATGACCCGCGAGACCGACCTTATCGACGTATGGTTCGACAGCGGTTCCATGCCATATGCCCAGCTTCACTATCCCTTCGAGAACAAGGAAGCTGTCGATTCCGGCCGAATGTTCCCCGCCGACTTCATCGCCGAGGGCGTCGACCAGACACGCGGCTGGTTCTACACCCTCCACGCCATCGGCACAATGGCTTTCGACTCCCGCGCCTTCAAGGCCGTTATTTCCAACGGTCTTGTGCTTGACAAGAACGGCGAGAAAATGTCCAAACGCAAAGGCAACGCCGTAGATCCTTTCGAGACAATAGAGAAATACGGTTCGGACCCCCTGCGCTGGTACATGATTTCGTGCTCGTCGCCCTGGGACAACCTGAAATACGACAGCGAAGGCGTAGAGGAAGTAGCCCGCAAGTTCTTCTCCACGCTCTCCAACACCTACAACTTCTTTGCCATGTACGCCAACGTAGACGGTTTCAGCGGCGAGGAACAGCAGGTACCCGTAAGCAAGCGCCCCGAGATAGACCGCTGGATACTCTCTCTGCTCAACAGCCTTGTAGCAACAGTAACGGCAGAGTTCGACGACTACGAACCCACCCGCGGCGTGCGCGCCATCAGTGCCTTCGTGCTCGACAATCTTTCCAACTGGTATGTGCGCCTCAACCGCAAGCGCTTCTGGAGCCGCGGTCTCGACCAGGACAAACTTGCCGCATACCAGACCCTGTATACCTGCCTGCTCACCGTGGCCAAGCTTATGGCGCCAGTAAGCCCGTTCTTCAGCGACAGGCTCTACCGCGACCTCACCCACTGCAGCAGCGGCAACTCGGTACACCTGGCCGACTTCCCCAAGGCCGACAACCCGCTTATCGACAAAGCACTTGAACAGCGTATGGACATAGCCCAGCGCCTTACCTCGCTTGTTCTCTCGCTGCGCAAGAAGGCCAACATAAAGGTACGTCAGCCGCTGGCCAAGATGCTCGTGCCTTCGTCGTCGGACGAGCTTTCGGCCATCGTCAAGGCCGTTACGCCCATCGTGGCAGCGGAAGTCAACGTGAAAGCCATAGAGATTGTCAACGCCGACAACGAGGTATTCGTAAAACGCGTGGTTCCCGATTTCAAGAAACTCGGACCCAAGTTCGGCAAAAAGATGAAAGCCGCCGCCGAGATTATAAAAGCCCTCGACCGCAAGCAGATAGCCGAACTCGAAGCCAAGGGAAGCATCGCCATTGACGTTGACGGCGAAACAACGGCCGTAGACCTCGCGGACGTAAAAGTGATTTCCGAGGACATGGACGGCTGGCTCGTAGCCAACGACGGCGACCTCACCGTAGCCCTCGACATAGAAATAAGCCCGGCCCTTTTCCGCGAAGGCCTCGCCCGCGAGATAATCAATCGCGTGCAGAACATCCGCAAGAAGCGCGACTACGACATTACCGACCATATCAACATCCAGTTCCTCCCCTGTCCGGAGATAGAACCTGTGATTGCTGAATATGGTGAATATATTGCCACCCAGGTACTGGCCGACGGCATCGTTATCGACGGCAAGGACGGCGAAGTAGAGATTCTCGACATCGACGACCTGAAGCTCGGCATAATCATTACCCCGGCATAAATTTATGAAACATAGCGCCGCCGGCCTTGAGCCGGCGGCATATCACCACACCATGAGCGAACAAGTTAGATATTCCGACGAAGAACTCGAGGAGTTCCGCCAACTCATACTCTCCAAACTCGAAAGCGCCACCGCGCTCTACGAAGAGTTGTGCGCTTCGTTGCGCAACAACGAAGGGAACGACACCGCCGACACTTCGCCCACATTCAAGGCGCTGGAAGAAGGCGCCAATGTGTTCGAGCGGGAAGCCAACGCCCGTCTGGCCGACCGTCAGCGCAAATTCATAGAACACCTCCGCGCCGCACTCGTACGCATCGATAACAAGACATACGGCATCTGCCGCGCAACCGGCAAACTCATACCCAAGGAACGCCTGCGCGCCGTGCCTCACGCCACCCTCTGTGTAGAGGAGAAAAACAATCCGAATCATTGAGCACACCTGTTCACGACACTGCGCGCTCCCGCCGGATGACACTCGTCGCCTGGCTGGTGATCGGCGCGATAATTATTATCGACCAGATTGTAAAAATCTGGATCAAGACACACTTCTACCTCAACGAGGACTACGAGATATTCCCGTGGTTCCACATTCACTTTATCCAGAACAACGGCATGGCCTTCGGCATGGAGCTGTTCAGCAAATATGCGCTGACGTTCTTCCGAATGGGCCTGTTCGGTTTCCTGATATGGTACATCTGCCGCCTGTGCAAAACGGCGAAGGTACCGTACGGCTACCTTGTGAGCGTGGCGCTTATCGCCGCCGGCGCATTCGGCAACATTGTGGACTGCGTCATATACGGCGAGATATTCACCAATCCGTATCCTCCCGAAGTTGCATCCGTGGTACCCTGGGGCGAGGGCTATGGCACCATATTCCAGGGACTTGTTGTTGACATGTTCTATTTCCCGCTGTTCTCGTTCTACTGGCCCGACTGGCTACCTATCGTAGGCGGACGCCTGTTTTCGTTCTTCGACCCGGTGTTCAATGTGGCCGACGCCGCAATAAGCGTGGGAATGCTGATCCTGCTAATTTTCTACTTCAACCGCCTGGAAACGACACTCGACCCCGATGAAAAGCCTGCGGATAAGCGCGATAATTAGTTTGGCCGCCCTTGTTACCTCGTGCGCGAAAGTGCCCTCCGAGGTTATCCAGCCCCACGATATGGCGCGGCTGATGGCCGACGTGCACATTGCCGAGTCGGTTATCGACATGACACCGCGCATGTCCAACTCCGATTCCATAAAGCAGGCCATAAAACAGTCGGTTTACGAACGCCACGGCGTAACCACCCCGCAGGTGGATTCGTCGCTGGCCTGGTACGGACGCAACATAAAGTACTACATGGATGTGTACGACGAGACCATCGAGATTCTCGAGCAACGCCTCACGGAATCCGGCAACAGGATTGCCGCGGCAAACGCACTCTCGATAGCAGGCGACTCGGTGGACGTGTGGCCAAGCGCACGCCACATCACGTTCAACGACATAATGCCGTCCAAGATGATAACGTTCAGTTTCGACAGCGACAAGAACTGGGAGCGCGGCGACAACTACACCTGGCGCGCGAAGTTCTTCAACTCGCCCGACGATTCGCAATGGGTGCTCGCAGCCGAATATTCCGACGGCTCGGTTGAATACATATCATCGAAAGTCGGCGGCGACGGATGGAAAGAAATCAAGCTTCAGACCGACTCGACCCTCACCCCCGTGCGTATTTTCGGCTATTTCAACGCCTCCAACCGCCGCGGCACATCGCTGAGGATGGACAGTCTCGAAATGGTGCGCAAGCGCGTCAATCCGGAAGACTACCACCGCCCGTACAGCGTATTCCGCCGCAAGTTCTATCCGGAAAATAAAAAGCTGCAGGCCGACACCACGGCAACCGACACAGTTGCAACCGCACAGTGATGGAAAGATATCTGGCTCACAAGATAATTTACCGCGGACAAACCTACCGGATGTCCGTGGTAACTTTATTTGAAAAGCCTGACGGCACCACGGAAGTAGTGATAGAACCGTTCCGCGGCGAAATTCATTCCACATCCTTCCACAGCGGCACAATAACAGTGAGCGGTAACAAGCTGATTTTTTCATGAGCGTTGAAGATATGAAAAAAGCTGCCGAAATACTCTGCTTCCTAATTATCACGCTCCTTTGCGCCTGCTCTGAAACGCCGCACGACGCCCGCCTGACCGAAGTCGCCGCACTTGCAAACGACGAGCCACATAAGGCTCTGGCGCTCCTGGACAGCATCGACGCCGACAGCCTTTCCGAAGCGGACCGGCACTATTTCGACTTCCTCACCGTCAAGGCATCCGACAAAGCCTATATCGTTCACACATCCGACAGCCTGATACTCGATGTAATCGACTACTACCGCGGAAAAGACCTCTACCCCGAAGCGCTCTACTATGGGGGCCGCGTTTACAGCGACCTCGGCGACAAGCCAACTGCACTGGAATATTTCCACCGCTCGCTCGATCTGCTGCCTTCCGATAAAGACCCGGAACTGAAAAGACGTGTGCTCAGCCAGACCGGGCGCCTGCTCCATTCCCTGTGCCTTTACGGCGAAGCCGTCTCTTTTATTGAAGCAGCGATAGAAATCAACCGTGCCATCCGGGACACTACGCTCTTAGTATTCGACTTGGAACTTTTAGGGGTAACGTTTTTAAGAGCCGAGCAATACGAGCGCGCCGACAGCGCACTGGTTGAAAGCCTGAAACTTAACGAAAGCCAAAACATACCATACTATATTGCGGAAGCGAATATGGAAAGGGCTGCTGCCAAATTTTATTCGAATCAGATAGACTCGGCATTGATTCTTATCCGGAATACGCCGGACCTCGTCGATCCCATGATCAGGAACAGTGCCTTAGGCTATGCGTCCACTATCTATCTGGGTGGCGGCATTCTTGATACGGCATACATGTATTCGCACGAACTCGTATCCAACCCGGATCCGATGCACAAAGAAATAGGATACCAGAATTTGCTTTCACCCGAACTCAGGAGTTTCATCCCTCGCGATTCTCTTGACGTATATATCAGCAACTATCAGACTATTTTAGCCACGTATTACGATGAAAACGAAAACGAGGCGGCCCTTAACCAACAGAATCTGTACAACTACCGCTTGCATGAACTAAAAAAAGCGGAAGCCGAAAAAGCCAACAGAACACTGAAACTGTGGATTACTGTTTTTGCCGTTGTCATTGTGATAATGACCATCGCAATACTGCTCCTTAAGATTAAAAACAAGAACAACATCATCGAGCTGCAGGCATCGCTCGAAAATATCAACAAACTGAAGCACGAACTTGCCGGATATAACGGCAACCCCAAGGAATCCGCCGGAACAAAGACGACCGACGAAGCCTTGCCTGTGCCCGTCGTGCACAAGCGCACCGAAAGTGAATTAAGGGAACAGCTCAAAAACGAACTTCTGGCGCTGTCCGAAACCGGCGAAGAAACCCAGGCCGTTCCACAACCGATATTGTGTTCCGCCATTTATAAGACGCTGAAAAATTTGATAAGGGACAACCGGCCCATTGTGGACGAGCGCCTGTGGGAAGAACTTGAACAAACCGTGCTGCAAAGCTCGCCGCGCTTTCTGGCCAATCTGAGCCTCCTGACATCCGGCAGGCTTACATCGCTCGACATCCATACGGCGCTGATTGTGAAATGCGGATTCAAGCCTTCCGAAATGACTGTTCTGTTCGGAAGAAGCAACGGAGCAATAATCTCCCGAAGAGAAACGCTCGGTTTCAAGGTACTCGACAGGAAAATCAGCGTAAAAACCATCGACCGCATAATCCGCTTATTATAAACGCACTGCGCAGCCGTCAGCGATTTCCGTTATTTTTCCGTTATCGCTTTTAAGGCCTTGATTCACGTTTTTTCATAATTTCGACGATACAATAATATCACGTTAAATTATGAAAAAACTATTATCATCAATCATCATCTTATTGGCATTGTGCATTACCTGCCCGCAGGTATATTCAGGCAGCACGACAACACAAACCGTGCAATTAAGTAAGAAACCCAAACAGGTCATCCACCATAGAGGCTCCAGAATACCCGCCGGGATTGTTGTCTGTACGATCAGTACAGAAGGGATACAAATGGGCGTTGAGCCGGACGAAATTATGTCATACGAGATTTGGGATACAGACGGAGAAATCTGCATAGCATCATATACAGACGAAGCCGATTTTATAAACGCATTATTCTCTATGGAAGGAGAATGCCAAATCCATTTTTCCACCGAGGAATATTCATATATAGGATATGTAACAATATAAATACCTAATAATCAAAAAAAACATGAAAACTTTATTAACACATTTATTACCATTATTGACTTTGGCTTTGTGCCTCACAGCATGCTCCGAAGATGAAATTAAAGTCAACAACCTGCCGCATGCCGGCGGCTCAAGAAGTCTCATTGCCGATGGATTCGAAGTATCTACAAGCAACCCGACACTTTTAAACAATTGGGAAAATATAAATACAATCTATATTCCCAACAAGAACAACATATTACAACATATAACAGCACCTTGGTCTGCCAATGGGCCTATAACCACCTTAGATGAGCACTTCCGTAAAGATATAAAAAAGGAAGATGGCTGGACTATGCTGTTTCATACATTTAAAGATGCAATGTCAGACCAAGGTCAGTCTTATATGGTATTCTACAACCTTTTTACAGGAGTTTTGAAAGTTTTTTATTATAGCGATGCCATTGATGGAACAAACACTCAATGGTTTTTAAAATCCGATAAAGATAAAAACGGTAACACTCCTAAGCACAAGATGTTTTATGTTCCGACTTATCTTAGCAAAGGAGATAATGATTCTATAAACAAATATAAAAATACCGGTTTGATGACATCCAATCAGATCAATAACAAGAATACTGGATTAGCATACGGATGGAATGGTTTCGAGTATAAAGTTGCTCAGTACTGTTATAACGATAGCCTCGATCATGATTTTTTGATTTCAGCTCAAAACAACACTATATTTAATGGTCAGTTTGATGGTTACATGAGTGGAAACATAAGTGGCAAAATAAAATCAGTAACCATACCTGAAACAAAAGGGAATAATAAGGCGTCGGATTTGAGAAATTTCATAGCAAACATGGGAGGCAATGCTGCAGAAGGTTATATTAAAGATCTTTTAGAGAATTCTAAAAGCGACTCCAACAGTAGAGGAGCTATAGGCGGCGGGATATTGCTCGGAACTCTCAAAACGCTTGCAGGCCAAGTTGCCAACAAGGGAATAAGTGCATTGCTGAAAAAAGGATTGGGAGCTTTGTTCGGTCAAACCTCAACAGTAACAGTATATAACACCGAGTCCGATGTTAACATGACAGCTAACGATACTATTACTTTAAAAGGTGCTCTCGGTTCAACATCTGCTTCACAAGTAAAACCCATTGCCTTTAACCTCGGAGCTATACTGGACGGTAAGCCGAACGCTTCGCCCGCCAACAACTTAGTGTACAAATCACAGTCTGCATCGACAGGTGCAAAACTTTCGGATTTAGGAGTATGGTGTGTCAAAAACACACCCGTCGTACATTTCGATTTACTCAAGCCCTTCTATGCCTCAGAAACCAACCTCGAAAATCCGTCTGACGCATTAGAAGTAAAAGGCAGCGGTATTTTTCCCACAGTACATTATGACGAGATTGATATAGAGTTTAATCCCGCAATCCGCCAATATATAACATCCTACACTGTAGACAAAAAATATTTCTTTGCAAAAATAGCAGGGCGCAGTTACCCGGAACAATACTTCTGTGCCCATCCCAACTTACAAAAAGACAAGATTTACATCGGTAAAGACAGAGTATTGTTTGATGAACCAGAATGGGGTTATATGGATAGATTCTCTGTCCTTGCCGACATGAGTGCAAGTGAGGCTAATTCTGGAACTCAGTATTATTTCAAATGGAATCTGCCTACAAACAGCGAAATGTTAGTACTTGTAACTGTCTCGATGGATATTAACTATATGGGCAAGCAACAGAATATTACGGAAAGTCGTATTTTTGAAGTAAAAGCATACGAGCAATTGTCAACAATACGGCATAATCCACCCTACACCATCATTCTCAATAATAATGGCGGCGGTTGGGCTTACCATTAATATGAATCAAAACAACAGAGCAACCGCATCAAAAGCCGGATGTGATGGAGGATGTTGCAGAACCTGACTATTCCAATAACTGTAGGGACGTGCCTATGGCACGTCAGCTGTAAAACGCTGATGCTCAGTGACCATCGCTGACGTGCCACAGGCACGTCCCTACATTGGGTGGCTTTCTACGGCAGTTCTGCTACGCCCTCTCAGATATCGGAATCTCAACACGTTGATTACAAATTAAAGCCTGTTTTGATGCGGCTGCACTGATAAAAACAAAAAATTTGTTGTGATTAAAAATTATATTATATTTGCCGACGATAAAAACCTATAAAACTATGAAACATCTACTGTTGACTGTTGCTTTTTTATCGGCCATTCTTTTCTCCTCCTGTAGCGCAGAAGATGAACCGAACAACTACGATTCATACTGGACTTACATTGATGAAAACGAGCAGGAAGGTTTAAACGCAATCTATAAAGCGCTTGGCCTCGATAATGACCGCACTTACGATTACTGGGCAAAGAATTTAGCATCGCGCTTTTTTCGTAGTCCCTACGTATCATCCGATCTCTCTAAGTTTAGAGGATTGGCATTCGGATATGATTCTACATCTAACAGATTAGTTGTAAAAGGAATGAGTTTATATGTCAGTTACGCACCGAATGGATTCTCTTTGCCCGACATTTTTGACAAGTTCAAACATTTAGAGTCTTTTGAATTAAAATATACGATAGGGGTACTCAAAGAAATTCCTCCGACATTGTGCGACGTTCCTTTGAAGGAACTACGCATCCGTCCCTTAGAGTTAGAGTCGGAGATTTCTGGTATCAACGGTACTTTACCGAAAAACTTTGGAAAGCTTGCCGAGACTTTGGAAATTTTGGATATCAAGAATTCGCAATACGGAAATGAATTCCTTGATTTGGTTATTAAGGAATTTAAAAACCTTAAAGAATGTCATTTAGTATCCAACAATTTTACCGGAAAGGTCCCGGAAAATCTCGATAAATTTTCCGACAAACTGGAAAAGTGTGATTTGGGGCATAATCACTTTACCGGAAAAGTTCCTTATATGGAAAACTGGCAAACAGTTTATTATTGTTTCGACAATAATGAATTTACTGAATTTGACTGGACGTATATCGACAATTTCGAGGATTTCAAACGTTTTTGCAGCGAAAGAATATATCCTCCACGCTTTAGAGACAATAATATTTCCGGTAAGCTTCCCGACTACTTTAATCAGGATTTTTTTGACTATTATAGAGAGGATTTCGGGGTCGTAAATTCATATATAGCAACTTTCTTAAGAGGTAATCCTCTTTACGACGAATACAATAGAATCAGCCTAAAAGAATTCTGGGGCATTGATATAACACCGCAATAATCTCCCAATAATAATCTAAAGGCTTCGCGAACAGCGGAGCCTTTTGCATTTCCATGCAATTCTGTGGGGTTAAGACCGTTTTGCCGGGACGGAAGTTTTTCATAATTTTGCATCGACACAGGCACCCGTGCAGAATGAAAAAAATTGGAATACTAAGCGACACCCACGGCTGCTGGGACGACCGATTCGCCCGGCATCTGGAGGGCTGCGACGAAATATGGCACGCCGGCGATATAGGCGACTACGACATTGTGGAGCGACTGAAAGACGTCGCTCCCGTGGTACGCGCCGTGGCCGGCAACATAGACCACGGCATGGTGTGCCGCAAATGCTCCGCACTGGAGATTTTTCAGGTGGAAGGCGTACGCGTACTGCTGACGCACATCGGCGGCTACCCCGGCAAATGGGCTAAAGGGATGAAACAGCTGCTGCGCAACAACGGCATAGGCCTGATGGTGGACGGCCACTCGCATATCCTGAAGGTGATGTACGACCCCGAGCTGCAACTGCTCCACATAAATCCCGGAGCCGCGGGCACTTCGGGATGGCACAGAACACGCACGCTGGTGCGCCTGACCATCGACGGCACCGACATGCGCGACTGCGAGGTTATCGAGCTTGCCCCCGGCAACATCCGGTCCTGAGGCCGCCCGCGGTCCAGCTTACCTCCGAGCAAACGGGATATTATGATTTTGCATCGTGCCGTTGCTATTGTATTGTTTGCCAAATTTTCATATCTTTGCACAAACTAATCAGACATAGGCACATGAACAAGATACTGTCGCTGTTGACATTGACAGCAGCTTTTGCAGCCTCGGCACAGACCTCGGCACCCCAGTGGATGCGCGACGCAAAGATTTCGCCCGACGGCAGCCAGATAGCTTTCACATACAAAGGCGATATCTTCACCGTACCCGTCCAGGGCGGCGAGGCTCACCGCGTAACATCGCAGACAAGCTACGAAGAACATCCGATATGGAGCCCGGACAGCAAAACGATAGCCTTTGCATCTGACCGCTACGGCAACATGAACATATTCACCGTTCCGGCCGACGGCAAAGGCGAATGGAAACGCATCACATTCACATCCAAGGGCGAGCTTCCCGAAGCGTTCACCCCCGACGGCAAATCCATTCTGTACTCTGCGGCCATCCAGGACCCTGCCTCGAGCGCACTGTACCCCACGGGGCGCATGACGGAAGTATACTCGGTTCCCGTAACCGGCGGCGCTCCCACACAGCTGTTCGCCACACCGGCACGCGAAATATGCTGGTCGCCCGACGGCAAGAGCTTCCTGTACCAGGATGTAAAGGGATTCGAGAACACATGGCGCAAGCACCATACCTCGTCGGTAACACGCAACATTCTGCGCTACACACCGGCAACAGGCAAACACACTCCCGTAGTTACGAACCCGGGTGAGGACCTCAGCCCCGTTGATGCCGGCGAATATATCTATTTCCTCAGCGAGCGCGCTCCGCAGAAATCGCTGAACGTGTACCGCGCGCCGGCCTCCAATCCTGCCGACGCCAAAGCCATCACCGACTTCAAAAAACATCCGGTACGCTTCCTCAGCCGTGCCGAAAACGGCACTCTGGCATTCACATACGACGGCGAGCTTTACACTTTGGCCGATACCAAGGGCGCAAAGCCCCGCAAAGTGAAGGTGAGCATCAACGCCGACTTTCCCGACGAGACACGCATGCTGTCGTCGTCGTCAGGCGCCCGCAATGCCACACCGTCGCCCGACGGCAAGCAGATAGCCTTCACATACCGCGGCGAC
The DNA here is from genome assembly GCA_937921035.1 of uncultured Porphyromonadaceae bacterium. Lineage (GTDB taxonomy): Bacteria > Bacteroidota > Bacteroidia > Bacteroidales > Muribaculaceae > CAG-873. Next base: position 58,722 of record CALEUL010000025.1, read on the forward strand.
GTGTATGTAACATCCGTTGAATATCCCACCACAAAACAGATTTCCAACACTCCGGAGTCCGAAGAAAACCTGTGCTGGGGCAACGACTCCACACTCTACTACGCGAGCGAGCGCGACGGCAAGGCAAATATCTACAAAGCGACCTTCAACAAGTCGCTGGACGAGCCCGACTTCGCCCACGCCACCGTAATAACCGAGGAAGCGGTATTCAAGGCCGACGGCCACGAACGCAATGTGCCCGAGATGTCGCCCGACGGCAAGAAACTCGGTTTCATTCTCGACCGTAACAAATTGTGCTACATGGATGTTAAGAGCGGCAAGGTTACACAGCTCACCGACGGTTCCACATACCGCCACCGCAACGGCGGCTTCAACTACTACTGGTCGCCCGATTCCCGGTGGATCGCACTGGAGATTATCGACCGCAAGCACGACCCCTACAGCGACATCGCCCTTATCAACGTTGCCGACGGAACTATCACAAACATCACCAACAGCGGCTATTTCGACGCCTCGCCGCGGTGGATTATGGACGGTAACGCACTTATGTTCGCCTCCGAACGCTACGGCATGCGCAACCACGCCTCCTGGGGCTCGCAGATGGATGTTTTCTTCGTGTTCATGAATCAGGAAAGCTACGACCGCTTCCGCATGAGCAAAGAGGAACGCGAAATCTACGATAAAAAGAAGGAGGAACAGAAGAAAGCGGCCAAGAAAGCCGAAAAGGACGCCAAAGACAGCAAAAAGGACGACAAGAAGAAAGACGACAAAAAGAAGGACGACAAGGAAAAAGAGGAAGTGGAGCCTATCGTTGTCGAACTGGCCGGTATCTCCGACCGCCAGATGCGCATCACCCCGCTTTCCACGGACCTTATCGACGCCATCGTAGACAAAGACGGAGAGAACCTCTATTTCACCAGCCAAGCCGACAACGGCGCCTTCATCTGGAAAGTGGACCTCAACAGCAGAGACCTGTCGATGGAACGCCGTTTCAGCGACAGCAGAGCATCTTTCGCCAAATCGAAAGACGGCAAGATGTTCCTCCTGGGCAGCTCGTTCAATAAATTCGGACCGGCTCTCAAATCCATAAGCTACCGCGCCGAAAAGAAACTCGACCCAGCTGCCGAACGCCGCTATATCCTCGACTATGTGGAACGCGAGGAAGCCGAACGGTTCTATGTGCCCACCATGCACGGCGTTGACTGGAAGGCGATGGTTGCCGACTACCGCAAGTACCTGCCGCACATCAACAACAACTACGATTTCGCCGAAATGCTGAGCGAACTACTCGGCGAGCTCAACGTGAGCCATACCGGCGCGTCGTACTACGGCGGCTCGGCCACGGCCGCACCGGAAAGCTCGGCTGCGCTGGGCGCGTTATACGACCTCACATACACCGGCAAGGGCGCACGCATCGCCGAAGTGCTTGCAAAATCGCCTCTCGCCGCAGTGTCTCCCGCCGTAAATCCCGGCGACATTGTACTTAAGATTAACGGACAGGCCGTTACCGACGAAATGCCCGTAGACCGGCTGCTGTCCAACCTTGCCGGCAAGCGCACTCTGGTTACAGTACAGGCAGCGGACAAGAGCACACGCGATATTGTGCTGAAACCGATCAGTGCGGGACGCCAGAACTCGCTTCTGTACGACAGATGGGTTAAGCAGCGCGCACACGATGTTGACAGCCTTTCCAACGGGCGCCTCGGCTATGTACATATCAGCTCGATGGACGACGATTCGTTCCGCAAAGTATATTCCGACCTTCTGGGCAAGTATAACGACCGCGAAGGCGTGGTTATCGACATCCGCTGGAACGGGGGCGGACGCCTCCACGAGGATATCGAGGTACTTCTCAGCGGCAGCAAATATTTCACCCAGGAAATCCGCGGCGAGGAAACCTGCGACATGCCTTCGCGCCGCTGGAACAAACCGTCGATCATGCTCATGGCCGAACCCTGCTACTCCAACGCCCACGGCACACCCTGGGTATATAAGAACCGCGGCCTCGGCAAGCTTGTGGGCATGCCCGTTCCCGGAACAATGACCTCGGTGAACTGGGTTACCACACAGGACCCCTCCATCGTATTCGGTATTCCCGTGATAGGCTACCGACTGCCCGACGGCTCCTTCCTGGAGAACCAGCAGCTGGAGCCCGACATCAAAGTAGCCAACGATCCCGAAATGATCGTTACCGGCGTAGACCAGCAGCTTAAAGCCGCAGTAGACGAACTTCTAAAAGAAATCGACAGCAAAAAATAGACCGACACCATGAACATCATCGCCGAAAGTAGTACCACACGCACCGAATGGGCACTGGTAGACGGGAAGGAAATAGTGGAACATGCCTTCACCAAGGGCCTGAATCCGTTCTTTCAGTCGCGGCGCGAGATTTCCCATACAGTAAGGCTCGAGCTACCGGAAGCCTTCTTCCGGCGCCGCTGGAACCACGTATACTTCTACGGCGCCGGCTGCGCCAACAAAGAGAAGTGCAAGATAATGGAATCGTCGCTTGTTGCGCAATTCAAGACGCCAGTAACCGTAGAGAGCGACCTACTCGGCGCCGCCCGCGGGCTGCTTGTGCGCCAGACCGGACTTGCCTGCATTATCGGCACGGGCTCCAACTCGTGCCTGTACAATGGCCATGAGATAGTGAAGAATGTTGCCTCGCTGGGCTTTGTGCTCGGCGACGAGGGCTCCGGCGCCTACATGGGCAAACTGTTCATCGCCGACATGCTCAAGGGCATAGCCCCCAAGGACCTGTCGCAGGCGTTCTGCGAAAAGTTCATGGTAACGCCCAACATCCTGATGGACGACGTCTACACGCGCCCTATGGCGGGCCGCACCCTGTCGCACTACTCCACCTTCCTGGCCGAACATCTGGATAACGCCTATGTCTACCGGTTGGTATACAACTCGTTCATGAGTTTCTTCGAACGCAACATCGCAGCCTACGACTACAAGCAGCAGCCAGTGTCGTTCGTCGGCTCTACAAGTGTTGTTTTCGAGGACGTGCTTCGCCGCGCGGCCGCCGACTTCGGAATAAGCATAAACAAAATCATACGGTATTCCATGCCTGGCCTTGTAGAATTCCACTCCACCGAGGAGTAACGTATTGCCGAAGGTAGCAATTTTGTCCATTGGACAGGACATTTTTCAGACATTACGCACCAATATCGTGAATTTGCACGATTAGGAACTATTTTTGGTCAAATTTCACCTCTTTTAAAATGCCGCATGCTTGTGCATGTGGCATTTTTGTTTTAATTTTGAAGCAGATAAACAACCTTCCCCAAAGATTCATTATCAATAACAATCAATAATATTCATAACTAAAATAAATTCACCGAAACCCCATGAAACTTCAGGAAAAAATCGACAAAACCTTCGAAGAGCGCTTCGGAGGCCACGGAACAGTTTATGCATCAGCAGGCCGCATCAATCTTATCGGCGAACATACCGACTATAACGGCGGATTTGTATTCCCCGGCGCAATCGACAAGGTAATCATGGCCGAAATCCGCGCCAACGATACCGAAACCGTTCGTGTATACTCTATCGACATCGACGACTATGCAGAATTCGGCCTTAACGAAGCCGACGCCCCCGAGGCATCGTGGGCACGCTATATATTCGGTGTCTGCCGCGAAACAATCAAGCGCGGCGGCAAAGTTGAAGGCTTCGACGCCGTATTCGCCGGCAACGTGCCCCTTGGTGCAGGCCTCAGCTCCTCGGCAGCCCTGGAATCGTGCTTCGCCTACGCACTCAACGACATGTTCAACGGCAACAACATCGATAAGTTTGAGCTCGCACGCATCGGCCAGTCCACCGAACACAACTACTGCGGTGTGAACTGCGGCATCATGGACCAGTTTGCCAGCGTATTCGGCAAAAAAGACCATCTGATGCGTCTTGACTGCCGCTCGATGGAATTCGAATACTTCCCCTTCAAGGCCGACGGCTACACCCTTGTTCTCGTCGACTCCGTCGTTAAGCACGAACTTGCCGACTCGCCCTACAACAAACGCCGCGCCAGCTGCGAGCGCGTTGCAAAACGCCTGGGCATCGAAACACTTCGCGACGCCGACATGGCCATGCTCGAAGCCATAAAGAGCGACATCACCGCAGAGGATTACTTCCGCGCAAAATTCGTCATAGAGGAAAAAGACCGCGTTCTCGCTGTATGTGACGCCCTCAACAAAGGCGATTTCGAAACCGTAGGCCGCTGTATGTACGAAACACACCACGGACTGTCGAAGGACTATGAAGTAAGCTGCGAGGAACTCGACTTCCTCAACGACATCGCAAAAGAATGCGGCGTAACTGGCTCGCGCATCATGGGCGGCGGCTTCGGCGGCTGCACCATCAACCTTGTAAAGGACGAACTACTTCCTCACTTCCTCGACGAAGCCAAGGCCCGCTTCAACAAAGCATACGGCCACGAGCCCAAAATCTACGAAGTTATCATCAGCGACGGCGCCCGCAAGATCGCCGACGCCCAATAAATACAATATATTCTTATGTCCCAGTACAAAGATACAGTACTTGTAAGCGGCGGCGCCGGATATATCGGCACGCACACCACAGTAGCCCTTATCGAAGCCGGCTATGACGTGGTAATGATCGACAATTTCTCCAACTCGGAACCCTCGGCTATCGAAGGCGTAGAAAAGATTGTAGGCCGCAAGGTTACATTCGAAGAAGTTGACACCTGCGACATCAACGCGCTCCGCGGTGTTTTCCAGCGCCACGAATTCAGCACTGTAATACATTTCGCCGCATACAAAGCAGTTGGCGAATCCATGAGCGAACCGCTTAAATATTACCAGAACAACCTGGTTTCGTATATGAATATCCTCCAGCTGATGAAGGAATTCAAGCGCCCCAACGTTCTGTTCTCGTCGTCGGCAACCGTATATGGCGACGCCGAAGTTCTGCCCGTTACCGAACAGACACCACGTCAGCCCGCGACATCGCCCTACGGCAACACAAAACAGATTGCCGAAGACATCCTTCACGACTGCTGCCGCGCCTACGAGGGCTTCTACGGCATCGCCCTGCGCTACTTCAACCCCATCGGCGCACATCCCAGCGCACTGATAGGCGAACTTCCGCGCGGTGTGCCCAACAACCTTGTGCCTTTCATCACCCAGACAGCCGCCGGCATCCGCGAATGCCTGTCCGTATTCGGCAACGACTACAACACCCCTGACGGCACCTGCCTACGCGACTACATCGACGTTGTCGACCTTGCCAAGGCCCACGTGGCAGCCGTAAACCGTATGGTAGACGGCAAGATGAAAGAAAAATACGAAATCTTCAACATCGGTACCGGTACGCCTCTGTCGGTTCTCGAACTGGTAACACGCTTCGAGAATGCCAACGGTCTTAAACTGAACTACAAGATCGTAGGCCGCCGCGACGGCGACGTTCCCGCCGTATGGGCCGACACAGCACTCGCAAACGAAGAACTCGGCTGGAAAGCAGAACGCGATATCAACGACACCCTGCGCGCCGCATGGGCGTGGGAAAAACATGTGCGCAACCTCTAATGATAACACGTACCACCGCGCCCTCCCCGAAGGGCGACATAACACTCCTTACCATCACCAACGCTTCCGGCGCCTCGGTAACCCTGTCGGCGCTGGGGGCCGGAGTGGTGGCTGTTAACGTTCCCGACCGCAACGGCAAACTCGACGATGTTGTACTCGGCTATGCCGACGCCGCCGATTACATCGCCGACGGCCCCTGCGCAGGCAAAGTACCTGGCCGCTACGCCAACCGTATCGCCAACGGCAAGGTTACGATAGCAGGCAAGGAATACAGCCTGCCCGTTAACAACGGTCCCAACCATCTGCACGGCGGCCCCGAAGGCTTCCAGAACCAGCTCTGGGAAGTGGAAAGCACCAACGGGAACACAGTTGTTTTCCGCCACGTATCGCCCGACGGCGACGCCGGCTACCCCGGCGAGCTCACAGCCAAAGCCACCTACACATGGAGCGACGACAATGTGCTGTACCTCACACTTGAAGCCACTACGACCGCCACAACCATCGTGAACCTTACAAACCACGCGTACTGGAACCTCGCCGGCCATAACAGCGGCAGCGTGCTATCGCACAAGCTGCGCCTGAACGCTTCCAAGTATCTGCCCACCGACTCCACCCTTATCCCCGAAGGAGTGGAGGTATCTGTGGCAGGCTGCCCGATGGACTTTACCACGGAAAAGGAACTGGGTCGCGACATAAAAGTGCCCTTCCCCGCCCTAACCTTCGGTAAAGGCTACGACAACTGCTGGGTAATAGACAATTACACACCTGGCGTACTCGCCACAGCCGCAGTTCTCTCCGACGATGCTACCGGCCGCGTGCTCGAAGTGGAAACCGACCAGCCCGGCGTACAGGTATACACAGGCAACTGGCTTGCCGGAAGCCCGCTGAACAAGGAGGGCCGAAGCTACAACGACTACGACGGCGTAGCCATCGAGTGCCAGGACTTCCCCAACTCGCCCAACACGCCCGCGTTCCCCAATACGGTCCTCAATCCCGGCGAGCACTATATCCGCCATATAAACTTTAAATTCATAGCCAAATGAAACCTACATTATTCATCCTTGCCGCCGGTATGGGCAGCCGCTACGGCGGTCTGAAACAGCTCGACGGCCTCGGCCCCAACGGCGAGACGATTATGGACTACTCCGTTTTCGACGCTCTCCGGGCCGGCTTCGGCAAAATCGTTTTTGTTATCCGCAAAGATTTCGAACAGGAATTCCGCGAGAAAGTAATTTCCAAATACGAGGACAAAGTGCCTGTGGAAGTCGTATTCCAGGCTGTAACCACCCTTCCCGAAGGCTTCAGCTGCCCCGAGGAGCGCACAAAACCCTGGGGTACAAGCCACGCAGTACTCATGGGCAAGGACGCCATCAAGGAGCCTTTTGCCGTTATCAACGCCGATGACTTCTATGGCCGCGACAGCTTCGCCGTGCTTGCAAAAGACCTCATGCGTCCTCGCGACCGCAAGGGCGACTACTCGATGGTTGGCTTCCGCGTAGGCAACACCATGACCGAGAACGGCACCGTCTCGCGCGGCATCTGCAAGACTTCCGACGGCAAGCTCACCGCCGTTGAGGAACGCACCGACATCCGCTACGACGAAAACCACAACATTGTTACCAACAACGCCGAGGGTGTACTGGAGACACTCGAACCCAATACCCCGGTTTCCATGAACATGTGGGGCTTCACACCCGACTATTTCGAAATCAGCGAAAACCGTTTCATCGACTTCCTCAACAAGAATCTGAACGTACCCAAGGCAGAATTCCCCATTCCGCCGTGCATCGAGCCACTCGTTCAGAACGGCGAGGTTACCGTAAAGGTTCTCGACACCGACTCCCGCTGGTTTGGCGTAACATACAGCGCCGACCGTCCCGGTGTTGTTGAGAAATTCGCAGAACTCCACCGCAACGGCGAATATCCCACTCCGCTTTTCGGATAAGGAATTGCACGCGGACAGACTGTATGTGCAGCCACCTCCGGGGCTGTATATCTGGTCTTTGACTACCCCGGACAGCAAGTGTCCGGGGTTAATTATATTTATGGCCTCCGGCCATTTGCCAATGTGCAAGAAAATGACCGGCGGATATTACAGGCTGTACTTCCAAGGACAGCAAGTGTCCGGGGTTAACTATATTTATGGCCTCCGGCCATTTGCCAATGTGCAAGAAAAAGACCGGTAGCTATTTCAGTCTTTGAATATATCAGTATTTAATTCTGATTTTATCAGTCCCAGACGGTGGATTTAATGGCGAAGCGCGGACGGTGTTTTGTTTCCACGAATATTTTGCCTATGTATTCACCCACGATACCTATCGACATCATGATAACGCTGCCAAGTCCCCATACCGACAGCATAATCGACGCCCAGCCCGCATTTGTGTTGCCACGCACAAAATATGCCACAAGCACATACACGGTAACAATCAACGTAGCCACAAAGCATATGAGACCGATATAGAAAATCCAGCGCATTGGCTTGGCCGAGAAAGACGTTATACCATCTATCGACAGCGCCAGCATCTTGGAAAGCGGATATTTCGATTCGCCGGCGCAGCGTGGCGTGCGGTCGTATTTCACCACCGACGTATCCAGGCCCAGCTGAGGCACGATGCCGCGAAGGAAAATGTTGGATTCGCCGTAATCGGCAAGCAAACGCAGCGCACGGTTGCTCATAAGGCGGTAATCGGCGTGATCGTACACCGTCTCGAGGCCCATAGCTTTCTGGAACGAATAGAAAGCATGCGCGGTCGTGCGTTTGAACATCGTATCCGAGCTGCGCGAGGCGCGCACACCGAAAACAATCTCCTTGCCCTTGCGGAAATCGCGCACCATATCCACCATGCACCAGGGATCGTCCTGCAGGTCGGCGTCTATGGAGATAGCGGCGTCGCAGCGATCCAGCACACTCATAAGCCCGGCCAACAGAGCATACTGGTGGCCACGGTTATGCGCCAATGCCACGCCCTTTATCCGTTTGTCGGCGACATGGAGGCTCTCTATCAGCGCCCATGTGCCGTCGCGGCTGCCGTCGTCCACACACAGCACATAGCTGCGGGGCGACGCAAGACCGTCGGCAGCCATCCTGTCCAAAACCTGCAACAGCACAGGCGCCGACAGCGGCAACGCCTCCACCTCGTTGTAGCATGGGACAACAATAGCGATAACGGGCAATTCGCCGTCGGCATAATGGGTGTCGGTATCGGATATTTTTTCCATAAGGCAGGTATTTTGTGCAAAGGTATAAAAAAACGGCGGGACTCCACATCCCGCCGTCCAAAATTGTAATCCTCTATATTGCCTTGTTGCTTATATTATTCGGTACCTACATAAAAGTGACGTACCATCTTATTCTTTGTAAATAAATTGTTTGCCTCGTTTGATATACAGTTGATTGGATATAGGATTTATCAGCTTTCTTCCATTCAAATCATATATTCCATCTTCGGCAGCATTGTTTTCAATTCCAACTCTTTCAATACCTGAAAATTCTATTTCATTAAAGTTCTTGAAACGGTCCCAACCAAAAGCTGAGGCATAGTCAGACTTTGAATTAACTGGAATATAAATTGGAATATCAGCACTAAGATTTCCAAAAGCGCCAAGTGTAGCTGATTCATCATAAGGGTGATCATTTTCACAGACAGGCGGAATAGGGGCTTTGCAATGAATTGCTTTAAGACCCAAGCATGCCGAGAAACTTTTTGCCCCTAATGTTTTTATCGTTGAAGGGAAATATAATTCTTCGATAGATTTGCATCCATTGAAAGCATCATAATCTATATCTTCAAGACCCTCTGGAAACTTAATTCTATTCAATTTTCCACATCCCATAAACGCGGATTCACCTATGAATTTCGTATTTTGCGGTATATTAATATTCGTAAGTTCCATACAGTTCTCAAAAATAGAACATGGGATATAAATGCATTGTGCCGGCAAATGTGCACTTTCCAAATTCCAATTGCCCTTGAACTGACGGCCATTTTTTCCTAACATGCAAGAATCCGGCAAATAGATTTCTTTCAAATCACTATAAGCAAAGGTAAACATGCCTATGAATTCCACATTTTCGGGAATATTGATTTTAGTAATTCTTGTCCAATAGAAAACGCCACCATCTAACACTCTGATAGTTTCCGGCAATACAACTTCCGCGCCATCCAAGCCTCGACAATTCATAAAAGCCTGATAACCTAATACTTCCAAATTTGGAGGCAATACAAATTTAGTTTTAGAATAACTCATACAGTCTGTAAAAGCTGCTTCGCCAATTATTTTTAAACAATCGGGGAACTGAATATCCGTCAACGCTGTAGAGTATCCAAATGCCAGCCTCCCGATTTCCCTGATATTCTTAGGTAGTACAATTTTTTCAAGCCGGATTGTGTAAATATATCCTGCGCTCCAGTCAACTTGTTCGTCAACATGAAAAAAAGTCTGCTCAGGTATCAGATCTGTTTCAGCCTCCGCCTTGTCAAGGTACACTTCCTTTAACTTGCCGTGGAAAGTTGATTCCCATATTGTATTATAATCATCATAATTAATCGGACCCTCAATGCGCAGAATGTCGACCTTATAAATATTATCACCCAAAACAGTCTTTAAATCACCTGCCTTCTCAACCTTTACATCAAGGCTCATCGGTTCGTTGTTATCCTCTTTTGCAGAAGGTACTATGTTACACATAGCGTTTACATCAATACTGCGCATTCCATTGTTATTAGCCTCCTCGACAAGGACAGGTGGAAATTCAGCGTTTCCGTTAAGCAACCCATTCATTGGATACCTCTCCGAATATGCAGATGCATTGATGGCAACGAAGATACACGATATAAATAATAAATGTCTCATATAAATTATTTAATTCAATAGCAAAGACATGATTTAATAATCTTGCTATTGACCTATTTATTAAAATGATTATTTAATTTCGATTTTTTTTAGAATCTAAGGCTTCAGACTCAACCATATACCAAACAACATATAAACCTATGGGTACATCTGAAAAAGCTTAGCAATGTAATTTTTAGTTGTTTCATCGTTTTATAGAATTAGAAATTAACAAATCTGGTTTGGTACATCTAAAATTTCGATAAGATAAGTTATACAGAGAATGACATATCTATCTGCACGCAAATATACAGACAACATTCTTAAGTTGTATATACAATTGCAAAAAAAATGTTCTTGTAGCTGGTTGAATTTTGGAGATAAAGATAAGCACCGGAAACGCAGTCTTACAACTGTCGGCTCCGGCACTTATCTAGTATATTAATCGTAATATGCTCAGAGCTGGTGGGCTACCGGACGCATAACGAAGGTGAAGGTGCGGTCGGCAAACGGCAACAGATACTCAGGCAACGGAAGCGCCCCCCAGGAATCGACGCAACCAAGTCCGGCCTGAGCCTTGTCGATAATCACGTTGGTGAACCCGGCCTTAGGAATTTCGGGAGAGTGGCGCTGCATTTTTCGCGGTGTTTCGTCGAGGCTCTCTATGGTGTAGTTCAGAGCCGAAGCGGAGAAAGGCGCGTCGGCAACAAATTCAAGTCCGCGGCCCGCGCGGTCCAGCTGCATCCAGTAGCGGATATCGGTCTTGGTACCAGTTTCCTGCGGACGGATATAGGGATAGAACTGCTCGTCGACGGTCTGACGGTACAGACCGACAGGCGTGCAGTGGTTGCGGTCGGAATAATTCTCGCCAGGACCGCGACCGTAGTACTCTATCCTGCTGAAACGTTCAGGCATGGGCATCTGCATTCCGTAGCGGAACATAGGGGGAGTATCGGCACCCTTGTCGGCGGTCATAGCCTCGGTAACCTTGACTGCACCCTCGTTGTTGATAAGATAGGACATTCTGAGAGTGGCCTTGACGGCCGGCATCTCGTAATCGGCTACAACAAGAGCCATGCCGTCGGTCATGGATGCATCGAGGCTCTTGAGTCGCATTTCAGGCTTCTGCCATACACGCCATTTGAGCTGCAACCCGGCACCCATATCGTTATCGGTTACGGCACGCCAGAAGTTTGGCTTTAGCTCGCGGCCTTTTTCAATGAATTCCGCTGCGCCAACGCGGTACTGATTCATGAAACCATTCTCGCGGTTGAATTCGATACGGAAATCAATGCCTTCCACGGCCAGACTGTTCTGATGGTTGATGATAATCCGAGGCTCACCGCCACCAAGTCTGTTTGCAAGATTGATATCCGCGGGAATGGGTGCAGTGAGCGCAAGCTGCTGACGGGCGACAGCGAAACCGGCGGGAAGAACTTCGGTTGCATTCTTAAGAACATACTTCACGTTCAGGAAGTACTCGCCATCGCCGTCGGCTGCGGGCAACGGCAGTGTAACGACAGTACTACTCTGAGGAGCAACATCGAGTTTGTCAACACGGCCCTCGGCAAGGGGCAGACCGTTCTTTTCAACATTCCATACCAGCGCGACGTCGGAGAGATTGTTGAAGAAATTCTCGTTGAACACCTTCACACGTCCTTTTGCCAAATCGACAGGTTCGGTCCAGATGTTCTGATAGCAATAAGCCACCTCGTAGGCGTGCGGGTTGGGCACTCGGTCGGGGCTGACAAGACCGTTGTCGCAGAAATTCTGGTCAGAGGGGTCGAAGTTGTTGAAATCACCGCCGTATGCAAATATTTCAGCGCCGCCGGCCCCCTTTTCGCGCAGGCTCTGGTCCACGAAGTCCCAGATGAAACCGCCCTGATAGTTGGGATACTTGCGCACAAGGTCCATGTACTCCATGAATCCGCCCTCGGAATTACCCATAGCATGCGCATACTCGCACTGTATTAGCGGCTTGGTATTGGAAGAATCGGAACAGTAGCGGTTCACATTATCGTAGTTGTAGTACATCGGGCAGAAAATGTCGGTGTTGTCGCCCCGACCAGCCTGCTCGTACTGCACAGGGCGCGAGGGGTCCTCGTTCTTCACCCATGTGTAAGCGGCGACGAAGTTCTCTCCGTTGCCGGCCTCGTTGCCGAGCGACCAGAATATCACTGCGGGATGATTATAGTTGCGCTGTACGTTGCGCTGATTGCGCTCCATATGCGCCTTTGCATAGTTCTTTGCACGAGCCAGGCTTTCATCACCATATCCCATGCCGTGGCTCTCGATATTCGCCTCGGCAACCATATAGATGCCGTGGCGGTCGCAAAGCTCGTACCACAGCTCGTCGTCGGGATAATGGCATGTACGAACCGCGTTGATATTCAGTTTCTTCATAACTTCCACATCCTGCAACATGCGCTCAGGCGAAACGTTATAGCCTCCGTCGGGGTCGAGTTCATGACGGTTTGCGCCCTTGAACAGCACCGGCTTGCCGTTTACGAGCACCTGTCCTGCCACAAGTTCTATTTTTCGGAAGCCCACGTTTACCGGGACAATCTCGCCGGTACCCTCCATGCGGGCGATAAGCTTGTAGAGGTACGGTGATTCGGCACTCCATTTGCGTGGATTGTCTACGTTTATGGTAACCTTGCCACTGCGGTCGGCTACAGCCGCAGCCACCTTGGCGCCATCGGCATCGAGAAGCTCGAGATTTACTTTACCTTTTCCATTGAGTGTGAGGTCTACATCCAGCGAGCCGTTGCGGTAGTCCTTGTCGAGGTCGGGAGTAACACGGATGTCGGCTATGCGCGTCTTGTTACGGGCAAACAGATAGCTGTCGCGGGCAACGCCGCTAAGACGGAAGAAATCCTGGTCCTCGAGGTATGTTCCGTCGCACCAGCGGAACACCTGAAAGGCAAACAGGTTTTCCTTGCCGGGAACGATATAGGGTGTAACATCGAATTCGGCGGCCAGTTTGCTGTCCTCGCTGTAGCCAACAAACTTTCCGTTGATCCACAGATAGATATTGGACGTAACCGAACCAAAGTGAGCAAAAATATCCTTGCCTTTCCAGTCGGCGGGAACAAAAATCTCGCGGCGGTAACTTCCGACGTGATTCTCCTGTTCGGGCACTGTAGGCGGGTTGTTCCTGTACCATGTGCGCCAGGGATAACCGACGTTGACATACATGGGATCGCCGTAGCCGTTCAACTCCCAGTTGCCTGGCACAGGCATGTCGCCCCAACCTTTGTCGTTGAAATTCTTTTTCCAGAAGTCTACAGGACGCGCCGAGGCATCGTTTACCATATTAAACTTCCAGATACCATTAAGGCTTAGATAGTTAGCTGAATTTTTACGTTGCAGCACACCTCCCGCATCCTCGCCGTCGCGCCATGCGAAAGCTGCCGAGCGCATGGGAGCGCGATTTATCTGGTTCACTTGCGGATCGTGCCACTCGGTGAAGGTCTGCGCGTCGGCAGCAAACATCGCCGTCAACGCCGCCGCGGCCATAATCAGTTTTTTCATGCTATTATATATTGAGTCTGGTTATCTTTTGCAAAATTAGCTAAATTCCTTGAAAATCCTTAATTTTGCAGACGATATGAAACAAAAAGACTATATTTTTGAACTGCCGATAAAGGTGCGCGACTACGAGGTAGATGCCGAGGGTATCGTCAACAATGCCATTTATCTGCACTACCTGGAACACACACGCCACGAGTTCTGCGAAATGGCCGGAATAAGTTTCCGCCGCATGCACGAAGAAGGGCTCGACCCGGTGGTGAGCCACATAGATATAAAATATATCCGTCCGCTCGGTCTGGGCGAAAGCATGATAAGCAAACTTAACATGCACCGCCGCGGACCGGTGTTCGTTTTCAGCCAGGACATATATACTCCCACAGGGGAGCCCGTGGTGAAAGCTGTTGTGGACATAGTTTCATTCGAGAACGGCCACATCTCGCGTGGCGAACGCCTCGCCGAGGCCTTTGCTGATTATATAAGCTGATACTTCCTATATGGACGCCGACCTGCTGAAATACCGCATAGCCTTTTCCGGTTTCCGCAACGTGAATCTCGGTACCGCCGGGCAATTACGCTCGCTCGGAATCACCGAGACCGACTTCTTTACGTTGCCGGCACGGCGTCTGGCATCGATATCCGGGCTGCGCGAAAGCTATTTCGATGACGAACGCCGCAGGCAGGCTCTGGAGAACGCCGAACGGGAGGTGCAGTTTGTGCAGCGCAACAGCATAGGTATACACTATTTCGCAGACCCGGACAGCGGATATCCGACCCGGCTGCGCGACTGCCAGGACGCACCGGCAATGCTTTTCAGCTTCGGCAACCTTGCCGAATACGCCCACGTGGTTGCTGTTGTAGGCACCCGGCACTGTACGGCATACGGTGCGGAATTCACGCGCAAACTTGTTTCGGAACTCGGCGAGAGTTTAGACGATCTTCTGATAGTGAGCGGACTGGCATTCGGCGTGGATATCGCCGCTCACCGCGCCGCCCTTGGCGCCGATATTCCTACAGGCGCTGTTCTTGCCCACGGGCTCAACACCATATATCCTGCCGACCACCGCGACGACGCCCAGCGCATGGTGCGCAGCGGCGGATTCCTGCTCACCGAATACCCGTCTGTGGCAGCAATCCACCGAGGCAATTTTTTGTCGCGCAACAGGATAGTGGCGGCACTCGCCGATGTCACTGTTGTGGTGGAATCGGATATCAAAGGCGGCGCTATGACCACCGCACACATCGCCGCAGCATACAACCGTGAGGTTATGGCGGTGCCAGGACGTGTCTGTGACCCCTACAGCCGAGGCTGCAACGCCTTGATCGCCCGCTGCGAGGCCGGAGTAGTACGCGATGCCGACGATGTAGTGAACGCTATGAACTGGACATCGCGCCCGGCGGCAAAAAAACAGCCCGAACTGCATTTTCTCTCCCCCGAACAGACATCCATCGCCGAATTTCTGAGGAGCAACAGCGACGCTACCGTAAACGAGATGTGCGCTGCGCTGAACATGCCCTACGCGCGGCTGAGCGCCTCGCTGTTCGAGATGGAAATGGAAAACATTGTAATATCCGTACCCGGAGGCCGGTACGTTCTCGTCAATCCCGACGTGTGAGAACAAAACCGCGCCGTACGGGCGTTCTATATATAATCATCTAAATCTCTACCCCATGACCGAAAGAATTATTCCCGAATCTGAATTCATAATCAACCCGGACGGCACCGCCTTCCACATTCACCTGCGTCCCGACCAACTTTGCGACAACATTATCCTCGTCGGCGATCCCGGACGCGTCGACATGGTAGCCGGCTTCTTCGATACCCGCAGCTACGAGGTGAGCGCCCGCGAGTTCCATACAATCGGTGGCACATACAAGGGCAAGCCTATAATGTGCATAAGCCACGGCATCGGCCCTGACAACATCGACATTGTCGTTACCGAACTGGACGGTCTTGCCAATATCGACTTCAGCACCCGACGCGTGCGCGAGCAATTGCGCAGCCTCACAATGGTCCGCATAGGCACTTCCGGCTCGCTACGCCCCGAGATAACACTGGGGACGCCCGTCATTGCGGAGCGCTCCATCGGTTTCGACGGAGTTCTGAATTACTATGCCGGCCGCAACAAGGTTGCCGACCTCGACTTCGAAAAAGCATTGTGTGAACACACCGGCTGGAATCCTCTTTGGGCACGCCCCTATATCGTTGCCGCCGACGCAGAACTTGTAGACCGTATCGGAGGAAATGACATGGTGCGCGGCAATACAATATCGGCTGTCGGTTTCTACGGACCACAGGGCCGTTTCGTACGCCTGCCGCTTGCAAATCCGGACCTCAACCGGCACCTGGAGGAATTCGAATACGAAGGACGCGTAATCACCAACTACGAGATGGAGAGCGCACCGCTTGCCGGAATGGGCCGTCTTATGGGCCACAAGTGCATGACGGTATGCTCCATCATCGCAAACCGTTTCAACTCCGAAGCCAACCCCAACTACAAATCGGGAATCGCCGACCTTGTAAAGGTCGTGCTCGACCGTATATGATGCAATGAACGATCTGCAACAGCTTCTCGACAGCCTTGCCGCAAAATACAACGCCCCGGAATTCTTCCTGGAGGACCCGATACAGTTCCCCAAGCGATACAGCGACAAACGCGACATAGAAATATCGGCGTTCGCCACCTCCGTGATTTCATGGGGGCGCCGTCCCATGATACTGCGTAACGCCGAAAAGATGGATGCCATAATGTGGCACCAGCCCTACCGTTTTATTATGGAAGGCGATATCGACGCTATCGGCGATGACAACATACACCGCACCTTTTTCGGGAGGCATCTGCGCTACATGCTACGCGGATTACGCGAAATATACACCCGCTACGGCAGTCTGGAGGATTTTGCCTCTGCAACAGGCGCCACAACCACAGAGGCGCCGGCGTGGACTATCGCCGAGGCCATGAACAAAGTGTTCGCCGACACCGACGCAGCCTGCAAGGCACCGCTCGGCGGGCCGTCGCGCTGTCTGCCCGATAAAGCCGACGCCTCGGCCCTGAAACGGTTCAACATGGCCCTTCGGTGGCTTGTGAGAAACGACGGCATAGTAGACATCGGCGTATGGGATAGGCTGAAGCCGTCGCAGCTGTTCATTCCGCTGGATGTTCACTCGGCGCGAACGGCTCGCTCTCTGGGTCTGCTGCAACGCAAACAGAACGACAGACGCGCCGCAGTGGAACTTACCGAAGCTCTGCGCCGTTTCCGTCCCGACGACCCTACAGTATACGACTTCGCCCTCTTCGGAGCCGGAGAAGCCGGCGAATACTGAATCAGAACCTAACAACAATAATTCAGTCGCCTCCGCAAACGGAGGCGACTGACGTATTTCCGGATACCAGATTATATTATTGCTTAAGAGCTACTTGCTGAACATGGCTTTTACGCGTTCCCACAGCGTAGGCGGTTCGGTGCGGATGTGTACGCTCACCTTCGACGATTTCTTGTTAAGGAATATTATGGAAGAATGAAGGACTACCGCCACCCACTCCTCGAAGGGGACAATAGCGTGTATACGGTCGAGCGGGATACGGTGGAAAGGAGAATCCGGATCTATGCTACGTATTAAAAGGGTATCTGCCGGCCCATCCATATCAATCATGACATTATGATGGGCGGAAGCTCCATCGAAAAGCAACGGTATGTCCAGACAATCGGGGCTCGGCGGCAGTTTGCGATACTTTTTATAGAGTGTCTGAATAACTTTTCTGGTAATCATTTTTATACGATCTGTGTTGTTTCTGAATAGCCGCTTTTGAGAGCAGCAATATATAAACTGATAATTGTATAGTTTTGTTGATGCAAATATAGGTGATTTCCTTATATGATGCTACATTGTAACATTATTGTAACCACATTGTGTTTTACTTTATTAAATCGAGTAGGAGGTAAACACTAATCGCAGGTGTTTATCTCCTGCTTTCGTGT
>CALEUL010000026.1 GCA_937921035.1 uncultured Porphyromonadaceae bacterium
TCTGATTTTGTGTATAAAATAGAGACTGCCTAACTTTGGTTGTTAGACAGCCTCAGCAACAAATACAGGAACTGCATCTATAACCATATATTTTCGTCAAGGCACCGATGCCGATATGGCAGTTGTTAATGTGCAGAACCGAGTAGCCTCGGCTCAGGGATTGCTGCCTGCCGAGGTTACCAAAAGCGGAGTAACTGTCAGAAAACGTCAGAACAGCACCCTGAAATCCATAACTCTATACAGTCCTGATGACTCTTATGACGCGAAATTTCTGACGAATTACATGAAAATAAACATCGAGCCTCAGATTTCACGTATCGCCGGTGTGGGGGAAGTCAATATTTTCAGTGCGGAGTATGCCATGCGCATATGGCTCGACCCTGCCAAGATGTCGTAGTACGGACTTGTTCCGGCAGATATCAATAAAGTGCTTGCAGACCAGAATATAGAATCGCCTACAGGTACCCTTGGCGCCGAATCAAAAACGACTTTTCAGTATGTTCTTAAATATCGTGGACGATATGAAAGCGTAGAGGAGTATGAGAACTTAGTCGTCAGAGCTTTACCTGACGGATGCAGCCTGCGGCTCAAGGATATAGCGACAATTGAACTTGGTGCGGTGAATTATGCGATGCTGAGCCAGACCAGCGGCCATCCCGGTGCAAATGCAATGATTGCCCAGACGGCCGGTTCGAATGCCAATGAAGTGATTATGGAAATTGACAGGACACTGGATGATATTCGTCAGACTCTGCCGCCGGGTATGGTTTTGGCTGATATTCAGAGTACTAAAGATTTTCTTGACGCATCTATTAATAAGGTGGTCGAGACGCTTGTGATAGCGCTCGTACTTGTGATTCTGATTGTGTATCTGTTTCTCCACGACTGGCGTGCGACATTGATACCATCAATATCTATTGTCGTATCACTTATAGGAACGTTTGCTTTTTTATATGCAGTAGGCTTTACTCTGAATATGCTCACATTATTCGCCATTGTGCTTGTTATCGGTACGGTAGTAGATGATTCTGTTGTCGTCGTGGAGTCCGTACAGTCAAAATTCGATGGTGGAGAAAGAGATCCGTATAATGCAACTGTATCGGCAATGGGCGGCCTGTCGGCAGCCCTGATAACCATAACCATAGTATTTATGGCGGTATTTATTCCCGTATGCTTTATGGGTGGCACATCAGGAACTTTCTACAAGCAGTTCGGACTGACGATGGCAGTAGCTGTCGGAATTTCTCTTGTTAACGCCATGACACTATGTCCGGCATTAAGCGCATTATTAATGCGTCCAAGCACTGTTGGCACAGATAAGGCAAATTATTTAAGAAGATTCCATTATTCCTTTGATAAATCGTTTAACACTATTGTCTGTCAATACCGTACAGGCATAATGTTTCTTTTCAGGAACAGGTGGATTGTTATTGTATTATTCGCATTGTCGGTCGGAGGTTTATGGTGGCTTATGTCCACAACAAAAACCGGTCTGGTGCCACAAGAGGATATGGGTACTATAAGCCTTAATGTACAAGTCGCTCCAGGATCAAGTCTTGCCGAGACTGATGCAATAATGGATAAAGTTGAAGAAGCGATCAAAGATATTCCTGATATCAGCATATATTCAAGAGTATCGGGTAAAAATGCCCGTCATGATCAGTCTTCTTCGGCCGGGTCTTTCAATATCAGGCTAAAAGACTGGGGCGAGCGCAAAGGTTCCGCTCATGATATAAATGCGGTTATCAAAGAAATTTACAGGAGGACTTCGCTTATCCCGTCGGCACAGATACGTGCATCTCAATCTCCCATGATTTCGGGCTATGGATCGGGCAGCGGCTTTGAATTGTATGTGCAGGATAGAAAAGGCGCTACTGTAGACGAATTGCTAAAAGTAACACGGATATTTCTCGACTCACTGAATACACGTCCTGAAATATCGCGTGCATATACCACATTCGATACCAAATACCCTCAGTATATGGTAGAAGTCGATGCCGTGCAATGTCTAAAGCATAATATATCTCCGTCAGAAATATTATCAACTCTTTCCGGCTATGTCGGCGGAAGCTATTCATCGAATCTTAACAGATTTACAAAACTGTATCGTGTCATGGTTCAGGTATCGGCGGATGCAAGAATTGATACAGAGTCTCTGAAACATATTTTTGTAAGAACATCAGATGGAGAGATGGCTCCTATAAACAATTTTATCAGGCTGACACAAGTCTACGGATCTGAAAGCCTGTCGAGATTTAATCTGTTTCCATCCATATCTGTATATGGAGAGCAAGGCGAAGGGTATAGTTCGGGCGAAGCCATAGCGGCTATAAAAGAAACAGCAGCAAAGTATCTGCCTGACGGATTCGGATATGAATTTGGAGGCATGTCGCGAGAAGAATCAACGTCCGGCAATACGACAATATTGGTTTTCAGTATTTGTATTGCCTTTATCTATCTTGTATTATGCGCCTTGTATGAGAGCCTGACAATACCGTTTGCGGTGATAGCCGCTATACCGTTCGGTCTTGCCGGATGCTTCCTTTTTGCGCGCTGGTGGGGTCTGGAGAATAATATCTATATGCAGATTGGATTGATAATGCTAATAGGTCTATTGGCAAAAACGGCAATCCTGTTGACAGAGTATGCTGCTGCAAGGCGAAAAGAGGGCAGTAGTCTTGTCGCGGCAGCAATATCCGCAGCTAAAGCACGTTTTCGTCCCATCATCATGACATCTGCAACAATGGTGTTCGGTATGTTGCCGTTGATGTTCGCCACAGGAGTAGGTGCCAATGGTAATATATCAGTAGGTGTCGGTACGGTGGGAGGTCTCCTTTTTGGTACACTGGCTTTGCTGTTTGTGGTGCCTGTGTTATTTGTTCCATTCCAATATATGCATGAAAAGATACTTCCCAAACACAAAAAGAGGGTATTATAATCATCTTTAAGCTGTATGCGAAACCGTACAGCTGCAGTAAGTCCGTTTTTTTTGCTGAATATAGCTCTGATAAAGACCCCTAAATTTGGTAACTTTGTAAAAAATTTCATTCATTATGACAAAAACAACTGCATTCAGTAGAAAATATATTGTTTTCCTGATTGTCTTTCTCGGGATGCTATCGGCTTTCGGACCGTTTGTAACCGATATGTATCTTCCCACGCTTCCTTCGATGGCCAGAATTTTTGACACCACACCTTCTATGGTTCAGCTTGGACTTGCCACGAGCATGCTCGGTCTGGCAGTAGGACAAATTTTCTTTGGTCCTCTGAGTGATAAGTACGGCAGAAAGTCCGTCCTTATATCTGCTATGATTTTATTTTCTATCTCGACAATAATAAGCATATGCTCACCTTCAATCGAATTTTTTAATGTCTGTAGGTTTGTGCAAGGACTTGGTGGCGCTGGCGGTATTGTTCTGTCGCGCTCTATTTCCACCGACTGTTATTCCGGCCGAGAACTTGCCAAAACCCTTGCTATTATCGGAGCCGTCAACGGTATAGCACCCGTAACAGCTCCTGTTGTGGGAGGTCTGGTTGCAGAAACTGTGGGCTGGCAGGGCATATTCTGGATTTTGTTCGCAATTGGCATCTTGCTTCTTGGAATGTGCGTTATTTTCAGGGAATCGCTTCCTGCGGAAAAATATAACACCGGTTCGGTCCTGAATCTGATGTCGACATTTCCCAGACTGTTGAAACTTTCCTATTTCCGGGTATATGTGCTGATGTTCGCGTTCGCCAATGGCGTTTTGTTTTCATATATATCGTCGGCCTCTTTTATCATTCAGAACTATTTTGGCTTTTCCGAGCTGATATTTGCCGTAATATTCGGAGTCAACGCCCTCGGCATCGGCATCGGTTCGGCCCTGTCTCTCAAATTCAGCTCAATGAAGCGAGCAGCCATTTTCGGCACAGCAGTAATCTCTGTGGTATCGCTGCTTGAACTTGCGGGATATTTTCTTTTTGATAGTTTCTGGATTTTTGAGATCCTTATGTTCATGCTGCTTATCGGGCTTGGCTATATATTCACAGCAGCCACCACACTGGCTATGGACGAAGGTCGTTCTTATGTCGGGGCTGCGTCCGCCATTTTCGGTGCCACAGGCTTTCTTTTTGGGGGTATCGTGTCGCCGTTGGTAGGACTCGGCAATATCATGACCACGACACTGCTTATCATAAGTTTGTGTTCGTTAACATCACTGGCATTCGCAGTTGTGGCCTATCGAAGAAAATAATTATGCTTTATTATTGATTCTGGCTGCTCGGCTAAGGCTGAACAGCCCAACCACTATGGCCATTGTTAGGGCTATATACAGGCAAGTTTCAATAGACTGCAACAAATCGGGTATTATTGCAAAAACCAGAGTTACGATTGTGGCGCCCAGTGTCTGACCTGTAAGTCGCGCCGTACTTTGCATGCCTCCGGCGCCACCTGTGCGCTTTATCGGTGTTGCCATGACCATAACTATATTGTTCGGAGTCTGAAACATTCCGAAGCCAATGCCACAGACAGCCATTCGCCATGCGATATTCCACACAGATCCACCGGTGGACGGCAACAATAGTAGAAGCAAGATTCCTATAGCGTATACAGACATACCTGCGGCTGCCGTAGCCCCCGGATTGTGTCGCTCTACAAATCTTGCTGCGAGTGGTGATATTATCATCGTGGCGAGTGGCCACGGTGTCATCAGGAATCCTGTAGTTATTTCCGAAAAGCCAAAACTGCTCAGAAATAAAAACGGAAGCGCTATCATTGCCACATTCTGCGCTACAAACGAGCATATGGAAGTGATGATGCTTAAAGAGTAAAGTCTTATACCGAATAAATCAACAGGGAGCATGGGGTTCGGACGGTTTATCTGGCGGCGTATATATAGAACACCGATTGCTGCCCCTGCCAGAAGCAGACAGATGTTTGTAACAATGTCGCCTTTTCTTGCGAAACTGCCGAGAGAATAGAATATCAGACCGAACACTACAATATTCTCAATACTGCTTATCCAGTCATAACTGGATTTATCTCTATTTGGAAGATTATGCGGAAGCAATCTCTTCCCCAGAATAAAAGCGATTATTCCAAAAGGTACATTTATAAGAAACAACCAATGCCATGATGCGACGGAAAGAATTGCCCCTGCGATTGTAGGGCCGGCAGCAGTAGCTATTGCGATGACCATAGCATTCAAAGCAAGCCCTCTGCCTAAAACTTCTTTGGGATATATAAGGCGCGTAAGAGCTATATTTACGCCCATCACACAAGCAGCGCCGATACCTTGAACCGCACGAGAGATTATAATCATTGCCAAGCTCTGAGACACAGCACAGAGAACAGAGGCGCAGGTAAATATCGCCACACCGGTCAAAAAAGTTTTTCGGTAGCTGTAAAGGTCTCCTACGGATGAAAGAGGAAGGAGAAGCGTGGTAATGACAAGCTGATAGGCAGTTACAATCCACACAGTATATGAGTCGGAAACGCCAAATTCAACAGCCAGAACCGGTAGTGCAACATTAACAACTGTTACATCAAGTACCGTCATAACCAATACAATCAGAATTGCCGAGACCGATATATACTTGCGGATTGAAAAACTGCCGGAATTCATATCTGGATTCATGTTATAGCTAATTATTCGAAAAGAGCAAGACTGCACTCGAAGCAATCTTGCTCTGATATACACCTAAAACAATCTGTTCTACCTGTTATTTTGACTGACGGAAAAGCCATTCCCTGACAGGAGTGAGCCTATAAGCATAATCAAACGAGTACATATGTTCACTTCCTTTGCCATCGGACGGGAGTACTGATTTCGAAGCAAAGTTGATTATATTGATAGGGGCACCTTTCGCAAGTTCTTCCGACGCCAGTTTGTCTTGTTCCTGCTGTGGTAATTTGGCACTCCATTCATCATATTCGTACTTTACGCCGACATTTTTGGCGGCTGTTTCCAAGGCATCGAAAGTTCCGGCTTTGCCAGCCGTTATAAATATGAATTTATGCTTTACAAGCTCGGGAAAAGTCGCGCTGTCCCAATGGCAATCAACAAAAACAGAAGCGGCAAACACATCTGGATATGTAACATTGAAATACATTGAAATCATTCCGCCCATAGACTGACCTGTTGTGTAAAGGCGGTTACGGTCGATGTTTTTCTGTTCTGAAAACTCTTTTACAAGACGCATCACCATATCCACTTCGTCGGTATGCTCATATGCATCGTTGACAGCCACTCCAGAGTATTGGGGAACAAGCACATAACAAGGGTGTTCTGTCTGCCATTCCTCGGTAGCCCATACCAAGGCTCCATAGCCTTGCGTCAGAGGACGAGTGATATCTGTGCCCGGAGTGCTTGCATCGGCCATAAACAGCACGAGAGGATATTTTTTCCCTTCATCAGTACTCTTTGGAGTGAAAAGATTGTAGTGAAGTTTTTTCCCAGTTACGGTATCATTGTAAACCAGTTGCTTGAATTCTGGCACCTCGGTTTTTATCATAGCCTGTAATACTGCATCACCTGTCTTGTCTATAACTGGTCCGCCTCCGGGAGTCCCTAATTGCGGCCCTCCGGCTCTACCTCTTTTCTCTTTGGAATTTTGAGCAGTCTGTTCTTTGTCGGGCTTTACCTGTTGAGCCGTATTGCCGGAACAGGAGGATATGGCTGGAACTGCACAAAGTAGAACCAGCGACAGCATTGAGCTAAATGTCGGTATATTGACTTTCATCGCATACAGTTTATGAACATAATTATATATAATAAGACGGGAATCTCAACAAAAGTTTAAAATTATCGGTTAACGACATAACTTTAATTGTAAACTGCAACAAGCAGATGATTTCCGACAGCCTTTTATATGATTAACAATATGCGTGGTTGTGTTATCTTTCTTGCTATGATAAATAGTGTTTTATTGGTCTATCCATTTTTTGATTTGGCTGGAATCGGCAGGGAAACGAAGACCTGTTTTCCAATTGTATTCCGGATAACCTTTTCTCAGTGTCGCATCGGCTTCCGACATAGGGCTTTCGTATGATGTGCAGAAGGGATAAAGAACCTTGCCTTTGAGTTCTTCTTTATAATTATTATTACTGTCCGCTAAACCATAAAGCAGTGAGTCCAACTTTCTGATAAGTAGAAGTTGGGCTTACTTTTTGTTTCGGCCAAGCCCCCCTTAGTCAAATTCAGGCTATAGAGGAGGTGATTCAGAAACCTCGGCAAGCATGATATTCAAATCAGCATCGGGTTGATTGAGGAACTTTTCGAGATTGAGGTAATACATCAGTACAATTCGCACGATTGTGGCGAGGCCGGAGAAGCTCCATCGCCTTTTCAGCTTGCTTTGCAAGACGGAAAGCAACAGATTTGCGATGAGTGTAACCCAGATCTGGATTTTGATGGCGTTTGCGCTTTCTCCATAGAAATATCTCAGAGGAAAGTTCTGCTTTATCTGTTTGAAAAGCGACTCAATCTGCCAACGACGGCGGTATATCGCCACTATCGTCCCCAACTGCATGTCAAAATCATTGGTCAGCAACGAGACGAGTTTGGGCTTCTTGCCTTTCTTGATGTCAACATATGTGATTATCCGTGCGATGTGATTGATGTCATCCTTGCGGAATACCACAACCTGTTCCCGATATTCCATAAGTCCCTGCGGATTCTGATGCATGCAGTCCACAAACGCCTCGTAATTGAGGTTTTTCTTCATCTTGGTGACATAGACAACACCGCGGTCGGTCAGTTCCTCGAACTTGTCATAGTTGATGTAGGCGCAGTCCATTGCCGCGATCTCATCACGCTTGTAATGGCTTGGAGCGAGCATGAACGAATCGTTTGTCGCCGCCGATGTGAACTCTACATCGCATGGCACACCTTCATTGGCGTATATCACTGCATGGACCTTAATGCCGCCTTTCTTTTTGCCTGTCTTCGGATGGCGACCAACGCCCTTGAAAATGGCATTGGAGAACAGGCTTACGGTTGTGGAATCGATGATGTGCAGCCGTTTTATCCATTCTTCCGAGCCGTTACGCCGGTTGTCCGATGAAAGAATGCCCTTGTTGGCTTCGTACAGGTCGCGATAGACCTCCTCAAAGAACTTTTCCGGGCGTCTGGCATTTGCATCCGACAAAGTGCTGCGCTTCGGTACGGAGTCGATGCCCACATGATGTAGTTTGCGGACTTCCGCAGTCATAGATGTCTCTATCTCACGCAATGAGTCGAACCGCTGTATCACCGCATACAGCATTGTCAGCAGATGGGTGTATCCGTCGAAGCTCTTTACATACTTCTCTCCTCCATGTCTGCGGCTCATTTCAACAATTTTTTTCGCGGTCAAGTGATTTTATCAGCTGTCCATATATCGGCTGTCCGAAAAAATTACTACTTTTACTCATGGTTATTGACGGATTGTTTGGCGACACCAAAATAACCATTTAGGGCCGAATCCTGCAAATGGAATCGACCCTAATTTTAAGTTGACCTCAAAAGTTTAGCGGACAGTAATAATAAAATTTAATCACCAGAAATGAAATATCCGCATATCATCATCCAGACATTGCCAATAATTGCATTGCCGGTATTATCTTCCTGTTCGACTGGCATTAACATATGGGACGAACTCGATGGAGCATCTGTTCAAATTCCGGACAATGCGGCAGAAACGGCAGCTCCGGAAGTGGGATATTACACTCCACAATCCACAGTGTCGGATGTACTTAATGATCCTTGTTTTGAGGATTTTGGCAGATTGTTGTTCCCGGTGGATAGAAATGTGTCTCCGTCGATGACACTGGCCCAAGTCTGTACATCGAATGTATATATGTGGTATCTGGGAAGCGAATATGCACAACGATGCTGGAGCCGGAATTACACCAGTATATCCCGATTAGTTTTTCAGATATTTCTTCTACACACCGGAATTGCTGAGCAATCATATTGCAGTCAGGAGCAGCGCTTGCATGGCACTGCTCCTGAAAAACTGTAAGATTTTGCTATCAAATATATTATCGGTATATTTGCACTAAATAAAGCCTGTTGTTATGAAAATAAGCAATCGCATAAAACGCAATATATGTTTCACCTTGCTCATGGTAGGCGTCGCATGTATTCTTGCTCGGGCATGGGAAGTGGCAATGACACCTGCATCCGGAAAAGCATGGTTTGAATTAGCTTCTATAGTAATCCTGACTTATTTTTGTTTCGACCGTTTCCGGATTTTGCAGAAGCGGGTAAACAAGGGCATTATTTACGGAGCAAGATAGAGCAGGGCAGTTCAGCTTTTGTGCGAGGCGATATAATCGAGGAGCTGTTCGGCATGCGTTTTGGTCTTGATTTGCTTGCCGGTGAATATAGCCCTTACAATTCCTTCGCCATCTACAAGAAAAGTAGTGCGGATAGTGCCTACCGTTGTTTTTCCGTAATTTTTCTTTTCACCCCACGCACCCAGTTCCTGAAGCAGGGTAGTGTCGGTATCGGCTATCAGAGGAAACGACAAATCATACTTTTCGGCAAACTTCGCCTGAGTTTCTTCTTTGTCGCGGCTCACGCCAACAATCGCATATCCATCGGCAGCCAGAGCCTCTTTATGCGCTTCCAGAGAACAAGCCTCGGCAGTACAGCCGGGAGTGTTGGCTTTCGGATATGTGTAAAGCACTAAGTTTCGTCCGGCAAAGTCGCTCGCCTTGATTTCGCGGCCATTCTGGTCGTGGCCAAGGATTTCGGGAATCTTATCTCCTATATTCATTTTGTATAGTATTTTGCGTTATTGGTTTTATTCTGCGCCCTGTTTATTTCGTTCTGCCGTCGCCTTGATGGGTGCCGACATGGGCGATGAATAGCTACGGTCGTAGTATTCGCGTAGCTGGCGCTCGAGGCGTTTCACAACTTTGGCATAGGTCGGGTCGGAGGCAACGTTGCGCGTTTCCAACGGGTCTTTTTCGTAATCGAAAAGTTCCACGGCAATTACTTTATCGGGGTTGAAAGGTTCGTAAGTTTTGAAACCTTTTGTCCATTGCACCAGTCTGTACCGTTTGTCGCGTATGGCATAGCCCATTATATCATTTTTGAGGTACTCAGCTTTGCCCTCCAGATCGGTATCGGTATTGATTGTGTAATCTTCGGTTGTCGTGCGGCTGTACTGGCTCATCGCGTAATCTTTCACCTTAGCCTTGGGGTTGCGGAGTATGGGAACAAGGCTCTTGCCGTCGAGCTGCTGTGGGTGCGGGGTGCCGGTAAGTTCGGCGATGGTGGGGAAGATGTCAAGAAATTCTACGAGAGCGTCGGAACGCGTTCCCTTTTTCATTCCAGGAGCGGAAATAATAAGCGGCACACGTGTGGCCTGCTCGAAATTGGTCATTTTGTTCCACAGTCCGTGGTCGCCGAGGTGATAGCCGTGGTCGCCGAAAAGCACGATAACAGTGTTGTCGGCCAGTCCCTGACTGTCGAGGGCATCGAGTACTTTCCCGATCTGAGCATCGGTATAGGATATGCATGCATAATAGGCATGGAGCAGACGCTTCTGTGTTTCGGTATCAAGGTGTTTGGTGTCTACGAAACTTTCGAAAGGAGGAATGTCGGAATATCCCTTTACCTCAAGCGAGTTATGGTATGCGTATTCGCAACCGTCTGCGGCCATATCTTGGAACTGGGCAACAGGCATGCTTTCCCGGTCGTACATGTCCCAGTACTTCTTTGGAGCGCAGAAAGGTAGATGAGGCTTCTTGAAGCCGACACCGAGGAAAAACGGCTTTCCTCCTTTCTTGAGCTTTGCCATCGTCTTTACGGCTTCGTCGGCAATCACGCCGTCCACATAAGTGATATCAGGCACATCGGCACATTCCGTAGCCACTCGGCCATTGGCGAGCGCGTATGTTGCACCGGGAGTGTTTACGTAAGGGAGGCTCCATGACTTCGGATCGTTTTTAACAGCCTTGTCGCGCAGCGGATGATACACTTTTCCGACACCGACAGTCTCATAGCCGTTGTTCTTCAGGGCCTCGGGCATCGTTACTATATCCGGGTTATTCTTGCGGAACGAACCCATGAGCCACCATACGCCTGTATGGTCGGGATTAAGACCCGTAAGAAGGCTCGAGCGCGTAGGGCCGCTGAGAGCCACCTGGCAGTATGCGCTGTTGAACAGGGTGCCGCGTGCAGCAAGGCGATCCATATTAGGAGTATGCGCCAACGTATCGCCATATGCCGACAGCCAGGGTTTCATATCGTCTACGGCAATAAAAAGAACATTCGGACGGTTGTCCTCGGCGGGAGCGGAGTATATTGCGGGGGCGAGCGCGAGGGCGTTCACTCCGCAGATTAAATATTTCAGATTTTTACCCGTGGTCATGGTGTTGTTAAGATATATTTTCTTAAATTTGCACAAAGATACGATTTTTATTCTTTTCGAAAACAAAAACGGCAAGTTTTTAATCATGAAGAAACTATTTCTATTCGCAACGGCAATAATCATGTTATGCGGCACCGATGCAAATGCACAGACTCTCGACGTTGAAGCACTCCACGGTATTTGTCCGTCAACAGCGCGAGAGGTATACGGCGTCAGCCAGTATGTGAAACTCGATGGAGCGCAGCAGCGCGCTTTGGCTGTCGCTTTCGCCAAAGAGGACAGCTGCGTGCTTGCGATGATACGCGACGACGGCGGCGTAATCACTGTTAAGAACAGCCGCCGCATAGAAAAGATGCACGACCGTACGCTTGCCGAGATTTTGAGAAAGGAACAGCTCGAGCAGTATTATCGCGGCGTGTTCGACAAGGAAGCCGATGCCGAGGGTACGGGCATTGCCAACAAACTGCAAAAGAAATACAATCTTACAGACCAGAACTGGAAATTTATACGTGTCGCATTCTACAAGATAGCGCTTGAATCGCGCGTTATAAACAAGACTATGGCCGACAAACCGGCACAGGCAAAGAAAATGATAGAAAAGCTTCGCTCCGAGCAGATTGCCACAATAGAAGCCAAAGGTGGAATACGTGTCAATCCCGAAGGAACAAAAGTTACGGTAGTGAGGCCGTTCGACCCCGACAGACTTCATCGCGAATGAGTATTCCAGCCGCTCCGTTCTCACGCCCGCTATATGTAATGGCAAAGCCGGCGGGCAGTATGTGCAATATGCGATGCCGCTACTGCTATTACCTTGAGAAATCCAGATATTATCCCGGGCGTACGATGATGCCTGACGATGTGCTCGAGGAGTACATAAAACAGTATATAGAGGCGCAGACTATGCCTGCCGTCATGTTTACGTGGCATGGCGGCGAGTCCTTGCTGCGTACGCCCGACTTTTATAAGAAAGTGCTCAGGCTACAGCGCAAATATGCCCGCGGTATCCATGTGGACAACTGCATACAGACTAACGGTACAAAGCTCACCGACGAGTGGTGCCGTTTTTTCAAGGATAACGGATGGCTTGTGGGCGTTTCGATAGACGGACCTCGCGAATATCACGATGCTTATCGCCTGAAAGCAAACGGGCAAGGATCCTTCGACGATGTGATGCGCGGAATCGAGCTTCTGAACAGGTATGGCGTTGAATGGAATGCTATGGCTGTGGTCAACGATCTTATTGCCGCGCATCCGCACGAATTCTATCATTTTTTCAAGAGTATCGACTGCCGCTTCATCCAGTTCGCGCCTATTGTGGAACGCATATCACCCAAAGGGCTTGCTACTGCGGCCGAGGATGCACCGCTTGCGTCGTTCTCTGTTACACCAGAGGCATGGGGAAATTTCCTGTGCGCAATCTTCGATGAATGGGTACGTAAGGATGTCGGAACAGTCTTTATACAGATGTTCGATGCGACCCTTGCCAATACCGTAGGCGTTGAGCCTGGCATATGTACATTGGGACGCACATGCGGCCATGCGGCGGTTATCGAGCATAACGGCGACATTTATAGCTGCGACCATTTTGTATTCCCCGAATATCGACTCGGGAATATACTTAGCCGCAGCATTTTTGAAATGATGGATAGTCCGGAGCAAAGGCGATTCGGCGATGCCAAGATCGATACCCTTCCGGGACAATGCCGCAGGTGCAAGTGGCTGAGGTTATGCAACGGTGAATGTCCGAAAAACAGATTTGCGGTAAGCGAAGACGGTGAGCCCGGCCTGAACTATCTTTGCAACGGTTTCCGGCATTTTTTTGAGCACACCGCACCCGCGATGGAATTCATGAAAGCCGAACTCGCCGCAAGGCGCTCCCCGGCCAACATCATGAAAACATTTAGCTGAATGCAATTCATCATTATTTGCTGTTATTGCGCGGAGCAGAGGCCTTAGAGAATATGGAAGCAAATCCTCATAAATAGGCAAAAACAGGGTGATAAAACAGTTTCGTTATCCGGATTTGTTTTTAAATACTCTGAATTTCTCCGTTTTCTCGCTTCTGTCGATCATTCCTATTCCATATTGTAGTACTCTGTCATAAGGCAGCGGTATGAATCCTTTTGCTCTCCGGCGAGATGTACGGAGACAGGAACATATTGGCACGACGTGGCCGGAACGAACTCGATAGAAAAGCAATAATTTATTATCTTTTACGAAATATTCCTGCAATGATATAAATATATTTTTGCACTACAGAACTAATGCTTTAATCATGCGGATAGAGAAGATTATAACTGTAGTGAAAGAATTATTGAGCTGGATATATATCGTGGGGCTGGTTGCCGGTATTATCTATGCTGCGTGCATGGGGCAAGAAACAAAAACGCCCGGTGAGATTATTTATGATAAGGCCCATACACGATAAACAGTATTCGCAATGGGAAAAATATTTTTTGCAATTCTGGGTACACTTGCCCTTTGTAGTGCTTCTGTGATGGCGCAGGAAACTGAAAATTCTTTTATTCCGGAAATCCACGGTACTATCAGGGCCAAATACGAGTATGAGCCGGACATCAGCAAAGGCAGGTTTGAGATAAGAAACGCTCGAATGAGTGTAGAAGGGAAAATCATACCTATTGTACGGTACAAGGCAGAAATAGACCTGTCGGACGAAGGGCAGATCAAAATGCTTGATGCTTTCGTGCGGTTACAGCCTCGCGACCGGCTGAAATTCACATTCGGTCAGATGCGAGTGCCGTTTTCCATCGACGCGCATCGTTCGCCTCACCTCCAGTATTTTGCCAACCGCTCCTTCATAGCCAAACAGGTGGGTAATGTCAGGGATGTGGGATTCGCCGCTGGATGGACTTTTGGTTCCGACGCACCTGTAATGCTGGAAGGTGGCGTATTCAATGGATCCGGGCTGACGAATCAGAAAAACTTCTGGACCTCGAACTATAATTTTTCAATCAAATCGCATATTTGCCTGTGGAGGCAATTAAACATTGTGCTTAGCTGCCAGAAAGCCGGAGCATCGGATGTCAATACATATATGTATGACGGAGGTGTTTACTGGGAATATTCCCGCTGGCACATAGAGGCTGAGTATCTGCGAAAGCATTATGCCCGTGATGCCTTTAATCCGGTCAATGCCGTTGATGTTTTCGCGGCATATCGGCTTCCTCTAAAAAGAGACAATCTGGCTTTGTCCTTTTTAGGTCGATATGACTATATGTCCGACCACAGCAATGGAACAAAAGATGAAAAAGGACTCCTCAGGACCGACGATCCGGAACGCCACAGACTTACGGGCGGATTGACACTGAGTATGGGAAAAGGTGCGCTTCAAGCAGATATCCGACTGAACTACGAGCAGTATTTTTACAATAAAGGAGTGGAGCCTTCGATATCAGAACAAAATAAGATTGTGCTTGAATTTGTAGCACACTTCTGAGATTGTATATTAATATGAAAACGGGAAGTGAAACTGTTTCTCAGCAGCCTACTTTACATGAAGCTTAGGATTTAGTCAGAACTTACAAGAAGCTTGGTCATAAAATTATGAATCCGACCTATCATCCCTGTGCCATGATGGCATGGGGATTTCTATTTCTCGGGCATACATATCTGTAATCACCGGGGCTGCTTTGTGGACCGAACATAAAAAAAACAATCGTATATGCCGGATTAGTTGCTTTCGCATTTTCTGCGGTCTCTTTTATTTCCTGACTTCGTCATTGCGTCACCCTAAACACCAAAGTGGTCAAAAAGCG
>CALEUL010000027.1 GCA_937921035.1 uncultured Porphyromonadaceae bacterium
TGATTTTGTGTATAAAATAGAGACTGCCTAACTTTGGTTGTTAGACAGCCTCTTCGCAGCTATTTTCTGTCCGCCTGACAAACCGGCGGAGCGGATGTACTATTAGCGGACAATCTTGACGGTGCGAGTTTCTGCGCCGTTCACGACAGCAGCCACATAAACACCGGCGGGGAGATGTGCCAGCGACAGGGTTGCGGACGTAGCGGCAGGAGCAGCCTTGGCAACGAGAGCACCGGAAGCATTGTAAACAGCGATGGAAGCGATAGCGCTTTCCGACGATACGCGTACGATTGTGCCGTCGAATGAAACTGCCATGCCTGTTTCAGCGGTAACATTTCCGATAGCGGTAGGAATATCGATATCTTCGAGTTTCGCTGTACGTGTGCCTTCGCCCCATTTGGTGAGGGTAAGGGTGTTATAGCCAATCTTGCCATCCCATGCCTTGTATTCGGGATCGTCTTCCTCGGGGAGGTTGTCGGGATCAACAGCATGGTCGATAAAGATTGCATCCAGATACCAGATACGCTTGAATACCGAGGTGATTGTGTTGTTGGTAAGAGCCTGATTCCATTCGTCATTCTCTATATCCCATACAAAATGGTTCCAGCCAATGAAGTCTACAAACATGGGAGCCGTACGGCGTACGAGCGCATTGGAAGTCTGGTCGCGCATCAGCAGACCGGTTTCGTTATTGGAGCCGTCGCCGTATACGAACATAGACAGAATACCAGCTTTACCGCGGAGCTGCACTTCGTTGCCCTTCGGGTTATGGTTACGGATATACCATGAAGGAATAGACGCACCCTGGTCGAAAGAGTAAGTGATCTGGAACGAGCTGTTCTGGCCGTGGAATGGAGCATCGCCAAGAATGCCGACAGAGTTGCCTTCTTCGTTAAGACCGCTGGAGGAGCCGGAGCCGTTGGGAGCCCAGAAAGTACCCTCGTTGGAGAGGTCCTGCAGCTGGGTGGTTTCGGTGCAGTCGCGGTATTCGGAGAGGAAGCGGAAGCTGTAGCCCTCGCTGGTGTTGCCGCTGAGGTCGGTTACGGGAGCAACCTTTACAGAAACTGCAACGTCCTTTGCAAGGTCCTCGCTGAGGTAGCAGTGGATAACGGAAGCATTTCCTACGATGGCGTGGCTTTCGTGGCCGATTTCATATACATGGCCCTGAGAGTCCTTAACCTCGAACAGGAGGGTGTTGTCGTCGCTGTTCCAGTTGATGATTTCGTTGAACTGGACGCGGATGGGAGGACGTACGGCATAGGTAGCCTCGCCTTCGGCAGCCGGGTATGTGGAAACAACTTCGGGAGCCTCGGTATCGGGTTCAGCCATTGTGAAAGTGAGCACATAGTCGCCACCGGGAACACCGTCGCCGTCACCGTCGAGGAATGCACCGGTCTGGAGGTTCTTGGCTACGCTGCCGTCGATAGTGATTGTATACTCCCACAGCGGTTCGAGCTTGGTAACGTCGATTTCGAGAGTATAATCGTTGGTCCAGTTAAGAGCGATAATGCCATCGTTGTCGATAGTAAGTGCTTTCTCGACAGATTCGCGGTCCATAGTGCGCGAGAAAGTGAGCACCATCGGGCTGAAAGCGTCTACACTTTCCAGATCGCTTACAGAAACCGACGATACAATTGCGGGCATGTTGCTGGTAAGGGCCTCGTCGGCGAAAGTGATATAGTCGGCGGAAACCTCGCCGCCCTTGGCGGTCTCGATAGTCTTCTCAACGGTATCGAATCCTTCTGCCTCGTACTTGATGGTGTATGTACCGGCGGGAAGATTCTCGAAGAAGAAGAAACCATTGTGAATCAGATTCTCGTTCTTGGTGTACTGGCAGAACAGCGATTCGTAGGTATCGGTGGTGTATGTCAGCGGAGTGAAAGCCGGGTCGGTGGCCGACGAAACGGTGATAACAGCGCCGTTCAAAGGCTGGTTGTTCTCCGAGTTGTATACCATACCGGTAACGAAATTCTGGTCGGGAACCCCAAGTCCGCGGTATTTCAGGATGGACTGGAATGCTGCGAAAGCCTCGAGGCGTTTGTAATCGTCGTTCATGTTGCGCTGCTGCTGCTCGGCCAGAGTATGATAGCCGCCTTCGCTCAGCAGCGACGGCATGTTGGTGCGGCGGTTAACCGACAGATAGGGGTACTGGTTCTCGTGAGTGCCGGTGGTGGGCATGTAAAAGTCGCGGTCGTAGCGGTTGCCGCGAGAATCCACGCGCATAACGCTCTTGAGGTTCGGCTCGAGGATATCGCCGTAAGCCTTACCGCCGTTAGGAGTCTTTTCCACATTGACGCCGTCAACGGTCCAGCCACCGAACAGAGTTACGATGGTGTTCTTTGCTGCCGATGCATCGGAGTGGATGGAGTAGAAGAAATCGGCACCCCATGCGTTGGCCTCGTCGGAACGTTCTTCCAGAGAAATCTGGTCGTCGTCGGTCTGACGGCACAGTTTGATACTTTCTTCGGGGATTGTGGTGTATGTTGTGAGCATGTCGCGCACGTTCAGGGCAACGCGGAGCACTTTCTGTGCCTCGGAGTAGCCCCAGAGACCACGGTTTTCACGGCCTGCGTGACCCGGGTCGAGGTAAAGCTTGAATTCGCCCCACTCTATTTTTTCTTCCTCTGCCTGAACGGAGGGAACTGCAACAAGCGCTGTGGCGGCAACAAGAGCCGACTTAGCGAAAAATATCATTGTCTTTTTCATAATCCGGCTCATTTTTTAAGGTTTACAACATAGATGGATGCGTCCAGCGCGTTCTCGAAAGCAACCTTGCTCCCGTCGGGAGCTACTGCCGGTGTTAAGGGCAGCATGTCGGATGCGGAAACTACAGTGGCGGAGAAGCCTGTGCGTACGTCCAGCGACATAAGTGTGGAAGCAGTGAATTCTGCGCCGTTGTCCTCTACGATGGTGTAGAGAAGCGTGCGGCTGTCGGGCATCCATGCGGGGTGCGAACCCTTGCCGAGCGAACGCAGGTCGCTGCCGTCGGCACTTACAAGCCACATACCCTTGCCGGGAACCTGGAACGCTACCTGGCTGCCGTCGGGCGAAAGAGCGGGATTGATGATTGTGCGGCCCTGGAACTGAGCAAGTGCGGGAATACGGCGTGTGGCGCCTGCGGGATCGGTGGCCATTACGCCATAGATGGTCTCAACTTTCTGCACACCGGGCTGCGCGGTGGTGCGGCGGAGCTGGCCCACAGCTTTGGTGGTGCCGTCCAGACCGTAGCTGCGCATCTGGTGCTGAATCTTTTTACCTTCAACTACATTTGCGCGTCCGGCAAGAGAACGGCCGTCGGCCGACCATGCCATCTTGTAGCCTGCGCCATCGTCATTGGTGAGGATACGCAGATTGGAACCGTCGGCATCAGCAACGTAGATGCCTTTGTAATTGTCGGAGGTTACAGCAATCATGCTGCCGTCGGGCGACCACACAGGAGCCATAAGACCAACCTGAGCGCTCACCAACTTCTGGGGCTGCGATGCACTGTGAACCTGCGCTGTGGCCATACCGCCTGCAAGAAGGAGTGCGGCAACGCCAACGAGGTGTCGTTTGTCCATAGTTTTATTTTATTAAGGTTAATTTAGTTATCTACGGCAAATTTACAATCTTCGGGGCTAAAAGAAAAATTTTAAGACGCTTTTATTGCGCGGCGCAGAACTGATTTAACGTTTCATAGTCAATTTTAAACAATATGTGCATCAAATAAGCACATATAGGCTTATAAATTTGCACCATAAATCATTAATAACATAACCTTAAACATCTCTTCTTATGGCATTCGGCACATTCTTCAGATCCTTCTTCTTTTTCAGCAACAGCGAAACAGCCCTGTCAGCAGCTCTTCCGCCCTCTGTAGGCATTAACTTCGACATCGACGAATTCAACGACTTGTTCGACGGTCCACACACGCGCATCCGCGACCTTGAGAGCATCCTCGCCGACGAAGAGGATTATCACTACAACGCCCGCAGCGCCGACTACTGATTCCTAACCGCTGACATAACAATATAAAGAACCCAAAACAACTACCGTATAAGATTCCCAATTCAAAAGATGGATGACTAAAAATGTGCGAGCGCCGGCGGAAAGCCGGCGCTCGCTATATTAAGAAGTGATGTCTATTTTTCAGCAGGCTTTGAAGCTGAGGTCGAGACCTTTGACGGAGTGAGTGAGGGCGCCGACAGAGATGAAGTCCACGCCGGCCTCGCCATACTGGCGGAGGGTATCAAGGGTGATGCCGCCGCTGGATTCAATTTCTACAGAGGGATTCAGAGAGCGTATCAGTTTTACTGCCTCGGCGGTACGCTCAGGCGTGAAGTTGTCGAGCATTATGCGGTCTACCCCGCTCTCGAGCGCCTGTTTGATTTCGTCGGTGTTACGCACTTCAACCTCAATTTTAAGGTCTTTGCCTTTTTCTTTGCAATATGCCTTGGCCGACGCGATTGCATTGGGTATGCCTCCGGCAAAATCCACGTGGTTGTCCTTGATAAGAATCATATCGAACAGACCGATACGATGGTTGGAACCGCCGCCGATACGGACGGCCTCTTTTTCGAGTATGCGCATGCCGGGAGTAGTCTTGCGGGTATCCAGCACCTTGCAGTTGAGACCGTCCAGGCGGCTCTGATATTTGGCAGTCATGGTGGCGATGCCGCTCATGCGCTGCATGATATTCAGCATCAGACGTTCCGTCTGAAGCAGCGAGCGTACGGGACCATCAACGACAAATGCGATGTCGCCCGGCTTAACGTGCGCGCCGTCGCCGATGAAAACTGTCATTTTGAGCGAAGGATCGAATTTCTCGAACACACGGCGTGCAATATCTACGCCGGCAAGTATACCCTCCTCTTTTACCATAAGGTGCTGACGGCCCATAGCATCCGGACCAATGGTGCTGAGAGTGGTATGGTCGCCGTCTCCAATATCTTCGGCGAAAGACAAATCGATAAGACTGTCTATAAGTTGTTCTTTCGTGTTCATATCTGTATGTACTTAAACAGGCCGTAAAGCGAACTGTACCGCAAAATTAGTCCAATTCCTCCACATAAAAAATAAAAAAACGAAAAATAAACCATGTGGCGGTTCTTTTGGTTATGGTGTTGTAAAATATCGCATTTTATTGTACTTTTGTAAAAACACCAACTCACCTATGCAGTTACACACAGGCGAAAGCATTCTTTTATTCGGTTCCATTCTCCTTATAGCCGGCGTTTTAATAGGCAAGACAGGCTACCGTACCGGTCTGCCGCTGTTACTAATTTTCCTACTGGTAGGAATGGGCTTCGGCACCGACGGCCTCGGCATTCAGTTCAGCAATATGGAAGATGCACAGTTTATAGGCATGATATCCCTGTGTATCATTCTTTTCTCTGGCGGCATGTCCACGAGACTGTCGTCTATCCGTCCGGTTATCGCGCCGGGGCTTGTTCTGTCCACTGCCGGAGTGCTTCTCACGGCGCTTCTTACAGGATTTTTCATCTTCTGGCTGTCCGGAATGCCGTGGACAAACATCCATTTCGCGTTAATTCCGTCGCTTCTGCTTGCTTCCACGATGTCGTCTACCGACTCGGCTTCGGTTTTCGGCATCCTCGGGTCGCAACGCGTAGGGCTGAAACACAATCTACGCCCCATGCTCGAACTGGAAAGCGGTTCCAACGACCCGATGGCATATATGCTCACCCTAATACTGATAGAAACCATAACTTTGGATGGTACTCTCTCGGCAAGCACACTGATAACACAGCTGATAATGCAGTTCGGCGTAGGCGTATGCGGTGGCCTTGCATTAGGATTTTTCACAAAGTGGATAGCCGACGTATACCGACGTCTTGGCGGCGGCACTTCCTCGGAAGACAGCGGTCAGGCAACGGCGATGCTGTCTATTCTGATTATCGGTTCAGTGTTTCTTTGCTACACAGCCACAACGGCATTGGAAGGCAACGGCTATCTGGCTGTTTACATCTGCGGCATCGTACTCGGCAATTCCAGGCTGCCATACAAGAAAAGCATAACCAAGTTTATGGACGGCCTCACTTGGCTGGCACAGATTGTGGTGTTCCTTATGCTCGGCCTGTTGGTTAACCCGCACGAAATGCTGTCGGTAGCGGCAGTTTCTTTCATGATAGGCATTTTCATGATGCTTATAGGGCGACCGCTGAGTGTTTTCCTGTGCCTGCTGCCCTACCGCAGGATAAACCTGCGCACCAAGGCATTCGTGTCGTGGGTTGGCCTGCGCGGCGCTGTGCCCATCATCTTCGCCACCTACCCCGTGGTGGCCGGCGTGCCGGGAGCGTCGCAGATTTTCAACATGGTGTTCTTCGTAACGCTGCTCTCGCTTGTCGTTCAGGGCACCACGGTGATAAAATCGGCGCGGTTGCTCGGACTTATCGACAAGGACGCCGCCGTGGACGACGACTTCGGCGTTGAACTCGCCGACGACCATCCCACGTCGCTGCACACCCTCGTCCTCACCGAAAGCGACCTCGAGAAAGGCAACACCCTGCGCGACATCGCCCTGCCCGAAGGCGGCCTGGTGATGATGATACGCCGCGAAGGCCGCTTCATCGTCCCCAACGGCAAACGCATTCTCCGTCCCGGCGACCACCTTCTGATAATATCGGAGGAAAACCAGCGCAAATAAGAAAACTGCTGTAAAAAAAGCAAACTCATCCGTTCCCTGGGACAAACTGCAGGACTTACAGCGCTTATAATTATTTAAGATACGTTTCTACGGTGTAGAGCGACAATTGTTTTATTATCTCGTGCTTTTGTCGTAAATTTGCATCATGCTTGAGAAAATAGGACAATTTATCATACAGGCCGCCGAGATTTTATGCGGCTATCCGTTGTTCTTTCTGCTTATCGGCGGCGGTCTTTACCTGTTCATCCGTTCGGGTGCCGTATCTATCCGCTATCTGCCGGCGGCACTGAAAGAGCTGCGCACCAAAAACACCGACGGCGCCCAGAACGGGCAGATTTCGTCGGTGCAGGCTCTTGCATCTGTAATCGCCGCGACAGTTGGTCTTGGCAATATTGCCGGCGTAGCCATTGCGCTTGTCGTAGGCGGCCCCGGTGCCATATTCTGGATGTGGGTAAGTGCCCTTGTGGGTATGAGCACAAAATACCACGAAGGCGTGCTCGCCATAATGTACAAAGGCAAGGACGACCGCGGCGGACCACAGGGCGGCCCGATGCACATAATTGAACAGGGCCTCGGGAAAAAATGGTCGCCGCTGGCAAAATTCTTTGCCATTGCGGGTATGTTCGGCACCTTGTGCATTATGAACGCCAACCAGCTAACCGAGGCATTCATGACCACCTTCGTTCCGACCGACGCCATCAATTCCAGCGCTTTCATATCGAGCCTCGGCGGCTTCATGGGTCTTGAAAACGTGCGGGTGTACCGCTTGCTTTTCGGCATAGCGATAGCTTTTGTTGTTGGTACGGTTATCCTCGGCGGTATCAAACGCATAGCCCGTGTGGCAACTGTGATGGTACCTTTCATGGTAGGTCTTTACTTCTTTATGGTGCTCTTTATCATAATCACCAACATACAGGGCGTACCCGAAGTATTTCACCGCATCTTCAGCGAGGCATTTAACCTGCAAGCCGGGTTCGGCGCCTTTGCCGGCATAGCTATTATCGGCGCACGCCGCGCGGCACTTGTCAACGACGCCGGCATAGGCACCGCCAGCATCATGCACGGCGCATCGCGCAACAACAACCCCGTGCGCGAGGGCCTTATAGCAATGCTCGGCCCCAGCATCGACTCGGGCCTTGTATGCACCCTCACGGCCGTAGCCATCCTGCTTTGCGGCAATATCGACGTTGAGGGTGTCAAAGGTCTGGAAGTGGCTATGGAGGCGTTCCGCAACGGCATTCCCGCAGGCGACATACTGCTTATGTGCGTGGTTATATGCTTCGCAATGTCGTCGATGTTCAGCTACTCGTTCTACGGCACCACATGCGCCAACTATCTTTTCGGCACCCGCCGAGGCAAATGGTACGTATGGTTCTTTCTGGCGTCTCTTATAGTGTTCGCAGTCGTTCCACTGGAGGCTGCCGTCGGAGCCTGCGACCTGTTCTACGCCCTAATGGCCATACCGACCATGACGGCACTGCTGCTGCTGAGCCCTCAAGTGCGCCGCATTACCAAAGATTATTTCAAAAAGAAAACAAAATAAGCAATCATGCTACCACAGTTCATCACATGGGATGTCAATCCCGATATAATACACAGCTTCGTAACCGTTCGCTGGTACGGTCTGATGTTTGCCATCGGCTTCTGGCTGGGCTTCAATATCGTCGCCAAAATGTTCAAGCGCGACGGCGCACCCGAAAGCTGGGTGGGCACACTGCTGATATACGTTGCCATAGCCACCATCGTTGGTGCGCGTCTGGGCCACGTGCTCTTCTATCAGTGGGATTATTACAGCGCTCATCCCTGGAAGATTCTCGCCGTATGGGAAGGCGGCCTCGCAAGCCACGGCGGCGCAATCGCCATTATCATAGCGGTGATTCTGTTCAGCATTTTCACCACCAAACGCAATCCGCTGTGGACCTTCGACCGTCTGACAGTGGCCATCGCCCTTGTAGGCTCGCTGATACGAATCGGCAACCTTATGAACAGTGAGATTTTCGGCCATCCCACCGACTTGCCCTGGGGCTTCATGTTCGTACGTTCAGCCGAATGGCAGGCTCTCTATCCCGGCATGCCGTGCCATCCTACGCAGATATATGAATCGCTCACATATCTGGCGCTTTTCGGGCTTATGATGTGGATGTACTGGAAGCGCAACTGCGGCGACAGGCCCGGTCTGCTGTTCGGCACGTTCCTTATCGGTACCTTCGCCACGCGTTTCTTCATTGAATTTATCAAGAACAATCAGGTGGCTTTCGAGGACAACATGGTACTGAACATGGGTCAGATTCTCAGCATACCATTCGCTGCCGCAGGCATCATTCTGGTGATATGGGCGCTGACGCACAAGAAAGTTACCTATCCTGCCGTAAAGGAAAAGGGAAAATAAGCAATCACCTTTTCGGGCACTGCCACTGACCTTTGCCTACGGTCTTGTCGCCGTAGGCAATGGCATGACGCGGGCAATAATGATAGCACCGCAGGCATAAAGCGCAGTTATCGCCCCAGACGGGTGTTTCACCGTCCATACGTATATTCTGCATGGGGCAGATGCGTGCGCACAGGCCACAAGAAATACATCCGCCCTTGGCATGGAACGGCTTGGGCGACATTGCAAAGCGTACAAACCAGGGATATATCACAGCCGATTTTACCCACGGAAACGAACCGCGGACAAGTTCTGACGGACCATCGTTCTTTATGGCAGCAGCAATATCGCGTACACGACCGACAGCCTCGGAAAGTTTTCTGGCCGCCAAATCCGGTGTGTCGACATCGAAGCCTTTCATCAGCGTGTATGTGTTAGGCATTATCACGGCGAATGCCGAACGGGCATCGCAGCCTCGCGCCTCAACGAGGCGGCGCCACTGGCGGTCGGTATACGCCATATCGTCGCCGCAGGTGGTTACCATATAATGTTTTGCGGCACGGGCGCCCGGTCCAAGCACACACTCGCGGATAACTCTCGCCACCACGGGCGGGACACCCCACGAATATGTCGGGAACATCCATATAACACGTGCGCCGGCAGTATCAACAATACACTTGGAGGGATCTACAAGTACATCGCCCGCAAGTTCAAGCACTTCGCTTTCATCCAGATGCGAAGCCAAGGCACGCGCCACTCTGGCGGTGTTACCGGTACCGGAGAAAAAGACTATCATTTTCCTTTGCCGCGACGGTTTTTTCTTTCCGGCGCAACATACCGGATTGTTACCTGCGTTGCCCCGTAGCCATATTTCTCGAAAGACGCATCCTGGACGTCATGGCCACTGAAGCGATGGGTAAGTTCTTTCAGTATGGCTTGTTTCAGCACGCCATCGCCCTTGCCATGTATAAAAATAATACGTGTGCCGGGACGTTTTACATGCTCGCGCATAACCTGTTCGAAGCGGTCGATCTGCGCGTTGAGTATGTCGGACGCTTCCATGCCGGCGAGGGTATCAAACAACGCCGAGGCATGCAAGTCAACCTCTATCGGGCCAATAATCAGCTCTTTCGGCTTCGCCAATGGCTTAGGAGCCTCGACGGCACGCACATCGGCAGCCTTCTGTTTCATTCCTTCGGCCAATTTTTCCGGAGTGAGCACAAAAGGTTCCGGCTGACGGTCGTCGGTAACAATATCGAATGCTATCACAGGATTGTCGAAGTACTCGTTGGGGCGGAAACAATGCAGTTTTGCAAACTTGGTGGTGTCTACCTTAAACTCTATGGAGCCGGGTTGCTTGGCCGCAAAAAGCCTGTCGCGCTTGAAAGCGACATACTGCACTGTCATGCGGTCGAATGCGGTAAGGTCGGCGGCCTCCATATCAAACAGGAATTCCTGGATATTAGGCTCGATAATACCGTCGTACCACAGTTTCCACTCCGTGTCGGCAGTCGCTTTGGCAGCCACCGTAAGAAAGATATAATAATTTGAATCGTTCACGAAGTAAGCCTCGTATGACGATTGCGACAGCGCCTTAAGATTCGTTGCCTCGAATCCAATAACAAGATTTATCCTGTTGCCCGTGGCTGTTTCTATAACTGGCAGTTTTGTAGGCTCCGGCGTAGTGTTTTTCGATTGCGGCGCAGGTATGGGCGCAGCATAGGCCGAAGCCACGCTTTTGGGCGCAGCCTTCGGATTTGCCGAGGGAGATGCCACAACAACACATTCGCGAACGAGAACGGGTGTTTCAAAACCATCCTCGTCAACATAGGCAATGTCGCCTTGAATTTTCACTACAATACCGCCGCCCACAGCGTTGAGATAGCGTACTGTATCACCAATTTTAAGAGCCATGATCTTTTGTTTTTACAGAT
This sequence comes from uncultured Porphyromonadaceae bacterium, assembly GCA_937921035.1. GTDB lineage: Bacteria > Bacteroidota > Bacteroidia > Bacteroidales > Muribaculaceae > CAG-873. The sequence goes on from CALEUL010000027.1 coordinate 10,946, forward strand.
TATATGGATAGCCCTGTGCGCTCGTGCAGCCCGAAGAGGAGATCCATTATATGGACAGCGTTTCCTGTGCAGCCCTTTGTCAGCTGGTCCATAGAGGCGTTTACGGTAAGGATATCGCCTTCTTTGCTAAGCTGCAGCAGGCATTTGTTGCTGCCGCGCAAGTCCTCGTCGACACCTCCACTGCCGGGAATCACATAAACGAAGTTATGATCCTCGTATGCGTCGCGGAACAGGCGTTCTATCTCCTCGATTGCGAGAGGTGTCTCTATAGATATTTCGGCATCGAGGCGTTTGTATGGCGCGGGAGCGATGTTGTCCACACTGAACGGTCCGGCAAATCCGGGCTGAACGGAAGCAAGGAAACGCGAAGCCTCCTCAATGGCTGCAGAAACATCTTTTTCGCCGGAAATCTTGAGCCGTACCGGCCCTGTCAACAGGCCGCTCTTGGCAAGTGGGAGCAGCGACAACTCGATAATCATAGCTTCGGGACGCGGCGACACTGCGGCACGGGCACCGCGCACAAGTGGCTTGCGGTTGTATTCCGGCAACCCGTATACAAAATCATCGTTACCACCCGCAAGAAGATGCGGGGCGTTGCCTAACACGATAAGACGGAAGTCGCTGTCGTTCTTGAATTTTTCTACTATTTCCGGAGTTATATTTTCTTCATCAATAACAAAGAGCACATCAAGATGGTCCAGGTTAAGAACTCTTTCAAGAGTAAGTTCAGTTTCACCGGCATACACGGGATGAAGTTCGGCAAGAGGTACCGTATTTCCCGCCGGCGAAGCCACAGAACGCAAATCCACATCGGGATGACGCAGCAGCAGACGCAGCAGCTGTTTTCTAATATGGTCGTCGAGGGCGGCGGAGCCGTATATTCCTACTTTAATCATGGTATGCTCAGTTGGTTTCGATGTTAAAAATGCTCCGCATCACAATGGACGTTGCGCCCACCTTGGAAGCTATATAATTACCGGCCGCCTTGCCGGCAGCGGCGATAAATTGTTTATCGGACAGTATCTTATCCAGAAATGCGGCCATATCGGCGGAAGATGTTATGCACACACCACCGCCACATGCGCACAACTCCCGGGCTTCTACAAACTTGCTGTTGTTAGGACCGAACGCAACGGGAATGCCGTAGACAGCGGCCTCGTTTATGTTGTGTATACCCACGCCAAATCCTCCGCCCACATACGCAGCATCGGCATAGCGGTAGAGACTGCTCAGCATTCCGAAGCTGTCCACAATCAGATACCTTAGCTTCGCGGCTACCTTGGCGGCATCCTCGGGAGATTTGGCGTTGACACGCATAAAATCGGACAGCAGCATCGTTTCGTCGGAACCGAGACGACGGCGCATGGCAGCAAGACGGTTCTTATCGAATTCGTGCGGTGCTATAATAGCACGAATGTCCGGACGGCGACGCAATTCGTCTACGTACACATCCTCGTCTTTTTCCCAGCTGCTACCTACAACAAGTACGGGCGAACCGGGCGTTGACGTGCAGAAAATTTCTACCGGCGGAATTCTGTGGCCGTTGCGGCGGATGGTGGACACACGGTCGAACCGGGTGTCGCCGGCGACGGTAACATCGGTTATACCTATACCCTCCAATAATTTGCGAGACCCCTCTTCCTGCACGAATATGTGCGTGAAGTTACGCAGGATATTGCGGAACGTACCACCCCAGGGACGAAAGAAAATCTGTCCCGGGCGGAATATGGAGGATATAAGATACACCGGAATATTGCGGCGGCGCAGCTGCGTGAGATAGTTGCCCCAGAATTCGTATTTCACGAAGATAGCCGTACGGGGACAGGCGGCGTCGAGAAAGGCCGATACCAGCGACGGCGTATCGAAAGGCAGATAAACCACAGCCACGCGCGGATCGTAACCGCAGCGCACTTCGTAGCCCGAAGGCGAGAAGAAAGTAAGCAGCACCTTTGCGTCCGGGCGCTTTTCAAACAGCGCCTCGATAACTGGGCGTCCCTGCTCGAATTCGCCAAGCGAGGCAGCGTGAATCCACAGGTCGAAGCCGTCCGGCGCAAGCTCGCGGCGGAAAGTCTCCAGCCGCTTCAGCGTTTCATTCTGCCCGCTAAGCATGTGCCGCACCTTTGTCGATTTAAGTGCGGCCACACGTGCGGCGCAGCGGTACAATACTATGCCGGCGTTGTACAGCGGGTTCATTCAGCCGGCTTTATGTTTTCAATGCCGGCTTTCAGACGCGCAACTGTTTTATCGCGGCCGATAAGGTCGGTGATATCGAACATGTGCGGGCCCTTGCACTCGCCTACCACGCACAGGCGGAAAGCGTTCATCACATTGCCGAGATGCAGCCCGTTATCGGAAATCCACTGCATCACAGCAGGCTCGAGCACTGCCGAAGAAAAGTCGGGCTGACTCTCGAGCAGCTTGGCAAGGGCATCCATAGTTGCGGGCATTTCCTCGCTCCAGCGTTTCTTCACAGCCTTGGGATCGTACTCGGCAGGATCGGCAAAGAAGAAGTGGGCGTGCTCCCACAAGTCCTTTACAAAGTTTATACGGCTCTTGACCAGACCGACAGCCTTGGCGATGTATTCGTCGGAGAAATCGTCGGGGTTAACGCCATGCTCACGAAGAACAGGTTTGAACAGTTCGGCAAGACGGGTATCGTCGAGGTTCTGCAGATAGGTATGATTGAACCACTTGCCCTTTTCGAAAGCGAATTTGGCACCTGCACGAGAGCAGTGCTTGAACGAGAACTTCTCGATAAGTTCGTCCATCGACATCACTTCGGTATCGTCGCCGGGGTTCCATCCCAATAGAGCCAGGAAATTAACTACAGCCTCGGGCAGATAGCCGCTCTCACGATATCCCGATGAAATGTCGCCGCTCTTGGGGTCGTGCCACTCCAGAGGGAATACAGGGAATCCAAGGCGATCGCCGTCGCGTTTGCTCAGCTTGCCTTTTCCGTCGGGTTTGAGCAACAGAGGCAGGTGAACGAACTGCGGGGCTGTATCAGCCCAGCCGAAAGCCTCATAGAGCAGCACGTGCAGCGGTGCCGAAGGCAGCCATTCCTCACCGCGGATAACATGCGACACCTTCATGAGATGATCGTCCACGATGTTGGCAAGGTGATATGTGGGCAGGTCGTCGGCGCTCTTGTACAGCACCTTGTCGTCGAGGATATCGCTCTTGATGGTAACCTTACCGCGGAGAAGGTCGTCAACCTCCACGTCGCGTCCCGGCTCGATACGGAAACGCACAACATACTGCGTACCCTCGTCGATAAGTTTCTTTACCTCCTCGGCAGGCATCGTAAGCGAGTTACGCATGAGCATGCGAGTGGAAGCATCGTACTGGAAGTTGGGAATCTCGGCGCGTTTGGCCTCAAGTTCGGCAGGAGTATCGAAAGCGATGTAAGCCTTTCCGGCATCGAGCAGCATCTTCACATGTTCCCGATAAATGTCGCGGCGCTCGCTTTGCTTGTAAGGTCCGTAAGGACCTCCTTCGCGCACGCCCTCGTCGATACCGATGCCAAGCCATGCAAGAGCCTCGTTGATATAATCCTCGGCTCCGGGCACAAAACGCTGGGAATCCGTGTCCTCGATTCGAAGAATCATTTTGCCGCCGTTCTGACGGGCGAAAAGATAGTTGTACAGGGCGGTACGGACGCCGCCGATATGCAGAGGGCCTGTGGGCGATGGTGCGAAACGGACCCTTACTTCACGTTCTGTCTGAGACATGATAGTTTATGCTGTTTAAATGCGATTTCTATTAATAAGGTGCAAAGTTACTAAAAAATCGCGACATACCTACTCCCCCGCCCCACAATCTGCCAAAAAGGCCTAAGATAAAGTTGGTAATGGCCAAGGATGTCGAATATAATCAGGATGTGGCGGTGCCGCTAATGGTTTTGCCGGGACGCCTCCAACGGTGGTTTCTTGAGGAACATCGCGGGTTACTACCGCACCCGCCCCTATACATGCGCCACTACCTATATCAATGTCATCTACGATGCTGACACCAGGACCGACATAAACATTATTACCAATATGTGCTGCTTGAGGTGTATTAGACCCTATAGTCGTAAACTGACCAAGATGCACATTATTACCTATTACGGCGCCAGGACTAATAACCAAACCATTGCAATGTTGGATATATAAGCCATAACCAATAACAGTGCGAGGTGGGATAAAAAGGCCGTATCCTCGTTTATAGCGCCCTGCAAGCCATCTGGCAAGTGGATAAAGCCAGCCGCGACGATATTGTGCAAGGCGAAACCAGAAAGAAAAACCTATGCTAATACGGCTCCATCCAGATAACCATATCCGGAATAAACTGTCATAGCGACCATTATGGCGATATGAATCCGAACGAATTAATTCCACACAATCACGATAAGAATGTGGAATTGGTATATAAACATCTTCGCCCGATATAGTATATTTCTTTAGTTCCATATATGTAGTAAAAATCTTCTCATAAGATTGTATTAAGAATTTACAAAAATAGACATTATGAGATAAAATCCTTTTACCAAGTTGTTAAAATCCATTAATTGAAATTGATTGATGATTTTACAGTTACTACAGTGTAATTATAGAAATAGTCCCACAACACATCAATAGCCTCCCAAAACATGCGTCTCGGGAGGCTATTGTGTGGAGTGTGAGTTAGATTGCTTTGCCGGAGGCGATGAAGGCGCGCATGGCGTGGTCGGAATCCGATACATATCTTGCCAGGGCGCGGCCATAGCGTTCGGGGTTCTCGATTATCTTGCGGGCTACGCCGCTGTCCGTGGCGGCGCGGACCACTGCCGGCGGCACTTCGATAAGCAGCCGGCGGTCGAATGGTTTCGGCAAAATATAATCCGGACCGAATTCAAGATTTTCATCCGGATACAGCTCGCGCACCTCTCCGCTGACCGGCTTGCGAGCCAATTCTGCGATAGCCTTGGCAGCCGCAATTTTCATTTCTGTGTTGATAACTCCGGCGCGACAGTCCAGAGCGCCACGGAAAATGTAAGGGAAGCCGAGAACATTGTTTATCTGGTTGGGATAATCGGAGCGGCCTGTGGCGAAAACAATGTCGCTCCTTGTTTTCTGGGCAAGATCTCGTGCGATTTCCGGATCCGGGTTCGCCAGAGCGAAAACGATGGGTTTAGGAGCCATCGTGGCGAGCATTTCGGGCGTGAGCACATCGGCAACAGAGAGGCCGAGAAACATATCGGCCCCTTTCAGCGCATCGGCAAGCGTGTCGATATCTCTGCGGTCGGTTGCGAATGCAGCTTTCTGCGTCGCAAGTTTCTGACGGTCGGAACGAATAACACCTTTACTGTCGCACATCACAATGTTTTCGTGCTTGAGTCCAAGACCGACAAGCAGATTCGTACATGCTATGGCAGCCGCACCGGCTCCGTTTACAACTACCTTTATATCATCTATTTTCTTACCCTGAATATGCAGGGCGTTTATTGTGGCGGCTGCAACGATTGTGGCTGTGCCGTGCTGGTCATCGTGCATCACGGGAATGCCGCACTTGCCTACGAGACCATCTTCCACAGCGAAACACTCGGGGGCCTTGATATCTTCCAAATTGATACCTCCAAAACCGGGAGAAAGAGCCTTTACAATGGCAACAAGCCGTTCGGGGTCGGTTTCGTCAAGTTCGATATCCATTGCGTTGACTCCGGCGAAAATCTTGAAGAGCAAAGCCTTGCCCTCCATGACAGGCTTAGAAGCCAGCGCGCCGAGGTTTCCCAACCCCAGCACGGCGGTACCGTTGGATATAACCGCCACGGTGTTGCCACGGTCGGTATATGTGTAAGCCTTCTCGGGATCTTTGGAGATTTCGATGCAGGGGTATGCGACACCAGGCGAATATGCCAGCGACAAATCCTCCGGCGAGTAAAACGGTTTGGTAGGCACTATTTCTATCTTGCCCGGATTGGGATAACGGTGATATGCAAGCGCACGTGCCCGCGGTCGGTCGAACATATTTTTCATGTGGAATCGTTTTTAAACAAGCGTTCCGTCGGCTCGGGATGTGCCGGCGGAACACCTTTTCAGAAATATATATAACATTCAACCATAAAAGGTCTTGGCAGATCCGGCGTATTATTTATCTACGCTCACGCGTGCCGAAGCATACACGTTCAGGCCGAGCGTCTGCGCAATATATTTGATTGCAGCGGCAGCCTTTACAGGAACACCGGCCTCGTCGAGTTCGGGACTGTATGCGGCTATTGCGCCGAAGCCCGGGAGCACTGCCAGCATAAGGCCGGTATAGCTCTTCTTTGCAGGGAGGCCTGTCTGCACCATCCAGGGTTTGATGAAGTGCTTGCCACGTGTGGCCATAAGAGCGACCACTGATGCGGCGATGCTACCGTCGAAAGCATATTCGCCAGTTTCGGGATTGCGGCCGTCGGCGGCGATGGTTGCGCCCATAGCTGCTGTTTGGGTAACGGACAGACGCACGGCAAGCAGACGGCTGTAAACGTCAATGCTCTGTGCCACGTCATCGTAGAGCTTATAGCCGGCCTCGGTAAGCTGCTCGGCAACCTTGGCGTCCTTTGCCTTTTCCGACAGATATTTATAAAGGTTATCGTTGAAGCCCTGGTCGGCACTCGAAAGCGCATAAATCATGTCGCTGATTACACTGAACTTTCCGTCGGGGTCGCCCTGTGGAACCACAGCGCTAACTGCGCGCAGTCCGTGCTTGCCAAAAGGCATACCCTCGAATTTAGCGCAACCGCATTTGCAAGTTCCTCCGCAGCATGCGGCTTTTTTGGCGAGCGCATCGGCGGAATTCTGCGAGAGAAGGACAACCGAAAGGGGCACTTTGGCCACAGGACCGAGTGGTACCTGCTGCTCGGTGTCGCCTTTTGTGAATACGCGTCCATCTGTGAGGACCACGCTTATGCCAAAGGCCTTCTCGCGGCTATCGGCGGCAACACGGGAATCCACAGTGCCTTCCTTTATACTTTTATACTTCTCGTAAGCATCTTCTACTGTTTTAGTAACATCGGTGAATGACAATTTTCGTTCCATATTTTAGTAGTTTTAATCGTTTGTTTGGTTTTGTATCTACGTTAAACAACACCCGGAAAGCCTGCGTGTTCACCCGTCCGGATTAAAGTTCCTAAAAACAGTGCCATCTAAACCCATACGCGCTATTTATTGTTGATTCGCGATTTTTTTGAGCGGAATGGCCGTTGTTTCACGGTTTTTGCGTAATTTTGCACTTGAAAATAATCCAATAGAGTATGCAGAATATACGCAACATCGCCATCATTGCCCATGTCGACCACGGCAAAACGACACTGGTGGACAAAATGCTTCTTGCCGGCAATCTCTTTCGTGAGAATCAGAATGCCGGTGAACTGATTCTTGACAACAACGACCTCGAACGCGAAAGAGGTATAACAATCCTTTCCAAAAACGTTTCCATAAACTATAAAGGATGTAAAATCAATATAATCGACACTCCGGGACACGCCGACTTCGGCGGCGAAGTAGAGCGCGTGCTCAACATGGCCGACGGCTGCCTGCTGCTTGTCGATGCTTTCGAAGGCCCGATGCCCCAGACACGATTCGTGCTGCAGAAAGCCATAGAAATAGGTCTTAAACCAATTGTGGTTATCAATAAGGTTGATAAGCCCAACTGCCGCCCCGAGGAAGTACAGGAAATGGTGTTCGACCTCATGTTCAGCCTCGATGCCACCGAAGACCAGCTCGACTTCCCCACCATCTACGGTTCGGCCAAGCAGGGATGGATGAGCACCGACTACAAGACACCTACCGACAACATCGCCGTTCTGCTCGATACCATTATCAACACCATCCCCGGCCCCGCCGAAAATCCCGGCGACGGCCAGATGCTGATTACATCGCTGGACTTCTCCAAATATGTAGGCCGTATCGCCATCGGCCGTGTTCACCGCGGCGAACTGCGCGAAGGTCAGGAAATAGGCCTGTGCCGCAAGGACGGTACGGTATCGCGCCAGAAAATCAAGGAACTGCATACTTTCGAAGGCATGGGCCGCAAGCGTGTGGCAAGCGTACAGAACGGCGACATCTGTGCTATCGTAGGTCTCGACGGCTTTGAAATAGGCGACACTGTAACGCTTTACGACAAGCCCGAGGCTCTTCCCCGTATCGCCATCGACGAGCCAACAATGTCCATGACCTTCACCATCAACGACAGCCCATTCTTCGGCAAGGACGGCAAATTTGTTACATCGCGCCACATCGGCGACCGTCTTACCGCCGAGCTGGACCGCAACCTTGCCCTGCGTGTGGAAAAAGGAGCCCGCGAGGATATGTGGACAGTATTCGGCCGCGGCGTGCTGCACCTGTCGGTACTTATCGAGACAATGCGCCGCGAGGGCTATGAACTGCAGGTTGGCCAGCCACAGGTTATCACAAAGGAAATAGACGGAGTTAAATGCGAGCCGGTGGAACTGCTCACAATCAATGTGTGCGAGGAATCGGCCTCGAAGATGATCGATATGGTAACCCGCCGCAAGGGCGACCTCGTGGCCATGACCACCAAGGGCGACCGTACGCAGATGGAATTCCAGATTCCATCGCGCGGTATCATCGGTCTGCGCAGCAATGTGCTCACCGCATCCGGCGGCGAGGCAATCATGGCACACCGCTTCCTGGATTACCAGCCCTGGAAAGGCGAGATAGAGCGACGCACAAACGGATCGCTCATCGCAGTTGAATCCGGCACTACATATGCCTACGCACTCGACAAGCTCCAGGATCGTGGACGCTTCTTCGTGTTCCCTCAGGAAGAAGTTTATGCAGGTCAGGTCGTGGGCGAGAACGCCAAGGACAACGACATCCCCGTAAACGTTACCAAGAGCAAGAAACTTACCAACATGCGTGCTTCCGGCGCCGACGACAAGGCCCATATCGTGCCCCCGGTCGTTTTCAGCCTTGAGGAAGCGCTGGAATATATCAAAGAGGACGAATACGTGGAGGTTACCCCTCATCATATCCGTCTGCGCAAGATTATCCTCGACGAAACCGAGCGCAAACGCGCCAACCGCTGACACAACCCGCCTATGACGACCACGCCGTTCCGTCCCTTCTCGCTTAATCTACGAGGCAGCCTTGTTGAATACAGGCGCCCGGTCGTTATGGGTATTCTGAATATCACCGACGATTCGTTCTACAGCGCCTCCCGAACCGCCGTGGCCGACATCGCCGCGCGCGCGCGGCAGATGGCCTCGGCCGGAGCAGAGATGCTCGATTTGGGTGCATGCTCTACCCGGCCAGGTGCGGATTTCGTTGACGAAAAGACAGAAACAGAGCGCATAACGGGCGCTGTACATGCAATCAGGCAGGCCGGTATAACACTTCCTCTGTCTATCGACACTTTCCGCGCGCAGGTAGCCCGTGCCGCCGTGGCCGAAGGCGCCGACATAATCAACGACATATCCGGCGGCGATCTGGATCCAGACATGTTCGCAACCGTAGCAGAACTTAAAGTTCCCTACATACTCATGCACATGCGAGGCACACCGGCCACGATGCAGACGCTGACCGATTACAATGACGTAACAACCGAAGTTGTAGCCGACCTAAGCAGGAAAATCGGGCGTCTGGAAGAATCGGGCGTCGCCGACATAATTGTGGATCCGGGATTCGGCTTTGCCAAGACGCTGCACCAGAACTGGCGCATGATGGCCCAGCTGGAACAGTTCGCACTTCTTGGCAGGCCGGTGCTTGTGGGCATATCGCGTAAATCTATGCTCACAAAGCTGCTTGGCATTACCGCCGACGAAGCACTCGCAGCCACCGCGATAACAAATACGCTGGCTCTTGAGCGCGGCGCCGCCATCCTGCGCGTGCACGATTCCGCAGAAGCGGCCCAGGCCGTATCTATTGTCAACGAATTAAACCGTTCCGTATGTTCTATTTAGGAGTCAAGGATATTATCGACATACTCCTTTTCGCCCTGTTGCTGTTCTACATCTACAGGCTAATGAAGGAGTCCGGCACCATAAACATTTTCTATGGCGTGCTGGCTTTCATTGTCATCTGGGCCCTTGCCTCCGAAATATTCGACATGCGCCTGATAGGCACAATCTTAGACAAGTTCATGGCCATCGGCCTTATTATCCTCGTGATAATATTCCAGGAGCCTATAAAACGTTTTCTTGTTGAGCTTGGATCGCAGCGGCGATGGCGCTTCCTGCGCAAATTCTTCCATCACCACAAAGACGGAGGGGACACCGAGGCTCTTGCATGGGTAATGCCTGTAGTATATGCCTGCATGAGCATGTCCAAAAGCAAAACAGGAGCACTCATTGTAGTGGAACAGACCATAAACCTGGACCATTACGCCGATTCCGGCGACCGCATCGACGCCAACATCAACACACGTCTTATCGAGAATATCTTTTTCAAAAACTCGCCCTTGCACGACGGCGCCATGATTATCGCCCACAACCGAATTGTGTCTGCCGGCTGCATCTTGCCCGTCAGCCATGACAGCGACGTGCCCCGCACGCTTGGTCTGCGCCACCGTTCGGCCCTCGGCATAGCTCAGGCCACGGACGCCCTTGCCATCGTCGTGAGCGAGGAAACCGGCAACATATCCATAGCCCACCGCGGCAAACTGTCCACGCGTCTCAGCTCTACCGAACTGGAGCACAGGCTTAATGCCGTAGCCATAATGTCGGCAAAATAGCCTGTCTGCTAACAAAAGACATCCTTTTTACACATTTATTATATATTCCCGGAACAACTTCGTTGCCCGGGAACTTGTTTATTCAGTCGAATTATTATATTTTTGCCCAATAACAAGCCCTCTTACGGGCCACAACACCTTATATCATGACTGAAAAATATATTCTCGCTCTGGACCAGGGCACCAGCAGTTCCCGCGCCATAGTATTCGACCACAACGGAAAAATATGCTCCGTCGCACAAAAAGAATTCACCCAGTATTTCCCGAAATCGGGATGGGTTGAACACGAGCCCCACGAAATATGGTCGTCGCAGGCTGCTGTAATCGCCGAAGCCATATCCGCAATAGGCATCAACGGACTGAATATAGCCGCGATAGGCATAACAAACCAGCGAGAAACCACTATAGTATGGGACCGGGATACCGAAGAACCTATATACAACGCCATTGTATGGCAGGACAGACGCACGTCCGACTTCTGCGACGAACTAAAGGCCCGCGGCCTGTCGGACATGATACGCCAGAAAACAGGTCTTATACCCGACGCCTATTTCAGCGCCACAAAAATACGCTGGATTCTCGAGAATGTTCCAGGGGCCCGCAGGCGCGCCGAAGAAGGCAAGCTGATGTTCGGAACTGTAGATACATGGCTCGTATGGCGCCTTACGCGCGGCAACGTACATGTTACAGACGTAACAAACGCATCGCGCACAATGCTGTTCAACATCAATACCCTGGAATGGGACGACGAACTACTCCGGCTGATGGATATACCGCGTTCCATGATGCCGGAGGTAAAGCAAAGCAGCGAAGTTTACGGACATACCACCTCCACGCTCTTTGCGCATGAGGTACCAATTGCCGGTATCGCGGGCGACCAGCAGGCAGCGCTGTTCGGCCAGATGTGCATAGAGCCTGGTGCTGTAAAAAACACATACGGCACAGGCTGCTTCCTGCTTATGAACACCGGCGACAAGCCTATCCTGTCGCAAAACCGACTGCTCACCACCGTGGCATGGAAAATCAACGGCAAAACATGCTACGCGCTCGAAGGCTCCATCTTCGTCGGCGGCTCTGTTGTACAATGGCTGCGCGACGGCCTTAAATGCATCGGTTCGTCTTCCGAAGTGGAGTCACTGGCAGCCTCTGTACCCGACACCGACGGCGTATACTTCGTACCGGCCCTCACCGGCCTTGGCGCTCCCTACTGGGATCCCGACGCCCGCGGCCTGATATGCGGCATATCTCGCGGCACAACTACCGCGCACATTGCCCGCGCCGCCCTCGAAGGCATCGCTTTCCAAACTTACGACATAGTAAAAGCTATGGAGCGCGACTCAAAACTGCCCATCTGCAACCTCAAGGTAGACGGCGGCGCTTCTCGCAACAATCTGCTTATGCAGTTCCAGAGCGATATACTGAACACGCAGGTGCTGCGTCCCGAAGTTACCGAAACCACAGCCCTCGGAGCGGCATACCTGGCCGGCCTCGCCGTAGGCTACTGGAAGGACCTCGACGAAATCCGCGAACAGTGGCGTATCGACCGCTCCTTTGACCCTTCAGGCGACATAGCCGCCACCGACAAGGCCATCGAGGGTTGGCAGGATGCAATAAGGCGCACACTCTCCCCCGGCAAATAAACCAAATCCTATATACCATTACACATACTTTGAATATGGAAATTTCTATTACCATGCAATGCGTTTTCGAATTTCTGGGAACGTTTGTAATGATTTTGCTTGGCTGCGGTGTTGTAGCATGCGTCAGCCTCAAGAAATCCAAAGGCGAGGGCGCCGGCTGGACTGTTGTAACAATAGCATGGGGTCTTGCCGTCAGTGTGGGAGTGTGGATTGCAGGGCCGTTTACAGGCGCGCATCTCAATCCCGCCGTGTCCATCGGTCTTGCCGCAGCCGGAAAGTTCCCGTGGGCTTCGGTGCTGCCGTATATATGCGCTCAGGTGTTCGGCGCCTTCATGGGAGGTGTTGTTGTGTATATATTCTATAAGGACCACTTCGACGCAACCGAGGATTCCACTGCAAAACTGGGGGTATTCTCCACAATTCCCGCAATAGAAAACCGCACACGCAACTTCATAAGCGAAATAATCGGCACATTCATACTTGTGCTGGTAATCCTGTTCCTCGGCGACAAGAGCAATACAGCGGAAGTAGGCCTGGGTACCATCGGCGCCATTCCTGTGGGCCTGCTGGTTATTGTAATAGGCATGGCTTTGGGCGGCACCACCGGCTATGCCATCAATCCAGCCCGCGACCTTGGTCCGCGCATGGCTCACGCACTGCTACCTATCAAAGGCAAAGGCTCCAGCCGATGGGAATACAGCTGGGTTCCTGCGGCAGGACCTGTTATCGGCGCCCTGTTGGCCGCACTGCTCTACTGGGCCATAATCCGCAACCTTGTCGGCTAAGGCCCTATCTGACAAAAAAATCAATCATGAATATCTCAATCATAAAAACTATGCGGCTCGCTGCCACTGCAATCTTCCTTCCGGTACTTCTCGGCACGCTTCCGTGCGAAGCGCGCGAGATGCCGGACGACGAGGAAGACCCATACTTCCTGCTTGCCGGCGAGGCATCGCGGGCTATAGACAGCCTCGACTATGAAACCGCCGCCGCGCGCCTGCGCGAAGCAATAGCCATGCGTCCTGATTCGCCCGAAAATGTGCTGCTGATGTCCAACCTCGGTATGGTGTATTCGTACATGGACAAGGATTCCCTTGCACTCCAGACCTTATCCGACGCCCTGGCAATCGCTCCGTCAATGAAGACGGTACTTACAAACCGAGCCCGCGTTTACCTTAAAAACGGCCGCAACCGCGAGGCATACGCAGACCTAAACACGGTTATCAAAGCCGATTCGGCCAACGTGGAAGCACGCTATCTGCACGGCCTGCTGTCGCTTGGCGCGCGCGATCTTGGCGCAGCAGAAGCCGATTTCCGTGTTGTGGCCGATGCCGCGCCCGACGAAACAAGCACTGCCGTATGCATGTCGGCACTCCTCAGCGCACAGGGACGCCACAAAGAGGCTACTCCCTACCTGCGCAAGCTTGTCAGCGACATAGGCGAAGCCGAAGACTATGCCGCTCTGGCACAGAACCTGCTCGATCTCGAAGAGCTGACAGAGGCAAGCAAGACAATAGGCGACGGCCTAAAAAAGTACCCGAAGAGCGGCGAGCTGTACTTCTGCCGCGCACGTCTCAACCGCGACAGATATAGCTATAAAGAAGCGAAGGAGGACGCCGCAAAAGCATCCTCCCTCGGTATAGAGCGCGCCCGCATAAAAACACTCGGGCTATAAATATTTATGCCAGCGACATAAGATCGCGATATATATCAAGTGCGGCGGTAATCTGTTCGGGCCTGGCCACACAATTGATTTCAGGCATACCCACGTCCTTCAGCAATGTGAAGTTTATTGCGTCGGGCGTGGCGTTTTTCTTGTCCTGACGCATTATGGAGATAAGTTCGGGATAGTCGTTGCAGGTAACGGGGAAGGCACCGTAATTGGTCTTCACATAATCGGCGAACTGATGTAATGTCGCAGATGGGAATTCGTAGAGCATATTGGACAGCACCAGTTCCACCACCAGGCCCCATGCCACGGCATATCCGTGAGGCACTGGCGACTGATGCCTGAACGAGAAGGCCTCGAAGGCATGGCCTACTGTATGACCGAGGTTCAGCGCCTTGCGCAGCCCGCTTTCGGTAAGGTCCTGGTCTACGATACGCTGCTTCACAAGCACACTATCCTGAAGCAGCGGCAGGAGAGCCGCCGAATCGAATGAAGGATAAACAGGGCTGTAGTTCAACAATTTGCCAAGAGTCTCGGTATTTTCGAGCAAACCATGCTTAAGCATTTCGGCATAACCGGAAAGCACCTGCTGTTCGGTTAGGGTGTTAAAGAAAATCGTGGATATAATCGCAGCATCGGGTTCATAGAAAGAACCTATCTGATTTTTGAAACCGTTGAAATTAATGCCGGTTTTTCCGCCTACGGCGGCGTCCACCGCTGCAAGCACTGTTGTGGGGATATTGATGCAGCGCATGCCCCGCTTATATGTAGCAGCGGCAAAGCCGGCCATATCGCTTACTACACCTCCGCCAAGGTTGACCACTACTGTCTCGCGCGTGGCTTCGAGCCGAGACAACTGCGTCCACAGCGACACCAGTTCATCAAGATTCTTATTAGTGTCGCCGGCCTTGACTGTAATCACCGGCGCACCGGCAAGCGTTTTGGAAACTTTTTGTACAACAGGGAGTACAAACTGTGCCGTATTTGTATCTACAACAACTACGACCGCCGGATTACCAAGATCGGAAACCAGCGAGTCTACAGCTTCTCCTACAAGATTAGTAAAAATAAGTTTCTGTTTCATAGAATTACTTTTTTGGCGCGAATGCAAACCTGCGCCTCTGTTTTTAAACAATAAACAATCTTATAATGTTTTCCTGAAAATCTGTTCCAGCAGGCGGGCACACTCCGTCATGGACGTCAGTTCCACATCGGCGCCGGCTTCCATAAGACATCCTTCGGGAATGGGGCCTGTACGCACTCCTATGGTAAAAACACCGGCACCAGAAGCCGCCTCAACTCCAAGAGGAGCATTGTCTATCGCAACGGCATAATCCGCAGCCACTCCGGCTTTCTCCAGTCCCATCAAGTACGGTTCCGGGTCCGGTTTACCGCGAAGTACGTCGCGCGATGTTACCCTATGCTCCGGAAGAAACGCGCCGGGATAGTCGCGCGCGAGCCTGTCTAAAATAGAAGCCTGTCCCGATCCTGTAACCAGTACGGCCTTTGCCCCAGCCGCCAGTACGACGTCTACAGCATCGTTTGCTCCCGCCATCATCGGCGGCTCGCCCATCGCATTAAAGAACACACATTTGCGGGCATACAGACGTTTTATATCCTCCTGTGTGGGTTTGTGTCCGAACTGTCTCAGGTACAATATCTCTAATGTAGAGGCGCCCGTTCGGCCTTCGTATGCGAAGAATTCGTCGGCAACGGCTTCAATACCGTTTTCGTCGCACATTTGCTTCCAGGCTACGGCGTGCCCGGGCATGGAGTCGTAGAGTACTCCGTCCATATCGAACATAACGGCCTGCGGGTGATGCAGGGTCTTGCCAGTACGGGCATTATAATGTTCCAATGCTCTTTCCAATATATCTGCTGTCATAGTCAGTCTTTCTTTATCACTGCCTCGGAATTATCCTTGCTCTTTCTCTGCTTGTTCCTACCGCTCTTCTTTTCTTTCTTGCTGTCGGCAGACGTCTGCTGTTCGGGAGGAGCCTCCAACAGCCCTTCCCGTATAAGCATGGTGGAGTCGGCTGCTGTAAGAGCCGAATCGTCGGCTTCAAGTAATCCGGATGTCTCGGGGGAGTCCACATTAATTTTAGCGAAGCGCGAGTTGCTTACGCCGCGACGGAATACATTCTCTATCTGACGTACAAGATTAACGCGGGCCGTATCGACAATGTTCACATTCTCGGCAACCATATTGTCCTTGAACTTAGCGCCCCCAAGACGTATTTTGTAGTTGTCCGGATTGCCCTTTATGTTTATGCCGAAGCGGAACGGAAGCGGCGATTTCAGCACCGAAATATGGTAGTTGAAATTCATCGCAAGGTCGTTGTGCCCAAGCACACCCAGACGATAGCGGTCTATATCGAAACTGAACGGGAACAGCTGCAGCATATTGTTGCGCACAAGCATCTCCACGTTCATGTGCTTTATCTTGTTGTCGGCGCGGTCGCGGAAACGGAGCCATTTGCCCAGCGTAGCGTAAGTCTCAGGATTGATCAGGGCCAGGCTGTCGCCGGTAAGCCTTATGGCTGCGTCGAGTGTAGGGAGTTCCAGATTCATGCAGCTGTCGATGTCCACGGTTGCAGCAATATTCGCGTCTATGATGCCACTGAAATCGCGCAGCATGGGCACTATAGAATCCACAGCCGGCACAAGGGAGAGGAAACGCTCGATACGGAAGCGGGCAAGCTCCAGACCGAGTCCGAACTGCATGTCGGACGGTTTGGGAGCATAGTACAGAGCCGAAAGAGACATACTTCCGGCATCGGAAATAGCCGACAGATTATGCAGGTTCACGGCGCCGTCGTACACCAGCATATCGCCGCTGAGGTGCTTCATGTCAAGGTCGGAATATATCAGTTTTCCAGCGCGGACAGAAAGCGTGGCGTCGATGTTGGTAGGCACTAACAGCGGCCCCACTGTATCGGCCTTCTGTGAGGCCATAGCATCCAACTGCTGTTCAATCTTGCTCTCGTCCATGTCCATATCGATACCTTTTGCACCGTGGCGCAGACTTTCGGCATACGCCGAGCCTGCGAATGCGGCGGCGGCGAGCTGATTCACGTCGATGGTATCGCTGTTGATGTCAAAATTAATTTTGAGCCGATTGCGACCAGTACGCGACAGAAGGCTGCGCCGGATGTCGGATATCAGGCCAGAGATATTAAAATCCGTGTGGCCGGCCTTGTAGCGCATACCGTTCAGCAGTACGGAATCGGTGCTGAACTTTATATCCAGATGGCTTATCTGGTTGCGCAGAGGGAAATAAGGCGTGAGCAGACGTGCACGGTCTGTAACAAGCGTGCCATCCAGAACCCAGTTGGTCATGTACTTTCTCAAGCCGTTTGAGAGATCCCATTCTATTATTTCGGTATCCTCGGCAGTCATTTCGGTGCGCACGCGACGCTTGTGCCCCCTGTGGGCACGCCGTTTCTCTATAGCCAGACGCATCACCGAATCGGGCGACAACTCAGGATGACAGCGCTGAATGCTGTCGCTAATGTGCTTTATCTCTTTCATCCGCTTCGCACGGTCAGGATTCAGATATGTTGTGGCGTGCAATGCAGCATCACGCATATTGAAACGCGTACTTTTGGAGCCTGCCGATATCCTGTCCAGATTAAGATCGGCCTTAATCAGAGGCATGTGCCTGTTACCCTGATAGCGCTGCACGCCAACGCGTCCAAGCAGCCCGCGTATGTACACACCGGCGCTGTCGGTAATGGACCGGACAGACAGCCGTCCAATTTTAAGACCGCCGCCTACAGGCACTACAACAGTGGTGTCGCGCGTAGGGGCGCTGTTCTCTACGCCCGCGCCAAGCGATAGGGCAGAGGCGTTGATGCTGACACCGTCGATAAGCACGCTTGCCGTATCTACCTTTATCATGGCGCCAAGCGACGGACGAACTGATTTGTCGCGGCTCTGTATCTGCGAGCCGAAACGTATTCCAAGGCCGTCCACAACGGCCATCATGGCAGTGTCTTCCGAAAGGAAGTACAGGTCCTTGCCGTCAAGCTTGCCACGCACGTCGAGCCTGTGAAAACGGTTTGCCTGGAACATGGAGGAAGTACCCTCCGCATCCAGAACGAAATCAAGGCGTCCGGTGAGGCTGCCGGGTATAAAACGCGTGAGCAGTGGCGGCAGACGGCGCAGGTCGATATTGCCTTTCAGCGCTACGTCGAAAGCCGGATCGGATATCAGTTGCGAGACGTCGCCGGAAAAATCGAGCGACGTAGCCGGCCCAGCTACACGGAATCGGCTGATATTCACTCTCGCCGAGTCTGCATCATTGCCGCGAAGCTCAACGGTACCTTCAAATATCAGCGAACGAATGTCGGTTTTGCCATAACGCATGACACACTCGGGTACCTCAACATTTACAGTAGCCCACGGAATGCTATCGGTTGCGGCACGGAATGGACGGTCGAGGCGCACATCTGCCGCAATTGTGGCGTCTGTGGCGAAAAATGGGCTTATCAATCGATATTCCTTGAGCATTTCCGGTGGAAGCACCTGCAAGGCGTCGGTAACCGCAAACGGGTCTATCCGCAGCTCGGCGCTGTTCACCACAAGAGTGCTGTCATATGTAAGTTCGGTTGCAAGAGTGGCCCGCAGGAAAGCGCCGTATACCGTAAACTCCTCCAGAGCGAGCATTTCGGGCCGCTGAGGCTCCCAACGCACTTTACCGTCCAGACCGATACGCACATTGTCTATATTAATCAGTTTTGCGAACGGTCCTCCAAGTTGTCCGTCTGCTTTCAGAACATATCTCGGCGATGTCCTGCCGTCCACATACGCTTCGGAAAGCAGGAGCACCGACGCTTCAGCAGAATCCACAGCGTTGAAATAGCGTATCTCACGAGGCTCCACAAACGAAAAGCGACTGATGGAGAACGGCGGAATAACCACTGCGTCGGTGCCGTCGGATTCGCTTTCCGACGGTCTGTATATATCAAAATTGCCTCGGCCCTTGCTGTCCAGCACAATATTTAACGCCGGCTGCACCAGCTCTACGTTGCCCACAGCAATCTCACCACGCGTGAGCAATGGCAACAGGTCGACGCCGCCATCAAAACGCCGCAGAGTGAAAAGCGTATCGGCATAAGCCGGCAGTGCGGCGCGGTCGCTCTCTTTCAGGGCTCCGGATATAATTTCGAGAGAATCTATCTGTAGCCTCAGAACCGGAAACGCCGGTTCGAACGACAGCTCTACCCTGCCCACATTAACGCGAGCATCCAATGCCTTGTTGGCAAAGTTACTCACTATGGGAGTAAGCTTGTCGGGACTGAGAAGTTTAACACTGCAAACCAAGGCACCCGCAACAAACAGGACAAGCGCCATAACAGTCCACAGCAGAACAAAAAAGACATTGACAATCGCACGTTTCATATAGTATCGGTGGCTGTTACGTGGAAACAGGCCTGACGGTATTCATATTTCACCAGACAACGTTTTTCCCGTCGCAGGTCGTATATTATCTCGGCAAGGAGATTTTTCAAATCTTCGAATGTGCGGCGTGTTGCCCGGGAATCGTCGCAAATGAATTTGGAGTAGCTAATATCGAAAGTTGTACCATATCGGTGCGCACTCACAGAGGTGGCGTTGCGGTTGACGCGCCGCAGTTTGCCCACGGTGGCGTCGGTACGCAGCAGGCTCGTAACCTTGAGTCTGTACTCACCGCCTCCGCGAACCCGCAGACTGTCGCGGAAACGGCGTCCTATGTCGTGCAGCAACCCGGCAGCCGGACGAGTGAGGTACGGATAGGAATGAGTAAGTTCGTCGATAAACATCGTGCTATCCGACCGCACTTCCACAATATTTTCAGTGTTACGCCATGCGTCGGCTACGCAAGACACCGGTTTTATACCGCCGGCACGGGCATACCTCAGATGGTCCTCGTTGATATCGTTGAAAAGGCGTGCCAACGGTATACGCGGCACATTGATTCGCATGCGCTCGCAACCGGCATCCGGGGCCGTATCGCGTACGATTTCGTAGACGTTGCTCGTGGAATCGGCAAGAAGCTCAGCCAGACGGACGTCTACATCGCCTCTTCCGCCGCACGAATGGCATGCGAAGAAAAGACCGACAGTCAGCATAAGGCCGGCCACCCGTCGAAGCAGTCTACAAGAGTGATAATGTGATGATCGCAATGGTCAGAAAAGTGGGAATGAGGACTGGGTAGTTACGTACTTCTGACGGAACTGTTCGTTGGTCATAGTGAACATCAGAATACCCTGGATAAGTGGTACAATCTCCCACAGACCGCAGGTAACCAGCGTTAAAAGAATGGACAGTATTCCAGCCGTGGTCTTGCCCAGATAAAAGTATTGTATGCCCAAAGCGCCCAACAGAATAGCAAACAGGGCTGCCACACCGCGCGTTTTGCCTTCGGGGCCGCACGGGGCGAAAGGATCATCCGTCATGGATGCCGGCGGTGGAGTGGGTCGGCTGTCGTCGTTGAAAGCGTAGCCGCATTTGGAACAATATGATGCATCGCTGTTGACATACGAGTGGCAGTGCGGACATTGTTTCATCATTTCCATAACAAATTATATTTTGTAGGGATTAATAATCTGATCAGTCATCGATAGGCACTTTGCCGTAGTGCAGACGGTACATAAGCGCCGTAAGGTCGATAATCGGCAGAGGCGCGTTGCGCAGCTTTGTACCGGCGGTACGCACGGCAACAACACCGCGGAGGGCGCCTACGGCAATGCCGAGCATGGTCATCATAAGCTGACCGGCGACAACAACCTCTCCGTTCTGCACCACAATGTGCTGGCGCAGATTCTCTATCTCGAAGGTGGCTACCACCGAGCTTACAAGAATACGAGTGCGTATATAGCCTATCTCGGCTATATAAGAACAACTTACAACAAGGCTGATAAGGGAACGCTCGATATCGGGCACAACACGGACGTTCATATCCACATTCACTGTCTGGTTGCCCATGCGCCGCAGTGCGCTGCGGTTCAAAACGGTGGCATCGGGAACTTCGTTCACCGACACCAATGTTACTTTTACGTGGCTTTCTTCCATACTTATTAAACGCCTTGAAGATTGGAGTGGTTGATTGAGTATCACAAAAGTACAAAATTTTATAATATCAACCCAATTTTTCTGCTAAGAAGTGGAGGAAGGGTATGTGGGGAGAGCAGAAAGGAGCATTGGGTGTGGCGGCATCCTGCCGCCAACCGAGTGGAATGAGGAAAGAGGGCGGAGTGTTGAGTGGGAGCATGCCGAAGGCATGCTGAGGCAGTCACAGACTGCTACTAACCCTGGAATAAGCGTTGCGTTTCCAGGGCACACAGCTAATAATCAATATTTTTCCCGACGGGAATACACTGACCAGCCATGCGATTAGACTGTCAATGTATTCCCGACGGGAAACATCTGGATTTCAGTTTTTTACCCCGGAAATATTTCCGGGGTTAGAAGCGGCTTTCAGCCGCCTTGGTTTACCTCCGGAAAACCACAGCCTCTCCGCTCCCCACTCTCCACTAAGAACTCCTACTGAAGCTTGAAGCTCATGGGCAGCATAAACTGGCAGGCCACCTTCTTGCCGCCTTTCTCGCCGGGTATCCAACGAGGCATCAGTTTAGCTACACGGACAGCCTCGGCATCAATAGCCGGACATACGGATTTCATCACGCTAATATCGGTTACGGTGCCGTCGGGCTGAATCGTGAACTTTACGGCTACACGGCCTTGAATGCTGTCGTTCACCGCGGCTTCGGGATATTTGATATTATCCGCCAGAAATTTATACATGGCGGCCTCTCCTCCCGGATATTTAGGCATTACGTCAGGAGATGCCTCTCCGGCTTTTTCTTCGACTGTTTCAACCGCAACTACGCCGTGTTCGCGTTTCTCTTGATTTATCGCACGGTTTTCAGTAACTTTGCCGTTGCCCACGAATGCGTTGGAACGAAGGGTAAGTTCGGCGGAGGCTGTGCTGTCGATAGCGCGGCTGACCGACGGCACGTTTACAAGGGCGAGTGCCAGGGCTACTGCCGGCACGATTGCCAGTGCGCGGCTACGGCGCACGGCAGATGTCTTTTGATTGTACATCATAGTGATACGTTTTTTAAGATTACTGTGATTCAGGCTGTTGGCGAGCGACGGGAATCTAACGCCCACAGCCTTTTTTATTAACAGAAGTTGATATTGCCTGGCATTTATCCCGGAGGCCAGCACATGACTGTCGGCCTGGTATTCGTGCACCGATTTCAGTTCGGACATCATGAGCCACGACGCAGGATTATACCACAGCACAATGCACGCAGCCTGCGCAAGGAGCAGATCGGCAAAATGCAGACAGGCAATATGGGCTTGTTCATGGCTCAGAATCATGGCGGCGGTTTCCTTGTCCTCGTTGCGGTTCATAACCACATATCTGCCCCAGCTGAAGGGAGCGATGCCATCGCGGTCTATCAGCACAAGGGTAGAGCCGTGGCCATATATCTTCTCACCGGAAGCAATCAGCCGGCGCAGCCTGACAGCGACAGCAATAGTCCATAGGGCGGTAACGCACATTCCAACCATATAAATCCACAAGAGCACTGTAGCCCACGGGAACATCGAGGCTTCCGGTGCCGCGAGAATTGTCGCAGCGGCTCCGTCGATTTCTATGCCTACCGGCACTGCCGTGGTGGTGCTCCATGCGCACAGCACCGGCCATGCAGCGAACGACACGACATATATGGAAAGCAACACGGCGCGGTTGAAAGCGGGCTGATTCTCGGTCGAAAGCAGCCATTTGTAAATTATATACGATGCGAACAGCACCACACCGGCCACAAAAGTATATACAGCAAAAGGTCCCATAGCAGTCAGGACTTATCTCCTTTTTCAACCATTTCTATAATCTCGCGAAGCTCCTCCACAGAAAGTTTCTCCTCTTTGACGAGAGCCGAAACAGCAGCACGAGCCGAACCGTCGAAAAAGCTTTTTATAACCTGTGCGAGCGAACGCTCGGCAAAATCGGATGCCTGAGCAATGGCAAAATACAGGTGCGAGCCACTGATAGATTCGTGGCCTACGTATCCCTTGTCCTCAAGGATACGCACAGTGGTGGATACGGTGTTGAAATGCGGTTTGGGGTCAGGATAGCCTTCAACCATCTGACGCACATACAACGGGCCCTGTTTCCAGAGCATTCCCATAATCTCAGTCTCACGGTCGCTGAGTTTCGGATATCGTGATTTAGGTCTTGCCATAACTAAAATATTAGTTTACTCCGCAAAAGTAAAACTAATAATTTAGTTTGCCAAATTTTTTGAGGAAAAAGTGGAGAGCGAAGTGTGGAGAGTGGAGAGAGTGGAGAGACCATTTTTAGGAGAGTGAGTGCAGAGGCAGTCGCAGACTGCTAATAACCCTGGAATAGCGCAGCGTTTCCAGGGTAGCTGCTAATAATAAACATTTCCCGACGGGAATACACTGACGAGCCATGCAATTAGGCTGTATTCCCGCTGGGAAACATATGATTTTTCTGGATTTACCACGGATAGGTTTCCGTGGGTTAAAGCGGGCGCCTTAGCTTACCTCAGGCAATACCCTCTGCACTCCACTCGATTGGCGGCAGGATGCCGCCACCCCCGGTCTCCTTTTCGCTCTCCAATAACGTCGATATACAAATTAGAGCTTTTCGAGGACGAGACAATCGACGAGGGCGTGGTTGGTGCGGAGGTTCATATTCTCGTTTTCGGGACGGAAATCGATTGTAAATGTGTGTCTGCCGGCTTTGAGGGGCACAGATAGCATGTTGGAGAGTCCCCAGTCGTTCCAATTGGCTTTTTCGCGCTGAGGCATAATAAGCACGCCGGCGCGTTTTCCGTCGACACTGAGTGTACGCAAGGCACACTTGTTCTCCGTAGCCACGGGGCCATTACCATTGGTATAGCGTGCGGCGACAGAATACGTGCCGTCTGTCGGGACATCCACTGTTACCGTAACGGGAGCGCTCTTGTGGTCAAACTCCACGAAACCGGTGCCGGTATAGCCCTCAATCGGTCCGGCCGGCTTGTACGATACCTCGGGTGAGGTGATTACGGTTGTCTCGCCGGGAAGCTGGAAAATTAGTTCTTCGCGGTTGCTGATGGGCTCGGTGGCAAAAGACTCTATACCGCCGACAACGGCAATAAGCTGATACTCGCCCGACTCGGTTAACGGATAGCTCAGTTGACGGGTGGAGGCTATACGCTCGCCGTTGCGGAGCACTATATATGCCGAGGCATAGCTCACGGGGTCCCACTGCAATTTGCCGTTGCGGATCCATGCAGAAGGTGTAACGGGCGCCTTGTCGTTGTTGCTGCGGTTAACTTTCATTGGTGGTATGTCGTTGTCGGCCATAGTGATTACGATAGTGTTCTTCCCCTTGATATCCGCGGGAATGAAAGGCTTGTGTTCCTTGCCGTTGAGTGTGAACGATTTAATTTTGTCTCCGTATCCGCACACGGTTATATCGAGAGTGGCTTTTCGGTAGGTAAATCCTTCGAGTGTACGTTCGGCAGCGAGAGCCTTGGGCACAAAGGGATGGAAAGCGAGACCGTTCTTCTCGAACTCTATGCCGAAAAGAATCTTATGCGTAATTGCAATATTGCCGGCCAGGCACCACAGCATATTGCTTGAATTCAGCTGCGTGGCAATGTCGCCGTTGTCGAGTACGAAGTTTTCCTTGTTCGTTGCGAAAAGCGCAGCAGGACGGAACACTGCGCCGATAGCCTCCAGTGTGCCCTGCTCATTGCCAACCTTGGCGTTCGCCATAGCCCAGTAGGAACCGACCCAGGGCCACAAAGCGTTGTTGTGATACGGTGGCTCGTCCACAATTTGCGGGAAGAAAATCGCGGTGCCGAAAGGCGTAGTGGGATTGTTCTCCGTAATGGAAACGGCACGCTCCGGCGAGGCCACGTTGTAGAGAATCGCAAGCGATTCGCCGAGTGTTTCGGCGCGGGGATTCAGAATATTGAAGTTACGGCCATAGGTATACATGGCGTAATAGCCCTTGTCTGGCATCCATAGCCTGTCGTTAATCGCTTTCTCTATTTTATCGGCACGTGCGTCGCTGTCGGCGGCAACCTTGCGGTCGCCTGATTCGCGTGCGATATCGGCAAGCACGCGCAACGCCTGTGCATGAACCACCGAAGTGTTCAACGCCTCGGAATTATATATATCTGTCATCTGCATCCAGCGGGGATAGCTCTGGGTGCGCCAGTCGATAAACGATGTCTCTCCTTTTACCAGGCCTCCCTCTGTTTCGGAAATAAGGGCATCATCGTCCAGCGATTTACGGATAACGGGATAGATATATTCCAGCCACTTGCGGTCGCCGGTAACCTTATAAACCTCATATGCCGCCAGTGCCCACACAAGACGATCGGTGCTCACGGGCCAAGCGCCACCCGAACCAGTGTCCTGCACAATAACGCCGTTTGCGTTCACCTTCTTTCTAAGCGACACCATCGATGCCTTGGGCTGCAGATAGGCCATAGATAGCAGGATAGAATAGCTTACGTCGCGTGTCCACACGCCAGCCCACTCCTTGCCGGTGCGCAGTGTCGTATCCGGCTCCACAGCATTCACCATCTCGTCCAAGCCCATGTTATATATGGCTGTGTGCAACGTATTGGGCGTACGCAGCTGCGGATATTTGCTTATGTCGTTTTTCAGCTTCCATTGCTGATTTATCGTAAAACGATACCCTGGCTGAGCATGATATGTGGAATTTATTTCATACGGGGTAGGGGCGGTGGCGAAATAAGACCCCTGAGTAATCGTATCTCCATGCCAGCTGTAAGCTTTTGTTTTCACAATCTCTCCGGCGCTGGCCGACGCCGCGGCAGCAAGAGCGGCCACAGCAGCCGCTTTTAGCGATTTATTCATAATAATCAATGGTTTATGCTTAATCTTATGTAATGTTTCGTATCCGGTCCCACACAGAAAGCCGCAGAATTACGCAATCCGGGGAGCCATACTATCTCATCGCCGCACAGAAGCACCCACTGGTTGCGTTTTGCCTCGGCGGAATATTTTGCGTTGGAAAAGATATCGCTGAGCAGCTTGGAACGGCGCATGCCAAAAGGTACCATCCTGTCGCCGCGGCGCGGATGGCGTAGCGTCCACAGGCTGTCCGGCGAAAAAGCGTCGGCATCGAAATACGCCACATCAGCACCAAGACCCTCTACCGTGAAATCCTCTACGGGATGATGGCTCACATCTATGCGCAACGGCTCGATAATATCGCGGTTGATACTGACGGTATAGACATCGGATGCAACGCCCGATTTATCGACATCGATTACGTCAAGACAGCCGCGGCTCAGCTCGGCCACATAACGCGCGCCGGCGGATATGAACCGCAGGCCCGATTCAGATGCGTTACGGTATATGTCGGAAACCTGCGACGCCGAGAATCCGCGCGGCGCAAGCATTTCGTACAACACCGTCTCTGAAACTCCGGCATCTTTCATTCCTCCGACGTCTACTTTCATTCCTCCTGCTGCTGCGGTAACGAAACGCCGCGAAATCCCGTTTATAGACTCACGGTATACCACCTCAGTTTTCTCGAGATTAGAGATGGTCGTGAGAATGGATTTTACCGCGCCTGGAAAAGCCTCCTCAAATGCAGGAATAATAATATTGCGCAGACGGTTGCGGCGATACTCGTTGGCGGCGTTAGTGCTGTCGGTGATAAACGCCAGCCCCTTTTCGGCAAGATAGCGTTCGATATCGGCGCGAGAGTGTCCGAGTAGCGGACGCACCACATTGCCACTGCGCGGGCGCATTGAAACAAGGCCGGATATGCCGGCGCCGCGCATAAGATTGAGCAGGAACGTTTCCGCACGGTCCTCACAGTGGTGCCCTACCGCAATAGCCTGCGCACGCTCGGCATCCAAAAGCTCGTCGAACCAGCGGTAACGCAAATCACGGCATGCCATCTCCACCGAACCTCCGTTCTCGCGGCGGTAGGAATCCACATCGAAGTTGCGTATCATCAGCGGCACATGCAACGTGCGGCACAGGTCCATGCAGAAGCGCATGTCGCGCATGGATTCCTCGCCGCGCAGGTGAAAATTGCAGTGTGCCGCCGTACATTCATAGCCAAGCGAGAGCAGCGCCGACAACAGCGCCACAGAATCAGCGCCGCCGCTAAGCGCCACAATCACAGCGGCATCGCGGCGCAACAGCCGGCCATAGGCAATGGCATTAGCCGTTTCGTTCTCGAATCTGTCAGAAAAACTGCCCATTATGCCGCAAAGTTATTGCTTTTTGCCGTCATTCGCAACTTGACAACGCAACAAATACAGCCAGAATGACCAATATCAAGGTATTTTCGGGCACAATTACCGCGGTGAGTCAACGTTATAGCAATGAAATCGCCACACAACCAATCGGCATTAAGCTTTGTTTATTTAGAAATACACTACCGTCCGACATGAAAAATTTTTACCGTATCATAGCGAGCGTCATGCTCTTGGGTGCCGCTTCCGCTGCCTCGGCACAATACTATGCCATCGCCAACCAGGTACAGAACATGCTCTCCACCGCCCTGTCCGGATCTTTCAAATATAAAGGTTATGTAGATGCGTCCGCAACCGCAGGCCTGGGACAAAAGCGCGCCAACTTCCTTGGTGTTTCCACCACGCAGGGCTTCCAGTACGCCTCGTGGTTCTTTATGGGCGCCGGTCTGGGCGTCGACGTGGCACTATCGCGCAATGTCGAAAACATTGACGAAGGCTATACCTCTCGGTACTACGGCGCACACAAGACAAAAGCCATGATACCGCTTTTCAGCGATTTCCGCTTCAAAATCGGCGGAGAAAAGAGCGTTGCCGCGTTTATCGACATCAAAGCCGGCGCAACATGGCTTATCGGCAAAGGCGAACTGCTGCTTGACGACGGCGCCACATTGGGCCACGGCACGCAGTTCTACCTCAAACCGTCGTTAGGACTGCGCATACCAGTAAACTCCAACAACACACGGCAGGCTATAAATATCGGTATCACCTATCAGCTCATCACCTCCGATAACAATTACAGCTACTACGACGACACCGTAAGCCTCAACAACCTCGGTATGACCTTCAGCTACGAATGGTAATATCGCACACCCACTGCCAAAAGCGACAATTTCATATCGGAAAGAAGGCCGCTTTAGTGTTTTTCAGCGGACGTGCAGGTCGGCGGCTTTGGAAAGTTCGGTAGAGGTCTCGCCTATCCAGCCATTGCATTGGTTGAGGCCGGTGTAGACGCGCACAAAGTCGGCGCCGGGAAGTTTTACCGGGGTGCCGTCGGCATCCACGGCCCAGTCAATTTTGAACGAGTTAAGTTCCACAAAATCGTTTGGGTGATTGTCTGCATATCCCCATGCAAACGGATACAGCATATAGTTTGAGCCATTTCCACTGGAATCTATAGAATTCTGTGGCAGACATGTGCCTTCGAAACTGTAATTGTCGGCGTCAAGCCATCGAGGATAATAATCCTGATTGTGGAATATGTTCTTTTTCACATATCCGCCGTTGCCCTCGCTATCGGTCCACCTAATGTATTCTGCATCGTCTACAAAGCTGTTCTCTGGTACTTTTTCCTTTCCAACCTCTGGACGGTGATATGTTATGGAATAATGATGCCTGGTGTCGTGGTTGCTATAGTCCGACCCGGCAAGCTCGTACCATGTATCGTCGGGCATGCCGTTACAGTTCTCGTCGATACTGACCATGACAATTCCCGCCTCGCATGAACCACCCTTTATATCGGAATTCTGCGATTCGTAGAAAGCATTGCCCCAAATGCGGAAATCGTATTCACCTTCAACGTTCACAACAGTGTGATCGAAGCCAAAGGTAACGTAGCCTCCGTATGCGCCGAGCGATATCATAACGTCGTTTGTGCCAGAAATACAGTCTTCCACTTTCTGAATCATATCTGCTTCCGTATTGCCCTCCTCGTACTTGGGCATCTCGTTGATGAACTGGCCTGGGGCGGGACGGTACTCATATACCTTGGCGATATAGGGACTGTACTCCACCTCCTCGTGCATCACAACTATCTCGAAATCGAAAGAATATGGTGTCGCGGGGTCGATAATGTCGAAACGGACATTGTAAGTACCTTCTTCGGCAGCAAGGAAAACATAACGGCGCTCGTCGCTCACCACCTCGCCGTTCACTGTCCACCGATAGCTCTCGCCAGTGAGTGCAGGCTCAAGAGCCAGTTTCTGCATGCGGGCAATGCGGTAGACATCATCAATACCGAGATTGACGGTGTCTGCCTCATTTCCGCACGAAACAAGGGTCAGTAAAAAAAGTACAGGAACAAAATATTTCATTTAGGCAGAAACGCTATATGTGCGGGAATGTCGCCTGTACGCACGCTCCAGAGGCGCTTTCCCTGTGGTGAATAGCAGTGGAGCGTGCCGCTGCTTACATAATTCTTGGCATCGGTAACAAGTATCTCGCCGGTTTCGGGATGCACTGCAATACCGTAGGGTATTGTTATATCCTTTTCTGTGCCGTCGGTAATGAAGTTTCCACTCACTACCTTTTTTGTGCGCACGTCAATGATACCGTACGTTATAGTGTTGGAAGCCGTATAGTTGTTCCATTCGGTCGCATAGTAATACAGAGAGTCGCCCTTTATCGCCATATTGGAACAGGCGACAGGAATAGTGTCGATAACCTCCATGCGATTATACCCTTCCTTTTTCTCGAGTACATACAGCCTGGAGGGACGCTTCATATAGTCGCCGCGGCTTGTAACCCATAGTTTATTGTACTTGTCTTTTTTAAGACGGTGAAGATTAATGCCAACAGGAATCTGGCGCACCTGCTTGAAGTCTAACATATGTATTACCGAAACAGTATTATCGTACTGCGGCGCGCGATAACCGCCTGAATTGGCCACGTACATATAATCGTCGATAACCTCCATTTCCTCAGGCTGATAACCCACAGTAACCTTGCGAGTAACCTTCAGCGAGGTAGTGTCCATCTCGTATACCGCGCCTTTGGGGGCATTAGAGTCGATAAGCACTGGACCGACGTATGCGCTGACATACGCTTTGCCACGATGAAAACGTACATAACGGCAATTGGGAATATCAACCTGACCTATACGCACGCCAGTGTAAGCGTCCAGCACCTCCACCTTGTGCGAGCAGCTAACCACTACATACAGTTTGGAACCGTACACGCCGATGTCGTTGCCTACGTCGCCAAGTTCCTTTATTACATCGGGATTCTTCTCGGCGTAAAAGTTGCGGGAATACAGCCCCGTAAAATAGTCGCAGAAATCAATGGTGCATTTGTTGGAACCCATGTTGCCCTCGTTCACGAGGTAGAAACCACGAATTTTCGAGGCAGGGTCCACCATACCGCCGACAACATCGTACTCTGTCGGCACAACAAGCTCGTCCTCGCGACAGGCGGTAGAGAACAGCAGAACCGGCAAAAGCAATATGGAGAGATATTTTTTTATCATATTTCAACGGTTAGGGAAAAACGGTAGTTGCGCTTGGGCATTGGGTAGTTGAGGATAACATCGTAGTCCTGACTAAAGAGGTTGTTCACCTCTATCTGCCCACGCATGCGCAAATTCCTGATGTTGAAGCTTTTTTCCAGAGACACATCATGGGTATACCAGGGCTGCATATAGTTGTAGCGTATATTTTCCTGCTGGTTATAGCGTTCGCCCACGTAAATGAAGCTGTAGTTGAGACCCCAACCGCGCCATTCGGCATTAAGCACCGCCGACCCGGAATGATGCGGAATATACGGAATCTGGTCCTGGTAGTAACTGTCGGCGCGACTGGTTATGTCAATCGCCCGCTGATATGTGTACTGGCCGCGGGCGGTAACAAGCAACTCGTCTACAGGACACACCGTTATCAAGGCCGATACGTCTATCCCCCGGATGTCCACCTTGCCAAGATTCAGCATGGTCCATCGGAACTGCTGGCCCTTTGGATATGCTACAATCTTGTCCTTTACAAGATTATAGTACACATCGGTGCTAAAACGCATCGCCCGTACAAAACCGCGGCGCGAAGCCTGGAACACGAGGCCGAGATTGTACTGGGTAACGCGCTCGGGGTCGAGCCGAGAGTTACCCATGTCGGCATAATAGAGGTCGTTGAACGTGGGCATACGGAACGAACGCTTGTAGAACGCTCGAGCCGAAAATTCTTTGGTACGCAATGGGTTGCCGGACACATATACGGCAGGAGTGAACACACGTTTATCCTTTGGCGATTCCTGCCCCACGATTTTGTCGTGGATAAATGTGCCCATCACACTGGCCTGCAGTTTGAAACGGTCGAGGTCCAGCGCTGTGGCCGCCGATACCAGATTGCTGATGCGCGTGGGCTTGGCAAAGCCGTTCATATCGGCGTGGAGATCGTTCCACATAAAGTCGTAGCTCGCCGAGACACTCCACTGCGGCAGGATGGCGTACATGTTGGCGGTGGACAGATATATCTCGCGCTGTTTGTACAGATTGTCGATTTTTATCTGTTTGTCGTCGTTGTTCACATAGTGCGTGCGGTAGAAGGCATACTTTGCATTGGCCAGAGTGGTGAACTTGCCTGTGTTCTTGGTGAAACTGCCCTGAACGAAGGAATTATTGTCCCATATACGCTCGCCGCGACGCCACACATTGTTTACAATGGCTCCGGGTACGCCGCGCTCACTGTTGTAGTTGTACACCTTTGCCGACCATGAGCCATTTGTAAGCGATCCGTTAACATTAGCCTCCAGACGCGTTGCGTTGATATCGCCATTCTGACGCACCGCGGTTGTATCGTATGCCAGCTCGCCCGCAGGATTAACACGGCGGTATCGGAACTTATATTTGCCGGAAGAATTCACCCATTCGGCCGACAGCGACAGCGACACACGTTTGGAAAGTCGCATCTCTACCAATGCCGAAGGGTTGATGAGGTCGAACGAGCCAAAACGCACACCGCCGCGCACGTGGTATGTCTCGCCGCTGTTGAATACGGGCGTACGCGTGCGCATATATATGCTACCTGCGTTGCCGAAGTCGCGTGCCGGCTGGAGGATGTTGCTTTTCTGTCCGTTATACAAGGAAATAGCCTCGATATTGTCCAGCGAAAACTGGCCGAGATCTATCTGCCCGTTCTGGGCGTTACCAAGCTGCACGCCGTCGTACACCACTCCCGTATGGTTGGTGCCCATCGAGCGTATGTTAACAGTCTTGATACCGCCCACACCCCCATAGTCCTTCACCTGCACGCCCGAGAAATACCTTAGTGCGTCGGCCACGCTATGGCTGTTGAGGCGTTCGAGTTCTTTGCCTTCGAGCTTCTGTACGGGTATGATCTCTTTCTCGGGCCGCTTTGTGGTTACAACGAATTCTTCCAACACGATAGAATCGGTCGGCGTCTCTTCGTCATTAACAGCTAAGACCGACGTCGTAAAAGACAGAAAAAAAAGAAATATTGTTTTCAGATACCGCATGGGGCTGATTGATTCGTGTTAAAAAATAACCAATCGGGCGACTGCGGTTCTATGAGCAGATATGCGGGAACTACTTTATAAGCGGTTGTTTCCTTATCTGAGCCCGTCCTCGCAAGCTGTAGCCAGATCGGCAGAATGGCAGGTCTTCTGACTTGTTTCGTTTTCGGACGCCTTCCCGGAAAATATTCCAGTGGCACACTGTCCAAAGCATTATAGAAACTTACAGCAGCGGGACTGTCCGGGATTCACACCCGGTTCCCTTTTAATCGCAGCAAGTGCGAACCATTCACGCCGCAAAGATACGGATTTTTATAATATCAGCCAATATCCGGCCATTAAAAATGGAAATGAGAAACTCGTATAGTTCAGTCGTAAGAGATGTTACGGAGGGTTTTTATCTGGGACTTCGAGGTGGAAACGGTGAGGAGCTGATTCAATTTTTCCGTAGTAAGGCTACGAGAGGGCATGAAAGCATCGCTGTCCATATATTCCAGGATACTACGCATAAACTGGCGACCTTCGGCGTGAGTTGTCAGCCGTTCGGTATCTGCCATCAGCAACATTACTTTGCCGCCATCCACTGCAAACTCCATCAGCAAGCCCAAACGATGATTGCGGTCGATGTTGTCTATAACCTGAATCACAGGCTTATAATTTTCGTCGTTAAAACGATCTAAAATCAGAGGATATGACGATTTCACAATGTCGTACCACTGCCAGTCGGTATGTCCGTCGTTGGGGAATGATGCCAGTGCCGGATGCCCCGGATCGGCAAGAATACCCATAGTGCCTGGTGAGGACGGTTTCCCAGCATTGTCGCAGATTGTCTTGAACATGCGGTAATTCCAATAGTCGGTCTGGAAAAGTGGTCCCACGGTTGTACTGTCGGCAGGATTATACGGTGGAGTGAGCAACACTTTACCTCCGGCATGAAGGTGATCGGCTACAATGCTGTCGTTCAGCGTGTGTGCCTGCAAAACGTTCCCGCTGTAACCATCAGTTATTGCAGGATAGGCCCACAGCGAATAGCTGTTGGTTATGCCAGTACCAAGCACTTCGAGGTCAAGCTGAAGCTTACGGGCGTTGCCAGCGACAGGCACCGAGGCTTCGATGGCTCCTACCCTACTGTAGCCGACAGAATCATTGAGGGCACACAATCCCGCGGCTACTGTACGGGCGCCGTCGGTAAGCGTCCAACGCAGTTTGCGGTCGGCAAGCCCTTTGCCGCTATAGTTGGCAACGGAGAGAGCTGCATTGAACACATCGCCTTCTTTGAGGCAATAGCCCGGGAATTCGGCCATAACCACAATTCGGTCGCAGCTCTGCCGCCACACTTCGGGTGTTACAAGCCCCTTGCTGTCCATAAAAGCATCTAAAATGCCAACAAGGGCAGTTCCCTGTCCAGGATAGTCCTGAAGGTCGAGAAGCTGAAAACCACCCATCGACGGCGTTCGCAGGTTCATCTCCATATCCGCTTTATACAGTTCCACGGCCCATTTGCCGGAAGCCATGAAAAAATCACGAGCCTGCGAGCCCATGCCGGCCGCCTCAAGACGGCGGCGGAACTCGGCGAAATTGCGCGGTTCCAGCACACCGGTATATTTATCCATCTCGGAATAGTCGGGATAAATCTGGTACTGCCCAGTCTCATGCCCGACAACCGGTACGGGTGAGCGCAACACAGCATCTTCGAAATTCATCCGGGTATTAGGATATGTGTTGTTAATATATCCTCCCTCGTCGGCATCGCAGAAAGCAAACGAAGCCCGCACATGGGTACTGTAGCCGTCGCCGCCTCCGGTGCGGCATGTAACCCAGAATTCCTGCCCGGGAAGATTGTCCTGCCAGCCCAAAAAGGCATTGGAGCCGTATGTATAAAGATGGCGGCGGTCGATAGCCTTGAAATTATCGGTAAATCTCTGCATAAGTTTCACATCACCCCACAGTTCGTTGCCAAGACCGAACATCGCAAAAGAAGGATGATTGCCATAGGCCCGTTGTATTGCCGTACCGTCGTTTAGCAAAAAGTCCATAAGGCTAACCTCGTCCTCGTTGAACGTACCCCATACAGACAACTCGGGCTGCAGGTATATACCTTCGATGTCGGCAGCCTCGAAACATGCCTCTGGCGGACACCACGAGTGAAAACGAACATGATTGAGACCGTAATCCTTGATTATGCGGAAATAACGGCGCCATCCCTCCACGTCCATAGGTGCATAGCCTGTAAGTGGAAATACGCAGGCATCATGGCGCCCTCGGAGGAAGGTTATGGTATCATTTACCGTGAAATGATGTCCTTTTGTACCGAACTTGCGCAGAGCTCCGTAGCACGACAGGGTATCGTCCTCCTGCATCATGGTTACAAGGTGGCGCGCAGGATGAAATTCGCTCCACAACTGTGCCGTGTCGCCAAGCGCGAGAACACCCTCCACTACTTTCTGCCCGCGCACCATCGGCAGCTCTACCATATTGGCGCCGCTCCTCACAGTTATTTTACCCTTTTTACGCAAAAAAGGTTCGGAAAGATGCGCGCGTACCCTAAAACTGCGGGTATCAACATCCGGCTCCAAATCCATACGCTCTATGAAGCACTTCGGCGCTGCCGTAAGTTCAATCCGGCCAACGATGCCGTTCCAGTTGGTCTGCGTGGACTCGACACATGCATGCGAACTCAGTTTTATCTGGTCGGGTATACTGTCGCCGTTATCCACCTTTACTGTTAGGGTATGTTTGCCAGGAGTGAGTGTTTCTGAGAGGTCGTAGACATGCGGTGTAGACAGAAAGCGCTGCGAACCTATGCGCTTTCCGTCGACCCACACCGTAGAGGGCCGTGTTCGCTCGAGGGTGAGGCGTATATCCTTGTCTTTCCAGTTTTTTGGAATTATAACATCGCGCGAATAGTATGCAGGACCCGAGTAAGAGACCTTGCGCGACAGCTGTGTTGTTTCGGTATAATTGTCGTTCGTATTGCCTTTGCCGTTAGTATCCATCGTACCGGGCAGCAGTACGACTTCGGGAGCACCGGACGGAAGGCTACACTGCCACTCCCCGGCAAGATCGATTGTACGGCGCGCAGCGGCGGCAAAAACTGTGAAAGACAGAATAAAAAGGAGAAAGCACCTGAATTTCATGGCTATCATGTATGTGTATAACTGATTTCGTTGTTTTTACAAAGATAGTTAATAAAAACCACATAGGCAACAGCGGATGTTCAAGCGACTACTGTAGATTGTAAATAACAGCGTAGCAATGTATAAATTATCTTGCAGAACCGAAAATCATACCCGATTGGCTATAATATTGGCAACAAGAGCCGTTTTTCGAGGGGGCATAAGCAACTTATGCCAATTATGCTTATCTTTGCCATCATAAAAATCACATTATGAAAAAGATCTTCTCCTTTATAGCATTAGCCGTCGTAAGCATTTCGGCAACAGCACAGAGCATCGACGAACGTATCGCCGCCGCAATGAATTCGTCAGACTATTTCGGTCTGTACGACACTTATTATAGCGCTGATAAAGATTCCATAAATCCATTTTTGGAGGTTTTCTCCCGCTGTCTGATTGGTAACCGTTTCAACCGCCCCGATATATCTATTCCCGCTTTCGATGAACTATTTAAAACTCAGTCGGAAAATCTGGACATGAGTTTATTTTTACAGAGTTCAGTAATGTACTCGATGGATTTGAACCGTATGGGAAAGAATAAAGAAGCCTCTGAATTATTGACGTCCGTTTTGTCGGCGGCATATCAGATGGTAGATTCCGCAAGTCTCCAGCCCTATGCCGACATGTTAGCACGATATAAGGCATTGACAAAATATTCTCCATATCAGATTGTCATCGACGGAGAAAAAGGAACTGTGCCATTCAACGTTATTCCTGCGGGCAAAGCTGAAAGCGGACAACGCATGATGCAGATTTCATCAGCCCGGATAAACGGCAATCCTGCGAAGATAACGTTCGACACCGGCGCCGGAGTAAACGTTATTACCGATTCACTCGCATGCGCGTACGGCCTGGATATGCTTGATGCGAATGCTGCGGCTACGGGAGTAGAAACTTCCTACGGACATTATGCAATCGCCAAGGAATTAACCTTAGGGAATATAACTGTAAAGGATGTACCGTTCTATGTTATTGACATCCGAAGCCATAACGAAGAAGCCGACAAGTACATCGATGTGCTGGAATTAATCGTCGGAAGCGAGCTGATGCTTCAGCTCAAGGATGTAACGTTTGACTTTGACGCAAAAGAAATACAGGTCCCCCGTGTAGCGGCAACTCAAGCTGATGTCCGCCCTAACATGTGTTTTTCTTCTGGCATGAATCTTCTCACTACCGCAGAAATCAATAAACAGCCGTTATTGATAAAACTTGACTCGGGTGACGCATCTTTCGGCACCCTCAACAAAGAATTCTTCGATAGAAACAAAGAATATCTTACAACAAATTGCCAAAGCGATACCGTAAGACAAGGAGGTGTCGGAGGCGTGTGGAAAGTTCTATGCTACAAATTTCCGGACGCAAATCTGGCTCTTGGCGGCAATTCTGTAACAGTCCCTTCTATAGCAGTCCAAACTGAGCAGGTAAATGATTACTATATGTACGACAATAATCTCGGGTTCAGGAGTATGATGTTATTCCGCAAGCTGCGGTTCAATCTTGCGGACATGGTTCTTTCTACCGAATTGTAAAATCTCCGTATACTTTATTCGGTGAAACCGTGCATAATGCCGTACACAGCTAAAGCGCTTGCGCTGTGTAGATTCAGTTTGGAGCAGATATTGCGACGGTGCGTCGCCACCGTATAGACAGACAAAAACAATTTTTCGGCAATCTCCTTGTTGGACATACCTTTGGTTACATAACTGATTATCTCGCGCTCTCGGGCGGTGAGGCGCACGTCGCCGTTGGAATCGAGCGGTTGCTTCTCCACATCGCGACGAAGAACAGCACCCGTTTTTTCGTAGTGCGTTACCACCGGAATAAAGATTGCATCCTCTAACTTGCAGTGCATGCTAAGATCGCGTTCGAGAGTTACAATATCGAACAGCAGCGAGTTCATCTTGTCCACTCGGCCACGCTCAGCAGTGAAGTGGCACACCAGCAAATCCTTTAGCTCAGCCAATTTGCTGTGCACGGGCTTGTGCGATCCCTTGAAATCGGCTATGCAGAATTTTCCACTGTCGCGATTACCCTCCAGCAGTTCGCCTACATACTTGAATACTACATTTTCCTCATATTCCATGTGGTGCCGCAGATCGGATATATAGTTGTCAAAAAAGTTAATCAGCGCAATGCTCAGTTTGGAACCGTCGCCGAAACTTATTGCCTCAAGCAGCTGACGGCGCAGATTCGGTGCCACGTATTCAAGAAAATACTCGTGAGCATTGCCAAGATAATCCACAAGCGAACGGATATCAACCTTCTTAGGTTCGGCAGGGAATCCGGCCATATAGTTGACAACGGCAAGGAAAGTATCGGTGTGCACTGCTGCAGAGGCGCATACCTCGGCCACAGTAGCCTCGCCGAATCCCAAAGCAATGCCGAAACGGGTGAGTACGGCCAAAAGCGTCGGATTACGCGCAATAACATCTCTCATCCGCATATCGCGCGCATAGGGCGAATACATATCTTTAATCTGCTTTTCCATAGGACATTATATGATGAATATGCCAATGTGCACAGGCACTTGTACTTTTTGACAAACAAAATTAACCAACTTATACAAACTAACAAATACCTCAAACAGACTATTTTTTTACCGCTGAAACAAAATTTTCAACCGCATAAAAAAACCGGAGACTCCGTTACGGGGCCTCCGGTTAGACTGATTGCCAAATTAGTATGGACTGGTTTCATATCTATATATATTCTCCAGACGGATGTTGAAGACAAGATTGGAGAAAGCCTTTACAGAACCCGTGCTCTGCGCACCGTAGCCAGCTGTGTAAGGTATCACCACCTCAGCAGTATCACCACAGCGCATCTGCGGCAGTGCGATGCCCCAGCCAATAACAGTCTCGTCGAGACGAGTGCGGAAAATACCGGCCTTACCGTCGACAACAGAAGCAGTTGACGAGTCTACAGCCGTACCGTCGTACAAATGTAGCTTGTAACGCGTATCAATAGTACTGGTGTATATGGGCGACAGATTTCCTTCGGTCTCGCTGCGGTCGTTGAAATAATGCATCAGCACCTTTATCGTAGGATTCCATGCCGGAGTAACAACTTCGTAGTACGGAGTTCCGTCGGGATTCTTTTTCGTGAGCAATTCTTCAAACCAGGCGTTGTTGGCATCGCGCCAGGCCATCATCTCGTCCCAACTCTCATCATCATTGCTGGAGCAAGACCAAAACATGGCGCCCACCGCGGCTATAAGTAACAATAACTTCTTCATCAGAACTGTACTTTAGGTGCAGTGGAAGCCGCCTCGTCGGCCTTGAACTGGGGTTTTGCACTGAAACCGAAGATTCCGGCCCACAGGTTTGCGGGGAAGCGCTTTACGGCAACGTTGTACTCGCGCACAATATCGGTATAGCGGCCTCGCTCTGTAGCGATACGGTTTTCGGTACCTTCGAGAACTGTCTGGAGATTGGCAAACTGCTCGTCGGCCTTAAGATCGGGATAAGCCTCGCGAACAGCATTGACATAGATGCTCAACGCCTTGTTCAGACGATCCTGAGCAGCGTTGTAGTTCTCGAAGTGCTGTGTATCAGCGGGGCTGGCGCCGTCTTTCAGACTGTTGGCCTCGTTGTAGGCATCGGAAAGGCCTGCTCGGGCTTTGGTAACGTTCTCGTAGGTGCTGCTTTCGTGCTCGGCATAACCTTTCACTGTTTCCACGATATTGGGAATCAGATCCATGCGGCGCTGATACTGCACCTCAACCTTTGCCCATGACTGGTCAACGTCCTGTTCAAGGGTAACCATGTTGTTGTAGGTACTGCGGCCGCTGAAGAAAAGAATCAGCGCCAGAACGACGATAACACCTATAATGATGTACTTTTTCATAAAAATCTTATTTTAATTTGCGGAGAAGGGAAGCAAGGCTTACGCGGTCGTGAATCAGACGGTGCAGGTCGGCAATGGCGACACGTGTCTGTTCCATGCTGTCACGCTCGCGAAGAGTAACGGTATTGTCCTCCAATGTCTGGTGATCCACGGTTATACAGAACGGAGTACCAATGGCATCCTGACGGCGGTAACGTTTGCCGATAGCGTCCTTTTCCTCATAGTGTGTGGCAAAATCGAACTTGAGGTCGTCCACAATCTCGTGAGCCTTCTCGGGCAGCCCATCCTTGCGCACCAGCGGGAGTACGGCGCATTTTACGGGAGCGAGCGGAGCCGGCAGATGCAACACAACACGTGTCTCGCCGTTAGGCAGCACCTCTTCATCGTAGCTGGAGCACAGCACGCTCAGGAACATACGGTCTACGCCGATAGAAGTTTCGATTACATACGGAGTGTAGCTCTGGTTCAATTCGGGATCGAAATACTCAATTTTCTTGCCCGAGAACTTCTGATGCTGCGAAAGGTCGAAATTGGTACGGCTGTGAATACCCTCCACTTCCTTGAAGCCGAAAGGCATCTGGAACTCAATATCGGTAGCAGCGTTGGCATAGTGCGCCAGTTTCTCGTGGTCGTGGTAACGGTATTTCTCGTCGCCAAGGCCAAGAGCCTTGTGCCATTTAAGACGCCATTCCTTCCACTGTCCGAACCATTTGATTTCTTCGCCGGGACGCACAAAGAACTGCATCTCCATCTGTTCGAACTCACGCATGCGGAATATGAACTGACGGGCGACAATCTCGTTGCGGAATGCTTTGCCTATCTGGGCGATACCAAAGGGAAGGCTCATGCGTCCGGTCTTCTGTACATTAAGATAGTTTACAAAAATACCCTGTGCGGTTTCTGGACGCAGATAAACAGTCATAGCACCGTCGGCGGTGGACCCCATTTCGGTTTTGAACATAAGGTTGAACTGACGCACTTCCGTCCAGTTCTTGGTGCCCGATATGGGGCATACGATTTCTTCGTCAAGAATAATCTGACGCAGACCGTCGAGGTCGTTAGCATTCATAGCGTCGCTGAAACGCTGATGCAGCTCGTCGCGATGCTTCTGGTATTCGAGTACACGTGTATTTGTGGCTCGGAACTGTGCCTCGTCGAAAGCGTCGCCGAAGCGCTTGGCGGCCTTTGCCACTTCCTTAGCTATCTTGTCGTCGATTTTTGCAATCTGCTCCTCGATCAGCACGTCGGCGCGATAGCGCTTTTTGCTGTCGCGGTTGTCAATCAGGGGATCGTTGAATGCGTCAACATGACCCGACGCTTTCCAGATTGTAGGATGCATGAAAATTGCCGAGTCGATGCCCACGATATTCTCGTGAAGCAAGGTCATGGCATCCCACCAGTAACGTTTGATATTGTTTTTCAGTTCTACGCCGTTCTGGCCGTAGTCGTAGACAGCCGAAAGGCCGTCGTAGATTTCGCTGGACTGGAATACGAAACCATATTGTTTGGCATGTGATACAATTTTCTTGAAAACGTCTTCCTGAGTGGCCATTGTCTTCTTTCTTTTATGTGATAGTTATTATTTCTAAAAAGTATACCGCAAAGCGGTTCCAAGCGGCAAAGTTACAAAATTTTTTCTATAACTGCTGTATAATAATGGCACTGCGCACCATTTTCATAGCTGCTCAGTGCCTAAAATAAATAAAGTCGGTTAAATAGTGTTTCTCCGTTGCTCACTTTCCGTAGGACGGATCATATATGCCGTTGAGCAGATGGGCCAGACGAAGGCCACCGCGGAGCACCTGCTGTTCTATAACGGGCGTCCATTCTGCAACCTCGTTATAGGATACGCTGATGCCAGGTTTCATTTTGTCGTACACACGTGTGGCAATAGCATGCGTCTGGCGGGCCCAATCGTCCACAGTACCCTGGATTTCGGCAGCCTCCTGCTCTGGAGTCAGTCTGTCGAGTTGCTCGCGCCATTCGGTATATGTCCATGCGTGGCCGCTGTTCATGATGCTGCCGTCCCATATGCCGTGCAGATTGGCATCGCGGTTAAAGAAACGCACTTTGGTCTGATTGCCGCCGAGGTCGGATAGGTGTCCCATATGCATTGGCTGGTGCATGTCGCCCACACAGTGAATCAGAATCTTGAGGGCAAGTACTTTCTGGTCGCGAGTAGATACGGGGCTTTTGAGAATCTCTACCTGCTCGCACACGGCGCGAACCACATCACCTTTTTCGTTAAGCGGGGCATCCTCGTAGGCCACGCCCTCGTCTATGTTCTTATAGTGCCATGTCTTGGTATAGGCATAGGCAGGAGTATGCGAGGCATTGTCCAGCCAGTTGGCCCAATATACCGGTGATTTACCGTCCAGCAATGAGGCTACGGAATCGGCAGTAGCTTGTGTGAAATGATTCTCGGCAATGAAGGCGACAGTATCATGCCCCTTCTGGCTCCATGCGAAAGCGCTCACACTAAACGCTCCGGCAGCAAAGGCAAGCAGTATGTTCTTGATATTCATAACAATGCAATTTATGCACTGCAAAATTACTAAATTTCCGGCATTATATCACGCCCCCACCGACAAAATTCTCTCATATTTTCGATACTTGCTTGTTGACTCCACATTTGATGGCATTTATCTGAAAATTTTGCGGTTACGAAATATTTTACTAATTTTGCAGTCGATTTCGTAATCTCTGGCAGGACACGCAGCCTGCGAATATTGCGATTAATGTTAACATTATAAATCAAAGTACAATGGATTTGATTAAAGTTGCCGAAGAGGCTTTCGCCACCGGCAAGCAGCATCCCGAATTCGGCCCCGGCGATACCATCACCGTTGCCTATCGTATTAAGGAAGGTAACAAAGAGCGTATCCAGCAGTACCGTGGTGTGGTTATCCGCATCTCGGGCGAAGGCGCCAAGAAGCGTTTCACCGTTCGCAAAATGAGCGACAACATCGGTGTTGAACGTATTTTCCCCATCGAATCGCCCTTTATCGATTCGATTACCGTAAACAAACTTGGTAAAGTACGCCGCGCAAAACTCTACTACCTCCGCGCTCTCACCGGCAAGAAGGCTCGTATCAAAGAGCGTCGCGCCAAGTAAGTTCGGATGCAAAGAAAAAATACAGTCCCGCGAGGGGCTGTTTTTTTATGCCCGTTTCCAAGCTATATTATAAGCCTTAGATGACCGTGAGCATTGTAACGGTAACGCTGTACTGTAGCGTCGGGATCGTCTGAAACAGTGAATACGCAATCCTCTTTTGAGACTGATATACCCGAAGCACGATAGGCTGCTTCTGCCGCGCCTTCTATGTTATGAAAGCCATCGCCAGTAAATGTGAATAGCTTATTGCCGCCTACGGCAATATCTATGGTTACGCGGTCGGTGGGTCTGAGTCTGTTCGCTTCCATTATAATAATTCGTTTTTATACATTATATATAACCCGCACGCGCGCGTAAGGTTCTCACCCCAGCGGAAGCACACTAAAAAAAGGCACGTCATCGCTGACGTGCCTTCGTATTTTATGTTAGCGCTAATCAATTGAGAGCGCGGCTCAGATCGTAGTTAGCGAATTCAAGGTCGTTGGCAGCCTGATTAGCCAGAGCGGCGTTGAGACGGATAGCCTGGCGAAGGTTGTTGGTGAGCATGGATTCGTTATTTGTACGTGCACCGAGAACAGCAGTGAGGTAGTAGGTTACTGCATCGGGAGTTTCGATACCGGCGAGAGTAGCCTTAGCCTTGCTGTAGTCTTTTGCAAGAATCTGTGCAAGAGCGGCGTTGTTGTTCTTCTCGTTGCCGAAAGCCTTTACAGCAGCGGCAACATCACCTTGCTTGAGGTAATAGGTACCGAGAGCGTTGCCGAGTTCGGGAACACCGGCAGCAGCACCGAAGTACTGATTGGCACCGTTCTTGTTACCGTTAACAAGCTCGATGAGACCGAGGTTCATTGCAGCTTCGGGGTTCTTGCTTACGGAAGCAGCCTTTGCGAAGGAAGCCTTAGCAGCGTCGTAGTTCTTGGCAGCGTACTGAGTCATACCGAGGTTGTTCCATGTACGGTAGTCGTTAGGATAGAGTTCGGTAGCTTTTTTATAGATATTCTGCTTTGCAGCGTTGTCGTTGGTAAGGGTTGCAGCGTAGAGGATTTCTTCTACAGAGAGCTGCGAAGGATTGGAAGCTACGAGAGCCATGATTTCGCTGTCGCTCTTGCCGATAACGTCGATAGAAGCTGTGATGCGGCTGTAACGGAGCTGGGGCAGGATGGTTTCTGCGAGCTGCTCGAAGATAGCGGAAAGGTTGCGGATTTCACGTTCGCGTGTTTCGGGATCCTTGTACATGGACAGAACGCTCAGGATAAGGTCTTTGTCCTGGATATTGCTCTGGGCGACCAGTTTCTGGAAGCCTTCCCAGTCCTGTGCAGTGAACTGTGCGGTGAGTTCGCCGAATTCTGTAATCTTGTCTTTCTTGAGCTGCTTGGTAACATAGCCCTTGGTGTTCGATTCGCGATTGCCGGCGAGCTTGTAGTTGAGTTCGTAGCCACCGTCGGGCGAAGCGTAGGACTGGATGTTGATTTCCTGGAGCACGCGTGCTGTATCGGCATTGGCGTTGCGGATTTCCTTCTTCAGTTCTTCCATTGCGTCGGTTTTAAGCTGACCGGCGCGGATGTTTGCCTGATTGATAAGGAACATGATGTCGGCAGCGTATTTCTCGTTGATAACGCGCTGGAAGGCATCGTTTGCGATAGCGGGATAAACAGTGGCTGCATCGGCCATAGCTGCGGTTGCAACAACGCCGTTGGCAACTTTAACGCGGGGAAGAACATAAGTCTTGCCCTTCTGGTCTACGGTGAAGTCGAGGTAAAGTTCGCTCTTTGCCATCTCGGGCTGATAAACGAAGTTTACGGGGATAGTCTGTGTGCCGCCGTATTCGTAGGAAATAACGGGGTTGTTGCCGCGAACTTTTTCGCCCTGGAAGGAGTAAGCCTGCGAAGTGGCTTCCTGTCCGTTGTAGACAAGCAC
Source organism: uncultured Porphyromonadaceae bacterium (assembly GCA_937921035.1). Taxonomy (GTDB): domain Bacteria; phylum Bacteroidota; class Bacteroidia; order Bacteroidales; family Muribaculaceae; genus CAG-873. The sequence continues at coordinate 55,492 of CALEUL010000027.1, forward strand.
GGGAGTAACGGTTACTTCGGCGTTCTTTTCAAAGAACTTGGCGGGGATGTTAGCTGTAACGGTTGCAGGTACATTTTCGCCTACAACTTCAAGCGGATTGGGGTTTACTGTGAAGTAATCAGCACTGAACTGGCCCAGCTTCTTACCACAGCCTGTCAAGGTAAGAGCGGCACCGATTCCGACTACATAGAAAATTTTGGAATTCATAATCTCGATGAATTAAGTTATTGTTCTCTTTTGGAGTACAAAATTAGGATTAATTTTTAACTTTACAAAAAAAATCTGCAACTGTTAAAAACAAACGGTATAAAATAAGAGTAATTTCATACAGAAGGACGAAATTACCGGTCCTGACGGCCCCGTCAGGCCATTGAAAACACCGGACAAGAAATCTTTTCCGAAACAACGCAAAAAAACATCGAATTATTTGCGTTTCATGAGTTTATTTATTAATATTGCAATCTCAGTTATCCATTATGACGTAAGCCTCCCGGAATTTGCCCGCACGTCTGTTTTATCAATATCCGCCAAATGGGCTGGCGCACTAAAAACAAACCTTATATGCTATTCCAGAATTTAACTAAAAAACCTCAGATGCTCGTATTAGCCTCAATATTTATGATAACCTCCACCGCATCGGCAGGTGCAACGGAAGCCGAATGGCCAGAAAGCATGGCCAGCAAATCTCTCCCGATAGTGTATGTGGACACCGAAAATTCCGCACCCATCGTAGATAAAGAAACAAAAATCCCTGCAACTCTCTACATCACAGTACCTGACGGCTATGACCAGCCGTCACTCGCCTCTGCCGAGGAACCTGCAGCACTGACTATCAAAGGTCGCGGCAACGCCTCCTGGAAAATGCCAAAGAAACCATACAAGATCAAGTTTGAGAGCAAGACACCGGTTCTCGGCATGCCCCAACACAAACACTATGCTCTTATACCTTTTGCTTCGGGATATGTTGAATGGCTGGCAGCATACGCCGGCATGGAACTCGGCCGAATGACCGGCATGCCGTGGACTCCTCGAATGCAGCCCTGCGAACTTGTTCTTAACGGCAGCTACAACGGTCTGTATTTCATGGTAGAAAGCATGAAAATAGACAAAAACCGCATTGATATTTTCGAACAGAGCGACCTATGCGAAGACCCCGACCTCATCCCCGGTGGCTGACTTGTGGAAATAGACAATTATGATGATCCGTGCCAGATTGTAATTCAGGAAAATCCGGAGCAATCGCTCAGAGTAACCTACAAAACGCCTGAAGAACTCAGCGAGCTGCAGGAACAGCACCTCATCGAGCAGTTCACCATCATGAACCAGGCCATCTACAGCAAAGACCCCACAGGCGAAGCATTCTGCCAATATATCGACGTAAACTCCATCGCACGTTACTTTATCGTCCGCGAGATTCTGCACGATACCGACGGCTATAACGGCAGTTTCTACCTTCATAAGGACCTTGGAGAGGACTCCAAATGGAATTTCGGACCTCTATGGGACCTTTCTTTCGGCGGCAAGAAAAACGACTGGATCATGTACGACCATCCAGGATTCTCACAGATTCACTGGATAGAGCCTATTTTCCACACCGATGCCTTCCAGAGCGCACTGTACGAGCAATGGAATGCCCTTATGCTCAAAATCGATGATATTTATCCTTACATCAACTCCTTGACCGAGCGCTGCGAAGCTGCCGACGCCGCAAACAACAAACGCTGGCCCGATATCAGCAACCCAGACACCAAATCCAAAGCCGGCAAACTAATAAACGAGATGAAATACAATATTCAATGGATAAATAACAAACTATCAGTATCTTCCGCAGACAACCCCATTGCAAAACCCGGCAACAGCAACATACGCTGGTTCAACATGCAAGGCATCGAAGTTGCCGACGACGACATCATTTCCGGCGTCTACATCCGCGTTGACCAGAACGGAGCAAGCAAAATACTGCGTAGGCGTAATTAGCGCAAACTGACTTTTGCAGTACATCGCGCGCAAAAGTGCAAAAAAAGTTGCGAAAAAGTTTGGCAGAGAAAGCAAAAATGAGTACTTTTGTGGGCTGATTTTCCGCAATAGGCTCGGTTAAGTGCGAATAGTTCACGCAACTATCGCCGCCTCAGCGGGTTAACTATTATTATCATTAACAATGTACGTAATCGTAGAAATCCAGGGACAGCAGTTCAAGGCCGAAAAAGATCGTTTCTTGTATGTGCACTATCTTGGAGAGAATGTAAAAGAAGGCGACAGCGTTGAATTCGACCGCGTTCTTCTCGCCGACCTCGACGGCACCGTTAAAGTAGGCGCACCAACAGTTGAAGGCGCGAAGGTAGTTTGCGAAGTAGCAACTTCCCTTGTCAAAGGCGATAAAGTTATCGTTTTCAAGAAAAAACGTCGCAAAGGCTATCGCCGCAAAAACGGCCATCGCCAGTATTTCACCAAGGTAGTCATCAAAGACATCGTAGCCTGATTGTTTCACCACCGCATCTGCGAATAATATCTAAACAGCACTATGGCACATAAAAAAGGCGTCGGTAGTTCGAAGAACGGCCGTGAATCAGAAAGCAAACGTCTTGGCGTCAAGATTTTCGGCGGCCAGTTTGCAAAAGCCGGTAACATCATCAAACGTCAGCGCGGCACGGTACATCATCCGGGGCTGAACGTAGGAATGGGCAAAGACCACACACTCTACGCCCTTATCAACGGCACCGTAAGCTTCACCGAAGGCCGCAACGGCCGCAAGTTCATCAACATTGTACCTGTAGCCGAGGCTTAACCTCAAACCGACAACACACACGACGGCAGCTCGTTATCGCGCTGCCGTTTGTCATATATACAGCACGTTAGGTTTTGTCGGCGAAGCGAGGGGAGGTTCCAATGAAAAAATTTGCAAACGAGGCGTACGAAATCATTGTTACAATAGGCAATACCACTTTTTTTTACTAATTTTGCACATTAATTATACAAAGCTATAATACGATGTCGTCCACAAAACAAATCAAAAGCGCACTAATATCTGTCTTTCACAAGGACAAACTCGAGCCAATTTTAACAAAACTTTACAATTCAGGCGTTAAACTTATATCGACGGGCGGAACCCGGTCTTTTATCGAAAGTCTCGGTTATCCCTGCGTGGCAGTAGAAGATCTAACGGGCTATCCATCGATACTTGGAGGCCGTGTTAAAACGCTTCATCCGAAAATTTTCGGCGGTATTCTTGCACGCCGCGACAATGAGGGCGACAACGCACAGTCGGCGCAGTATGAAATCGAGGCCATCGACCTTGTCATTGTCGATCTGTATCCTTTCGAAGATACCGTAGCCTCCGGCGCATCCGAAGCCGACATAATTGAGAAAATAGACATAGGCGGCATCTCTCTTATCCGCGCTGCCGCCAAAAACTTTGCCGACGTAGCCATCGTCGCATCCAAGGCCCAGTACCCGTTGCTTGCAGGCTTCCTTGACGCACACGGCGCCGCGACAACCCTTGAGGAACGCCGTCTGCTTGCCCGCGAGGCCTTCGCCGTTTCGTCGGGCTACGACACAGCCATCTACAACTGGTTCGCCGAGACCACACCTCTTGAGGATTGCAGCCTGTCGGCCCTCCGCGTTGCCGTAAACGGCGCGATGCCTCTGCGCTACGGTGAGAACCCCCATCAGGCCGCCGCATACTACGGCGACTTCGACAAACAGTTCGACAAACTTCACGGAAAAGAAATAAGCTACAACAATCTGCTTGACATCGATGCAGCATGCTCGCTGATCGACGAGTTCGACGACACGACGGTAGCCATCCTCAAGCACAACAACGCGTGCGGCTGCGCGACACGCGGCACCGTAGACGAAGCCTGGGCAGACGCCCTTGCCGGCGACCCCGTTTCGGCATTCGGCGGCATTATCATCTGCAACCGCCGGATAGAAGCTAAGGCAGCCGCAGAAATCGGCAAAATCTTCTTCGAGGTTATCATCGCTCCCGAGTACAGCGACGACGCCCTTACCATCCTCAAGCAGAAAAAGAACCGCATAATCCTTGTCCGCAAGGAGGCCGCGCCCGCCGGAAAGCGCATGCGCACTATTCTTGGAGGCGTGCTCGTACAGGACAACGACGCCAAAGCAGAGACAGCCGAGGACATGAAGCTTGTTTCCGGCGAAACCCTCACAGACGCCATTGTGTCCGACATGATTTTTGCCAACAAACTTGTGAAGCACAGCAAAAGCAACGCCATCGTACTTGCCCGCAACGGCCAGCTGCTTGCATCGGGCGTAGGCCAGACATCCCGAGTTGACGCATTGCGCCATGCAATAGAGAAGGCCCACTCGTTCAACTTTGACCTTAAGGGCGCCACAATGGCCTCCGACGCATTCTTCCCCTTTGCGGACTGTGTTGAAATAGCCCATGCGGAAGGCATCGACTACGTTATCCAGCCAGGAGGCTCCATCCGCGACACCGATTCTGTCGACTACTGTAAGGCAAACGGCATGACCATGGTCATGACCGGCTTCCGCCACTTCCGCCATTGATAAATACCTTTCCCCACAAATAGAAATGAGACTTTTCTCACTAACAAAAGAAATCGCCATCGACCTTGGCACGGCCAACACGATTATCATCCATAACGACAAGATCGTAATCAACGAGCCGTCCATCGTTGCCCTTGACAGCCGCACCGACAAACTTATCGCCGTCGGCAACGAAGCGCACCAGATGGAAGGCAAAGGCCACGTAGGCATCCGCACAGTCCGTCCCCTTCGGAAGGGTGTGATTGCCGACTTCAACGCAGCGGAACTTATGATTCGCGGGCTTGTCAAAAAGGCAAGCACCAAAAACAACTGGTTCTCACCATCGCTTCGCATGGTTGTCGGCATACCATCCGGCGCCTCCGAAGTTGAAGTCCGTGCCGTACGCGACTCCTCGGAGCATGCCGACGGGCGCGACGTATATATGATCCACGAACCCATGGCAGCCGCACTGGGCATCGGCCTCGATGTTGAGGCCCCACAGGGCAACATGATAGTAGACATAGGCGGCGGTACGACAGAAATCGCCGTAATCTCGCTTGGCGGCATCGTCAGCAACAAGAGTATCCAGGTTGCCGGCGACGACCTAACCGACGATATTCTCAACCACATGCGCCGCGCGCACAACATCAAAGTTGGTGTACGCACCGCCGAACAGATCAAGATGCACGTAGGCTCCGCCCTTACCGAACTTGACAATCCGCCGGAGGATTACGTTGTGCATGGTCCCAACCTTATGACGTCTCTGCCACTGGAAGTACCCGTTAGCTATCAGGAAATCTGCCACTGCATAGAGAAGACAATCTCCAAAATCGAAGCGGCGGTACTCAGCGCACTGGAGCAGACACCTCCGGAACTGTACGCCGATATCGTGCGCAACGGCATATATCTTGCCGGCGGCGGCGCGATGCTTCGCGGCCTCGACAAGCGCCTCATCGACAAGATCGGTATCCAGTTCCACATCGCCGACGATCCCCTGCTCTGCGTAGCCAAGGGCACAGGCGTTGCGCTGAAGAACATCCACCGCTTCTCGTTCCTTATCCGATAAAATCACGGCAAGGCCGTATACCCAGTGGGCGAACTTATTTCGTTCATAGTAAAACACAGCAAGTGGCTTGTGTTCATCGTTCTGGTGAGCATAAGCTGCATGCTTATATTCCATAGCGATCCCTACCGGCAGCACGTGTACCTAACGTCGGCCGGACGTCTGGCATCCACGGCCTACAAAAGCGCCAACAACGTTACATCGTACTTCAATCTCCTCGAAATCAACGATGACCTCAACCGTAGCAACGCCGCCCTACAATCGGAAATAGTTAGGCTGAACGAGCGCATAAACCTGCTAACGGAACAGGGATTCCGCGACACCCTGAGGGTTGATTCCGGTATCAGTCCGTTCCGTTTTATCGTAGCGCATGTTATCAACAACAGCGTTGCTCGCCCGTTCAACTACATCACCATCAATAAAGGGAGCCGCGACGGCATCAAGCCCGAGCTTGGCGTAGTTGACCGCAACGGCGTAGTAGGCATCGTGAGCAACGTAGGGCCATCGACATCGCGCGTGATATCACTGCTAAACCCTCACTTCCGCCTGTCGTGCAAAATCAAGCGTAGCGACTATTTCGGCTCTCTTGTATGGGAGGGGGGCAACCCCGAGGAAGCGACACTGGAAGAACTTCCCCGGCACACCGTGTTTGAGGTTGGCGATACAATTGTAACCAGCGGTTTCTCGGCCGTTTTCCCGGCAGGTCTGCCAGTAGGAGTGATTATTGACGACGATACGGACCGCACCCAGAACTTCTTCAAGCTGCGAATTCGTCTGCTGACCGATTTCACCACCCTCGGGAACGTTCAGGTGATTGTCAACAACCAGGCAGAAGAAATAAAAGCACTAACACAGGGCGAGGAAAACGATTCGAAAAAGAACCCCTTCGGTACATAGGACTCCCATGACAAAGTTCGCGATACGCTATGCAATAATGTTCGTTCTGCTGATACCGTTGCAGGCGATAGTATTCAACCACCTCATACTATTCAATGTAGCGGTGCCACTGGCGTTCCTGTACCTTATAGTAATGCTGCCAGTAACATTAGGCACCAACATATGCACGCTCCTCGGCTTTCTTGCCGGCTTTCTTCTGGATATTTTCTGCGACACCCCCGGCGTAAACGCCCTATGCAGCACAGTGCTTGCCTTCGCACGCAAGCCACTGTTCCACTTATATGTATCAATGGACGACGACCTTGCCGGGCGTTCCCCCTCGGCACGCTCGATGGGCCACGCGGCTTACATGAAATTCATATTCACGGCCACGGTGATATATTGCGGCATGCTTTTTTCCGTGGAAGCCTTCCAGTTCTTCAACCTATGGCTGCTCGTCCTACGCATTCTCGCCTCAACGGCCTACACCTTTGTCGTTCTCTACGCCATCGACTGCCTTCTGGCCCCGAAGAACGACGATTAGGCCCAAACAACTTGTCTGTAATTGAGAAAAAACTATAATTTAGAGAAACGTAAATATATTGTCGGCGGTTTTATAGTTGTAATCGCCATAATATATCTGCTACGCCTGTTCGACCTTCAGATCAACGACGAGAAGTACAAACAGAGCGCCGATTCGAACGCGTTCCTTAAAAAGACCGTCTACCCCAGCCGAGGCCTAATCTACGACCGCAACGGCGAGCTTGTAGTATTCAACCAGCCGGCGTACGACGTGATGATGATTCCGCGCGACGTACAGCCGTTTGACACGCTTGATTTCTGCAACACCCTTAACATCACCCGCGAGGACTTTGACAAGCGCCTGTCCCAGATGAAGGACCGGCGCAGCAATCCCGGGTACTCGTCGTACACACCCCAGCGCCTTATCTCGCAGCTGTCGGCCCAAGACTACGGACGTCTTCAGGAAAAGCTGTACCGCTTTCCCGGCTTCTTTATACAGAAGCGCATCCTGCGTCAGTACAACTACCCTACCGCCGGCAGCGTTCTGGGCAACATACGCGAAGTATCGAAGGAGGATATAGAGCGCGACGATTATTATGCCGCCGGGGACTACACCGGCGACCTCGGCATAGAAAAAAGCTACGAGCAATATCTGCGCGGAGTGAAAGGCGTAGAGATACTTATCCGCGACGCCCACGGCCGCATACAGGGGCGCTACGAGGACGGCGCCCACGATGTAGAACCGATATCGGGCCGCGATCTAAAGCTAAGCCTCGATATCAAGCTGCAGCAGTACGCCGAGTCGCTCATGGTAGGCAAACGCGGCGCCGTAGTAGCGATAGAGCCCAATACCGGCGAAGTTCTCTGCATGGTGTCCATGCCAAACTACGATCCCACGTTGCTTGTTGGTCGGCAGCGCGGCAAAAACTACCGAAAGCTCGTAAACGACCCGTCGTGGCCACTATTCGACCGCGCCCTTATGGGTTCCTACCCTCCCGGCTCGACCTTCAAGCCAACCCAGGGTCTAATCTTCCTTCAGGAAGGCATAATAGACCTCAGCACAGCCTATCCGTGCCACGGAGGCTACATAAACGGCGGCCTTCGCGTTGGGTGCCACCCTCACGGCTCGCCCCTGCCACTCAAGCCGGCTCTTCAGACCTCTTGCAACGCGTTCTTCTGCTGGGGCTTCAAGGCCATGATAGACCGGCGCAGCAAGTACGGATCATCTGCCGCCGCCTTCGAGATATGGAAGAACCACCTTGTGTCTATGGGCTACGGCTACCGCCTCGGCATCGACCTTCCCGGCGAGAGCCGCGGCTTTATCCCTAACGCCAAATTCTACGATAAATTCTACCGCGAAGGCCGCTGGAGCGCCAACACCATCATATCCGTATCCATCGGCCAGGGCGAAATCCTTTCCACACCTCTACAGATAGCCAACCTGTCGGCCACGATAGCCAACCGCGGCTATTTCCACACGCCGCACATCGTAAAGGCAATCCAGGACACCGTAATGCCGGAGGGCTTCAACGAGGAGCACCATCCCACAATAGAAAAACGCCATTACGAAGCCGTTGCCGAAGGCATGCGCATGGCCGTTACCGGCGGCACGTGCCGCCGCGCCGCCATTCCAGGCATCGAGGTATGCGGCAAAACAGGCACTGCCCAGAACCCCCACGGCAAGGACCACTCTGCCTTCATGGGTTTCGCCCCATATCAGAATCCGCAGATCGCTGTGGCAGTATACGTTGAAAACGGCGGCTGGGGCGCCACTTTCGGCGTGCCTATCGGCAGTCTGGTAATGGAAAAATACCTCACCGGCAAAATAGCCCCGGAACGCAAGGCTATGGAAGAACAAATGCTAAATACCCATATCACCTATGCCACTCCCAAGAAGAAATGACCCCGCGTCCACTTTCCGCAATCTGGACTGGCCCACGGTACTGATATACCTGATTATGGTGTTCGCCGGCATGGTGAGCATCTACGCCGCATGCTACAACTTCGACAACGCGAGCATGTTCTCCTTTGACGAATTTTCGGGCAAGCAGCTGCGGTGGATAGGCCTCTCGGTATGCCTCGGTATAGTTCTGCTGCTTGTAGACGCCCGGATGTACGAGACCTACGCCTACCCGCTGTATGTTTTCCTTGTGATATTGCTTGCCATAACGCCATTCGTGGCTCCGGATATCAAAGGCTCGCATTCCTGGATCAGCTTCGGCGCCTTCAGCATCCAGCCCGCCGAGTTTGCGAAGTTCGCCACCGCACTGGCGCTTGCCAAACTGTTCAGCAGCTATCATTTCGAGCTTAACGCAAAGCCGTCCAACTATATAAGGGCGCTTGCCATAATCTTTATCCCGATAGTGCTTATCCTGTTGCAGAACGAAACAGGGTCGGCACTCACTTTCATGGCCCTGTTCTTCGTTCTGTACCGCGAGGGAATGAGCGGCCTTGTGCTTTTTGCGGCCACATTCTCCGTTGTAATCTTCGTAGTTGCGATAAAGTACACCGAGACAATGATAATGGGTATGCCAACCGGCGAATATGCCGTGCTGCTGATGATAATGGCAGTTATGGTAGGCATGGCGGCAATATACGCCCGCCGCTTCGAGGTGGGCCGCAACCTGCTTCTTGGCTTCCTCGGCCTCGGGCTGATAGAATTCATACTCACCCTGTGCGGTGTGCCAGTTCCCGGCCGTGCGTTGAACATCGGCGCCATCGCCATCGCATGCGTATATGTTGCCGTGGACGCTATCCGGCTTCACCGCCCCAGGCTGTTCGCCTCCTGCGCCACCGCAGTTGTGGCGGTTGTGTTCCTTTTCTCTGTCGGCGCTGCCTTCGACCATCTTCAGCCTCACCAGAAACTGCGCATACAGGTTGCACTGGGCATTGTGGAGGACCTCCGCGATGCCGGCTACAACGTCAACCAATCGAAGATAGCCATCGGTTCCGGCGGTCTTATGGGTAAAGGGTTCCTCAACGGCACGCAGACAAAACTGAAATATGTACCGGAACAGCACACCGACTTCATATTCTGCACCATCGGCGAGGAAGAAGGCTTCATCGGCTCTATGCTTGTAACGCTGCTATTCTTAGGGCTGATACTCAACGTGATCAAGATAGGGGAACGTCAGCCCACCACCTTCGGCCGCGTATACGCCTACTGCGTGGCGTCGTATTTCATATTCCATTTCTGCATAAACATCGGCATGGTTATAGGTTTGTGCCCCGTCATAGGCATTCCGCTGCCTTTCTTCAGCTACGGCGGCTCGTCGCTGTGGGGTTTCACTATCCTGCTGTTCATCCTCCTCAAAATCGACGCCGCACGTAAAAACGTGTTGTCGTATTGATACGTTGCCAGAAGGGGGGCTGGCTGGCGTTGCAACATCCTCGGCCAACGCCCGGAGAGAACGCATGCCAGTTTTCAATACCTGCAAGGACATATTTTTGGCAGGTTTGCTATCTAAAACATTGATACTCAGCACAGATGCTGACGTGCCAAAGGCACGTCCCTACATCGGGTCAGGACTTCTGCCACGTTCCGACATCGGGTCAGGACATCGGGTCTGGACATCGGGCATGTTCCAACATCGGGCACGTTCCGACATCGGGCATGTTCCGACATCTGCCAACTTTTTTCAGGGAAAGACAGGATGTGGATGTGGATTTTTGGTGGAGGGTTGATAATTTGATTTTACGGAGGTTTTTTGTAATTTTGTGGTGTAATATGGATAAATGTTGCCATACGGCAGCATGTATCCCTTCCCCATGTATATAAAGACCACAATATATGACACGTAAATGGAATTACCCGACGCTCTCGAGCGAGGAGCAGCGACTTGGCGCAGAACTGGCCCGCCGGTTCTCGAACTGTGCCCCTGTCGCCGATCTGCTTGTGCAACGGGGTATAACAACCATAGACGCTGCCGAGAAATTTTTTCATCCCTCACTGCGAGACCTGCACGATCCTTTCCTTATGCCCGACATGGACAAGGCTGTTGAACGCCTGAACCGGGCAATGGGCTGCAAGGAGAAGATTATGGTATACGGCGACTATGATGTGGATGGCACCACTGCCGTCGCCCTCGTGTACCGCTACCTGCAGAATTTCTACTCGGAACTGGATTTCTATATTCCAACGCGCTACGACGAGGGCTACGGTATTTCCCGAAAGAGCATCGACTATGTCGCCGAACAGGGCGTTAAACTGGTAATTATACTCGACTGCGGCATCAAGGCCATCGACGAGATAGCCTACGCCCGCGAAAAGGGCATCGACTTCATTATCTGCGACCACCACATGCCAGACGAGACGCTCCCCCCGGCAGTGGCAATCCTAAATCCCAAGTTAGAGAACTCGACCTACCCGTGCCCACACCTTTCGGGCTGCGGCGTCGGCTACAAGTTCATGCAGGCTTTTTCCATAAGCAACGGTATCGCAACGGCAGAACTGGAAAGCATGCTTGATTTAGTAGCGGTGAGTATCGCCGCCGACATAGTGCCGATGGTAGACGAGAACCGCGTTATGGCGCACATGGGGCTGAAACGACTGAACTCCAACCCCAACATGGGTCTGCGCGCGATAATCCGCACGTGCGGTCTCGGCGGCAAGGAGATAACGATAAACGATGTAATTTTCAAGATAGGCCCTCGCATCAACGCATCGGGACGCATGCAGTGCGGCAGCGAGGCGGTTGAGCTTCTTGTATCGCGCGACGCGAAGGAGGCTGCACGACGGAGCCAGGAGATAGACAAATACAACCAGGACCGCAAGGAACTTGACAAGCGAATCACCGAGGAGGCCAACGCCATCCTCGAGGCCCGCGGCGAGATGCACTCGCCCAAGAAATCCATAGTGATATATAACAAGGACTGGCACAAAGGTATTATCGGCATAGTAGCGTCGCGCCTAACGGAGCTATACTACAAGCCATCGGTTGTTCTTACATACAGCAACGGCCTTGCCACGGGTTCGTCGCGCTCGGTTCAGGCATTCGATATCTACAAGGCCGTTGAATCCACCCGCGACCTGCTTGAAAATTTCGGAGGGCACGCTTATGCCGTAGGGCTATCGCTGCGCGAGGAGAATATTCCGGAGTTCACGCGCCGGTTCGAGGAATATGTGGCAGCCAACATCCTGCCCGAACAGCTTACGCCGCAGATAGACATCGACGCTTTTCTCTCCTTTGCCGACATTACTCCGGAATTCGTATCTATCCTGCGTCTGTTCAATCCTTTCGGTCCCGGCAACCGCAAGCCTACGTTCTGTACGCGGCGCGTAAAGGATTTCGGCACGAGCAAACTTGTGGGACACAACCTTGAACATATCAAGCTTGAGCTTGTAGACGATACCTCGGGACACGTGATAAACGGCATAGCGTTCAACATGGCGTCGTACTTCGAGCATATCCATTCGGGACGCCCGTTCAACATCTGCTACAGCATAGAGGAGAACAAGCACCAGAACGCATCTTCGCCGTTGCAGCTGCTTGTAAAGCAAATCCGCGTTACGGAAGTGTAGATGGACGACCTATCGGGTTACTACGACTTTTCGGAACCGGACTATATTCCTTTTGACGAATCGCCGGACACCGACGACCCCACGGAAACGCTGAGGCGATACTGGGGGTACGACAGTTTCCGCCCCATGCAGGGCGAGATTGTGCGGTCGGTACTTGCAGGCAGAGACACTCTCGGGCTGCTGCCAACCGGGGGGGGCAAATCCATAACGTTCCAGGTTCCGGCGCTGCTGCTTCCTGGCCTCACAATTGTTGTTACGCCGCTGGTTTCGCTGATGAAGGACCAGGTAGACAATCTGCGGAAGCGACGCATTGCGGCGGCGTGCATGTATATGGGCATAACACGGCACGAGATGGAGTACACCATCGAACGGTGCTGTGCCGGGAAGCTGAAAATGCTGTATGTAGCGCCGGAACGCCTTGGGAGCGAAGGTTTCATGGCGCAGCTTCGCCGCTGGCACCCGAGCCTTTTCGTTGTTGACGAAGCGCACTGCATATCGCAGTGGGGGTACGATTTCCGGCCCTCGTATCTGCAAATATCACGTCTGCGCGATGAATTTCCGGAAGTTCCGGTCCTTGCCCTTACGGCGTCTGCGACTCCCGAAGTCGCCGAGGACATAGAGCGGAGCCTTCAGATGCGCAATCCCGCGCGTTTCTCGCTGAGTTTCAGCCGCAACAACATTTCATTTCTTGTCAGGCACGTATCGGCGAAGATGACGAAACTGCTTGAAGTTCTGCGAGGCACAAGCGGCCCGGCAATCGTGTACGCACGATCGCGGCGGCGGTGCCGAGATCTTGCGGCGGCGCTGCAGGCGGAAAACATATCGGCGGACTACTACCACGCCGGGCTGACGGCACATGAGAAAGCCGAACGGCAGGACGCATGGCAGGAGGGCACGACGAGAGTTATCGTAGCCACCACGGCATTCGGCATGGGCATAGACAAACCAGACGTCAGGACGGTGGTACACTACGATATTCCGATGTCGCTGGAGGAATATTATCAGGAGGCAGGCCGCGCCGGGCGCGACGGCAAAGAGTCGGTAGCTGTTCTGATATGCAACGACCGCGACAAAGCCACGATGGCGACGCGCCTAAGAAACGCTTTTCCGCCGAAAGATTATCTGCGGACAGTCTACGACGAGGTATGCCGTTTTCTGAACGTTCCAATGGGGGAGGGCTTCCAGGCAGTGTTCGATTTCAATCCGGTGCTGATGTGCCAGAAGTACGGCATGCAGCCACGGATGGTTATGAGCGCCATATCCATTATCGAGCGGGCCGGGTACTGGGTGTACAGCGATGAGGTTGAGACGAGTGCCCGCGTGATGTTCAGCGTCCGGCGCGACGAACTGTACGGCGAAGAATTCACTCCTCTCCAGGACGAGATTATCAACAGAATACTGCGCACTCGCCCCGGTGTTTTCGCAGATTTCGTGTTTATAGACGAGGAACTGATAGCCCACGACACAGGTGTTCGCCCCGAAGCGATATATCCAGAACTGATAGCCTTATCCAGGCGCCACATAATAAAATACATTCCCAAATCGCACACTCCTTACATTACTTTTACGGCCAACAGATGCCCCTCGGCCGAACTCACCTTCCCGAAAGCGGTATACGAAAACCTGCGCGCCCGAATGGAGGAGCGGCTTGAGGCAATGAAAGAATTTGCCTTTAACGAGGAAAGCTGCCGCGTAGAACGGATGCTGCGCTATTTCGGCGAGAAAGAATCCGGCGCGTGCGGGAAATGCGACGTATGCCGCTCGCAAAGGAAAGCGTCTTTCGATGCCGCAATTTTTGAAAGTCGGCTTATGGCCGCTCTCGAACAGTGTTCGCCGCTCGATCTGGTAGCATGTTCGCGCTCGTTAGGAAAAAATCTCGGCAAAGCAATGGATGTAGTGCGCGAGCTGGCCGAGCGTGGCCTTATCCGTATTGACGGCACTATGATAAGCAAATGTTAATGAGAGTTAAACACGAAAATACTGACTAAACCTTTGGCTTTTCAGTCTGTCATATAATCAGTAATAAGACATAGCTTTAAAAGACTCCAATAGGATAGGCTCCGACTCGCGAAGAATCGGAGCCTAAATCATTTTTGGATGTAAGTTCAGCCCGTCCCGGGCTGATTCTACGGAGATGCCTATCCACGGGCGGCAAGCGACTGCGGTTATGTAGATTTCTGGCCTCCGGCCATTCATATTCATGTAATTTAATGTTTTAGGTTTGGCCATTACGCTGATAATGCGTAATTTTGAGAAGTCTATGAAACTCCCTACAATTCTCATTCTATGTATGGCCGCAGTGTCGGCCGGAGCGGCAACTCCATCCAAATTTGACGGCTGGAGCCGTTTCACGCTCGGGTGCATGGCACCGCAGGGACGCTCGGAGGAAGCCCTTACCGCATTTGTGCGCATGCGAGCAGGGAGCGCAATTCCAGACGGCGTTGAATCTGTCCGTGAGCTTGGCGCCGTAACGCTTGTGCGCGCCACAGCCTCGCAATTGCGTGCCTTAGAGGATAATCCCGACGTAATCAGCATAAGTTTAGGCAAACGAGTCAACGCCGACAATGACCTTAGCGCCGACTGCACGGGCTCGCGCGCCGTTGCCCGCGGTATTGACGGCGCACCCGGCTACACCGGCCGCGGAGTTGTCGCCGGGCTGTTCGATACCGGCTTCGATTTTCAGAATCCGTCTTTCAAAAACCCAGACGGCACAAACCGCATAGAGCGTGTATTCGTATACAAAGGCCTCGAAGGCGAGTGCACGGCCTACAGCGAGCCGGCCCAGATAGACACCCTCAGCACCGAAGAGCCGGGAGAGTGCCACGGAACGCATGTACTCGGCACAATCGGGGGCTTCTACCGCGGCAATATAACCGTAGCAAAAGAGGACGGGACGGAGGAGGCCGATGGCAGCATTTTCGCCGGCATGGCTCGGGACGCGTCGCTGGCCGTCGGAGCAGGACTGCTGTACGATGCCAATATTGTGGACGGCGCGGCGCGTATAATCGATTACGCCCGCGATACCGGACGCCCGTGCGTGGTGAATATGTCGCTGAGCGATATCGTCGGCCCTCACGATGGCTCCGATGATTTCGCCACGGCGATATCGGCACTCACCCGGGACGCCATAATCGTTGTATCCTCGGGGAACTACGCAGACAAGAACGTCTCCATAAGCCACAACTTCACCCGAGACAAACCACGCATCGGGACCTCGCTCTGGCCGGTTTCGTGGATAGAAAGCTATTCGGGGGCTGTTGGCGTATGGGGGGACGCGAGCGCCCCTCTGGATCTGGAAATACAGATACGCAACAATTCCGAACATAAAGTACTTGCCTCGTTTAAGATACCCGCCGATACCGCCGAAGCCGTGTATACCACTATCGACTACGATGAGCGCCCCGGGCGTCCGGCGGGACGCAAAATCGTGTCGCTGAGCAGCGGGTATACGGACAGCTATATAGCTGTTTATCCACAACGGGCACCGTCGGGGAGGTACGGGTACTACATAAACTTCGAACTAACCCAGATATCGGAACAGAAACCGAAATATATCGCCCCTGCGATAGTTGCGAGCGGAACTACCGGGCAATACGCGGACATCTACCTTGAAAGCCGTTACGGGCGGCTTTCGAGCCTCAACGACCCGGAATTCGTTAACGGGCGCAACGATATGCCCGTATCGTCTATGGCCTGCGGGGACGGAATTGTCAGCGTGGGGGCATGGACCGGGCGCCCAACATGGCCCACAACGGACGGGCGCACACTCTCGATAGCGCCGACAGGGTACACACAGGGCGAGATAGCCCCGTTCTCGTCGTACGGGAGGCTTCGCGACGGGCGCACACTACCAACCGTGTCCGCTCCCGGCGCATCTGTCGTCTCCTGCTACTCTACCCCTTTTGTAAATGCCAATCCTGACGAAACGTTCTACGGGATATCGGCATTCGGGGAATCGGACGGCCGCACCGATTACTGGACAGCCATGTTCGGCACATCAATGTCGGCACCGGTGGTAACCGGTTGCATAGCCCAGTGGCTTGAGGCCGATCCGACGCTTACGAGTGCCGACGTTCTCGAAATAATAGCCGCCACGGCAGACACCAACGCCATAAGCGCAGACGAGAAATTGCGCTGGGGCGCGGGACGTTTCAACGCCGAGGCCGGGCTTCGGGAAGTTCTTCGCCGTCAGGCTTCCATTGCACTGCCCGGCAGCAGCGAAGATAGCGGTATTTTCGTAAGCAACAACGGGGACAACATCGAAATCACTATTCCGGGCTCGCACGGCTTCGGGGCAACACTTTTCAGCGTTGCCGGAATACCCACGGCAACGGCGACGAGCGCTTCGGATACTCTCATCCTCAGCACTCTCGGCCTAAGCCCCGGGGTGTACGTCCTCCGAGCAGGCAGACACGTCAAAAAAATGATAATAGGGAACATCTGACAAATATGTCGGTTAAAATGCCTAACTTTGCAAAAACAATCTTAAAGTAATGAAAAATCTCGTAGTACGAAGTCTCAGCGGAATAGTTTACGTGGCTCTGATAATAGGCGCGATACTTGCCGGAGAATCATGTTTTTTCGCACTCACCCTGCTATTAGGGCTGCTCGCCGCAGTAGAATTCGAGCACATAGTACTCACGCCAATAAACAGCGTATGGCACTGGGCTGTACGTATATTGGACACAGTTACCGCACTGGCTGTAATTACCCTCCCGCTGTTTCTGGAACTTCCAGAAGCGATAGGAGACACATGCCTTGGGATAGTGTTGCTTTATACCCTTGTGCGGTTCACGCTCGCACTCTACGACAAAAGCCCGACGGCATACCGCGATTGCGCGTGGTCGTGCCTGATGCTGGCCTATGTTGCGCTGCCGCTTGCCATGCTGAATCTCCTTACCCACATTGCCCCCCAGTGGCAGCTTATAGTTCTTACCATGTTCATAATGATATGGCTTAACGATACCGGCGCCTACTGCGTGGGGTCCATGATAGGCAAAAACCGCATGTTCCCGCGCCTATCGCCGAAGAAATCGTGGGAAGGCTTCGCCGGGGGCCTTGTATGCTGCATCGGCGCGGGAATCGGAGCCTATTACATGAACGCGGACATCTTCAGCCTGCCCGCGTGGATAGCATTCGGCATAATCGTCTGCGCGTTCTCCACGTGGGGCGACCTTTTTGAATCGCTGCTCAAACGGAGCCACGCCATAAAGGATTCGGGCAACCTGATACCGGGGCACGGCGGCATACTTGACCGCATAGACTCCATGCTGTTTGTAAGCATGGCCACGGTGCTATTCTATCTGATAATGCGTTAACCAAAGACATCCATATCTGCCAATTATCTAATCCATGAAAAACACTACTGCCGTCCTACTACTGAGCGTTCCTTTGCTGATGAATGCCCAGACAACGTTACGCGTAAACCATGCAGGCTACCTCTGCGATGACATAAAAGCCGCCGTATATGTAGGCAACACCCCCGTTGAACAGCTTGAATTCGAACTGCTGTCGCCGCAGACAGGATCGTCGGCCATAGACAGCGTGGTAGCATGCCCAGCCTGGGAACCGTTCGCGAATACGGCCCGCATATATTTCTCGTCGGAGACACGTCCCGGCGACTATACCCTCTCCATAAAGTTGCGCGAGAAAGGCCAGGTTGTTGATGTTGCCGGGCTGCACATAGGCAACGATTCGTATTCACGGCTTAATATCAAGGAACTGCCACTCAACTATCTGAGGCAGCAACGTTGCGGCTACAATCCCGCGCACCGGGCCAAATGCCATCAGCACGACGGCTTTGTGGTGCTGTCGGAAGGCCTCGACGGCCAGCACTTCGACGTTACCGGAGGGTGGCACGACGCCTCCGACTATCTTCAGTATCTGCCCACCTCGGCCAACACGGTATACCAGCTTCTTTTCGCCTACCGGGCCAACCCCAAGGCGTGGGCCGACGAATATAACTCCCGCGGCCTTGAAGGCTCCAACGGCATCCCGGACATTCTGGACGAGGCCCGCTGGGGTATAGAATGGATGATGAAGATGAATCCGCGCGACGGGTTATACTTCAACCAGATAGCCGACGACCGCGACCACCGTTTTGTGGGGGCACCTCAGAACGACAGCACCGATTATGGCCTCGGCAAAGGCCAGGGGCGCCCATTATACCCAGTTTCGGGCAAGCCTTACGGCTTACAGAAATACACGAACCGCAGTACTGGCGAAGCATCGTCGGTAGGCAAATTCGCCTCGGTTTTCGCCCTGGGCGCCGAAGTATTCGCGGACATAGAGCCGAATTTGTCAGCAGAACTAACAAAACGTGCACGCGCGGCATACGAATACGCCGCCGCACACCCCGGCGCGTCGCAGACAGCTCCATGCTCTTCGCCATACTTCTACGAGGAAGACAACTGGGCCGACGATATGGAGCTTGCGGCATCAGCGCTACATACCCTTACCGGCGACTGCAAGATGTACGATGCAGCCCTTCGCTATGCCCGTATGGAGCCAGTAACTCCGTGGATGGGCGCAGATACCGCACGCCACTACCAGTGGTATCCTTTTGTGAACTTAGGACACGCCCAGCTGGCGACAAAAAGCAGCGAGGCAAAAGAATACATGCACCGGGGACTCAAAGCGGTATCCGACCGCGGCAGCGACAACGTTTTCCGTTTCGGCGTGCCTTTCGTATGGTGCTCCAACAACCTTGCCGTTGGCTTCGTTACCCAGGCCATGCTCTACCGCGAGATTACTGGCGACCAGTCGTTCCGCGAGACCGAGACAGCCGTACGCGACTGGCTGTTCGGTGTTAACCCGTGGGGGCAGACAATGATTATCATGCCTGAAAAAGCAGTAAAATCGTCGCCCAAGGACCCCCATTCGGCACTCACCGACATGATGGTGCAGCGACGCCCCGGACGCGACTGGCTTGTAGGAGGACTTGTTGACGGACCTGTATATACGTCGATATTCAAGAGCCTGTGGGGCGTTCATCTGCGCAACGACGACAAGTTCGCACACTGTCAAGGCCCGATAGCAGTTTATCACGACGATTTCAGCGATTACTCCACCAACGAGCCAACGATGGACGGCACTGCGTCGATGGCGTTCATGCTGCTTCGTCTGAGCAGCGCCGAGTAGAACTTCTTAGAGTTTAAGGACCGTCATCATATTCACATACAGCGATATAGCCTCCTTAATTTCGGAGAGTTCCACAAACTCGTCGGGCCTACGAGCCCGAGAAGGGTTTCCCGGGCCAATTTTAATGGCCGGGAATGGCAGCATGGTCATTGCCGAAGGCGAATGCGATACAAAAGTCTGTCCCGCAAACGCTTTCACCAAGGGATGTGAAGGGCGGATAACAGCGGCGTCCACCGACCCACCACGAGGTTTCAGCATAGTGTTACGCGAAACAGTCTTACGGAGGAGCTCGAGCACCTCGGCATTCGGATAGGCATCGGTAGTGGTCAGCTCCACATTCCAGTAGCACATATCCGGCTGGCGACCGGCGCTGTCGTTGCTTTTTATGCCTCGAATATCAATCGCCACAGGCCCCATTAGCTGGGAGACCTGCGGCAGCCTGAAAGCACGTATTGCGGCGATGTCGTCCATAGCCCGGTATATAGCGTTGGCCCCTTTCGTTTCAGCCGCCAGGGACAATTTGCCATGTTCTGCCACAGCACCACGCAGGGATGTAGGAGCACCTATTATAGCCGCGGCGGGGATTATGCCCAGGCGCGACAAAACCCGCATGAACCGCTTCATACCACCATCTCCCCCCGTTTCGCCCTCGGCAGTAATTGCAAGGAGCAGATTGAAAGGCAAATGTTTTGAACGCAGTTCCATAAAGGCCGCAATAAGAGCGGAAACCGACGCACCAGCCTCGACACTTCCAAGACCATAGAGGCGCCCCTCCACTATATCCGGCGAGAAAGGCGATCGGCGGCACGAAATCTGCGGCCGCGACGTATCGTGATGGGAAGTGAGCAACAGAATGGGGAGGCTGCTGTCGAAACCATCGGAAAGGGCATACACATTATTACCCACACGCGCTGGCGCCGCTCCACGCGAATCAAGAAAATCATATATAAGCTCGGCCGTCCCCCCCTCCTCACCGGAGTAAGAAGGAATGGAAATCATGCTGCGCAAAAGATCTAAATAAATATCCGTCATAGACACATTAAAAATCGGCTATATGCCGTGGCGGCCGTTCCAGACGGGCACCATATTAGCAATATGCGTTAGAGAACACTAACTTGATTGCAAATATACACATTAATCGTGAAAACAATCGCAAAACACTCTAAAAATGTTATAAAATTTAGCAAAAAGCATCAACGGTACAATAAAAAAGATATCTACAGACCTAATAAAACGGGCGTTAAAAGCCCCAGCAAATTCCAGATCACACAATTAAAGCCTATAATTTGGCGTTATTTGTTCAAAATAGCTAATTTTGCATTGCGGCGGAGATTCCCGCCAGCAATAACATAAAACAAAGATGTCAATAAAAGAATTTTACGGGCGGCACCCAGTTTTGAGCAATATCATACTGATAGCCCTTACCGGCACCCTACTGGTATGGGGCGTACTGATTTTTCTTGATTTCTGGACATTGCACGGGCACAACGCCGTAGTACCGCAGATAAAACTTAAAAACTACGCCGAGGCAGCATCCGTTCTGAAAGCCAACGACCTGAACATAGAGATTTCGGATTCCATATACGATCCCGAACTTGCGCCAGGCACCGTTGTAGAATCGTGGCCCAAAGCCGGCGCCATAGTAAAGAATGGCCGTCAGGTATTTGTAACTGTAACGGCATTCTCTCCCAAACAGGTTACCATATCGATGCCCCTTACGGGCAATGTATCCTCGCGGCAGGCCATATCGTACCTGCGCGGCATCGGTATCAACGATGTGCGTCTGGAACATGTGCCGTCGGAGTTCGCCGACCTTGTGATAGGAGCGCGCTACGGCAACACACCGCTTAATGTAGGCACAGTAATACCCGTAACCTCCACCATCACACTTACTGTAGGTAGCGGAATGGAGGAAATGCCCGACTCTCTTGCGGTTGACAGTGTAGAAGAATTTATCAATCCTACAATAGATGAATAACGACGAGACATTCGATATCGAGGAACTCGCCGAGGAAAGCTCGGCCCCGTCGTTCGAGGTTGACGGCAGAGAATATTTCGAGCATTTCCGGTTCGTAGCCGACAAGGGGCAGGAACTGTTGCGTGTTGACAAATTTCTTGTAACCCGTCTTCAGAAATCATCGCGCAACCGAGTACAGCAGGCCGCCGAGGCCGGTTGCATATGGGTTAACGGAAAAGCGGTAAAAAGCAACTACCGTGTAAAACCCAACGACGTCGTACAGGTAGTCATGGACCGTCCGCGCTACGAATTCGAGATTGTGGCGCAGGACATACCGCTCGACATCGTCTACGAGGACCGCTATGTCCTGGTTGTCAACAAACCGGCCGGCATGGTTGTACATCCGGGCCACGGGAACTACGACGGCACACTTGTGAACGCCCTTGCATGGCATTTCCGCGACACACCCGACTACGACGTAAACGACCCACGGCTGGGTCTTGTACACCGAATAGACAAAGACACATCCGGACTGCTCGTGGTGGCCAAAACTCCCGACGCAAAGACAGACCTGGGACGACAGTTCTTCAACAAAACCACGCGCCGTGAATATGTTGCGCTTGTATGGGGCCATCCAGAACCCTCCGAAGGAACTGTAGCCACCAACATTGGGCGCAATCCCAAGGACCGGCTGCAAATGACAACATTTCCGCTCGACGGCCCAGAGGGCAAACGCGCCGTAACCCACTACAGCGTTTCCGAACCACTGGCGTATGTATCGGTAATCAAATGCGTACTCGAAACCGGCCGCACACACCAGATACGCGTGCACATGCGATCCATCGGACACCCACTGTTCAACGATTCCCGATACGGCGGCGACAAGGTACTGCGCGGCGTACAGTCGTCCACATACCAGGCATTTATAAAGAACTGTTTCGATCTATGCCCCCGCCAGGCCCTGCACGCGCGTACCCTTGGCTTCCGGCACCCCGAAACCGGCGAAGAAATGTTCTTCACCGCCGAACTACCAACCGATATGTCAGAGCTTATCGAACGGTGGCGCATATATTCCAACGGCAACCTAAGCAAATGAATAATACAACACTCTCCAACGCCGACTTCGGTCTCGTCGGCTATCCTTTAGGACATTCTTTTTCCAAAATGTTCTTTACGCGTCTGTTCCACGAGGACGGCAGCAACCGAATCTACGAGAACTTCGAGCTGCCAGAACTGACTGCCGAGGCCCTCTACTCGCTTGTTCTGATGAATCCGAAGCTAAAAGGGTTCAACGTTACAGCCCCCTACAAAGAAGCGATACTACCGTTCCTCGACAGCACCGACGAGCTCGCCCGCGAGGTTGGCGCAGTCAACACCGTGAAGATACGCCGCGCCCCCGACGGCCGCGTTGTAGGCCTCGACGGCTACAACACGGATGTGCGCGGCTTCCTGCAAAGCATCCTCGGGATGTTAGGCGGCGAACGGCCCACCGGTGCCCTGATTCTCGGAACCGGCGGGGCGTCCAAGGCAGTAGCCGTGGCATTGCACAGACTTGCGATACCCACGCGGTTTGTCTCGCGTTCCAAAAGCGACGCCACTACCATAACATATTCTCAAATAGACGCCGACATTCTCCGGGAATTCCCTCTGATTGTCAACGCAACACCTCTTGGCACTTATCCCAATACCGACGCCTGCCCACCTATCCCCTACGCCCTGCTGACATCCGACAACCTGTGTTTCGACCTTGTCTATAACCCCGAGACCACCAAGTTCATGGCTCTTGCATCCGCAAAAGGCGCCAAAGTTAAAAACGGACTGGAAATGCTTTTCGGGCAAGCCATAGAAGCACTTGACATCTGGACAACCGAACAACTATAACCAAAATATTTTATATGAAAAAAGCAGCACCAATAGTTTATCTCTTACTTATTGCCGCAATCATTTTCCCATTTGCAGAGCTGGGTCTCCCCCAGATATCGGCACCCGCAGCACTTCTGTTAGGTCTTATTTTCGCATTCATTTTTCCGAATCCTTATCCCAAATTCAACAAAAAAACATCCAAGTACCTGCTTCAGGTAGCCGTTGTGTGCCTGGGGTTCAACATGAACCTTCAGGAATCACTTAAATCGGGCAGCGAGGGCATGCTCTTTACGGTGGTATCTGTAATCGGAGTTATGTTCCTTGGAGTACTGTTAGGCTACTGGATGCACATCAACCGCAAGACAGCCTATCTTATTTCATCCGGCACAGCCATATGCGGCGGCAGCGCCATAGCCGCTGTAGGTCCGGTTCTGAAGGCCAACGAAAACGAGATGGCAGTATCGCTTGGCGTAATCTTCATCCTCAACTCCATAGCGCTTTTCATCTTCCCACCGCTCGGGCATCTTTTTGACATGACCCAGCAGCAATTCGGCACCTGGGCTGCGATTGCCATCCACGACACGTCGTCGGTAGTAGGCGCCGGAGAAATCTACGGCACGGAAGCGATGAAAATCGCCACGCTAATCAAGCTAACCCGCGCCTTGTGGATTATTCCGCTGGCAATAGCCACAATGTTCATATTCCGCGACAAGACATCGAAAATCACCATACCCTGGTTCATCTTCCTTTTCGTGCTTGCAATGGTTATCAATACCTACGTGACACTTCCGACTGTGATTGTTGACGTAATGGTATGGATCGCACGCCGCGGCATGGTACTGACCCTCTTCCTTATCGGAGCATCCCTGTCGCTGAAATCCATCAAGGCAGTAGGAGTAAAACCGCTTCTACAGGCCGTGATACTCTGGATTGTCATCAGCATAAGTTCTCTTGCCGTTGTAATGAACACTATAGAATAACGAAAATGCGCGATGCGTGGGACACAATGCCCGCATTGCCGCTGGCGGCAGGTTCGCTTGCGGCAGCGATAGCTCCCGGCGCACGCTCGACATTCGAATACATCATGCTGGCTGCCGTTGCGGCGGCCGGCATATTTTTTGTGTGGTGTCGCCCACGATCCGTTCTTCCATTCGCTTTCGGATTCGCCGTTACGCTCTTTTCATATATTCTTACCGCACCGCGGCCTATTCCCGAGGGGCATCTTTTCAAGGAGGCCGACTATGTGTTCTATATAGATGACGTACGGGACTCCGGCGACACCCAGCTATGCGACGCCACGGCGCGCTACCGCAACGGCAGCGAATGCGAAAACTACCGTTGCCGCCTGCTTATTATCGACATGTCCTCATTCCTCCGACAGGGCGATATTGTGCGCGTGAAAGCAGAACCCGCACCGGCCGACCAGTTCAGCAGTGTGCCGTACATGGAAATGACCTCGATGCAGATGCGCGCCGACGGCATAACGGCGTTCGCGGCAGTCAATTCCGAAGAAATATCGGTAATCGGGCATAATGACAATCTGTACAACCGCATGACAGACGTCCGCGAGGATATCGCCTACCGGGTGCTTGAGACCCCGCTCCCGACCGAGGTTACGGAAACACTTGTAACAGCCACCTTGGGAGCGCGTTGGGTTCCCGACGACATAAAAGAAAGTTTCCGTGCCACGGGCCTGTCGCATCTGCTGTGCATCAGCGGCTTCCATGTAGGCATAATCGCGTGGCTGATAGGCTTTATACTGTTTCCCATGCGAATATGGAGCCATGCAGGGCGCATTCGCTATCCGATTACGATAGTGTTTCTGTGGGGCTATGCCGCCCTCGTAGGATTCACACCGTCGGTTACCCGGGCAGCACTCATGATAACGATTTTTCTGCTTTCCCGTTGGATTGAGCGCGACAGTTCGCCGTACAACTCGCTTGCCGTAGCAGTGGCTCTTATGCTGTTTATCCAGCCACGGTGGATATACTCGGCCGGGTTCCAGCTATCGGTATGCGCAGTGGCCGGGTTACTCCTATTCGAAAACCGCATCAACATTATCAAGTTCAAAAATCGGAAAGTATACTTTCTTGTGAATCTATTCGCCGTACCCGTGGCCGCCCTGCTCGGCACCGCCCCAGTGCTTCTGGCCTGGTTTCACCGGCTTCCGCTCGCCGCAATTCCTCTCAATGCAACAGCCGCACTTCTTTTTCCCCTGTTTCTCGTAAGCGGTATCGCGGCATATTTCCTGAGTATAACCGGCTTATATCCCGAATGGGTCGGCAAAATTCTACAGGGCATACTTGATATCATAAAAAATCTATGCGACCTGGCCGCAGATGCGCAATCGGGTACCCTATCGCAAATATACCTTACCGATACTTCGCTTGTTGCGCTGATTCTCGGCATAACAGCGCTGGCAATCCTTCTGCACAGCCGGAGCCGACGCATACAATGGTGCGCGGCTGCCGGTACAGCTGCGATGCTGACGGTTGCCATCTACGCAGGACAAAAGGGGGTAGGCGACAGTCTGCTTGTGTGCGGCAACAACAGGCACACGCAGGTATGCGTAGTACGCGACGGCAAAGGGTATGTTGAAACTACCGCCGTCAAACCCCGGCCGATAATACGTGTAGACAACTACTTCGACGGGCACGGAGTAGACCCGGACAGCGTATCGGTGAATGGAGCCAACACACGAGACAAGGGCTACGTTCTGGCCGTGCGCGAGAGCGACCCTTCGAGACTGCCGCGAGCGCAGTATCTGATAGTAGACAAGCGCTACAATGGCGATGCAGAGGCAATCATAGACGCCGTTCAGCCTGCGGAGATAATTCTTGGAGCCAATATCACAGCCGAACGAGCCTTAGAAATCAGACGCGCCGCCGCAATAAAGAAAATCGCCGTCCATTCCATCCGCCACAGCGCTTTCCACGCCGTACTATAAAATGCTACAGTTTTTTCAAGCCGGCGATAAAATAGGCAGAAGCGGCGTCTCGCGCCCTCATTACCTCGCCGTTCCAGAGCACGATATCGATGTCTATGCTCACCAACGGGGCATGCGCATGTACGGCGCGGAGGTCTGTCTCGAACGCCTTGGAGCTTTTGTGAAGCGCGTCATAATCGAGATCGGAGCGAAGAACCAAGACCTCGTTCAGGTAATCGCTATCGGAAGCGACAAACTCGGCCGCCGAGCTGTACACCCCACTCTTCGCCACGACCGTCCCTATTGTCGAGAGAAACGTCTCCGCCGCATCTATCAGCGAGGAAGAACACGGGGCATTGCCTCCAAGGCATATCACGGCATCATTCATGGCGCAGACTAAGACTAATTCTGTGGCGTTCGGAGTCGACCGCGAGAACCCTTGCCGTTACGCGCTGCCCTAACTTCAGAACCTCTCCCACAGAAGCGACCCTGCGGTCGGCCAGCTGCGAGATATGAATCAACCCTTTTTCCTTTATACCCAAATCCACGAAAGCCCCGAACGCAGTGATGTTGCACACCGTACCGTCCAGCATCATACCCTCTGCAATCTGCGAGAAATCCTCCACCGAAGCCTCGAAAGGTTTCTGTTCGCTGTCGGTTCGAGGGTCTCGCCCAGGTTTTCGCAATTCGGCAATTATATCCCGTATCGTTTCCTCGCCACCCAAACCTTGCTCGGCAAGTTTGCGTGCGTCGAGAGCATCCAGCACGGCGATATTTCCCGGCATATCGGCAATCGGGACCTTTACAAAACGTGCGATCCCCGAAACCACGCCATAGCTTTCGGGATGTATACCGGTGTTGTCCAGCGGATTGGAGCCAGGGACACGCAGGAATCCGGCGCATAGTTCGAATGCTTTGTCGCCCAGCCGAGGCACCTTGCGCAACTGGGCACGCGATTCAAAAGCTCCGTTTTCCGCACGATACTTCACAATGTTGGCGGCAAGCTGCGGACCAATGCCGCTTACATAGCTGAGCAGGCGTTCGGAAGCCGTGTTCACGTTAACACCAACCGCATTAACGCAGCTCATAACTGTATAGTCGAGAGCGTCCTTCAGTTTTGCCTGGTCCACATCGTGCTGATACTGCCCCACCCCGATGGATTTAGGCTCGATTTTCACAAGTTCGGCCAAAGGGTCGATTAGTCGACGACCGATTGAAACAGCACCACGGACTGTAACGTCCTTCTCCGGGAACTCTTTCCGGGCAATATCCGAGGCGGAGTATACTGAAGCTCCGTCTTCGCTGACGACATAGACATTTTTGGCATCGAACAGTCCGCATCCGAGTATGAACTGCCGCGTCTCGCGCGAGGCTGTACCGTTGCCTATCGCCACCGCCTCGGGCTTATACAGAGCATTCATCGATTTCAGCATTGCCGTAGCCCCGGCAATGTCGTTCTTAGGCGCCGTAGGGTAAATCACACTGTCGGCAAGCAGACATCCCTGCTCGTCAAGATAAACAATCTTGCAACCAGTACGGTATGCGGGGTCAATGGCAAGCACCCGCCGGTGCTGTAGCGGTGGCGCAAGCAGCAACTGGCGCAGATTGTCGGCGAAAATATCTATTGCCACACGGTCGGCGTCTTCTTTCAGTTCGGCGGAAATATCGGTCTCGGCCGACGGCAGCAGGAGGCGTTTGAAAGCGTCGCCGACAGCATCGCCTATTATTCCGGCACAGTCCCGGCCAGCGTTTCGCGGCATAAAGCAGTCTACCAGCTCGTCGGCCACACGGCCGCTGTCGGGAAGCACATACTTCACTTTCAGCAACCCCTCGTTTTCGGCCCTGCGAATCGCAAGATACTGATGAGAGTTGCACCGACGAACAGGAACAGCGAAATCGGCGTAATCCTTATACGGCGAAGCGGCAAGATCAGCCTCCTTTCCTTTTACGACAGCGCATCGAATCTCGGCGGTGCGACGCAGTGCCTTACGCGTAATATTGCGCAGACGTGTGCTTTCGGACGCCCATTCGGCAATAATGTCCATCGCTCCGGCAATAGCCTCATCGGCATCCGCGACATCCTTGTTCACAAACCGCTGCGCCGAGGCATGACAGTCGGATGTGCGAGCTGCCATAATAATCTTAGCAAGGGGTTCCAGCCCTTTCTCACGGGCCACAGTGGCTCGTGTCCGGCGTTTTGGTTTATATGGAGCATATATATCCTCCACCAGGGTGAGACTGTCGGCACCGTCAAGACGGCCTTCGAGCTCTGGTGTAAGCGCACCGGCATCGGCAATGGCCTGACGCACAAAATCCTTGCGCAGCTCAAGCTGCCTCACAGCCGCGAGCGCAGATTCGACGGCACGCACGGCCATCTCGTCCATCGAGCCGGTGCGTTCCTTTCGATACCTGCTGATAAATGGCACCGTAGCGCCCTGGTCGAGCAGCTCCACCACGGCAGCGACACCGCGCAGCGGCAGGCCCGTCCTGCAGGCTACAGCTTCTGTTGTATTCATCGAAATGATTATTGCTTTTTGCGTAAGGTAAAAAGAGTCAGTTCCGGCGTAGCACCGATACGGGCCGGGAAGCCGACCTCGCCAAGACCGATATTGACATAGAGATGATGTGCGCTGTCGGCATCGGCATACATACCGCCCCAAGTGCGGTAACGGAAAGCCGCCGGAGAAACGCCCAGCAGCTCTATCTGCATGGCATGCGTATGTCCGGAAAGGGTAAGCGGGATGTTCTTGTCCGGAGCATCCTTAATATCATCCACCCAATGGGCGGGATTGTGCGACATAAGTATCTTGAACGAAGAATCGTCGAGCGCCGGATAAGCCTTGTCCAAATCGCCGTAAACGGGGAAAGGCGGGTCTCCGATGTTCTCTACGCCGATAATGACAATAGAGTCGAGACCGCATCGCAGTTTCACCGACCGGTTGTTCAGGAGGTGCCATCCCATGCGTTTCTGCAGCTCGGCGAGATGTGAACGGTCGGCATTTTTAGCCGAGTCAGAGGGCCAGTTATAGTAATCGCCGTAATCGTGATTGCCAAGCACCGAGAAGACACCGTATGGCGCATTTATGCCTTTCAGGACGTCCACAAACGGCTCCAGTTCGGAGCTTCGCCGATTCACAATATCGCCTGTAAACAGCACCACGTCGGGCCTGATGCTGTTGATTCGCTCCACGACATCATGAAGATATGATGTATCGTTGCCAAATGTGCCTGTATGTATATCAGAAACCTGCAACACCCTGAAACCGTCGAAGCCCTGCGGCAGGGAATTGTGCGCGAACACCACTTCCTCCACGTCGATATTGAAGCGGTTAACAGTACCCCACCACATTAGCACAAACACTAAAACGCCGACACAAGCACCAGCGGTGCCTACCGCCTTAATACGACTTCGCCTGAACAGGCATGGAATCTTGCCTATCAAGTCGAAAATAACGAAAATATATTTGCCCATATATATCGACATATAGGCAAAGAGGCTCCACATGAGCACACTAAGGCCGCTATCGGCGCCGCCTCGTTTCGGAGCAGCGATGACAATAACAAAGGCAACCGCAAGGGCAATTGAGGTGCAGAGCGCAATGCGGTACCACACCTTGTTTTTTGCGCGCTGACGCACGGCACGGCAAATGTACCAGTCTACCAGCACATTGAGCACAAGGAGTGGCAGCACGAGTATCAAGGGCAATCTCATGACACCGAGTGTATTATAAAGCGTTTCCGCAAGTCAGGGCAGTTTTCTGGTTCTGCAACGGATTAGCGTACATAACGAGCATTGTCTCACGCATAAAAGCGCGCTCGTCGGGCGTAACATCGGTGAGCTCAACCTTGTCGAGCTGTTTGTCGAGGTATTCGTTGAAAGCCTTGAGATCGTCTTCGGTATATCCGGAACCAAGATGCGAAGTTCCGAACACCTCATCGTATGCGATATAATTGCACGGGTAAATCCGATAACCGCAGTGTATTGACCTGTCGAGCACCGCACATACCTTTGGAGCGACTTCGGCCCGCGATTCGTCGCGCAGGGGCTCCAGAGAAGTGTTAATGCAAGCACCGAGGTGGAAATGCACTCGACCTTTCTGGCGCAAGAGCCCTGTTTCCATGCTGAAAAGGTCGTCGCGCTTTGTTTTCTTGTAAGCCGGATCACGGCGTCGGCGCAGGAACTCGGTAGCCTTCAGATAGTCGTTGGGGTCGTACTCGTAGGAAATAGCGACCGGCATGATATTCAGCTCCATCAGATTGTCGATGAAGTTCTCGGACTTGCCACCGAGAGAAAGCATCTTCACGACGCTCTCCTGAGTTCGGTCGTTTGAATCTTTAGCCCTGCCTTCGCGCTGCGCAATCCAAATGGATTCCTTCTGATCGAGCACGGCATGATGGATATACTGCGACAGGTGAGTTGCCGCGTCGAGCGCCTCGCGCACCTTTACGTCTCTTTTTACAATGAAACTGCGATTCAGCTTCACAAGATCGGTAATCCAGTCGTAAATAAGCAGATTATTACCAATCGCCACCTGAGTAAGAGGCATTTTTGCCCGAATGAAGCAAAGATTGAGGAAAGAAGCATCCAATACAATATCCCGGTGGTTTGTAACGAAGACGTGCGGCCCCGAAATATAGTTTTCAGCGCCGTCCATCGACACACCGTGTGTCGTTGCCGCGGCCAGCATCTCCAGGAACGGACCCATCACCTTTATCTGGAAATCGTTCTGAGTCTCAACGGTCAGGAGATTCTTGACAAAAGCCTCGTAGTCTACGTCGGGCATCACATAACGCACAGCATGCTCGAAACCGGGTTCGCGCACCAGGACTGCTATTTTTTCCTTGAACAAATGGTCATCATAAGGACGTATGTCAGCAAATTGGTCGTGCTCCATATCGTATTTTGTTGTACGTGTCATTATGTTAATAATTGAGCGGAAACCGCTTTTTTATTCATATGCAAATATACTGAGTTCTCATTAAAAGTCAAACAAAAGGTAATCCTTTTAGTTTTCCTTTTTGTCGAGTTTGTCGGCGTTAATCATGCTGGCGTCTCCGGAAGCGGAAGCAGGAATTACAGGCAAATCCTCCGGTGGCATTTCAAGACGGGCCACCCTTGGAGAGAACTGCATGACAACATTCGACCGTCCCGCATCCTGCATCATGCTTTCCATCGATACCGGAACGATAAAGACATCGTCCTTATCGAGAGGTCTCATATCGCCAAACCACTTGAATTTTGGCAGATAGTACATACTTCTGCGTGCGAGGAACAAAGGAGTAGCGGTACCCGTCGTCTGCGGCCACATTTTGACAAACTCTGTATTTTGGTTACGAAAAAGTGCTGTAAGGAAGCTGCTCTCGGCCGACACCATCTTGTTGACGGTTGAATCGTTCTCTTCGGGATACATAATAATCTCGACGTTTCCGTTTATATCGAGCTTACGCAGCTCACCGTTCTCGAAGAATGCCGTCATCTGCTTTCCGCTTATCTGGTTGAAGTGCTCCCCCTCGATCTGCTGGGCAGCAAAACCGTTGTCGGGCAACTGAGCCCGCTCGATTGTGCTGTCGTTTAGGAGAACTTCGATTATATTACCGAATATCTGCTGGTTCTCGTTCCAGACAACCGGATTTATGAACATACGCAGCATGGTATCCTTCTGCGTGAAACGCATGCTGTCGCAAATGCCCTGCATGTCGCGTCGATAGAAACGCACACGCGGGAAGGCGACAGCAACGTGAGAAGTGTCGATGCGTATACCGGCCTCAATACCGGCGACACTGTCGGCTTTAATCTCGACGGTATCCAGATACGACCAGCTCTGAATATAACGGGCGTGCATGTACAGCGTGTCTTCGCCCCGGCACTCGGTGAGGAGTGCTCGCCCAGTTACGAAGGAGCTGTCCTTAAGCTCGTCGTAAAAACCGTACTGACCACGAATTTCCACCTGGTGTGCGGAATCGGTCATCACCATGTCGCCCCAGGCCTCGCCGAAACCAGCGTTGCGGTCGTAGTAAATTGTATCGGCCGTCAGTGTCTGGCCCTGCGATGTTACGACAGTTGAACGGTCGTATAGTATGGCGCGGTTGCTGTCGGTTTCGTAAGTACCAGCGGTAGTGTATATTGTACCACGCGCATTTATTACTTCGCTTCGCGAAAAGAGCTGCGCCACATGCGTACCGGTATTGTAATATAGGGTATCGGTGTAAATATCGAGAGTGTCCTTGCTGTCGCGGGAGTTGAGATGCACGTTAACGTAGAAATTTGCCTCTTTTGTAGAGGGCACATATTCGCCTTTCTCGGACACCAGGCGGTTCTGGGGATCTGTCAGAACACCACCAACATCGTAATAGCCGAGATCGATAGCGAGGTCATATACAAACACGTCGGTCTCGAGCATAACGTCGCGGTTTATGAGACGCACTTTCTTGCCCAGGTCGGCATATAGCGTGGCAAGTTCGCGCGGCCCGTCATAGTCGAGCTCGTCGGCATATACAAACAGAGTGTCTCCCTGCTCCATGCTTACGTTTCCGTATGCGTTCATGCTCTCGCTGTCGGGGAAATAATGCGCGCTGTCGCATTTCATAATCATGGGACCTTTTGTGAACACCACGTCGCCCACAAGAATCATGAAGGAATCGTTGGTTTCCTTGCGCAGTTCATTAGCGCGTTCAAGGAACACGCGGTTTCCCGAGCTACGGTCGGCCGATGGAATCTGCGGCCTAATGTCCACTCTCGGGGGCTTGCTGTCGGTAACGGCGGCAAGCGCAGGCGGAAGCAACGCCATCAATGCGAGAATATGAAACGAGCGTCGGCTAAGCATAGCGACAGAGACCTACTTTGAACGGATTAATTTCCGTGCAACCAACCCTTGTGGCGGAAGTCGCAACCACGCCAACCTTCCTCGATTCTCACGTATGTCTCTCGAATCTTGTTCTCGAGCCACTTGTCCACAATCTCCTGGCGCTTGTAGTTCTCGTACATGTCCTTTATAGTCTGGAAATCGTCGCCGAGGTTTGCCTGATGTGCATCAATACGGTTTGAAAGACGTACCATAGCAACAATCTCGCGGTCGCGTCTTGGATCGCGCATGATGAAAGGCTGAGATATCTCACCCTCCTCAAGGGAGGCCACGTTCTTAGCTATTTCCTGAGGCAGCTGCGACATCTCGAAGAGTGTAGTTCCAGTATTAGTGTTGACCATGACACCGTTGCTCATTCGTGTATCCTTATCCTGCGAAACCAGGCGTACGGCGTTCTCGAAGGAGAGAGTTTTCTTGTCCACAATGTCGGCGCGGACAGAATCCAGACGCGTAAGAGCCTCTTTGAGGTCCTTTTCATCCACTCGAGGACGCAGGAGAATATGGCGAGTGTTAATGCGGTCGCCTCGTTTCTCCACAAGCTGTATGATGTGGAAACCGTATTCCGTCTCCACGATCTTGGAAACCTTCTTGGGGTCGTTGAGGTTGAAAGCCACAGCAGCATATTCGGGGACCATCTGTGCACGCCCCATGAAGCCAGTCTCACCACCACGAATGCCCTCGGGAGATTCGGAATAAAGGACTGCCAATGTTGAGAAATCGCTCTCGCCGCGGTTCACGCGGTCGGCATAGTCGCGCAGACGTGCTTTGACATCCTCGATTTCCTGACGAGGAATAACGGGATTCAGGGTTATAAGCTGCACTTCCACCTGGAGAGGTATGTACGGAACGCTGTCCTTCGGTAGCTGGTCGAAATATCGGCGTACATCGCCGGGAGTAACCTTAAGGTTTTTCGTAAGGTCGCTGCGCACCTGCTGCACACGCGATCGATTTCGCATGTTCTTTGCGTAAGCCTCGCGGATTTCAGGATATGGTTTGCGGAAGTACTGTTCAACCTTCTCCCTCGAGCCAAGGTTTGAGATAAGGAAGTTCATCTGAGCATCCACCTGCATCTGCACCATCGACTCCTGAACCTCTACGGTATCTATGTCGGCCTGATGCAGGAACAGGCGTTCGATTGCAAGTTCCTCGGGGATATAGCAGTACGGATCGCCGGTAATAGGTACACGGTCGTTCTGCATATCTAAATATGCCTGTTCAATATCGGACTTATAGATAGGCTCGTCGCCAATCATCCAGGCCACTTCTTCTATAACGTTGTCGCCGGCAGCAGCACAAATAGCAACGCCGACACCTAAAAATAAGCCTAACAGTGATGTTTTTTTATTCATTCTTCGAGAGTGTTGTGGTCAACCTTGCAAAGTTAACCCATTTTTCCCATATCTCCTTGCGCTTTAATTATTTTTATACAATTCCGGAAGGTGCGTCGGGTGCATATAACAGAAAAAAGCAGACCCGAAATGAATCTGCTTTTTTGTGGGTGCCCAAGGGGATTCGAACCCTTGACCTTCGGAACCACAATCCGACGTTCTAACCAACTGAACTATGGGCACCATTTGGTTTTGCGGTGCAAAGTTAGTGTTTATTTTTCATTCGCCAAAATTTTTTCGATATTTTTTCACGATTGTGCGCAAAGAATAAAAAAATGTCTTCATACCGCAGTACTGCGCGCTCCACTCTATACAGCCCCCCCTTCCGGTCTGCACTATAGTTAAAAACGAGATTTGGGGTTGTTAACGAGGTGTTGAAGCCGAACACATAAAGGCAAAAGGCTGTTATAAAAGTATAATTTCAATGAACAATCTTAAAAGACCCCATATGACCGGCAAAATAAATATCTCACATATACTCCATGCACTGAGGATGGCAGCAGCGGTGGCAATGGCCGTGCTTGTATCGGCAATCTCGCCCATGCTCACGGCGTGCGACAACGACGACAACCCGTGGAACAATGTACCCGACAATATCTCTGAATTTATCGACCGCTATTACCCGAACTCCGCTCTGGAATCGGCCACAGATACCGACGGAGTGTACCATATCCGCCTTAAAAACGGTCCAGGGATGACGTTCAATGCCGATGGCAGCTGGACCGACATCAACGGCTACGGCATGCCCATAGTACAGGTTTTCCTGTTCGACCAGCTGCCGCCGAAACTATACAATTATCTACAAGAAACCCAACAGCTGAACTCAGTTTTCAGCATTACGCGAAACAATGACTACTATACACTCGACTTGCTTGAAAGCTCGCTTCGTTTCGATATCGCCAACGATACAATCATCGCTCCGGGTTCCAGCGGCGGAAACGGAGTGTAGACTTCAGCAAAGGGAAATTGAGACGTAGTATGGCCATCCCCTGCTCAATATCGGCGCTCGTGTCCTTGTCCAGGAGGGCGCCGGACGCCGCAATCCACTGCAAATCGTAGTGTTCGACAAACTGTGTGGCCGCGAGGTGTCCCTTAATATCCATTTGCCTGAATTCCGCGTTGCCAGGGGCATCGCCTTCCAGAAAAACGATATGATAGCCTCCTTTGCCGTCGGCAACGGTAGCGATACGGTATTCGGCTCCCATGACAGCCTTTGTGCGGTCGACATCGCGGTCAAGATATTCCCAAAGCCCCTCATGAACATCCTGCGAAGCTGCAAGATACTGCCGCAGAGCGTTGAAATCGGCAAAAGGAGCGGTGCGCAAGGGCGGTCTGTGGGCGCTTATAATCAGATTGTTTACAACTTTGTCTTTCTTTGTGTGCGCGAATCCTATAGCACCGGGGAATTCATAGTCAAAATCTACCGGCACAGTCAGTTCTGGGGTAGCGCTGCCCAATCCGATGTTAGCGCCAGACTCATCGGCACTGAGAACCGCCGAGAAACACGTTGTTCCTTCGGTAGCGTATGTAAAGCATCCTTCACCGGCATTTTCGAGCGTCTCGCGACCGTCAGGAGCAATTGTATAGACAGCATACCGGCATCTGCTCGAACCTGTAGCATCCGCTTCGGCGACAGGGTCGGCGGCAATATCCGCGCGTCGAGCGGAGCCGTCGGCAGCGACATTCCACATGAGGCTGAAAGCCAATGTCCTGTTCCTTGCGACAGCCATACGCACATGATATTTCAGGTTAAGGACAGGCTCACCGAGTTCGGTTAATTCGGTTGTATCGGCAGGAACAGCCCCCCAAGAAGCGCCTGCGGCCAACAGAAATAATAAGCAAAGCTTACGCATCATACTCTGCCAGATTATCCACAGCCTCAAGAAATTCTGCATCAGGCATGTTCCAGGGCAACCAATGGATAGTGAAGCCTCGCCGTTCCATGCCCCGGAACCATGTCATCTGCCGTTTGGCAAACTGATGTATAGCTGTTTCGAGTGCGGTGAACATCTCGTCGGCGGTGATTTGCCCTATTGCGTGAAGGGTGATGAATTTATACTCGAGGCCGTAGTATATAAGGTCGTCGGGAGCAATTCCACTGTCGAGGAGACGACGCACCTCGGCAAGCATGTCCTCCTGCTCGAAACGGCGGCGCAGCCGCTCGGAAATGAGCTTTCGGCGTTGCTCGCGGGGGATGTCTATTCCTATGACAAGAGCATCGAGCGGCTGCGGATTTCGCGCCTGTTCGGCTTCCGCGGGATGTGCGAGATAGTAATACTCTATCTCCAAAGCCCTCAAGGCGCGCTGGACGGTATCGACGTCGGTGCAATTGTGCAGGGTTTTCATTGATGCGAGCATAGCCGCGAGTTCGGCCAGCGACTTGCCTTCCAAAGACTTTCGGAGCTCTTCGTCGCGCGGGACCTCCGGCATCGCCACACCTTTCAGCAGCGATTCCACATACAGGCCGGTACCACCCACTACCACCGGCAGGCGCCCGCGGCCTTTGATATCGGCTATTGCCCTGCGAGCGTCCCGAAGGTATTCAAAAAGATTGTACTTGTAACCTGCCGGTGCCACATCAATCAGATGGTACGGCACATCGGTACCGTAATCGGCGAGGTCCTTACCAGTTCCGACGTCCATGCCCCGGTAAACCTGTCGCGAGTCGGCGCTGACAATCTCACCGCCCACATGTCGGGCCAGGGCGACACCGCGGCGCGTTTTGCCTGAAGCCGTTGGCCCCACCACCGCAATTACGGGGATATTCATCTTCATACCCTGGGGGAGTTGTCGTGTGCAAGCACGCTGGTTATACGGTTCCAGAAACGGCGGATACGGTAGAAGCTCCTGTCCTCGTTATTTCCGGCAACATCGAACCAGGTAACATCGTCGAAATCGACATCCCAGTCCGGCAGGTCGCGGAAACGGAATGTAGGGCGATACTGACGGATAGGATACAGGCGCTTGCCATTACGGTCGTATGTTTTCCACGCCATAGCAATTGTGTGTATCCGGAAAATTTCGTTGGCAAGCACGGGAGACAATGAATTCGAGGCAAGCGCCCTGTCTATCATATATGCGTTGAACCATATGTCTCCGTCTCCAATCATGGAACGGGAGTTCTCGTCGACAAAAGCGGTATAATGTATAACGTTTGTACCGCTTGCAAAACTGTCGTTTGTAAAGCAGTACTTCATGTCGAATTCGGAAAGCCCAGTAATCTCCTCGAACATAAGACGCGCCTGCGGTTCGCCAATGGATTTTGTACGGCCCACGACAATCTCGGCTGGAGTGTCCATAATACCGTCGGGCCCCTGATGCAGCAACAGTTCGTCGCCACTGAAAATAAGGTAGCGGACGATTGTCCGGTTACCATTGTCTCCTTTCTCCACCCGTAGCGCGTCGTATAGTTTCTGCATGTTGTAATATCGACCGTACATGAACATGAGTGAAACAATATATACCGCCAGCGGCATAATGTTGAAGAAGAATCGATCGGGGTTGTTGAGGTCGGAGTTGATGTACTTTGCGAAATAGTACCAGTACTCTACCGCCCCGAGGCTCAGCGAGAGGAGAAGAAGGATGTACACCTGATAACGAGTCTCGCGGAAAAAGAAAGTTGCCGCGATGCTGTCGCCTGCATAAACTCCGTGAAGGCGCTGGCACAAGCGGCAGTGTCGGTCTCCGAAACCCATATATAGCCACATCAAGCACATCACAGCCGTTACCGGGAATACAATCAGGGCGGTAATAAAAGGAATTTCCTCGTTGTACAGTTCCAGGTGTATCACAGTAGGCACGAGCCAGTCGGTGCAGAGAATCACGATTATCAGCATGATCAAAGCTGTGGCAAGCATAATGCGCGAAGCAATACGTATAACAAGCGAGCACTTGTTGACGATATTGCTCCAGTTTGATTTAAGCGCTGCAATAAGGAGCCACGCCTCGAAGAGCGTCAGTATTGAAATGAGCACCTTTGGAATCCACAGCGACAGCAGGAGCGGCAAGGTAATTGCACCGTATGCGACAGCCCAGTTGCGCCATAGCTCCTTCAGCAGATTGTCGGGATTGAAAATCCCTTTGTCAGCCCGATCCATCGTCTATCGCATTTGTTTGCAGAAGAAATCCAACATACGCGCATACACCACGGCACGGGCGTTGCAACCGTATATGGAATGATTCATATTCGGGAAAACGTACATATCGGAGAGTATTCCGAGGCTCTGCAGACGCGAAGTGAGCTGCAGAGCGTTTGCGGGATGCACGTTATCGTCCAGCGTGCCGTACATGGTTAGCAGGGGGCATGCCAGATTTATAGCCCTTGGCAAAACAGAAGAAGAGTTGTAGCCTTCCTCATTCTGCTGCGGCGTGAGCATATATCGCTCGGTATACACGGTATCGTAGAAGCGCCAGTCGGTAACGGGAGCCACAGCCACAGCTGCGGCGTAGGGGCATTCGGCAGCAGTGGCACACATGAGCGCCTGATATCCGCCGTAGCTCCATCCGTAGATACCGATACGCTTAGCGTCGACATATGGCAGAGAGGCAACATAACGCGCCGCGGCAATCTGATCGATGGTCTCGTAATGCCCGAGCTGCTTGTAAACGGCAGTCCGGAAAGCCGCTCCGCGTCCACCGGTTCCACGCCCGTCCACGCACACGACTATGAAGCCTTTGGAAGCATAGTACTGCTCCCAGTCGAAAGTCCATTTGTTCAGCACCTGCTGTGAGCCGGGGCCGCTGTACTGGCTCATAATCACGGGATAGCGTTTAGCAGAGCTGAAATCGAGGGGTTTCACCATGTAGCCGTTCAGCTCGGTACCGTCGTCGGAACGCATTATAAAGAATTCCTTAGACTGAAGTTTGCCGACGGTTTCGGCAGCATATTTCCTGTTGTCCTGCAACACGCGTATCTGTTTGCCGTCGGCACGACAGAGGCCGGTCGCCGGAGGTGTAGTTATATTGCTGTATGTAAGCGACATGGCGGTGCAACCGGGAGCGAACTCGGCGGAAGACGTACCGTCGGTGCGGCTTACAGGCGACACGACACCCTTCACATTGAGCTTATATACGGAGCGCTCCATAGGGGAAGGAGCAGCAGCCTGATAATAATGGTTGCCAGCGGCGTCGCTGCCGTAATAGTCCGTAGCGTCAATCTTTTCGGGGGTAATGGCACGAACCTTGGCGCCGGCGTATGAATATTCATAATACCTGGTATAACCGTCGGCGTCGGAAGCGACATAGAACGCCTTGTCGCCGAGTTTCAAGTTCTCGTAACATATAGGCTCTATCCACGCTTTGCTCTCGCCCACATATACCGACTTAGAAACCGTCGACTTCGGGTTGACACGGAAAATCTCGTAACGGTTCTGGTCGCGGTTAAGCGTGGCCACAATCAGAGTGGATTCGTCAGGGCCATACTCGGCGCGAGGGATGTAGTATGGATTGCCGCTCGGGAATGTTATCTGCTTGGTCTTGCGCGTCTCCACATCGTAGCTGTGCAGTGTAACCACAGAATTTGGCTTGCCGGCCACGGGATATTTGTAGCTGAGCGTGCCGGGATATAATTCGTATTGGTCGAGGGGGTCGCAAGTACCCTGATATATGGGAAGAGTGTAGAGAGGGACTTCCGTTTCGTCGAACCGGGCGTATACAAGGGTCAGGTTATCCGGGGCCCACGACATTATTGATGTTGTGCTGAACTCCTCCTCGTAGGTCCAGTCGGTTGCTCCGTTGATAATGCAGCCGTACTTGCCGTCGGTAGTAACTGCCACCTCGGTGTCGTAGTCAAGTTTTGCGGCATATACATTGTTGTCGGCCACGAACGCCACCATACGCGAATCGGGCGAGAATAGAGGGTCGCGCTGCCTCTTGAACTGTTTGGAAAGGGGTTTCAGCAGGCGCGAGCGTACCTCGTACACATAATATTCAGCTGTTTTTGAACGGCGGTATACCGGCTCGGCATTACGCCACAGCATCACCCTGCGAGCATCGGGACTTATTATGAACCCCTCGAAATCGGGTATTGTATTTTCACGAGTATGCCCGACATCGAAAAGCGTCTCCGTCTCCTTGCCAGTGGCGATATCTTTTACAATCAGCTTGCGGCCATCGTCGCTACGCTGCACATAGCTTTTTCCGTCGGGCATGAAAGTAATATCGGCTGTAGCAGGCGAATTATCGGGATAGCAAAAAGGAGCCAGTTCCGAAACGGCCGCATTGCGCATAGGCACAGCGCCTTGCGCCACTCCGCAGGCCATCAGAAGTATTCCGGCTAATATGATATTTGTTTTCATAGCTGCACTTTTATGTATATTATCGCAAAATTAAGGAAAATCGCCGTATTTTCCCCACGCTCCCCCAATTAATTTCACTTTCCACCCCAAACCCGCTGCTTGCCGGAGGTATGCAGCGGCGGTGGCAGCCCGCCCTCAACCCTGGAAACGCTGCGCTTTTTCCAGGGTTGAGGGATGATATACATTTTTTTCGACGGGAATACACTGACCGGCCATGCAATAGGAGTGTCGGTGTATTCCCTAAACGGGAAACATTATAGCTTCGTCTCGCCCTCCCCGTAAACGCCTAAAGGCTTTTTACGGGGTTGTGAGCGGCTTTCAGCCGCCTCGGCTTACCTCCGGCAAGCACTAATTCATATATACAGCAACCGGAGGGGCTGCGTAACGGCTCCTCCGGTTTTTATATAGGGTTAGATTTTAGCGGCCTAAATATGCTTTTACGCGGTTGTAGACGGCTTTCAGCCGCCTCGGCTTACCTCCGGCAAGCACTAATTCATATATACAGCAACCGGAGGGGCTGCGTAACGGCTCCTCCGGTTTTTATATAGGGTTAGATTTTAGCGGCCTAAATATGCTTTTACGCGGTTGTGAGCGGCTTTCAGCCGCCTCGGCTTACCTCCGGCAAGCACTAATTCATATATACAGCAACCGGAGGGGCTGCGTAACGGCTCCTCCGGTTTTTATATAGGGTTAGATTTTAGCGGCCTAAATATGCTTTTACGCGGTTGTAGACGGCTTTCAGCCGCCTCGGCTTACCTCCGGCAAGCACTAATTCATATATACAGCAACCGGAGGGGCTGCGTAACGGCTCCTCCGGTTTTTATATAGGGTTAGATTTTAGCGGCCTAAATATGCTTTTACGCGGTTGTAGACGGCGTCGGGGGTGAAGCCGAATTTTTCGTCGAGCACTTTGTAGGGTGCGGATGCGCCGAATCGCTCCAGACCGTAGATGCAGCCGTCGGAACCGATTACCTCGCGGAGAGTTGAGGGCAGGCCGGCAGTGAGGCCGAAGGTTGGTTTTCCGGCTGGAATAATGCTGTTGCGGTAGTCCTCGGGCTGGTCGAGGAAGAGACCGATGGAAGGAATTGAAGCGACGGAGGCTTTTACTCCAGCAGCCTCGAGGAGACCGGCCACCTTGCACAGCAGCGATACTTCGGAACCGTTACCCACAAGGGTGATATCGGCAGTGGCGGCGTCGCCAAGCACGGTGTAGCCACCGCGTTCTGTCTGAAGAGCGTCGGCATATCGGTTACCGGTTGCGCTGGGGAGATCGTCGACATCCTGACGTGTGAAAATCATAGCCGTAGGTGTGGCGGTGTTGTCCATCGCCATCTTCCAGCATACGGTAGCCTCGGCGGCGTCGGCAGGACGGAGAACGAGCACCGAACGACGGCCCGAGAAGTTGCGCATCTGCTCCATAAGGCGTATCTGAGCCTCCTGCTCCACGGGTTCGTGTGTGGGGCCGTCCTCGCCAACGCGGAAAGCGTCGTGGGTCCATACATATTTAACGGGAAGTTCCTGCAACGCGGCCATGCGCACGGCGGGCTTCATATAGTCGGAGAATACGAAGAAGGTACCGCAGGCAGCTATCATGCCACCATGCAGAACGATACCGTTCATAATGGATGCCATAGTAAGCTCGGCAACGCCGGCATGGAGGAAAGCGCCGGAGAAGTCGCCGTGAGTGAGCGCACCTGTTTCTTTGAGGAAAGCTTCGGTCTTGTCGCTGTTAGCAAGGTCGGCGCTTGAAACAATCATGTTGCCAACTTTCTGACCGAGCACCTTGAGCACGTCGGCGGAAGCGGTGCGAGTGGCCACATTGGCTTTATGCACGATTGCGGCATAGTCGATTTCGGGAAGTTTGCCCTGAAGATATCCATTGAGCGTTGCGGCAGCCTCGGGATTTGCTTTCTCCCAGGCCTCGTGTGCTTTGCGTCGCTCGGCAACGATTGCGCGCATGCGTTCGGCCCGTTCGGCATAGAGTTCCTTCACTTCGGGGCGGATAACCCAGGGATCTGCGGGATCGGCACCGAGGTTGCGCAGCGTAGCCTCGAGATCGGCACCGCTCTTGCTGAGCGGCTGTCCGTGAGTGCTGCACTGGCCTTCGAAGTTTGAACCGTCGGCTTTGACAACTCCGCGGCCCATAATTGTGTGTCCGAGAATTATGGTAGGACGTTCCTTTTCGGCGATAGCTTTTTCGAGGGCGTCGGCAATAGCTACCGGGTCTGTACCATCGCATTCGATGGTGTTCCAGTTCCAAGCGCGGTATTTTGCAAGCACATCCTCGCGGTCGACCTGGTCTACGAGTGTAGAAAGCTGGACGTCGTTGGCGTCGTAGAACATGATAAGGTTGCTAAGGCCAAGATATCCGGCGATACGACCGGCACCCTGAGATATTTCTTCCTGGATTCCGCCGTCGCTGATGAAAGCGTATGTTTTGTGAGCGACAGTCTCGCCGAAACGAGCAGCGAAGAAACGTTCGGCGATAGCAGCGCCTACGGCCATTGCATGTCCCTGGCCGAGAGGCCCTGACGAATTTTCGATACCTCGTTCAATGCATCGTTCGGGGTGTCCGGGGGTTACACTGCCCCACTGGCGGAACTGCTGTAGCTCCTCAATGCTGTACAGGCCGCACAGGGCAAGCACAGAATAGAGCATCGGCGACTGGTGTCCCGGATCGAGGAACAAGCGGTCGCGCCAAGGCCAGGATGGATCGTCGGGGTCTGTTACTAAGAAACGGGAGTAGAGAACGTTGATAAAATCGGAGCCGCCCATCGAGCCACCGGGATGACCCGACTTGGCTTTCTCGACCATCATAGCCGCGAGGACGCGGATATTATCGGCTGCCGAATTCATTTTCTTGATATCCATATCGTCAGTTTTGATAAATTGAGCATAGTTCGGACGCAAAGGAGAGACAGCGTTAATTTTTTGGCAAAATTAAGGAATATACGGCTAAATTGCAAATTTACACAACGCCATAAATTTAGGAAAAATAAACACAGAGCCGGACAACCGAGTTCTGGCTGTCCGGCTCGAGGAAAAAGAGTTTAACTGCCGCGGCAGCAAGTGTGTTTTTTTACTTCACGGGAACTTTAGCGGTATAATTGCCGACTGTTACGATGTAGAGACCTGCGGGAAGGTGAATGCGTGTCTCTCCGGCATCTATTGTTGCAGAGAATACCGTCTTGCCGGAGATATCGCAGATGGCAGCGACTGTTGCCTCGGGCGTGCTTATTCGTAGGCCGCCGTCGACTGGAGCGACTTCAATATCTGCCGCTGCGATACCGGAAAGGCCGCTG
Organism: uncultured Porphyromonadaceae bacterium; assembly: GCA_937921035.1. GTDB lineage: Bacteria > Bacteroidota > Bacteroidia > Bacteroidales > Muribaculaceae > CAG-873. Next base: position 99,718 of record CALEUL010000027.1, read on the forward strand.
TCCTTACCGATTTCTTCGGAGAAAGCCGCTTCGGAAGCACCGTCGGCCGTTTCGGCCACGACACTGTAGCGGCATGTCTGCTCGGGAGCGTCTGCCCACGTGTAATCCAGCATTTCTGTTTCGGCTGTCGCGCCGAGATTGAGTGTCGAATCGCCCGAAATCCGGTTTACGATATAGCTTACTTCGGGTAAGACATCGTCGAACATCGGGTTAAAGAAGGATGCGCGAACACGAATCATCAGATTCATTGGACCATCTCGTCCCTCGAGAGCGCCGAAGGCGTTGCTGCGGCTGTCGATCAGGTAGCAACCGGTAACTTTCTGGGTGTCGCATGCTATCGAAATCTGCTCGAGCGAAGAAATCGCCACCATGAAACCGCCAAGAGATTCCACCGGAGTCTCAAGCGTGCACTCGTTCCATTTTCCGGCAGCGCAGGCTATATCGTAGATGGTTTCGGCCACAGAGGTAACATTGCCCTGGTCGTCGAGAGTATAGATAACGGCAACGGCATCTGTTTCGGGAGCATCCGGAGCAGCGAGCCATGAGAATCCATACAGACGCATTGCGCCGGTGAAGACTTTGGCAAGATAGTAGTTTCCGTATGTAGGGAGATACAGAGGTTCTCCGGGAACGTTGTTGTCTAACGCTTCTTCGGCAGCGAAATCCACGGCGTCCCAGCTTATGCGTACATTGCCGTTGCGGTTAACTGCCTCCACATTTGCGGGGATGTTATGTATACCCTCCAGCGCTACAGCAGCGGGAGCGGAAGTTGCGGGGATGAATGCCACCATGCTGTCGGCGGGCCTATAGCCTGCTGCGACAACGCGCAGGTTATTGTCGTCCTTCTCGTAAACATCATCGATGCTGAATAGGCCTTCGCTGTCGGTGGAAACGGTGTAGGTTTCCCAACCTTTAAGCGTTACGCCGGCATACGGGACGGGATTACCCTTTGAATCGGTAACTTTGCCGCAGAAAGGAGCCTTTGGGCGCGCCTTGAGGTCGAAGTCGACAACATCGCCGAATCCTTCGGAGACTTCCACGGTACGCGATGCGTCCATGTACCGATAGTCGACAGGTTCCACAGCCATGTCGTAGGTGCCAGCGGGGAGCCACCCGAACTCATATACGCCCTGCGCATCGGTACGAGCGGCCGTGTAGCGGTCTTTCAGTGTAACCACAACACCGGCAAGGGGATTTCCGGCACCAGTTACCGTTCCTGCAAGGACTTCGCCGTTCTCGGTGTTCATAAGTATGCGTATATTCGGCAACATACTGGAGAACTGGAGGTTGCTGCTGTCGACAACACCAGTTCCATTGTAAGACAGTGCCGTGCGGGGTATATCGGGATAGTTCTGCGAATCGAATGTAACACGCACGTTGCGAGTGTTGTCGCCGATTTTCTCGGTAAACACCATAAGGCTGCCGCCGGTATAGGCGAAAGGCTCGTCGAGTTTTATGGTAAGCACATTGCGACCGGCAAAGAAATCGGCTTTACCGTCATACACAAGTTTAAGCTCGGTATCGGGCGTGAATTGGCGAAGGACCTCATCGACAATTGTGTTTGCCATGAAGATTTTGATGTCGCGCCCAAGTATATCACCGGCGGGGTTGTTGTAGCTCCAGCTAATTTCCTTTACAAGACCACCGTTAACCCCAATTTCCTGGCGGGTATATATTGACTGCGAGAAGCTGTAGATATCCTGGAAGCTGAAAGGCAGTACTCCAGGGTCGCTGTCGTGTATGCCGACAGAAACGACAATGTCGCCGCTGTTCAGGAACTGGACAGCAAGGAGCGGGGAAATGTCGTTGGCCGGTACTTCGTCGCCAACCTTCACTACCTTGGCACGCAGGGCCGTGGCAGAACCTTCGGTCGGCGTCCATTCTATTTCCATCTTCGCGGCAGCCCCAGGAGCGATTGTCTCGCTGGAAGTTGCGGAGGCAAGAACCGTTCCTTCACCGTCGACAATCTGCACCTCGAAACCCGTCTGGCTTTCGGTGCCCATGTTCTTAACAGTAACGGCATGCACAGCCGATTTGCCTACCTCAAGCTCGGTATCGCCAGTAATTTCAGTTGCAGCCAGATCACATGCGCTCACGTTGCCGACGGCGAAATTGATTAACTTTATCACCCATCCATCGTTGCTATAAGCATAGACACCGAAGGTGTAATCACCTGTTTCCTCGACGGTTACAATATCTTCGAAATCTTCGGATATGGCATTGAAAGCCGGCAGGTCGCGTATAACACGAGTCTGAGAGGCCGGCGTGCAGTCGGTACCTAATGTAAAACGCACGCTCTCGGTAGAAGAGAACGAAGACACACCAGAGCCAAGCGTGTAGTTCAGTTTATAAACACGGTCTTTCTCCAGATGCACAGGCACGCTTATCATCCAGTCGTCGCCAGGTGAATACAAAGAGGAGAACCACATCTCGCCATCTTTCTGATACCATTTGTTACCATCGGCATTGACATCCACGATGCATATCTTAGCCAAGTCGGCGGCATTAGCGAAATCCGGGGTCCAGGGCGTTACCAAAGCCTTTCCGGCAACGACAGACTCGGTCTTGACTTCGGGCGATTCGCCAACGTTATTATAAGCCGTAACAGACCAGAAGTAATTTGCCGCCTGCGGGATATCGCTGTCGGTAAACACAGTAGTGCTGATAGCGTCGTAGACCTTATTGTCCGGCATGCGTGTAATGCGGTAACGAGTTTGCTCAGGATCGATCACACCACCGTTGCGCCCTGATGAAGGAGCCGTCCAAGAAAGGACCGCCGTCTCACCGTCGGCCTTAACCGAAAGATCGGACACCGCAGCCGGGGCATCGGCTCCGTACCACACAGTGGCATAGGCAGATGCGCCTCGTCCGGCATCGCTGTAACAGGTGAACGAATAACGGCATTTACCGGTCAGCCCTTCGGCAGTGTCGGTCCAGGAAGCTGTCGCACCGGGCTTGGGATCGTTTATTGACTGAACAAGCTCACCGTTGCGACGAATCTCCAAGCGGAAAGATCCCGACAGAGGAGAGCCGTCGATACACATTGTCGGGAATACCCAACTGAAACGCATGCCTTCGGCGGTTTCGGCCTGGCTGAGATTCATTACGGTATTCGGTGCAGAATAACTAATATTCTCGTAAGGGATGTGCAACGCACCCAGAAGAGCGTTTCCGGGAGTGGTGTACTTGCCAGTTATGTTTGCTGTGCGCGCATCCAGAGTCATAATCCAGGAGTCATTATTACTGTCCAGAGCAGACCAGTACAACACGCCCGAATCACGGTCGAATTCCAGCGACTGCGCTTCGCTCTCCGAAGCAACGAAACCAGTTGGACCAATCACTGTAGTCTCACCAGTAGCAGCATCGATACTGTAAAGAATCGAAGCCGAGCTCATCACATACATATTACCCCACATATCGCATGCGATAGCTGTAAATTTACCGTCGAGAGCAGCAACCGTCTCGCGATCGCCACCAGGAAGTGCGATTTTAACGAGCTCTTGATTGACATCCGTACCGGCAATCTTTGTAAGGATACCGTAAATGTCGCTTGTAGTAACGTCGAAAGTCATATCGGCGCAGCAGTATTCCTGAGTGGTTTGTTTGACCACAGATCCGGTTTCGGGATCAATGCCGCAGAAGCCCTGCATAACAAGCCCTTTCGGGTCCATGCCGAGGAGCAGCCAGTAGTTCCTTTCGGCATATGTACCACCGAAAAGCGAATAGGACAGCGAGGAAACCTTGGAAAGGGCATTAGCGTTGTCAAGGTCGATTTTGTAAACGCCTGTCGCGTAGGCATCCATTTCAGAGCTACCAATAAGGAAGCCTGTCGCAGTCTTTGCCGGTGCAATGACAGCTGATGCCAACGACAACCCTAAAAACAAGTTGCGTAAAAAATTCATAATGTAATATCTGAAAGGTTTATATCAATCGGGAGCAGTGTTACGTCGCAAAGATACATAAATATATGGAAAGTGTCAAAAAGACGTCAATATAAGTTTATATCAAATAAACAGAAAGCACTCCCGTGATGCGAGAGTGCTTTCCGATATGATTGAAGTATCTTTAATTATCTTCGGGAGCCTTGTCGATAAGTTCCATGAACTGGTCGAGCTTAGGAGTGATGATTATTTCGGTGCGACGGTTAAGCTGACGCCCAACTTCGGTGTTGTTGTCGGCAATAGCGTTGTATTCACCTCGGCCACCGACCGTCATCTTGGCGGGGTTTACGCCGAATTTATCCTGAAGCACCTGAACCACCGACGAAGCGCGTAGCGCCGAGAGGTCCCAGTTGTTTCGGATATTCGTGCGGCTGATCGGCACGTTGTCGGTGTTGCCTTCCACGAGAACGTCGTAGTCGCTGTAGTCCTTAATAATCTTTGCAATCTTGCCGAGAGTCTGCATTGCGCGGTCGTTTATGTCGTAGCTTCCGGATTTAAACAGCATGTTGTCGGCAAGGGAAATATAAACCACACCTTTTAGCACCTTCACGTTAACCTCGTCGGTCTCGGCAGGGGTGAGCGAGCGAGTAAGGTTTGTAACGAGAGTTAGGTTTAGCGAATCGGACTTAGTCTTAGCCTCCACAAGCTGACGGATATATTTGTTGGAAGCATTTATCTGGTCTACGAGTTTTTCGATGTTCACGTTTCCGCGAGCGTTGTTAACGATGCTCTGGTCAAGGGAATTCTGGAGGTTAGCATAGCTTTCCTTAAGTTCCTTGTTATGCTTGCGTTCCTGGACAAGAAGAGCCTCAACGGTCTGAGCCTTGGAATTTGTTTCATTGTAATTAGTCTGCAGAGAGCCATAGCTGTTCTGGAGCGTTGTGTAGTTCTGCGAAAGCTCGTCGTGCATAGCCTTAAGTTCGGCGTACTTTTTCTTGCTGACGCATCCGGAGAGAGAGGCGCAAATAAGCGCACCGGCCGAGATGATTGCGATGAGTTTAGTTTTCATAGCCTTTACAGTTTATGTTTTTATATATTATGTAATTTATTCTATGCTGTTTATGTATTAACGGACCGGATGCTTTTTTGTTGTGTTGAAGGCTCCGGCCATCGACCTCAAAAGCGTTGCCGCTATCAGAGGGATGAACGCCGGATTTGCCGACTGCGGAAGCCAGTACCAGCATCCGACCAACAGCACCAAAGCTGCGGAGTAGATGATGTAATACCACCTAAGCACTTTCTGCGCGCGCGGAATCCACGCCAGCGCGGGTACAACGAAACAGAGCGGATTTAGCCAAATATACAGGTAGTTTGGCGATGTAGCCTCGTGTACCGACACAAAAATAAGGAAAGTGAGCAAGCATCCGGTGAGGCCGAGAACGCCGAAAAAGGCGGCGTCGAAACCGCGGAAACGCCTTCCTCGGCGCAAGCCAGCAACAGTAACTGCCACACACAGCGCAAGGAAAGCGCAGCATACAGCCATTGGCGTGAGGTGCCACGGCGTTGGCGGAAGGACAGCAGCGTCGGCTGGAACATCGTTCAGCACGGTTGTGTATTTAACCAGCGGATGCCCGTCGACAGAAGCCCGAGCGAGCATTCCGTCCAGCTCTACTGGCGCAAAAGCCATCTCGCGGCGCGTTATGGGAATGTCAATTCCGGATCCGAGAGCGAGGTCAATTCCGAACTGGTACCAGGGATATCCGGAGTGGTAGAGCCGCATGACATTGCGGAAAGTCGGCTTCAGGGAAGACTGTGCCTCGAAAGGGCCGGGAGCGAGGACAATGCTGTCGCCCAGGGCTTTTTCAATGATATCGAGCGGACGCGTGGCGCAGTTGTCCTTCACATAATTGTAGCGGTACACCCTGTTCTGCGGTTGCAAATTTTCCCGCAGAGCGTTCAGGACACGTAGAGTCTGCACACTGTCCATTTCTATCTCGTGCGCCACGGCACGGCGTCCCTCACGCCGGAATTCCATTTCGAGATACCCGAAAGGATATGCAGCAAGCATATAATCGGTCTCTCCTTTTACGAATCGCCACACGAAGTTTGGCGAATCGAAGTCGAAAATACCGTAATTGTATGCCGTAACGGCGTTGCTGTCGGCCACGACAAGAGCAGAATGCCCCTCGAGCTGATAGATTTGCTCGCCAGGGTATATGTTCACCAAGAATACCCTTGGCATAGCGTCGGCCGCAAGCGCCAACAGCGCCATAAATAATGCCACAGCAATCTTTTTCATGACTTTTTTTCGATATTGTCTGCCGCGAAAGGATTGTAGAGAGGCTCCACACCCTTTTCCCTGGCGAGCGCAAGCAGATATTTGAACGCAGCCTCGCGAGTGTCCTCTATCTCACATTCCTTTATGGCGTTTTTCAGAGTAGAGGCATAGTAACCCACTTCCGGGCACTGAGGCAATCCGAAAAGAGCCATTATCTCGTTACCGTCGACGGGATTTTTGCGGTTTCGCTCCACATCCTTGGCATGTGTGTCGCGGAATTTCTGTTCAACGATATCGAAGTTTGCAAGATATCGCGACTTACGAGCCTCGTCCTTGCTCGTTATGTCGGCACGTGCGAGAATCATCAGGTCGGCAAGGTCCTCCTCGGCGTAGTTCGCCAGGCGCCGTACAGCGCTGTCGGTAACCTCGTCCTCCACAAGGGCAATCGGGCGCATATGCAGCTCCACCAACTTTGACACATAGCGCAACTCAGCACCGAGGGGGAAACGCATGCGTCGGAAGATTGTCTTCACCATCTTTGCGCCCACAAAATTGTGGTTGTGGAATGTCCACCCGCGAACGGGATCATAGTGTTTTGTAACCGGCTTGCCTATGTCGTGGAACAGAGCGGCCCATCGCAGCCATATATTGTCGGAAGCTTCGGCAACGCTGTCGAGCACCATCATTGTGTGGCGGAAGTTGTCCTTGTGAGCTTTTCCTTTCACCACTTCGATACCGCGCATACGAGCCAGTTCCGGGAGGATTATATCAAGAAGCCCGGTGTGCAACAGCAGCTCCCAACCGATTGAAGGCTTAGGCGATGCCATAATCTTGAAGAGCTCGTCCTTTATGCGTTCCGCAGTAATTATTTCTATGCGCGAAGCGTTGCGCGAGATTGCATCGAGCGTGTCGGGGTATATGTCGAACTGTAGCTGCGTTGCAAAACGGACAGCACGCATCATGCGGAGGGGATCGTCGCTGAAAGTTATGTCGGGGTCCAGCGGCGTCCGGATAATTCTGCGCTCCATGTCGCCGAGACCGTCGTACCGGTCTATCAGTTCGCCGAATGCCTTAGCGTTAACGCATATCGCCATAGCATTTATGGTGAAGTCGCGGCGTGCGAGGTCGTCGTCGAGAGAGCCGTCCTCGACGATGGGGTTACGCGAGTCGTGTCGGTATGATTCCCGGCGCGCTCCGACAAATTCAAGCTCCAGCGGTCCGCGGTGTACCTGAGCGGTTCCGTAGTTGCGGTACACGGCAAGATGTGTCTTTGGACCGAGCGCATCGGCAACGCCCTGTGCCAGCTCTATGCCAGAACCAACGGTAACGAAGTCGATGTCTTTTGAATGACGTTTAAGCAGCAGGTCGCGCACATAACCGCCCACAACGTAGCAGTCGCGTCCCATTGTGTCGGCGACGCCACCCACAGTGACGAATATTTTGGATTTCAGTTTTGTCTTAAGATTCATCTGTCAGTCGAGTTTCACGGGCTGCTGACGCGCCGTAGTGATAACGCGTCCGCCGTCGGAGCCCACGATGTAGGTGTTTTCCACGCCAATGGCTCCAATTCCGGGAATCACGAATTTGGGTTCCACGGCAATGACGTTGCCTTCTTCAAGAATATCGCGAGATCGAGGCGCGAGCACAGGGAGTTCGTTAACCTCGATACCTATGCCGTGCCCTACAAATCCGGCGTGGCTGCGGTGTCCCATGAAATATGCCTCCATACCGCCGAGACGCGCCATTTCGGCAGCTCGCGCATAAAGGTCGGAAGCTTTTGTGCCGGGTATCATCATAGCAGCGAGAGCGTCGCAGATATCAATGGACAGCTGGTTTGCGCGGAGTGCCTCCCGGGACAGCTCTCCGGTATAGTAGCATCGCGTCATGTCGGTCATATATCCGGTATAGTTTCCGTTCACATCCACCATTACCGGTATACCGGGCTTTATGATTGTGCCGTTGGCGCCGACGGGGAGGGAGGGGTCGGCACCTTCGCCCCCCATAGCGAAATCGTAGGGCGACGGGGTATCGGCATTCTCGCCGGTGAGGACATTACCCATGAAGAGCTCCATCTCCATTCCACCGACGCGGAACAAGCCCAGACATCCTTCGAGACGAGAAACGCGCTCTATCTCTATCTGTAGTTCAACGTCGGACATGCCCTCCTGGTACATATGCGGTATTCGCTCGTATACGAGCGACTGTTTTTCGCCGGACTCCACAAGCATTTTCTGCTCTACGGCAGTCTTTACAGAACGTGCGGCGGCAAGCACGGGCGACATATTCCCTGCAGGCGCTTCCATAGCCATAGCGCGAGCCAGACGCATACACTCGCCGTACGGCAGGGAGTCCAGTTCGAAAGCCACCGGGGCGCCGACTGGAATATTGTTCTCGGCGAGCAGCAGGGCAATCTCCTCGGGTTTTCGGATGTGGAACAAGCGTTCGCCAGGGCGGCAACGCAAGGTAGACGGCTGGCGCACAAAATACACCGGAGCGTCGAGTTCCGTATTAATATAAATATAACCGCGGAACACACGTCCGGTAAGGTAATACAGATTGCTGTTGGAGCGTACCAACGCCACACTGATGCCAGCGGCACGCATATATTTTACCACACGGGCCATACGCAGCGCCTGTTCGTCGGCGCCAAGCATGTTAATCTGCAAAAGATCTTTTTCTTTCATGTCAGTTACGTTTTAAACAAATCGAGGGCAGCTCCTCTATCGACGCAAGCACAAAGTCCGCATCGTTTACGTTTTTGCCGAAGCCGTAGCTGGCCCAAGCAAAAGGAACGCCGGCACGGTGTGCGTCGCAGCAGTCGCTGGCGACATCGCCGATATAAAGAGGCGCCATCAGATTATAACGTCTAACTATCTCCCGTATGTTCGCATCTTTTTCCTTACCGTTCTGTCCGAAAGAAAGAGTGTCGGAGAAGAACGGGCCCAGACCAGTGAAACGCAGGAAGTTTGGCAAACCGTCGGCGCCGCAGTTGCTGACCATGAACAGCCTGTGAGAACGGCTGAGCGCCTCAATTGTTTCTTTTGTACGGGGGTACAGTCGGCCACCGAGTACCGGCATCATGTCGTGCTCGTTCTGCAGAAGGCGGCGGATGAAATCATCCTTTATCTCCCCGTCGCCAACGAGGGTCGTGTAAATTTCGCCGAGTGGCCTGCCCATAAGGACAGCCAGGTCGGAATATCGTACGGGATTCCGGTCCATTCCAATATCGGCTATAGTCCGGTTCCACACGGCGCAATAGCTTTCTACGGCGTCCCAGAGGGTTCCGTCCATATCGAAAATCAGACTGTCGAAATTGCTTTCTGTCATGACTTGTTGCCTTTATGATTGTATATGGAATCACACGTCGGGCAAATATGTGATTCCGGCCTGTTCTATCTCGTTGAGTGTATCGGTACGCATTATGTGGCGCAACCCAATGTGCTGATGCCTGCGTAGCGGCATGTGTCGGCGCAAGGTGTCGGTAAGCTGAAAAGAAGCGCCGGCACCTCTCCCTCGCCAGTGCCCGAAGTCGTCGGCAAGGATAATATTCACCGTATCGGCCACCGCGGATGTATCGTCCATATCATATACAACTTCCAGCCAGACATTGCTGTACTCGTACGCATCGGTATGGCGCAGAGTGAGCAGCAATGTTCCGGAAGGGCATACGCTGTCGCGCAGCGTATCCACGACAAAATCCCGAGGTGCGGCATACAGCCATTCGGCGCCCGGGAACGTGGCGAAGGCACTGAAAAAATTGTCGTCGCCGTTTCCGTGATGCCCGTCGATAGAACAAGACATAGCGAGTATCGAAACAGCGACCGCTGCGGCCGTCTTATTCCTGAGGGGGCTTCTCATTTGGTTTGCTGGCACCTCCTTTTGGATTATCGGGGTTGCGGCGCTTAGGCTTGGGCCGTCGGTTTTTCTGTGCTGCGGCACCGTTCTGTGGCTGCTCGTCGTTTTTATCGCGATTCTGCGCAGGCGCATCGGTGCGCTGCTGTGCGGCGGCCTGCTGTTTGCGCTTTTTCTTCTTTTTCTTGTCGAAACGGCTTATATCGTCGTCTCCTCCAAGGATATCGCCAAAGTCGGAACGCGGTTTTCCCTTGCTCTCTTCCTGAATTTGCAGGGAGACGGGCTTCTCGCCTTCCTTGTTCATCGCGATAATCTCGAAAACACGCTCGGCAGGCAAAGTTACCAGATTTGCGGCAATGTTCTTGTCGGTAGAGTATGTTACGAGGCGGTTGAAAATATCGCTTTTGAAATGATAGTACGTGTTGTCGGCCGTCTCCAGCCTGACATCGCGCGGAGGCATACGCCTCGAAGCCTCAACGTAGGCATCGACCTCGAAATTGAGGCAGCATTTCAGCTTGGCGCACTGCCCGGCGAGCTTCTGCGGATTCAAAGATATATCCTGAAAACGAGCGGCGCTGGTGGCAACGGACACAAAATTGGTCATCCACTGGGAGCAGCAGAGGGGACGGCCGCATGAGCCGATACCACCAATTCGACCGGCCTCCTGACGCGCGCCGATCTGCTTCATTTCGATGCGCACCTTGAATGTTTCGGCGAGTACCTTGATAAGCTGGCGGAAGTCGACACGCTGGTCGGCGATATAGTAGAATATGGCTTTGTTTCCGTCGCCCTGATATTCGACGTCGCCAATCTTCATGTTCAGGCCAAGGTCTGCGGCAATCTTTCGCGAGCGTATCATAGTGTCCTCCTCACGGGCTTTGGCTTCCTCAAATTTCTCGAGGTCGTTTGGCTTAGCCTTACGGAAAACGCGCTTCACTTCGGCGTTATTTGAACGTGTCGCCTTCTTCATGCGCAGCTCGGCAAGAGCGCCAATCATGGAGACGGTTCCGATATCATGCCCCGGGGCAGCCTCGACTGCCACCACGTCGCCGATTACAAGCGGCAGATTGGTAGCGTTGAGATAGTATCCCTTGCGTGTATTCTTGAACTGCACCTCCACGATATCGCTGTCGGCACATCCACCGGGAATATCCTCAAGCCAGTTGAAGCTATGCAGCTTTCGCCTGCGGCAGTCGCCCCCGCAGCAGTTTCGCAAGGGCATAGCCTTTGGCTCAGCAGCATCGGCCGCTTCGTCGGGCATGTGCTGTTCTTCGGGGAGTTCCTTATTATTCTCTTGGTCCATATGGCCTTACTTGGCAAAACTTACGGAACGCGTCTCGCGGATAACGGTAATCTTCACCTGTCCGGGGTATGTCATTTCGTCCTGGATGCGGCGAGCTATTTCCGATGATAGTTTTTCTGTTTCGGCGTCGTTTATCTTCTCGGCTCCGACAATCACACGCAGTTCGCGACCAGCCTGGATGGCATAGGTCTTGATAACTCCGGGATATGACATAGCAAGCTGCTCAAGGTCGTTGAGGCGCTTGATGTAAGCCTCCACAATCTCGCGGCGAGCGCCGGGACGAGCGCCGGAAATGGCGTCGCACACCTGTACGATGGGGGCGAGCAGCGATGTCTGCTCCACTTCGTCGTGGTGGGCGCCTATGGCGTTGCATATTTCGGGTTTCTCCTTATACTTCTCGGCCAGTTTCATACCCAGGAGTGCGTGCGGCAGTTCGGGCTCTTCGTCGGGAACCTTGCCTATATCGTGCAACAGACCGGCACGGCGTGCTTTCTTGGGGTTGAGGCCAAGTTCGGATGCCATGATCGCACACAGATTGGCAGTCTCGCGGGAGTGCTGCAACAGGTTCTGGCCGTAGCTGGAGCGGTATTTCATCTTGCCCACCAGGCGTATAAGCTCGGGGTGCAGACCGTGGATGCCGAGGTCGATGGCCGTGCGCTGGCCAGTCTCGATAATCTCCTGCTCGATCTGCTTGCGCACCTTGGCAACGACTTCCTCGATACGCGCGGGGTGTATACGACCGTCGGCAACAAGCTGATGCAGGGCCACACGTGCAATCTCGCGGCGCACGGGGTCGAAACCGCTCAGCACGATAGCTTCGGGGGTATCGTCAACAATAATTTCTATACCTGTAGCGGCCTCGAGTGCGCGGATGTTTCGGCCTTCGCGGCCGATAATACGGCCTTTAATTTCATCGGAATCGATGTGGAATACGGTAACGGCATTCTCAATGGCCGTTTCAGTGGCCACACGCTGGATAGACTGCACCACGATGCGGCGCGCCTCCTTGTTAGCGGTGAGCTTGGCATCGTCCATGATATCATTGATATACGAAGCAGCGGCGGTCTTGGCTTCTTCCTTCAGGCTCTCGATAAGTTTATCCTTTGCTTCTGCCGATGAAAGGCCGGAAATCTGCTCGAGGAGCAGCTGTGCCTTGTGGTGGAGTTCGTCAAGCTCGTTCTGCTTGTTCTTAACCACCACCTGCTGTGCGTCGATGTTCTGACGTAGTTCATCGAGCTCGTTGCGCGTACGCTGGTTCTCGCTCTGCTGAGCGTTGAGCTGCAGCTCGCGCTGCTTCATCTTAGCCTCGGTAGACTGCAGTTTTGACATTTTCTGCTGGGCCTGCTTTTCGGCGTCGGATGTGATTTTAAGTGCTTCTTCACGGCCTTCGAGCACCTTGTCGCGCTTGAGGTCGTCGGCCTGGCGGTTTGCTTCGGCCAGAATCTGTTTAGCGCGGGTGTTTGCCATCCTGCGCTGGCACAGCAACGTAACGCCAACACCTATTGCGGCGGCCACGATTGCTATTGCGATAAAAATAACAGCTGTCATCTATCTCTTTTGGAGGAACATAGTTAATAAAAAAGCACTTCTCTGCATATAAGGGCACAGCGGTGCCCGGCAACAGAAAAAGTGCGGAATATAATCTCGGCGCGCGAGGTTCAGCGTTACTCGCGCCGCGGCGTGTGATAGCCACAATGTTCCCCGAGGGGTGCCGAACCGTCAGTCGGTTCCGGCCAGCAACTGGTCGATGCGCGTTTCGAAATTGTCCAGCATGTCCGATTGCGAACGGATGAGTTCGGTTTTCTGGTACAGCATGGTTGCGTAGTACAAAGCTACTTTCGCGAGTGCGACAATCTCAGAGTCGGCGTTGTGTCCATAGCGGAACTTCTGGAGATTATCGTTAATGCGCTCGATTACATAGCGGTAGAACGACTCTTCGTCCTCGGCGATAGGGAGCTTGAACGGCTCGGCGCCGGCTATCTTTATTGTTATCGTGTGTATGTTCGACTGTTTCATCAGCTCGTGGGATGCGGTGGCTAAATGTCTTTCATCAAGTCGGCGACGCAAGCGTCGATTTCCCGCACTAAATCTGACAGTATGGCTCGGGCTTCGCGGGCGGTTCGCACCTCGGGGGCTATGGCACCCGAGATTTTGAGAAAGTGCAGTTCACTGCTCATTCTCTCGTTCTGCTTTTTCAGCTTTTCTATCTCGGCCAGCAATTCCTCTTGCATTCGGCGGAGTTCGGCGTTCTCTTTCTTCAAAGTACCGAATCGCGTTACAAGAAGCTCGCATTTATGGCCCAGGCGGCTAAGCTGCTCAGAGAGGTCCTTTGCCATTTTATCAAATTTTTACAAAAGTAACTAATATTTCGCGAATACCAAAAATTTCATCGACTTTTTTCATTCCGTTCATTCTCTTAGACAAAAAAAACAGAGGATGTTGCGTTTCTGCGGCAGTTCTGCAACATCCTCTTGAAAGATTTAGGGTATAATTATTATTTGGAAGCGACTGTCCATCCAAGATCCTGGTAGAGAACAAAGTTCACATTTTCTTCAAGGAGTTTGCCTTCGGCAGGAGCGTTGAGCACGTAGCCGAAAGGAGTCTTATCTACAAATTTATACAGAACGACGCATGAACCGCGACCGGCCTTAAACATATCCTCGGAGCACAATACTTGGGTTACATCCACAATTTTGTAACGTCCCATAAGCATATACTGGCTGGAGGCGTTTGTTTTGGCAACAAGGGCGTTGTAGCGGGCGTTTGGGTCGGCGCCAGTCGCCGGAGCGGCTTCCTCGACAGGAGCTTCTGGAGTTTCGGCTACAACATCAACGACCTCTTCGACAACATCTTCCTCCACAACGGGTACAGCAGCATCCCGTGCTCCGAATGCATTGTCATGTGCGCTCATATATTCCGGGATTGGTTCTTGATAGTCCTTGTTGGCCTTGAACAGCTTTAGGAGGTCGGCGCGGAGTTTCGTTGGTTCCTCTACAATGTATTTTTTGCCGGCATCGGTCAAGGCAACCTGCGCGATTTGTGAATATCGGTCAAATATATACTAAAATCCTATATCCGGCAATTATTCTGACAAAAAAAGCCCACAGCAGACAAAACTTTGGATATGCAGACGGGGTTTCTATGTTTTTTTGATGCGGTTGCCATGCTTTCCGGCGTGAAATTTTGGATTATGACGGCCTTTTGTCTATTTTTGCAAGTGATATGGAAAACAGACAAGTGCTTATTAGCGTCGTTGTGCCGGTTTACAACAGAGCCGGTGTGGTTACGCGTACCCTGGATTCCATTGCGGCTCAAGTTTTCAGAGATTTCGAAGTGATTGTGGTAGACAACGATTCTACGGACGGCACCGCAGAAGTAGTGGGGCGATGGCGCGCCGCCCACTCTGGCGACTTGCCCATAAGAACTGCTGTTTGCCGCCGCCAAGGTGCCGCCGCCGCACGCAACTGCGGGCTGAAAATGGCGTGCGCGCCGTGGGTGCTGTTTTTCGACTCGGACGACACGATGCCCGCGACACATCTGTCGTTCGTAGCCGATGCCATCCGGCGCTTTCCGGATGCCGCCATCATTGGCTGGGACACGACGCAGGTTCATGCGGACGGGAGCCGCACAAAAGGCGATTTCTATGGCCGCAGCATGCAGAAGCACAACCTTTTCGACGGCTCTATGGCAACGCAGCGATGGTGTGCCCGCACGGCGTTCGTGCGCGAATGCGGCGGGTGGAACGAGGAGGTGAAGGTGTGGAACGATATAGAGCTTGGCGCGCGCATGCTGTCGCACAGGCCGTGCGTGCGCTATATTGGTGCGTCGGGCGTTACCGTCTACGAGTCTGACGTGTCCATCACCTCTGCCGGGGCATCCGACCCATCGTTATACGAAGCGGCGTTGCGGAGCATCGAAAAAAGTCTTGGTGCGAAAGGGCGCCGCTGGTGCCGCCTGAAACGCGCCATCACCTACGGTCTGCTCAGCCGCCGCGGCACATCTGACTGCCGCCAACTGATGAATGCCATGAACCCTGGCGCGCTGCTTTGGGCCGCATATCACTACACCCGCCTGGGGGGACGCGGCGCGGGGCGCCTGTGCGTGCTGTAATCCTCTATTAATAAAATAATTCTGTAACTAAACCAAATACTAAATATGACCTTTACCGAGAACTGTTTCCGAATTTTTGAGCAGAGTGTGGCCGATTATCATATCGACGACGATGTGGACGCCGCCACCCGTCAGCCCTACGCCACCGACAGCATAGATGGCGTTCTGTATGCAAAGAACCGTATCGACGCCGTGCAGTGGCACCTCGAAGACATTATCCGTGATCCGGACATCAACCCCGTTGCGGCCCTTGCGCTGAAAAGGCGAATCGACAAGTCCAACCAGGACCGTACGGATATGGTTGAGGAACTGGACACTTACTTCCGCAACAAATATGCCGATGTAGCCGTTCTGCCGGAAGCGACCATCAACACCGAAAGCCCCGCGTGGGCCCTTGACCGCCTTTCCATTCTGGCGCTGAAGATATACCACATGAAGGCCGAGACCGATCGCCCCGACGCAACGGCGGCCCACAAGGCCAAGTGCGCCGCGAAACTTGGCGTGCTTGAGGAACAGCGTGCCGACCTTATCGCGGCCATAGATACCCTGCTCGACGATATCGCCGCAGGCCGCAAATACATGAAGGTGTACCGCCAGATGAAGATGTACAACGACGCCGACACCAATCCGGTGCTGTATGGCACAAAAAAATAACCAGAATCCCGAAGGGAATGTCCGCGGGCTGCAGACCGTGCTGATGGCACGGTTTTCGGCCCTTGGCGATGTAGCCATGACCGTGCCGGTTATTTACAGCGCCTGCCGCACCTATCCCGGCGTGCGATTCGTCATGCTAACCCGCGCATCCATGACGGCTATTTTCGTTGATGCGCCGGAAAACCTTATCGTCCGAGGCATTGACCTTGACAGCTATGCCGGAATCAAGGGGATGTATCGCCTTGGAAGGGAGCTGATGGCGGAATTTCATCCGGACATGTTCATAGACCTGCATAATGTTCTTCGCACCAAACTGCTGGGGATATCGCTTCGTCTACTCGGCGTGCCGTCGGTGTCGCTGTTCAAACCGCGAGCCAAGCGCCGCGCCCTTACCCGGCGCACAAACAAGGTTATGCTGCCGCTGACATCGCAGCGCGCCCGCTACCGCGAGGCCTTCTTCAAGGCCGGTCTGGGAATATCCGAGGATTTCAACGGTCTGTACGGCGGCCGAGGGAAGGCGTCGCCCGAACGGTTCGGCGCCATCACTGCACCGAAAGCCGCCGGCGAACAATGGATAGGCATAGCGCCTTTCGCCGCGCACGACGGCAAAGTGTATCCTCCCGACCAGATGGAACAGGCCGTCGCCCTCCTTGCTGCCGATTCCGCCAAAAAGCCTCTGCGCATCTTCCTGTTCGGCGGCGGCGGCAAGGAAAGCGCTATCCTTGGCGCATGGGCCGAGAAATATCCCTGTGTAACCTCGTTGGCCGGCAAGAAATACGGATTTCCGGCAGAACTGGCACTGCTGAACCATATAGACGTTATGCTGACGATGGATTCCGCCAACATGCACCTTGCAGCCATAGCCAACACACCAACACTGAGCATCTGGGGGGCTACGCACCCCTACTGCGGCTTCAAAGGCTGGCGCCAGACCGATGCCGACACCATACAGCTGCCGCTGGACTGCCGTCCGTGCAGCGTTTTCGGCGACAAGCCCTGCTACCGCGGCGACAAACTGTGCCTCAAGGCAATACGTCCGCAGATTATTTACAATAAAATTCAAGAGCACCTAATATAAATGACAGACGAGGAACAATTCGACATACGGAGCACCGCCGCCCCGACAGGCTCGGACGCAGAAATCGAAAAAGCCCTGCGCCCGGCTTCGTTTGAATCGTTCAACGGGCAGGAAAAGATTATCGAGAACCTGCGCGTGTTCGTTAAAGCCTCGCTTATGCGGGGCGAATCGCTGGACCATATCCTACTGTTCGGGCCACCGGGCCTTGGCAAGACAACGCTTGCGGGTATCGTAGCCAATGAACTCGGCGTAGGCCTGAAAATAACCTCCGGCCCCGTACTCGACAAACCCGGCGACCTTGCGGGCATCCTTACGTCGCTCGACCATAACGATGTGCTTTTCATCGATGAAATCCACCGACTCAGCCCCGTAGTGGAGGAATACCTCTACTCGGCAATGGAAGATTTCCGCATCGACATAATGATAGACAAGGGCCCCGGCGCGCGAAGCGTGCAGCTTGCCCTCAATCCGTTCACGCTTATCGGCGCCACCACCCGCAGCGGTATGCTCACATCGCCCCTACGCGCCCGCTTCGGCATAAAATGCCACTTAGAGTACTACGACCACGCAGTGCTGTGCCGCATCCTGCACCGGTCGGCGGCACTGCTGAAGGTACCCATCTCCGAGGAAGCCGCACACGAGATAGCCCTTCGCAGCCGCGGCACGCCGCGAATAGCGAACTCGCTGCTTCGCCGCGTACGCGACTTCGCCCAGGTGAAAGGCACCGGAAAAATCGACCTTGCAATCGCCCGTTATGCGCTGGAGGCGCTGAACATCGACCGATACGGCCTCGACGAAATCGACAACAAGATTCTCACCACCATAATAAACAAATTTATGGGCGGTCCGGTGGGCCTCACCACAATAGCCACTGCCGTAGGCGAGGACGCCGGCACTATCGAGGAAGTGTATGAACCTTACCTTATTATGGAAGGTTTTATAAAGAGAACGCCGCGCGGACGAATGGTTACCCAGCTTGCCTACGACCACCTTGGCATCACACCGGTTGCCGACCGCGGCGGCCTGTTCGATTAAACCGTTAATAAGCCACGAAGCATTGAGTATGCACGAAAAATCCGCCGGGCTCAAGGAGAAGATATCCATCCTCCCCGATACCCCCGGCGTGTACATGTACTTCGACAAGGACGGCAACGTGATATACGTCGGCAAGGCCAAGAACCTCAAACGCCGCGTGTCGTCCTACTTCAACCGCACCCACGACGTTCTGCGCACGAACATCCTCGTGCGCAACATCGTCGACATGAAATATATAGTCGTTCCCACGGAGCAGGACGCCCTGAACCTGGAGAACGCCATGATCAAGGAATACAAGCCGCGCTACAATGTGCTGCTGAAGGATGACAAGTCGTACCCCTGGATTGTGGTTACGAACGAGCTGTACCCGCGAGTGTTCCTTACCCGGCAGCACGTGCGCGACGGCTCGCGCTACTACGGTCCGTATACCAATGTCTCCGTAGCCCGCGCGGTTCTCGAACTCATATCCGAACTCTATCCCGTCCGTACATGCCGCATCCCCATCACTCCCGAATACCTCGCCAAGGGCAAAGGGCGCCTGTGCCTACAGTACCATATAAAGAGGTGCAAAGGGTGCTGCACGGGAGTTATCGACAGCAAGACCTACGGCGGCTACATAGAGCGCATACGCCAGATACTTCGCGGCGAGACACAGGAACTGCTGGTATATCTTCGCGAGGAAATGGAGAAGCTGAGCATGGAACTGCGTTTCGAGGAGGCCCAGGAACTGAAACAGAGCTACCGTCTGATAGAAAACTACCGCAGCAAGAGCGTTATCGTGAGCCAGACGATAGGAGACATAGACGTTTTCGGTTTCGACGACGACGGCAGCAACGACGTATACGTCAACTATATGCACGTGCGCCGCGGCGCTGTTGTGCGCAGCGTAACATTGCGCTACAAGCGCTCGCTCGAAGAATCGCGCGCCCAGATTTTAGGCTATGCGATGGAGGAGATACGCACCGACCTGGGTGTGGAATTCGACGAAATTATCGTAGCCGAGGCGCCTGAGGTTGAAATGACGGGCATAACCTTCACGATACCGCAACGCGGCGACAAGGCGAAGCTGCTTGAAGTGAGCGAGAAAAACGCGCGGCAGAACCGTATCGACGACCTTAAACACCTGGAGCGCCATAACCCCGAGGAACGCGCCGAAAAACTTATGGAACGCATGAAGGCCGACTTCCGCCTGAGCGAACTGCCTACGCACATCGAGTGCTTCGACAACTCCAACATACAGGGCACCAATCCTGTGGCGTCGTGCGTGGTGTTCCGCAACGGCAAACCCGCTCGTCGCGACTACCGCCACTTCAATATAAAGACAGTTGTCGGCCCTGACGATTTCGCGTCCATGAAGGAGATTCTGACCCGACGTTACACCCGACTTATGCAGGAAGGCGAGGAACTGCCGCAGCTAATTGTGGTGGACGGCGGCAAAGGGCAGCTTAGCGCAGCAGTAGAGGCCCTGGAGGAAATAGGCCTGCGCGGCAAAATAGCCGTGGTAGGCATAGCCAAACGTCTGGAAGAAATATACTTTCCAGGCGACAGCGTACCCTTGTATATAGACAAGAATTCCGAGACCTTGCGCGTGGTGCAACATCTGCGCGACGAGGCCCACCGCTTCGGCATAACACATCACCGCAACCGTCGCAGCAAAAGCGCGCTCGTAGGCGAACTGGACGGTATCAAAGGCATCGGTCCGAAGACCGCCGAAGTGCTCCTGCAACATTTCAAGAGCGTTAAACGGCTGCGGGAGGCCCCGTATCAGGACATCGTTGCCGTTATAGGGCCGGCCAAAGCCAAAATACTTGCCGAAAACCTGAATTCACCACAAACAGAAAACACCGAACAATGATTCTCAGCATCCTCTGGCTCGTACTGGGCCTCGCAGCAATACTCGTTGGGGCCAATCTTCTTACCGACGGCTCCTCGGCCATCGCACGGCGCTTCGGCCTCAGCGATCTTGTAGTAGGCCTCACTGTGGTGGCCTTCGGCACCTCGACGCCCGAACTTGTAATCAGCATAATGTCCGCCCTCCAGGGCAGCGCGGCGATTGCCGTGGGCAATGTTGTCGGCAGTAACATTTTCAACATCCTAATGATTATAGGCATCACAGCAATGATACGCCCCATAAAGATAGAACGGTCGGTGATGTGCAACGAGATTCCGATGGTGGTGCTGTCGTCGGTGATTCTGCTTGTTCTGGGAACGCAATCGTTCCTTGACCCCGGAAGTTCCGATACAATCACCCGCTGTGAGGGCATATTCCTGCTAATATTCTTTCTGCTGTTCATGCGCTATACGCTGGCGCAGGCCAAAACGCAACCAGGGGGCATCGAAAAGAACGACGAGAAAGCGCCAATGGGCTTTCCGAAAGCCATACTGTGGGTTGCGTTAGGCCTTGCCGGACTGATATGGGGCGGCGACCGCTTTGTAGACGGCGCCACCGGCATAGCCAAAGGATTCGGCGTAAGCGACGCCGTGATAGGCCTCACCGTAGTAGCAGCAGGCACATCTCTGCCCGAACTTGCCGCCTCCATAGTGGCAGCGTGCAAAAACATGCCCGGCCTTGCCGTCGGCAACGTCATAGGCAGCAATATTTTCAACATTCTGCTCGTTCTCGGCTCTGCATCTGTTATAAAGCCTCTTGAGTTCAGCGGTATCGGAGTTGCCGACCTCTCGGTACTGCTCTATGCCAGCGTAATCTTCCTGATATTCGGCTGGTTCTTCCGCAAGCGCGAAATCACCCGCGCCGAAGGCACCATCATGTTCCTTTCCTATATAGCCTATACCGTTTTTCTGATACTGAACGTGTAAAGCCGCCAAACTTCGCAATCAATTCATTTTATTTTTATACATTTCACGGAATTCGGACGGGGTGCAGCCTTTCTTCTGCTTGAAACAACGGCTGAAATGACTTACGTTACTGAATCCGCACTCATAACAAATTTCCGATACGGACATTTTTGTATCTACCAGTCGTCGGATAGCTACTCCAAGCCTCATATTTATTATATAATCGCTTACAGAAATACCTGTGTGCAGTTTGAAAAATCGTGAGAAAGACGATTCCGTCATCCCTGTGATATTCGCAAGGTCAATCAATCTGATTTTCTCCATTACATGTGCGGTGATATACTGCTGTACTTTTGTTATCCTTCGGGAGTCATTAGATGTGTAAGTGTTGGAAAAAGTAGAACTCGAAAGCACTCTGATTTCTTTAGAGAAAGAAAGATTTCTGACAATGCGGTGAATAAGATACATTCTTTCGAATACATCCTGAGATTCATTAAGAATCTCGAAAAGGTGAAAAGCCGACAGAATGGTTTCGGTACCAAAAGCCACACCATTACAGGAAAGCCGCAACAGATTTAACATAGCATCCAATTTGTTGCTTATCAGATAATCATCCACGAAAAATTCAGGTCCCATCTGAATGGTGAACTCATGAATTGATGAAGATTTGCAATTATACATATCCCAACCGTGTTCTATTCCCGGACCAATCATCACGAGGTCAAAATCAGGCAGTTCTTCCACAGAATCTCCCACAATCCGGCGTGCACCTCGGCAGCCAATCAATAGATTAATCTCATAAGCATTGTGGCAGTGCATGGGATAATCAAACGTCGACTTATATCTTTCCACTGCATAAAAACCATGTTTATCAGGAATGGGAACAATCTCGGTAACAATCTCTGATGTAATAGTTTTCATGACAAGAAAAAGTATAAATTAATTTATTAATCCGCCACAAAGGTATATAATTATTCTGAATTTATCCTATAAAAATACTACATGCGATATCAAATGTATTATTTTGTGATTATTTGTTCAAAAAATAGGTCAAAATAAGGCAATAAGCCTATCGCATATGTATAAAGATAATAACGTGATTTACACAGAATAGCAATAGCTTTTGCATATCTATAAAAAATATGAATATTCTAATTTTATCATTCTTTTATACGACTTTAAATTGTGCACAGATTTGTATAATGCTGTACAAAGAAAACGGAATTGCGACAGTAATTTTGCAATATACAATTCCAACTACTAACTTCAAGAAAATGCGACAGACCATATCATTATTACTATTAATTATTCCACTTGTTTTGACGGCACAGATACAAGGGACGTTCACAATCGATGGCACGCGCCTCCTTGACGCCAACGGCAACGAATTCGTTATGCGTGGTGTGAATTACTCATGGTGCTGGCAGAAAGGAAAAGAAACCACCGTTATCCCGGCAGCCAAACGCATCGGATGTAACACAATCCGCATACAGCTCGGTACAGGAAAGCGCTTCTCCAAACCCGGTGTACGCGATCTGAAAAAACTTATCACTCTTTGCGAAGAAAACAAACTTGTGGCGGTATTCAATACGCATGACGCCACGGGCAGCGACAATTATTCCGATCTTGAAGATGCCGTGCAATTCTGGATCTCAATGAAGGATTTGCTCAATGAGCATACGGCTACCACGATAGTAAATATCGCCAATGAATGGTTCGGCAGTATGAACAAGTCCGCGCAGTGGGCCGACGGATATAAAAAAGCTATCGCGATGTTGCGTGCCGCGGGTCTCCGCAACACTCTGATGATAGATGCCGCCGGATGGGGGCAATGGCCTAAAAGTATATGGGAGAAAGCAGATGAAGTAGCTTCGGCAGACCCTCTTGGAAATATTATCTTTTCCGTACATATGTACGATGTGGCGGCAAAGGACGCCGAAACCGTACGTCGAAACATCGACAACAGTCTCGCAACCGGCTATCCCATAGTAATAGGAGAATTCGCATATCAACATGGTGGCCGATATGTCGACTGGCAGACTGTTCTCGATTATACCGCCGAGAAATCCGTAGGATATCTTGTGTGGAGTTGGACTGGCAACAGCGGCGGCGTTGAGGACTGCGACATGTTCGGCGGTTACGACGAAAGCATTGTCAAACCCAACGGCCAACACACCGTATATGGCCGTAACGGCATACAGGAAACCGCCGCAGAGTGTAGTGTATACAACTCGGCAAGCATTCGCGAGATTGTCTCCGGCACACTTACAATAGATTTCAGCGCACCTTATGAGATATACAATATATGTGGCCGCAAAGTAGCGGACACCGGTTGTCCGGGCATATATATAATCCGGCAGAATGGTACGTCATACAAATATATACGACGATAACAAGCATATAATCAAATATTCATCTAACACATACAAAACCAAATTATGAAAAACTTATTCATTTCTTTACTTGCGGGAGCAATGGCTGTCAACGTAAGCGCTGCCGAGCTTGATATCCTCCCGATGTATTCGCCGGAACTGTGCTGGAGCGGCGCATCACTCACCGGTCAGACAGCCACATGGACAGAAGGTTGGGGCGGAATAGTTTTCAACCTTGAAAACAAGGATTATTCCGCCTATAACTATGCAGTGATTGACTTTGCAGAACCCACAAACGCCAAATGCAAGTTTGAAGTTTACTACGCCACAGCTAATGAAGCAGGTACCGCAGTAGAAAGCGATGCTTCGTCAACAAGAATTATAATGAAACTTGACGAAAGCCGCAAGAACGACATTGCCAAACTCGCGCTCATGGCCGCCAAACCCTCTCAGGCCAGCATCTCCAAGGCTGTTCTGGTGGATGAACTGGAAACGGATCCCGTACTTTTCGAAGGCAGTACCGCAATTCCTGACATGAAAAAAATATATTTCAAGCTCGGAGCCGACAAGTTTATAGCTCTCAAAAAAGATCAGGTACTAACTGTTTATTTTACCACAGGCGACTTACAACAATATGCTTCGGTAGATTTTTATTCTAACAACGCAAAACTCGCTTGCCAAAACACGCGCACCAACACCAAAAAAGATGGCCAGTTCTCGCTCGAAGCTACACAGACCTCAACCAAAATCACGGAGGAAGAC
Source organism: uncultured Porphyromonadaceae bacterium (assembly GCA_937921035.1). Classification (GTDB taxonomy): domain Bacteria; phylum Bacteroidota; class Bacteroidia; order Bacteroidales; family Muribaculaceae; genus CAG-873. Next base: position 123,839 of record CALEUL010000027.1, read on the forward strand.
GATATTACCAAACTTCAGACCTACGGCCTGCAATTAAAAGGCCGCAACGTTACAATCACAAAAGTAACGCTGACAGACGGCGAACCAACGCCTCCGACACCAGTCGATCCTGTCAATCCGTCTGATCCAGCCGACAATTTGCTCTGGACCGGAAGTGTATCAACCGGCACATGGGCAAATGACGTAACTATCGACGCTCCTAAATTCGCCAACTTCAAAAGTGGCGACAAGCTTTCCATCTCTCTTAAAGTTGACGCAGGAAAAGACTACGGCAACATAGAACTCGACGACCAGAAATATACCAAGCTCTCCGCCGACGGCACATCCTCCGATCTTGACAGCTACGGATGCGTTCAGGCTGATATTACTAAACTTACGTATGAAATCGGTTCGTCGGATGTCGACCTTCTCAAAGCAAATGGATTGCGTATAAAAGGCGCCAACATTATAGTTGAAAAAGTTGAGCGTATAGCCGGTGAAGGTACTGAAGATCCCTCGTCCAACGAAATCTGGAGCGGAAATGTGCAGACCGGTTCATGGAAAAACGATGCTACCGTAGAAGCCAACAAATTCACCACAGTGAAAGGCGGCGACATCCTCAGCATATATCTCAGAGTGGATGCGGGCAAAGACTTCGGTAACATCGAACTCGATGACATGAATTATGCAAAACTCGCCACCGACGGAACTGCCAAAGGCCTCGACAGCTATGGTTGCGTTCAGCCCGAAGTAACACAACTCGACTATGTTCTAGCAAACAGCGATGCAAGCCTGCTGAAAGCAAACGGACTTCGCGTTAAAGGCGCCAACATCACCATCACCCGCGTCGAATTGACCTCAGGTCAGGCGCTTCCCGATGATCCCGAACCAACAGACCAGACAACACTGTGGAGCGGCAACGTAAACTGCGGACAGTGGCGACAGACAATCCTTGTGGAGGCCGACAAGTGGACCGACGCAAAGGTTGGCGACAAGTTCAAAGTAAACCTCAGCATCAATGCCGGGAAAGGCAAAGGTATCGTCAAGGTGCAGAGCGGAAACGGCATTGATCTTGAAGTCAACAATAAGGGTACAAACATGGACGCTTCGGGCAACTTTGTACGTGGAGCCGAGGAAGCCGTCTACGAAATCACCGAGGCAGATCTCACCCTCTTGAAAGAACATGGACTTCTCATCAGCGGATTTGCAATTACAGTAACAAAAGTAACTTTGATGAAGATATCCACTTCCGGAATCGAAGATGTCGAACTTATCAACAACGACGCACCCGTAGAATATTACAACCTTAGCGGCGTTCGTGTAATTGAGCCTGAGACCGGCCTCTATATCAAACGACAGGGCAATAAAGTGAGCAAAGTATATATCCGTTAAGACTCATAGGAATTAATGACACGGAGGGTGTATCAAAATTTTGATGCGCCCTCTTTTATATATCTACGTAAAAATTATAACAATCTGCTGACTTTCACAGGCCATTGCGGAGATTGGGATAGTTGCAGTAACGTTGATGACGGGGATGAACATCCGGCAGAGACAAAGCGTTTAGAGATAGACGCATTTGTCTGCTTAGTTCGTCCTGATGAAAATACTTTCGCTACTGACAGCCATTGCAAGAGACTGTCTAACAAGTTTGGACAGTCTCTTTTTATAGTCTAAACTGGCTAAAAA